>NZ_JAEBDZ010000032.1:0-90682 GCF_046548675.1 Amycolatopsis sp. cmx-8-4
GGACGTCCGCGAGTGGATCAAGGACTGGAACGAGGACCCCAAGCCGTTCGTGTGGAAGAAGACTGCCGAAGAGATCCTCGACTCGCTCGCCCGATATATCTCACGAATTTCCGGCGCAGGACACTAGGGGTTCTTGCAGACTTCCGCCGTCGCAGCAGCCTTGGCGGGCAGCCGGGCGGTACAACAATCCGCATGGTGAGCACGGAATCCGGCGTGGTGAGCTTCCCCCGGCGCGCGCCCGGCCAGACCTCCCCGCCCGACGGCTACGCCGCGCTGCGCGGGAGGCCCGGGCTGTGCCGGACCATGCTGCCCGGCGGGAACCTGGTCTGGCTCGTCACCCGGCACGAAGACGTCCGGGCCGCGCTGACCGACCCGCGGCTCAGCTCCAACCCGGCGCTGCCCGGCTTCCCGGCCACCGGCGGGGCGCCCGAAGCGGTCCCCGGGTGGTTCGTCGCGATGGACGCGCCGGAGCACACGCGCTACCGGAAGCTGCTGATCCCGGAGTTCACCGTCCGCAAGGTGCGGGAGCTGCGGCCGGGCATCCAGCAGGTCGTCGACGACCGGATCGACGCGATGCTCGCCGCCGGCAACGCCGCCGACCTCGTGTCCGCTTTCTGCCTCGTGCTGCCCTCGCTGGTCATCTGCCAGCTGCTGGGCGTGCCCTACGGGGACCACGAGCACTTCGAGTCCCGCACCCGCGTCCTGGTCAGCCTGGCCTCGACGGCGCGCCAGCGTGAGGTCGCGCTCGGCGAGATCACCACCTACCTCACCGAGCTCATCGCCGCGAAGCGGGCGGAGCCGGGGGAGGACCTGATCAGCCGGCTGCTGGCCGGCGCCGCGTTGGACGACGACGAGCTGCGCGGTGTCGCGATGCTGCTGCTGGTCGCCGGCCACGAGACCACGGCGAACATGCTGTCCCTCGGCGTGGTCACGCTGCTGGAGAATCCACAGTGGATCGGGCACGAGGGTGTCGTCGAGGAGCTGCTGCGGTTCTACTCGATCTCCGACGTCGTCAGCCTGCGCGTCGCCACCGAGGACCTCGAGATCTCGGGCCAGCTCATCCGCCGCGGCGAGGGCGTGGCGCCGCTCGGGCTGGCGGCCGGGCACGACGGGACGGTGTTCGACGACCCGGGCGAGTTCTGCCCGGCGCGGTCCGCGCGCAGCCACGTCGCCTTCGGGTACGGCATCCACCAGTGCATCGGCCAGAACCTGGCGCGCCTCGAGATGGAGGTCGCGCTGACGACGCTGTTCGCCCGGATCCCGCGGCTGCGCCTGGCGGTGCCGGCCGACGAGCTGAACTTCAAGCACGACGGTGTCCTCTTCGGACTGTACGAGCTGCCGGCGCGGTGGTAGGGCGGCCTCACGCCGTGAGGACGTTGACGCCTTCACGCTCGATCTCCGCCGCCACGGTGTAATCGATGCCGCCGTCGGTGATGAAAGTGTCCACTTCGGACAGTTCGGCGAAGCGGGCGAAGTGGTCGTTGCCGACCTTCGTGTGATCGGCGAGCAGGACCACGCGGCGGGCGCCGGCGATCGAGGCGCGCTTGACCATCGCCTCGGCCGGGTCCGGGGTGGTCAGGCCGCGTTCGACCGACAGGCCGTTGGTCGCCATGAACGCCACTTCGACGAACGTCTCGCTCAGCGCGTGCAGGGCCCAAGCGTCCACCGACGCGAGCGTGCGGGCCCGCAGCCGGCCGCCGACCAGCATCACCGTCAGGTTGGGGCGCTTGGACAGCGACAGCGCGATGTTGACGGAGTTCGTGACGACCGTGAGGTTGCAGTCGATCGGCAGGGCCTCGGCCAGGTGCGCGGTGGTCGTGCCGGCGTCGAGCAGGATCGCGCCCTCCGACGGCAGTTCCGCCAGCGCCGCCTTGCCGATGCGCTTCTTCTCCGCCGTCATCACGCTTTCCCGCGTGGTGAACGCCGGTTCGAAACCCAGCCGCTCGATGGGGATCGCCCCGCCGTGCACGCGGCGGAGCGACCCGTGCCGCTCCAGCGTGGTGAGGTCGCGGCGGATGGTCTCGGTGGTGACGGTGAACTCGCCCGCCAGCTCGGCGACGTCCACTCTGCCCCGCGTACGTGCACGCTCGAGGATCATTTGCTGACGCTCCTCCGCGTACATCGCCGCCCCCTCCATGTCGGTGTGTGTTGCCGCCGATGTGAGTTTATGTTGAATCACGTCCGGAAAGCAACGCCGGGGTCTCCGTGGCCAGGGCCCGCAGTTCCCGCTGGATCTCGCCGTTGACGGCCCCCTGGTGACGCGCGAGGAAGAAGTGGCCGCCGGGGAAAACCTCCAGCCGGAACGCGCCGTCGGTGTGCTCGCGCCAGTTTTCCGCCTCTTCGGCGGTGACCTTGGGGTCGTCGGCGCCGATCAGGGCGGTGAGCGGGCACGGGACGCGGCGGCCGGGGGCGCAGGTGTAGGTCTCGATCGCGCGGTAGTCGTTCCGGATGGCCGGCAGGGCCATGCGGAGGATCTCGTCGCCGCCGAGCACGGTCAGGTCCTGCTTGTTGAGCTCCTTGACCTCCGCGATGATCCCGTCGTCGTCGCGTTCGTGGATCCGTTCGTCGCGGTGGGTCGAGGGACCGCGGCGGCCGGACGCGATCAGCGCGCCGGGTCCCGGCGCGCCGCGGTCCGCCAGCCGCAGCGCGACTTCGAAGGCCAGCACCGCGCCCATGCTGTGGCCGAAGAACACCGTCGGTTTCGCCGACAGGGCCAGCAGTTCCGTGGTCAGCAGGTCGGCCAGGTCGGTGATGGTGTCGACGCACGGTTCGCGGCGGCGGTCCTGGCGGCCGGGGTACTGCAGGGAAACGACGTCGACGTCCGGTGCGAACCGGGCGGAGACCGGGTGGAAGTAGCTGGCGGAACCGCCGGCGTGCGGGAAGCACACCAGCCGGGTCCGTGCTTCGGCCGCCTGGTGGTAGCGGCGGATCCACGGCGTCGTGGCGTTGTCCGCGATGTTCACGAGGCGTGTTCCTTTCGGCGTGCTTACGGGTCACCAGTAAACCCAGGCCGCCGCAACGGAAACCTTAGTGTTGCCGCTCACCCGCGACGGAACGCGCGAGATCCACGGTTTTCCGGGTCGGGGCCCGCCTAGCCTGCGCGTACGGCCGTTTCCCCGGCCGCGCCCGACCGCCCCGAGAGGAGCTCCGATGACCGGTGACGCGCTCGCCCTCGCCCGGCGCAAGGCCACCGAGCTGCGCCGGGCCGTCCAGTCCCTGCACCGGATCCACGGCGACACGCATTCGATGCGCCGGTTGCTGAGCGACCTCGACTGGATCGACGCCGGCCTCGGTGAGCTGCCGGCCTCCGCCGCGTGCGAGGGCATCGAACGGATCGTCGTGCCCGACACGCCCTACCGGCTGGACATGTGGCACGGCGCGGACGACGAGGGGCTCGGCGGCCGCCGGCACCAGTGAGTCGTTGACCTCGAATCGCTGACCTCGACGGTGCGGGAAGCAGGTGCGGGATGCCCGGTGTGGCGAGTGGGACCGCGGCTCGGACGACCGGGCGCCGGCGCGAGCTGGAGATCCTGAGCTCGGCGTTCGCCAACGCGCGCGCGGGCGCGGCCACGCTGGTGCGCGTCCGCGGCGCCGCGGGCACCGGCAAGACCACGGTGCTGGACGCGTTCGCGGAGCAGGTCGAGGACCGGGCGACGGTCCTGCGCGGCACGTGCCGCCGTCCCGGCCGCGCGAACGCCGAACGCGCCGTCGAGGAACTGCTGCCCGGCGGTGCGAGTAGTGCCGGCACGCCGGTCGCGCTCGTGTCGCGGCGGCTGGGCCGGTGGCTGGCCGAGGTCACCGCCACCCGGCCGGCCGTGCTCCTGCTCGACGACTTCCACTGCTGCGACGAGGCTTCGCTGCGGGTGCTGGCCCACCAGCTGCACCGCGCGGCCGAACTGCCGGTGCTGCTGGTGGTCGCGCAGCGGCCGGCCGACCTGCCCGTCTGGCCGCCGCTGGCGCTGCCGCCAGGTGATGTGGCGACGATCGACCTGGCCGGGTTCGGGGAGGCGGCCGTCGAAGAGCTGGTCACGGAGCTCTGGCCGATCCGGCCGGAGCCCGGCTTCGCCGCCGGCCTGACCGCGCTGACCGGGGGAAACCCGTCGCTGCTCGGCCAGGTCTGCCGGACACTGCGCGCGGAAGGCTTCGAGCCGGACGACCGCGGTGCGGCACGCGCCCGGCTGCTCGCCCCGGGCGCCCACGCCCGTCTCGTGGAGCGGATCCTCGCGGGCCGCCCCGCGTACGTCCGCCGTGTCGCCGAGGCCGCCGCCGTGCTGGACCGGACCGACGTCGAACTGGTCGCCCTGCTCAGCGGCGTGCCCGAACCCCTGGTCGGCGACGCCGTCCGGGTGCTGGCCGCCGAACACGTCCTCAGCCCGGCCGGCCACGGGTTCACCTCCGCCGAGGCGAGGGCCGGCGTCCTGGCCGGGTTGTCCGAACGGCGGCTGACGGCGTCGCGGCTGACCGCGGCCCGCCTGCTCAACGACCGCGGCCGGCCCGCGGAGGACGTCGGCACGCACCTGCTCGGCCGGCGGCGGCTGCCCGAACAGTGGATGCGGGACGTCCTCGCCGAAGCCGCGCGCGTCGCGGAGCGGGCCGGACGGCACACCGACGCGGCACGCTTCCTCGGCGTCCTGGTCGCCGACCGCCCCGAGGACGTGCCGACCCGGATCGAGTTCGCCCGCGTGGTCGGCGTGCGCGACCCGCTGGCCGCGTACGCGACGCTCGCCGGGACGTCGGTACCGGCCGGGGACACCCGCAGCCGGGCCCGGATCTCCCTGCAGCTGGCCAAGGCCGCGCTGACGGCCCGCGAGCCGGGCGAGGCGACCCGGCTGCTCACCACGGCGCTGGCCGAGCTCGACGCGGAGCCGGCCGGCACCGCGGCCGACGACGGCCGGGGCCTGCGCACCGAGCTCGAGGCCACGCTGCTCGTGGTGGCCTTCGAACAGCCGGGGACCCTCGGCCTCCTCGACGGCCGCCTCACCGGGATGTCCGGCCTGGGCGGCCAGACGCCCGCCGAGACGAGCGTGCTGGCCCTGGCCTCGGTGGCCCACATGCTGGCGGGCACCGACCGCGAGACCGCCGTGTCCTGCGCGCGCCGGGCCCTGGACCGGCCGGAACCCGCGGTGCTCTGGTCCGGTTCGCTGGCCGCCTACGTCCTCTACCTCGCCGACGAGGTGGACGAGGCGACCGGCGCGCTCGACGCCGTCGTACCGGACGCGCCGCGCGACGAAGCCGGCTGGGCCGCGATCACCGCCCTGACCGCGCAGTCCTGGCTCATGTGCGGGGCCGGCGACCTCGCCAGGGCCCTGTCCGACGCGACCGCCGCCGTCCGGCTCGCCGACGGCGACGGCCGCCCGGAACTCGCCGGGGCGCCACTGGTCTCCCAGGCGCAGATCCTGCTGCGCCAAGGTGACGTCGGCGGCGCGGAACACGCGCTCGCCCGGGCCGAACGGGAGGGCCCGGACACCGCGGTCCTCCGGCTGCCGCACCTGCTGCTGGCCCGGGCCCGGCTGTGCGAACTGGGCGACGACGCCGAAACCGCGCTCGGTCACCTCCTGCGCTGCGGCCGGCTCCTGCGGGAGGAGGACGTGCGCAACCCGGTCTTCGCGCCGTGGTGGCTGGACGCCGCCCGCGTACTCGTCCGGCTCGGCCGGCGGACCGAGGCGATCGAGCTCGTCGACCAGGGGGAAGACCTGGCCCGGAGCTGGGGAACGGCGTCCGCGCGGGGCCTGGCCCTGCTGGGCCGCGGCCTCACCGCCGAGGGGAGCGCGGCCGTCGACCGGCTGGCCGCGGCCGCCGAGGTGCTGGCCGGCACACCGGCGTCCTGGTACCGGACGGAGGCGGAGATCCTGCTGGGGCAGGCGCTCCTGGACGCGGGCGACCACCCCGGCGCCCGCAAGCACTTCCGGGCCGCCGTCGACCTCTCGGTGCGTGCGGGGTTCTGGGGCCGGGCGGACCGGGCCCGGGCCGGCGTGACGGCGTCGGGCGGGCGGAACTACGCCGTGACCGGCAACGTCACCGACGTGCTGACGGTGGGGGAGCGGCGGGTCGGGGACCTGGCCGCGACCGGCGCCACCAACCGGGAGATCGCGGACCGGCTCCTGCTGGCCCTGCGGACGGTGGAAATCCACCTGACGAGCGTGTACCGCAAGCTCGGCGTCAACGGCCGCGCCCACCTGCAGGAGAGCTTCTCGCGGGGCCTGCTCGCGCCGGAGCCCGCACTGGCCGGACCGGAATTGTCCTGACGGACAGCGGGGAATAATCGCCTCCGCGTGCGGTGGGGGTATTCCCATCCGATCCGCGTAATCGCGTGCGAGAATGCGCGTGCGTCCCGCCGACTGGGAACCACAATAGGTGACAAACGTCCTGGTCTGTTCCCGACCTGCGGTGATAGCGTTCGAGGAGAAGTCGTTCGAGGGCGCTGACGATGGGATCCGGCAGGGGGATCCGCGGGGATCCGACGCGGGAGAAAACGGGGAGCGGAATGCGGCCGGTGGCGGGACTGGCGGTGGTCGTGGACGACGCCGGCGTGCTCGAGATGTCGCTGCCCTCCGGTGAGCAGCGGGTCCTCGCGCAGGGCATCGGCGCGGCCATGTGGATCGCGCTGGCCCAGCACGACTGGGACCCCGGCGAAGCGGCGCTGACCCTCGCGCCCGAATGCGACCTCGAACCGAACGAGCTGGCCGACTCCATCCGCGCGTGGATGGGTGACCTGGCCGCGATCGGCGTGCTGGAGTCCTGAACGCGCCCTGCCGTCAGTTCTGAATGGATAGTCCGCTCTCCACCCGGAAACCGCCGTGTCCGGCGGAAAAACCCTAGAGTTGGCCCCGGCTCGTTGACCGCTCACACCTGAGTGACAGACCCTCCCAACGCACGAGGGAATGTCCCGAGGATTGTGGAGGCGCGGTGGTGGGCGGACAAACGCAGGATCACCCGGCCGTGATCGGTGGCGGCGTGATGGGATCGGCCATCACGGCGACGGCACTGGGACACGGTGTTCCGGTCACACTGGTCGAAGCCGGCGAAGAAGCACTGGCCCTGGCGCGGCGGAGGGTGGATCAGCAGCTGCGGCACGGCCGCCTGATGGGCGCGTTCCCCGACGTCGAACCGGGCGAGCTGACGGCGACGACGGACCTGACCGCGGCCAAGGGTGCCACGGCCGTCGTCGAAGCGATCATCGAAGACGCGTCGAGCAAGGCCGGGGTACTGGCCAGGATCGCGGGGCTCGTCGCCCCGCGGACCCCGTTGATCACCAACACCTCCGGCATCCCGGTCGACGAGCTCGCCGACGCGGTCGAGCGCCCGGAGGACCTGCTCGCGACGCACTTCATGAACCCGACGTACCTCATCCGGACCGTCGAGGTCGTGCGCGGCCCGCGGACCGGGAGCGACACGCTCGCAGGAGTCCTCGCGCTGCTGGAACGTTTGAAGCGGCGCCCGATCGTCGTGAACGACTCCCCGGGGTTCGTCACGAGCCGGCTGCTGCACCCGCAGATCAACGACGCGGCGCGGCTGGTCGAAGAGGGCACCGCGTCGGTCGAGTCGGTCGACGAGCTCATGCAGGGCTGCCTCGGCCACCCGACGGGCCCGTTGCGCACCGCGGACCTGATCGGCCTGGACAACCTGGCCGACGCGCTGCGGCTGCTGTCCGAACGCACCGGCGACCCGCGGCACCTGCCGTGCGCGCTGCTGGAGTCCAAAGTGGCCGAAGGCCACCTCGGCCGGAAGTCCGGACGAGGGTTCTACGAGTACGGGAAGGTGTTCCAGTGAACGACGTCTCCACCACCGAAACCCCGGCGCGGACGCCGGAGGTCGTCGCCCAGCAGATCAAGGACTTCCTGGCCGGGCGCATCAACCAGGAGGTCCCCTCGGACCAGGACCTGTTCCGCACCGGGCTGGTGTCCTCGATGTTCGCCATGGAACTGGTCGTGTTCCTCGAGCAGACCTACGGCATCGCGATCGTCGGCCCGGACCTGAAGCTGGACAACTTCCGCACCGTCGACGGCATGTCCGCACTCGTCCGGCGCCTGCTCGATGAGTGAGGACCCGCTCGCCGGCGCCGCCGCCGAGCTGACCGCGCTGGTCGCCGACCGGGCGGCCGGCTGGGACGTCGAGGGCCTGCTGCCCGTCGACATGCTGCGCGGTCTCGGTGCCCGTGGCCTGCTGTGCGCCGAGGTGCCCGCCGACTTCGGCGGTCTCGGCGCCGGCAGTCTCCACAGTGGACACTTCACCGCGCACGCCGGTGCGCTGTGCAGCTCGCTGCGCAGCGTGATGACGTCGCAGGGCATGGCGGCGTGGACGATCCAGCGGTTCGGGGACCGGGCCCAGCGGGCCCGTTACCTCGGGCGCCTGACGTCGGGTGACCTGGCCGCGGTCGCGTTCAGCGAACCCGCCGCGGGCAGCGACCTCTCCTCGGTCGCGACGACCGTCCGCACCGACGGCGACGACATCGTCATCACCGGCGAAAAGGTCTGGATCACCGCGGCGGCCTACGCCGACCTGCTCGTCGTCGTCGGCGAGCTCGACGGCCTGGGTGCGGCGGTGGTCGTCCCGGCGCGCGCGGAAGGCGTGTCGATCGAACGCATCCCGTACCCGAGCGGGTGCCGGGCCGCGGGGCACTCGACCGTGCGGCTCGACAGCGTCCGGCTGCCGCGCTCCGCCCTGCTGGGCGGAGGCGGCGTCGACCTGTCCATGCTGGTCACGACGGCGCTGGCGTACGGCCGGATCTCGGTCGCCTGGGGGTGCGTCGGCATCCTGCGGGCCTGCCTGACGGCGGCCGGCGACCACGCGGGCAAGCGGCACCAGGGCGGGATCCCGCTGGCCGACCGCCAGCTGGTCGCCCGGCACCTCGCCGACCTGTTCGCCGACGAGCAGGCCGCGACCCGGGTGTGCGAGCACGCCAGCCGGGCGTGGGACCAGCGCTCCCCGGAGATGGTGGTCTCGACCGTGCTGGCGAAGTACGTCAGCTCGACGAGCGCGGCACGCGGTGCCGCGGCGGCGGTGCAGGTGCTGGCCTCGGCCGCCGCGCAGGACGGCCACGTGGTCGCCCGCGCGCACCGCGACGCGAAGCTCATGGAACTCATCGAGGGCAGCAACGAAATCTGCCAGCTGATCCTGGCGGGGCACACGCGTGTCCTCGCGAACAGCGGCGGCTAAGGAGGAGTCCGGTGGCAAGCACGCAAATGGTCAAGTGTCTCGTGTGGGACCTCGACAACACGCTGTGGAACGGGACACTGCTGGAGGACGGCTCGGTCGAGATCCCCGAGCCGATCCGGGAGCTCGTGCGGACCCTGGACGCGCGCGGCATCCTGCAGACCGTCGCGAGCAAGAACGACCACGACCACGCCTGGGCGCGGCTGGAGGAGCTGGGTCTCGCGGAGTACTTCGTGCTGCCGCGGATCGGCTGGAACCCGAAGTCGGAGTCCATCCGGTCGGTCGCGGACGAGCTGAAGTTCGCCCTCGACACCATCGCCTTCGTCGACGACCAGGAGGCCGAGCTCGCCGAGGTGACCTTCCACCTCCCGCAGGTGCGGACCTACCGCGCCGAGCAGGTGCTGGAGCTGGCCGGTCTGCCGGAGTTCAGCCCGGCGACGGTCACCGTCGACTCGCGCCGCCGTCGGCAGATGTACCAGGCGTCGTTCCGCCGCCAGGAGGCGCAGGCCGGCTTCACCGGCCCGGACGAGGACTTCCTGCGGTCGCTGGAACTGAAGATGACGATCAGCCCGGCGACCGACTCCGAGCTGACGCGCGTCGAGGAGCTGACCCGGCGCACGAGCCAGATGAACGCGACCGGCGTCCACTACTCCCACGAGGCGCTGAGCGCCCTGATCGACGACCCCGGGCACCGGGTGCTCGTGGTGAGCATGCAGGACCGCTTCGGCCCGCACGGCGCCGTCGGCGTGCTGCTGCTGGAGACCGGGTCCGAGGTCTGGCACCTGAAGCTGCTCGCCACCTCCTGCCGGGTCGTGTCGTTCGGGGCCGGCTCGATCATCCTGCGCTGGCTGATCAACCAGGCCGCCACCGCCGACGCGCACCTGGTGGCCGACTTCCGGCCGACCGACCGCAACCGGATGATGGAGATCGCCTACCGCTTCACCGGGTTCGCCGACGAGGCGTGCGCGTGCCAGGCGGTGCTCGCCGACCCGGGCCTGGACGGCCTGCAGCGCCTGCACCTCGAGCCGGTGCCGCAGGAGGAGCCGACGACGGTGGCCCTGGTGGCCCCCGACCTCACCGAGGCGATCGGCGTGCACTGAGCGCCCCAGCAAGGCAAAACCGAAGGCCGCCGCGGGAATCCCGCGGCGGCCTTCGGTTTGTGCGTGTGGTCGGGGGTTCAGCTCGCCTTGCGGATGAGGGTGATGCCGTCGGCGACCGGCAGCAGCGACATCTCCACGCGCGGGTCGTCCCGCACGAAGCGGTTGAACTCGCGGATGGCCACCGTGTCGGGGTCCTGGGCGTCCGGGTCGGTGACCCGGCCGAAGAACAGGGTGTTGTCGACGACGACGAGCCCGTCCGGTGCCAGGAGCATCAGGGCGGCCTCGTAGTAGGCGGCGTAACCCGCCTTGTCGGCGTCGATGAAGACCAGGTCGATCGAGCCCGGGCCGTATTCGGCGAAGAGCGAGTCGAGCACCGCGGTCGCCGGGGCGATCCGCAGGTCGATCCGGTCGTCGACGCCGGCCCGCTTCCAGTAGGGCCGGCCGAACGCCGGCCAGCGGTCGGTGACGTCGCAGGTGATCAGCAGGCCGCGGTCGGGCAGCGCCCGGGCCATGCAGAGTGAGCTGTAGCCGGTGAAGGTGCCGACCTCCACCACCGTCCGCGCCCGCGTGAGCTTGACCAGCAGCGCGAGCAACTGGCCCTCCTCGGCGGACACCTGCATCGCCGCACCCATCGGCAGCGACGCCGTTTCTTCTCGCAACTCGCGCAGGATCTCGTCCTCGGCACGGGAATGGTCGCTCACGTACGTGAGCACGTCGGAGGACGCCAGTAGTTGGCTCGCCATGGCGTGAGCGTAGGGGCGCGGCTACCTGGAACTGTCTAGATTCTCGCCGGCCCGGAGGTGCACCATCGCGTGTTGGCCACTCCGGTCGCTGTGTTGGCCACTCCGGTCGGCGTGTTGGCCAGTGTGGTTCACGAGCCGACTGGGAACGTACTTCGCCGCGGTCGTCCGCCGCCCACCATCGCGACCGGAGTGGCCAAGATGGCGACCGGAGTGGCCAAGATGGCGACCGGAGTGGCCAACACGGCGTTTGGGAGGGCCGCTCAGCCGAGCCGCAGCAGGCCCGCGTGGACGCGGTGCAGCAGCTCGAGCGGCGGCCGGTCGGTGCGCCCGAGGTCGGTTCCGCGCGCGAGCAGCAGGCCGTCCCGGATGCCCTGCAGGACGAGCGGGCGGGTGACCTCGAGCGGCCGCATGAGGTAGGCGGCGACCTCGGCCACCGACGTCGGGATCTGGCACATCCGGCAGACGGCCACGAGGTCGGGGTCGAGGCCGGTGGTGGTGCGGTGCCGCCCGGTCGTGGTCAGCATGACCTCGGGCAGCAGGGGGTGACGCGGGCCCGGCCGCGGTGGTCGGGTGCCGCGGACGTAGGGCCGCGGGCGGAGCGGCTCGCGCATACCGAGCGGCTCGCGGGCGGGGCTCTCCGCCGCCGGCCAGGACGGCTCGGGCGGCTTAGGCGGCTCGGGCGGCTCGGCGGCGGGTGTTTCGGCTGGTCCGGCGGGCACGGTCGTGGCCGCCGTGCCCGCTTCGGCCCCGTTCGTGCCCGGTTCCGGGCTCGCGGCGCCCGGCTCGGACTTGGGTTTGGGTGTGAACCCATGTTCGACCCACAGCTCGTACTCACCCCAGCCGCCGAAGGACAGCGGGTGGTACTCGATCTTGCTGGGGCGGCGTTTACGATTCTTATTCATGTTTCTGGCCCCGTAAAGTCCGTGTGCGGCGCGGCGCACAGCCTGGCCACCGGGCGGTCAGGCCTGTCAAGTATCACCGCCAGAGACGTGGGTTTTCCTGGGACTTCGTGGGTAGTGCGTTGTCCACGAGGCCCAAGTACAGACAAAACGAAGGCGCTGGGCTTGTTAAACCAACATTCTGCGTCCTACGCTGGGAGGCCAAGTCGCTCGACGCAACGATGGGTGAGCGGCGGCGACGAGCCGCTGTGTGGGTCGGAGGGTGATGGTGTTGCCCGGACCAGGTAGGGCTGAACCGGCGATGGCGGACGCGCTCGTCCGCCCTGTCGCGGCGCCCGCCGTCCGGGAACGCCCGGCCGGTGGTGACGGCCCCGCGGCGCCGTCGGTGCTGACCCTCCCGTGGCGGGGCGAGTTCGAACGCCGCGCCCGGCGCGCCGGGGACGTCCGCCTCATCGAACGTGAAGACGAGATCGCCGTGCTGCGCCGCGGGATCCGCGGCGCGGTCGCCGGGCGATCGGGCCGGGTGGTCGTCGTCGGCCCGCGTGGCGCGGGCAGCAGCGCGTTGCTCGCCGCGGCCGTCCGCGAAGCGCGCGTCGCCGGGATGATCACGGCGTTCGCCCGCTGCACGCCCGCCGAATCCACCGTCCACCGCGGCGTGATCAACCAGCTCTCCGCGGACATCGCGGGCGCCGGCTGCCGGCTGGACAGCGGCACGCGCACCTGCGGCCGGGCGCTGACCGAGCGGACCATCCCGACGTTGTGCGGGGACTTCGTGGGGGTCGCCAGCCAAGGCCCGCTCCTGATCGCCGTCGACGACTCGCAGTGGTCCGACCCGGGCTCGCGGGCCTGGCTCGAGGCCATGGAACACCGCCTGCAGCAGGCGCCGATCCTGCTGGTCCGCGCCGTCATGCAGGCCGGTCACCGCCCGCTCGCCGTGCGGGCCGACGGGGTGGACACCGTCGTCGTCCGCCCGCTGACCGAAGACGGCCTGCGGCAGCTGGTCGCGGACCGCTTCCCGGGCACCCGCCCGGACGCGCGGTTCGCCGCCGGGCTGCACCTCGCCACCGGCGGCAAGCCGGCACTGGTGGCGCCGGTCCTCGAACGGCTGTCCGCCGCCGGGCTCGAGCCGGTCGCCGAGCGCCTGCCCGCGGTCATCGCGCACCTGGCCGACCTGCGCGACGCCGACCTCGCCGTCTCGATCGCCGCTCTTCCTGCCGACGCCCTGCACCTGCTGCGGGCCATCGCGATCTGCCGCGGCCTGCTCGACTTCGAGCTCGTGACGACTCTGGCCGGCCCGCTCACCGGCTCGGCCGAGGTCGCCCTGCGCATGCTCAGCGGGTTCGGTCTCGTGTTCGGCGGCGCGGAGCCGAAGGTCGCCGACGACGTCACCGCGGACGCCGCCCTGGGCACTCTGAACTCCGCCGAGCGCGCCGCCCTCGCGACCCGCGCGGCCGAGCTCGCCTACCGCGCGGCGGTGCCGGACGACCAGCTCGCCGAGCTGCTGACCACGATCCGGCCGATCGGCACGACCTGGGCGGTCGCCACCCTGCGGCGCGCCGCCGAGCAGCGCCGCGCGGTCGGCGACCGGCACGGCGCGGCGCGGCTGCTGACGCGGGCGCTGCGCGAACCGGTCAGCCAGGCCGAGCGCCGGAAGCTGATGCTGGGCCTGGCCTTGGCCGAGGTCGCCGACCAGCCCGAGCTGAGCGACCTGCGGCTGCAGCGGGTGCTGCTCGACGCCGGGCCCGAGGTCTCCGGCGCCGTCCTGCTCGACGCGGCCGACCACCTGCTCTCGCGGGGCGACACCCGCACCGCGCACCGCGCGATCGCGGCGACCTGGCGGCGGCGCAGCGCGTTCGACGCCGGCACGTCGGCGCTCGCCGCGCTCGGCTGGCTGGCGCAGGAGGACTCCGTGGCCGGCCCGGTCGTGCCGACGCCGGTGTTCGGGGCGCCCGCGGCGCAGCCCGGTCCGCCCGACGCGGCGCGCGCCGCGACGATCGCGTCGGAGCTCGCCGGCCGGGGGCGCGAGTTCGACCGGGCGCGCGAGCTGGCCCGGCTGGCGCTCGCGCCGCGGTCCGGGAAACTGCCGTCCAGCCTGCGGATCCAGGCCTCCTGGGTGCTGTTCTGCACCGACGACCTCACCGAAGCCGTACTGGGCCTGACCGACGTGCTGCAGGACGCCACCCGCGTCGGCGCCCGGGCGGCCGCGGCCAACGCGCTGCTGATGCGGGCCCGCTGCGAACTGCGGCGCGGCAACCTCGGCCAGGCCGAGGCCGACATCGAGGCGGCGGAGACCCGGCTGCCGGAAGCGGCCTGGCACCCGCGCTCGGTCTCGCGGCTGCTGGCCGTGCGGGCCGAGTTCGCCCTGGCCGGCCTGCGGCTGGACGAGGCCGAAAAGGCCGTGGCCGACCCGCTTCCCGCCGGCGCCGAAGACGGCATGGCCGCCGCGTACTTCCTGGTGCAGCGGGGTGCTGTGCGCCTCGCCGGCGGCGACCCGGCGGCGGCACTCGAAGACTTCCGCGCGGCCGGCCGCGGCACCCGTGCCCGTCGCGAAGGCAACCCCGTGGACCTGCCGTGGCGCACCGGCGTGGCGATCGCGCTGGCCCGGCTCGGCGAGCCCGCCGCGGCCGCGGAGATCGCGCGGGAAGCGTTGGCGCGCGCGGAGAACTGGGGCGCGCCGAGCGGCCGGGGCACGGCGAACCTGTACCTGGCGGAGGTCTTCGGCGGTGCCGAAACCCGGGCCCGGCTGGAAGAGGCGGTCGCCCTGCTGGAGGGATCGCCGCTGCGGGTCCAGTTCCTGACCGCGGTGACCGATCTGGCCGGCGCCTGCCTGGACGACGGCGATCCGGTGGAGGCGGCGGCGCTGCTGGGCCGGGTCGCGACGATCCGCCCGCTGCTGCTGCCCGCCGGCCTCGTGGCCAAGATCCGTGACGTGAGCGGCCGGCTGACCCGCAGCACGGGCACGGCCACCGTCGAGCCGGTGGCGGGCGACCCCGTCGGCTCACTGTCCGAAGAGGAGGCCAGCATCGCGGCGCTCGCCGCCGCGGGCCATTCGAACTCGGAGATCGCGCGGTCGCTGCGGCTGAGCGGCCGGCTCGTCGAACTCCGGCTCACCCGGATCTACCGGAAGCTGACGGTGACCGGGCGGCGCCAGCTGACCGAGCTCATGAGCCCCGATTCCGCGGCGAGTTGATGACCGGTGCTACTTGAGCGTGACGCCGAGCGGGCCGCGATCGCGACCGCGCTGAACGCGGCCGCGGGCAATGACGGCTCGCTGCTGCTGATCAGCGGGCCGGCGGGCAGCGGCAAGTCGGCGCTGCTGCGGGACGCGACCGCGTCGGCGCTGGCCGCCGGCGCCCGGGTGCTGCGCGCGGACGCGACCCAGCTCGAAGAGGACTTCGCCTTCGGCATCGCGCAGCAGCTGTGCCGCCCGGTGCTCGTCGCCGCCGGCACGGCCGAGCGGGAGCGCTGGTTCCAGGGCGCGTCCGAGCAGATCCTGCGCGCGCTGACCGAAGAGCGGCTCGTCACCAACGGCCACGAGCACAACCTGCCCACCGAAGCCGTCCTCTATGGACTGCACACGGTGGTGCACGCGATGTCGCACGACGACCTGGTCGTGGTGATCGTCGACGACCTGCAGTGGGCGGACCACGGTTCGCTGCGGCTGCTGGCCTACCTGGCCAAGCGGCTCAGCGGGTCGCGGATCCTGCTCGCGCTGGCCGTGGCGGAGGAGTGCGAGGCGCCGAAGTACGCGCTGGTGCACGAGCTCGTCACCGCGGCCGCGCGGATCGTCGTCCCGGCGCCGCTGTCACCCGACGGCGTCGCGTCGATGGCCGAGGTCGCGTTCGGCGAACGCGCCGAGGAACCGTTCACCGCCATGCTGCACCGGGTTTCGGGCGGCAACCCGGCGAACGTCGCGACCGTCCTCACCGGACTGGTCGGCGAAGGCCTGCGGCCGATCGCCGCGCAGATCACGGCGGCCACGGCCGAAGCCGAACGGCTGCTCGACCACCGCATCATGCTCTCGCTCGGCTCGCAGCCGCCCGCGGTGCTCGCGCTGGTGCGCGCGGTCGCGGTCCTCGGCGACCTCGCCGAGCCGCAGCTCGCCGCCGACCTGGCCGGCCTCGACGAGGTCGAGTACAAGTCGGCGCTGCAGAGCCTCGAACGCCTCGGCCTGCTCGTCCACGACGAGCGCCGGATCGGGTTCGCCAACGCCACGGTCCGGGAAGGCGTCGAACCGGCGATCCCGGTGGAACTGCGCGAAGTCCTCTACCGCCGCGCGGCGCGGTTGCTCTACGAGCACGGCCGGCCCGCGGAGCGCGTCGCGGAGAAGCTGATGAAGGTCGGCGCGGCCGAGGACCCGTGGGAGGTCCGCATCCTCAGCTCCGCCGCGGGGACCGTGCTGGAGCGGGGGGCCGGGGACCTGGCCGCGCGCTACCTGCGCCGGGCCTTGCTCAACACCTCGCCCGACAGCGAAGAGCGCGGCCGCCTGATGGTGGAGCTGGCCGCGGCGGAACGTGGGTTCGACCTGATCGCGTCGGCGCGGCACGTCTCGCAGGCGTTGTCCCTGCTGCCGGCCGGGCCCGCGCAGGCGGAAGCGGCGCTGTGGATCCCGCCCGCGCTCGCGGTGACTGTGCCCGCGCTCGGCGCGGCCGTGCGCACCGCCGTCGACTCCGTGCTGCGGGACGCCGACCCGGCCGCCGGCACGGACCTGGAGCTGCGGGCGGAGGCGCGGACCTGGTACCCGGGGGCCCGCCCGCCGGGCCAGGGTGACGCCGCCTTGGCGCGGCTGCGCGAGCTGGAGACGGCCGAGCGGCTCGACTCGCCCGCCGGCCGCGAACTCGCCGTCGTGCTGCTGCACTCCGCCGCGCTGTCGGGCAGTGTGGCGGCCGACGAGGTCGAGACCGTCCTCAAGCGACTCGTCACCGAGGAGCCGTTCGACCCGGCGCACGCCTACACCGCCCTGCCCCTGCTGGTCACCACGCTGGTGGCCGCCGACACCGCGAGCGTGCTCGAACCGGCGCTGGCCGCGGCGGCGGAGCAGGCGACCCAGCGCCGGTGGCAGGACACCGCCCACCTGATCGCCGCGGAGACCGCGGAAGTCAAGCGGGCGCAGGGGGATCTCGCCAAGGCCCGGCGGATCGCGCTGGGCGTCCTCGAAGGCGCCGACCACGAAACCTGGCCCGACGCGCTCGCGCTGTCGGTCACCACGCTGGCCCAGATCGCCCTGGAGACGCAGGATCCCGAGCTCGGCGAACGTCTGCTGGCGGTGCCGATGGACAGCACCGACCACCGCGTGTTCGCCGCGCGCCGGCTGACCCGCGGCATGATCGACCTGGTGCGCGGCGATCCGGCCACGGCGCTGGGCCGGTTCCTCGACTGCGGGCGGCGGCTGGAGCGCGAGGGCTGGGTCAACACGCCCCAGTACCCGTGGCGCACCTGGGCCGCGCTGGTGCGGCAGCGGATGGGCGACCTGCCGGCCGCGCAGGCGCACGCCGCGGCCGAAGACGTGGTCGCCCAGCAGTGGGGGAGCCCGCTGAGCGTCGGGCGTTCCCTGCGGCTGCAGGGCATGCTGACCGGCGGCGCCGACGGCATCGGCCTGCTCTACGAGGCCGCGGGCATCATCCGCGAGTCGGAAGACCTCGCCGAACGGGCGCGGACGTCGGTGGTCCTCGGGACCCGGCTGCTCGACTCCGGTGAGCCGGACGCGGCGGGATTCCTTGCGGAGGGCCGGGAACTGGCCAAGGCCATCGGCGCGACGTGGCTCGACGGCACGGGGGAGACCGAGCTGAACGGTCCCGTGCTGCGGTTTTCCGGGGGCGGCCTGGAAAACCTGACGAAGGCGGAGGCCGCGGTGGCCCGCCTCGTCGTGCGCGGCTGGACCAACCAGCAGATCGCGGACTCTCTGGGGGTAACCCGGCGCGCGGTCGAGAAGAATCTGA
Organism: Amycolatopsis sp. cmx-8-4; assembly: GCF_046548675.1. Classification (NCBI taxonomy): domain Bacteria; kingdom Bacillati; phylum Actinomycetota; class Actinomycetes; order Pseudonocardiales; family Pseudonocardiaceae; genus Amycolatopsis; species Amycolatopsis sp. cmx-8-4. The sequence continues at coordinate 17,835 of NZ_JAEBDZ010000032.1, forward strand.
CCGGCGCCTACCGCAAGCTCGAGGTCAGCGGCCGCGCCGAGCTCATCGAGCACCTCGGCGAGTCCGAGCGCGACTGACCCCCAGGGGTACGGTCCGCGGTGCGGTTCCGCACCCGGGGTACGGACCGCACGCGGCGTGCGGTGCGGGGGTTCGGACCCCCATTCACCTGCGAATCCCCTGGCCCAGGCCAAGACGTGCCCGCACGGGGGGCGCCACCGGCGTTCGGTACCGAACCGCACCGCACCGCACTCCGTACCTCCGTACCCCCAACGGGGGCGCACCACAGTGTTAAGGCTGGGTGTCCGCAACCTGTTGCCCCCGCTAATCGGCCGTGCCTAACATGATCTGCGTCACCCCGGAGATGTGGCTCACACGATCGCCACCAGTACCCGGCTTTCTTGTCGGAGTGCTTCTCGCCGAAGAGAGGAATCCCTTCATGAGTGCAGACGTTGCAGATGCGGTCACAGGCGTGAGCCTGGCTTCGGCGCTGGAGCGAATCAGCCGCCCCGCGCCGCGAAAGCCGGCTCCCCGACCGGTCACCCCGGAAATGTGCATGGTGAACGTCGACCACCGGCTGCGCATTGTCTCGGCCAGCATGGAATTCTTCCGCGTGTTCGAGCGCACTTCCGACGGCGTCACCGGCACCAGCCTGTGCGACCTGCTCCACCCCAGCGTGCGGGACAAGGTCGAGCAGCAGCTCCGGCTGCTGGTGCGCGGTGAGCGCACCCGCTTCGCCGAGCGGATCCTGGTCATGCGGGACAACGGCACGACCCTCAGCGGCGATTTCCTGGGCTCGACCGTGCACAGCGTCGGCGACCGGCTCGACAGCCTCACCGTGGTTTTCCGGCCGGACAAGTCCGACCGGGACAACCAGGTCGCCGTCACCCGGAAGAAAATCCTGACCGAGATGGACGCCCGCATTCTCGAGGGCGTCGCGTCGGGTGTTTCGACGATTCAGCTGGCGGCCAATCTCTACATGAGCCGGGGCGGCGTCGAATACCACGTGACGACACTGCTGCGGAAGATGAAGGTGAAGAACCGGCCCGCGCTGATCTCGAAGGCCTATTCGATGGGCATCTTCGGGGTCGGTTCCTGGCCGCCGCGCGCGCTGCCGGACTTCGTCCGGTGACACGCCGGTGGTGACGGGCCGGACCGGTGACGCCGAGGGCGGGCCGCAGGCGCACTCGCGAGACGGGTGGGCGTGCGGCCCGCTTCGCTGTGTCAACCGGGACTTCGTCCCGGGCCGGGGGCTCCGCCACCCGGAACCCCCGAAAGCGGCTGTCTGCGGACACCCAATGTTGGCTCGTGACCCGGGTCACCGCCCTGGTGTGGCTTTATGTGGCTTTACCCGATGGTCACACGGCGTCTCCGAGTGGGCACGGATCAGAGTGTTTTGGCTGCACAAGGTGACAGTCTGCTGGTCATCTGATGGTAACGGTTCGATACTCGTCGAGATCGGGTCTTGCAAACGCAGGCGAACACAGGCAATATCACTCAAACCAAAGAGGTTCCGGCGGAGGTGTACTGAAGTGTTCGTGACTCTGACGGCGAACCCGAGCGTCGACCGCACGGTCGAGGTCGACCGGCTGAACCGGGGCGAGCTGCACCGCGCTTCGGGCGCCAGTGTGCAGCCGGGTGGAAAAGGCATCAACGTGGCGCGTGCCTTGGTGCGCAACGGACTCAAGGCCCGCGCGGTGGTTCCCGCCGGCGGTGCCGAAGGCGACCAGCTGATCAGCTTGCTCGAGGACTACAACATCGACGTGGTCCGGGTGCGCACGGAAGAGTCCGTGCGCAGCAACATCAGCGTCGTGGAGCCGGACGCCACCGTGACGAAGGTGAACGAGATCGGCCCGCACCTCACGGGGCGGGAGATCGAAACCCTGTGCGACGTCCTGCTGGCCAACGTGGCCGACGCGGAATGGGTTGTGGCGGCGGGAAGTCTGCCGCCTGGTGTGAGTGAAGACTTCTACTCGGAGCTGATCGCGCGCCTGGCCCCCAGCGGGGTCCGGGTCGTCGTCGACACCAGCGGCCCGGCGTTCCGGACGTCGGTGAAAGCCGGGCCGGCGTTGGTGAAGCCGAACCTCGACGAGCTCGAGGAAGCGGTCGACCGCCAGCTCGACACCGTGCGGGACGTCGTCGACGCCGCACAGGAACTGCGCTCTCTGGGCGCGGGCACGGTTTTGGCCAGTCTCGGCAGCAAAGGTGCCGTGCTGGTCGAAGACGCGGGGATCTGGTGCGCCAACGCATCGGCCGAACCGCGCAGTTCGGTCGGTGCCGGCGACGCGATGCTCGCCGGTTTCCTGGCGGCAGGGGGGAGTGGCCCGCAAGCGCTGGCCACAGCCGTCGCCTGGGGTGCGGCCGCGGTGTCGCTCCCGGGAAGCACGATGCCGGGTCCCGAAGACGTGGGGGCACGACGAGTGCGGGTGGACCCGCATCCCGGCTGGGACGAGAAGATTCGCGAATAGCCCTGGGGCACCACGCGAAGCGGCTCGCCCCGACCACCGCCATCCGGTGATGGCGAAACCCTCAAATCACCTTTCCAGAAGAGGAAGCCAACGATGACAACCACCACGGAGATCGACGACGAAACTCCGTCGAGGGCGGAGCGCGCGCGGGTTTCAATCCAGCGCTTCGGCGGTCAGCTCGCGAGCATGGTCATGCCGAACATCGGGGCGTTCATCGCCTGGGGCCTGATCACCGCGCTGTTCATCCCGAGCGGGTGGACACCCAACGCGCACATCGCCGAGCTCGTCGACCCGATGATCAACTTCCTGCTGCCGGTCCTGATCGGTTACACCGGTGGCCGGCTGGTGCACGGCCAGCGCGGTGCGGTCGTGGGTGCGGTCGCGACGGTCGGCATCGCGGTCGGTGCCTCCATCCCGATGTTCCTCGGCGCGATGATCGTCGGCCCGCTCGGTGGTTTCCTGATCAAGCTGTGGGACGACAAGGTCGGCAGCAAGACCGCGCCGGGCTTCAAGATGCTCGTCGACAACTTCAGCGCCGGCATCATCGGCGGCACCATGGCGGTGCTGGGCCTGCTGGGCATCGGCCCGGTCGTGCAGGGCATCACCAAGGGCCTCGGCAACGGCGTGCAGGCCCTGATCGACAACCACCTGCTGCCGCTGGTCTCGATCATCGTCGAGCCGGCCAAGGTGCTGTTCCTCAACAACGCGATCAACCACGGCGTGCTGAGCCCGCTGGGTGTCGCCGACGCGTTGAAGGACGGCAAGGCCATCGAGTTCCTGATCGAGCCGAACCCCGGCCCCGGTCTCGGCATCCTGCTGGCGCTGACGTTCTTCGGCGCCCGCAGCGCGCGGGCCACCGCGCCGGGCGCGATCGTCATCCAGTTCCTGGGTGGTATCCACGAGATCTACTTCCCGTACATCCTGGCCACCCCGCGCCTGATCCTGGCCGCGATCGCCGGTGGCGCCGCGGGTGTCGCGACGTTCGCGATCTTCGACGCGGGCCTGACGGCGACGCCGTCGCCGGGCAGCATCATCGCGGTCCTCGCGGTGACGCCGAAGGGCGGTTACCTGGGCGTGGTCCTGGGTGTCCTGATCGCCGCGGCCGTATCGTTCGTCGTCGCTGCGGCCTTGCTGAAGTTCGGCAAGGACGCTCGAAGGGAAGAGCGGGAACTGGCCGTCGCCGAAGGCGGAGCAGTGGCTTGACGATCATCGTCGATCGACGGAAGGAAGTGCGGTTGTGAGCAGCATCGAAGGCAAGGAAGTCAAGAAGGTCATCATCGCCTGCGACGCCGGGATGGGCAGCAGCGTGATGGTCGCGTCCCAGCTGGCCAAGCGGCTGAAGCCCTACTCGGTCAAGGTCGAGCACACGCCGGTCAACGAGATCCCGGGCGACGCCCAGGTCGTGCTCTGCCAGAGCACGCTCGTGAAGCGGGCCCGCAAGGCCAACACCACCGCGGTGATCCTCGGGTTCCAGAGCTTCCTGGGCGACCCGGTGTTCGACCAGGTCGAGCAGGCGATCAGGGACGGCGGTTCCCTTGCCGACTGACGCTTCCATCCTCAGCGCCGAGTCGGTCCTCATCGGCTGCACCGCCCCCGACCAGGCCGACGCGATCACGCAGGTCGGCCGGAAGCTCCTGGAGCTGGGGGCGGTGGAGCCGGGCTACCTCGACGCGATGCACGAGCGCGAACGCTCCGTCTCGACCTTCCTGGGCGAGGGCGTCGCGATCCCGCACGGCACCGACGAGTCCCGCCGCTTCGTGAAGCGGACCGCGCTCGCGATCCTCCAGTTCCCCGACGGGGTCGACTGGGACGGCAACGAGGTCCGGTTGTGCGTCGGCATCGCGGCCAAGGGGTCCGAGCAGGTCGGCATCCTGTCCTCGCTCGCCCGGATCCTGATGGACGGCGAGCAGGTCCGGCAGCTGCGGGAAGCACCGGACGCCGAGACGATCTTGCGACTGTTGAACCAGATGGACGAGGAGTTCTCCGAATGAAGGTGGCACGTTTCTACGCGCCAGGTGACCTGCGGGTCGAAGACGCCGACGAGCCCAGCCCGGGCCCGGACGAGATCAAGATCCGGGTGCACAACACCTCGACGTGCGGCACGGACCTGAAGATCTTCCGCCACGGGCACCACCACATCGACCCGCCGCGCGTGATCGGGCACGAGATCGCCGGCGAGGTCGTCGAGACCGGCGCGAACGTCTCCGGCTGGGAGTCGGGTGATCGTGTGCAGGTCATCGCCGCGATCCCGTGTGGTGAGTGCAAGCAGTGCCTCAAGGGCCTGCAGCAGGTGTGTCCGAACCAGCTGTCGATGGGTTACCACTTCGACGGCGGCTTCGCCGAGTACATGATCGTGCCGAAGCAGGTCCTCAAGGTCGACGGCGTCAACCGGATCCCGGAGGGCGTCAGCTACGCGGAGGCCTCGGTCGCCGAGCCGCTGGCCTGTGTCCTCAATGGACAGAGCTTCGCGCAGGTCGGCGAGGGCGACGTCGTCGTGGTCGTCGGCGCCGGTCCGATCGGCTGCTTGCACGTGCGGCTCGCCCGCGCCAAGGGCGCGGCGGCGGTCTACCTGGTCGAGCTGAACCGCGGCCGGCTCGACATGGCCGCCGAGCTCGTCAAGCCCGACGCCGCGATCTGCGGCGCCGAGGAGGACCCGGTCGCGAAGGTCCTCGAGCTCACCGGTGGCGACGGCGCGGACGTGGTCATCACGGCCGCGGCGGCGGGCAAGGCCCAGGAGGACGCGCTCAAGATGACGGCGCGCCGTGGCCGGATCAGCTTCTTCGGCGGCCTGCCGAAGGACAACCCGATCATCGCGTGCGACTCAAACCTGGTGCACTACCGCGAGCTGACCATTTATGGCGCCAACGGGTCCAGCCCCGAGCACAACCGCCAGGCGCTCGAGCTGATCTCGTCGGGCAAGGTCCCGGTCGACGATCTGATCACCCACCACCTCCCGCTCTCGGACGTGCTGAAGGCGATCGACATCGTCAGCAGCGGCGAGGCGATCAAGGTGACGATCGAGCCGGGCGCGGCCGTCCCCGCGTGAGCGGTGAGGGCCCGAACCCCAAGGAGGCGACCAACGGTGGTTGACGAACTGCGCGGCAACCCGGCGAGCCCGGGCGCGGCCGCCGGGCCGGTGGTGCGGCTGACGCCGCCCCCGGTCCTGCCGGAGCACTGGGACGCGCCGTCGGCTCCCGAGGAGGAGCTGGCGGCCGCGACCGCGGCGCTCGACGCGGCGGTGGCGGACCTGGAGAAGCGCGCGGCGACGGTTTCGGGCGAGTCCAAGTCCATCATGGACACCCAGATCATGATGGCGCAGGACCCTACGCTGCGGACCGGGATCCAGGAGGGGGTGGCCGCCGGCCGCCCCGCCGCCTGGGCGATCCGCGACGCGTTCGGCAAGCACGTGGCCGCGCTGGAGGCCATCGGCGGCTACCTCGGCGAGCGGGCGGCCGACCTGATCGACATCCGGGACCGGGCGATCGCCGCCGCGCTGGGGCTGGCCCAGCCCGGCATCCCGGACGTCGACGGCACGTTCGTCCTCGTCGGCCAGGACATCGCGCCGGCCGACACGGTGCTGCTCGACCCGGCGAAGGTGCTCGGCATCGTCACCGAGAAGGGCGGCCCGACCAGCCACACGGCGATCGTCGCCCGGGCCCTCGGGATCCCGGCGGTGGTCGGCTGCGCCGGCGCCGCGGGCCTGGCGGACGGGCAGCGGATCGCCGTCGACGGCGGGCGCGGCACGGTCGTCGTCGATCCGGCGGACGACTACGTCCGGCAGGTCGAGGCGGAAGCGGCGTCGCTGAAGGAGAAGCTGGCGGCGCACAGCGGCCCCGGCGCCACCGCGGACGGCCACCCGGTCAAGCTCCTGCTCAACGTCGGCAGCGCCGGCGGGGTCGAGCAGGACGCGGCGGCCGACGCCGAGGGCGTCGGGCTGTTCCGGACCGAGTTCCTGTTCCTGGACCGCACGGAGGCCCCGACGGTCGAGGAGCAGCGGGCGGCCTACGGCGAGGTGCTGCGCGGGTTCGGCGGCCGGCCGGTCGTCATCCGCACGCTGGACGCCGGCGCCGACAAGTACATCCCGTTCGCCAACACCGAGGACGAGCCGAACCCGGCGCTGGGCGTGCGCGGCTACCGCGTCGGCGTCCGCAACCCGGGGCTGCTCACCGCGCAGCTGGAGGCGATCAGCCTGGCGGCGGCCGACCACGAGGCCGACGTGCGGGTGATGGCGCCGATGATCGCCACGCCGGCGGAGGCCGCGGCGTTCCGCGATCTCGCCCGCGAGCACGGGATCGGCCAGGCCGGCGTGATGATCGAGGTGCCCGCCGCGGCGATCCGCGCCGCGGACATCCTGGCGGAGGTCGACTTCGTCAGCATCGGCACCAACGACCTTTCGCAGTACACCTACGCCGCGGACCGGATGCTGGGTGAGCTGGGGGACCTGCTCGACCCCTGGCAGCCGGCGTTGCTGGCGCTCGTGGCGAACGTCGCGGCGGCGGCCAAGGAGGCCGGCAAGTCCGCCGGCATCTGCGGCGAGGCGGCCAGCGACCCGGGCCTGGCCCCGGTGTTCGCCGGCCTGGGCATCACCAGTCTGTCGATGTCGGTGTCCGCAGTCCCCGCGGTCCGCGCCGCGTTGAAGGACTACACCCTCGAGCAGTGCGAAACCCTCGCCCGCGAGGTGCTTTCCGCGTCCGACGTGCCCCAGGCGCGCCGGATCGCGGAGGAATTCTCCGCCAAGACGGCCGGCTGACGCGTCACAGCTTTCTCCACGAGATGGGAATCGGGAATGTCCAGTAAAAAGGTGGTAATCGGCTCGCCCGTCGGGCTGCACGCGCGTCCGGTCAAGCTGCTGGTCGAGGCCGCGGGCCGGCAGCCGGTGCCGGTGAAGATCGGCCGCACCGAGGACAAGCTGGTGGACGCCACCAGCATCCTGGGCGTCATGGCGCTCGGTGTCCGCGGCGGCGAAGAGGTGCTGATCTCGGCCGAGGGCGAAGGTGCCGACGCCGCCGTGACGGAGATCGCCGAGCTGCTGGCGCGCGACCTCGACTCGGCCGAGCAGCCGGCCGGCTGACGTCGGTGGTCCGGCAGGCGACCCCCTGGTCTGCCGGCCCACCGCCGCGCCGGAGTGCCCCTCCGGCCCACGAACGCCGGTGAGCCGTCCTGGTCACTGTCCGGGCGGCTCACCGGTCCCCAAAGCTCGCCGCAGCCCGCCTCCCGGCCGGTTGCGGCCGAGTCGTTTCACGGCCCGGACTGGCCAACACACTGCCCGGAACGGCCAACACGCTGCCCGGAACGGCCAACACGCCGAGAGCGCCGGCGTGTTGGCCGTTCCGGGCGTTGTGTTGGCCAGTCCGGGCGTCGTATTGGCCGCGCGGGTTCAGCTGCTGCCGTAGAACTCCGCGACGCGGTCCACGATGAAGTCCTGGTCGCTCTCCTCCAGGCCCACGTAGGTCGGCAGGTAGAAGCCCTGGGCGGCCAAGCGGGCCGCGTTCAGCTCCGGCCACTTCGGGTCGAGGTACATCGGCTGGCGGCTCATCGGCTGGAAGAACAGCCGCGTCTCGACGCCGGCGGCCGAGAGGTGGGCGCGCAGCTCGTCGCGGCCCTCGGCCAGCAGGTCGTACATCCACAGGACGTCGCGGCCGGGCATGCGGGTGATCCCGGGGATGCCGGAAAGCCGTTCGTCGTACTGCTTTTCGATCCGGGACCGCAGTTCGAGGATCTCGTCGATCCGCTCCACCTGCGCCAGCGCGACACCGGCCTGCAGGTTGGTCATCCGGAAGTTGTAGGCCAGCTTCTTGTGGATGAAGTCGTGGGCCTTGCTGAAGGCCATGCCGCGCAGGTGCTTCATCTGCTCGGCCAGCCGCGCGTCGTTCGTCAGGCAGATGCCGCCCTCGCCGGACGAGATGATCTTGTTGGCGTACAAGGAGAAGCACGCGATGTCGCCGACCGGGCGGACGCCGTGGGCCTCGGCCGAGTCCTCGACGACCCGCAGGTTGTACTGGTAGGCGAGGTCCATGATCGCGTCCATGTCGCAGCGCCGGCCGTAGATGTGCACCGGCATGATCGCCTTGGTCCGCGGCGTGATCTTGGCTTCGAGCTGCGCGACGTCGATGTTGAGATCGTCGCCGCAGTCGACGAAGACCGGCGTGGCGCCGGTGTAGGTGACCGCCCAGGCCGACGCGATCATGGTGAACTCCGGCACCAGCACCTCGTCGCCGGGCCCGATGCCGAGCGCGCGCAGGGCGAGGGTGAGCGCCGTCGTGCCGGAGGAGCAGGCGACGCCGTGGCCCTGGCCGTTCCAGTCGGCGAAGGTCTCCTCGAAGCGCTGCACGAACGGGCCCTGGGAGGAGATCCAGCCCGTCGTCACCGCTTCGGTGACGTAGTAGATCTCACGGCCGGTGAGATGGGGCTGGGAGACGGGATATCGGAATGCCATCAGGTCCTCGCATGCCTCGGCTACCGGAAAGCTGCAGGATGGACCCGCTGAAGACGGGAAATCACCAGAAGTTCCCGATGGGGGCACGGATTGTCCAATGTTTTCCAGGGCGGGGCGGGTGTGTGATCGAGCGGATCAGCGGCGGTGCCGGGCGGCCGCGAGCACGGCCGGTCGGCCGGTGAACGTGGGAGAGCTATGACGAAACGAGCATTGATCACGGGTGTCACGGGACAGGACGGCTCTTACCTGGCCGAGCACCTGCTGGCACTGGGCTACGACGTGTGGGGCCTGGTGCGCGGTCAGGCGAACCCGCGCAAGTCCCGGGTCAGCCGGATCGCCGCCGAGCTGAACTTCGTCCACGGCGACCTGCTGGACCAGGCGAGTCTCGTCGGGGCCGTGGACCTGGTGCAGCCGGACGAGGTCTACAACCTGGGCGCGATCTCGTTCGTGCCGATGTCGTGGCAGCAGGCCGAGCTCACCACCGACGTCAACGGCATGGGCGTGCTGCGCGTGCTGGAGGCGATCCGGATGGTCTCCGGGCTGGACAAGTCGCGGACCACCGCGCCGGGCAGCCAGATCCGGTTCTACCAGGCGTCGTCGTCGGAGATGTTCGGCAAGGCGGCCGAGACGCCGCAGAACGAGAAGACGATCTTGCACCCGCGCAGCCCGTACGGCGTCGCGAAGGCCTACGGCCACTACATCACGCGCAACTACCGCGAGTCCTACGGGATGTACGGCGTCTCGGGCATCCTGTTCAACCACGAGTCGCCGCGCCGCGGCATCGAGTTCGTCACCCGCAAGATCTCCAACGCCGTCGCCCGGATCAAGCTGGGCCTGCAGGACGAGCTGCGCCTCGGCAACCTCGACGCCGTGCGCGACTGGGGCTTCGCCGGCGACTACGTCCAGGCGATGCACCTCATGCTGCAGCGCGACGAGGCGTGCGACTACGTGATCGGTACCGGCCGGATGCACACCGTCCGCGACGCCGCCGACATCGCGTTCGCCGCCGCCGATCTCGACTGGCGCGACTACGTCGTCGTCGACCCGAGCCTGGTGCGGCCCGCCGAGGTCGAGACGCTGTGCGCCGACGCCACGCTGGCCCGCGCCGACCTGGGCTGGAAGCCGTCGGTGCCGTTCGAGGAGCTGATGCGCATGATGGTCGAATCCGACCTGCACCAGACCGCCCGGGAGCTGGACCTCGGCGAGGCGCTGACCGCCGCCGTCTGGTAACCGGCCCAGGCCGGTCCCGGATGAACTCGGCGGTCGCGGCCCGGGCGAAGTGCCGCCGAGGACGATTTCCGCCGCAGAAAACCATTTTCCGCGCCCCGGGCGGCAGCCGGCCGTGCGCCGGACTGCCACCGCAGCAGCCGTCCCGGGGCGCCACCGCTCGCCGTCGTGTCGGGATGGGTTGCTGATTCATGGACAACGAACAGAAGCTCCGGAGCTACCTCAAGCGGGCCAGCGCGGACCTCGTGCGCACCCAGCAGAGGCTGGAGGAGCTGGAGACCCGCGCGGTCGAACCGATCGCGATCGTCGGGATGAGCTGCCGCTATCCCGGCGGGGTCACCAGCCCCGAAGACCTCTGGGAGCTGGTCGGCTCCGGGCGCGACGGCGTCACCGGGCTGCCCGCCGACCGCGGCTGGGACCTCGGCGCGCTCGCCGAGGCCGGCGGCGAGGCGGCGATGTCCGGCGGGTTCCTGCTCGACGCCGCCGAGTTCGACGCCGGGTTCTTCGGCATCTCGCCGCGCGAGGCGGCCGAAATGGACCCGCAGCAACGGATCCTGCTCGAGACGACGTGGGAGGCGATCGAGCGCGCCGGCATCGCGCCGTCGTCGCTCAAGGGCACCCGGACCGGCGTGTTCGTCGGCGCGATGGCCCAGGAGTACCTGACCGGCGCCGCCGGGCCGTCCGAGGGCTTCCTGCTGACCGGCAACACGAACAGCGTCCTGTCCGGCCGCCTTTCCTACGTGCTGGGCCTGGTCGGCCCGGCCGTCTCCGTCGACACGGCGTGCTCGTCTTCGCTCGTCGCGCTGCACCTGGCCGCGCAGTCGCTGCGGTCGGGGGAGTCGACGCTCGCCGTCGCGGGTGGCGTGACGGTGATGTCCGCCCCGACCACGTTCGTCGAGTTCAGCCGCCAGGGCGGGCTGTCCCCGGACGGCCGCTGCCACTCGTTCGCGGACTCGGCCGCCGGCACCGGCTGGGCCGAGGGCTCGGGTGTGCTCGTCCTCGAACGCCTGTCGGACGCCCGCCGCAACGGCCACCCCGTGCTCGCGGTCGTCCGCGGCAGCGCCGTCAACCAGGACGGCGCCACCAACGGCCTGACCGCCCCCAACGGCCCGTCCCAGCAGCGGGTGATCCGTGAGGCGCTGAAGAGCTCCCGGCTTTCACCGAGCCAGGTCGACGTCGTCGAGGCGCACGGCACCGGCACTCGGCTGGGCGACCCCGTCGAGGCCCAGGCCCTGATGGCGACCTACGGGCAGGACCGCGAACGCGCACTGCTGCTCGGGTCGATCAAGTCCAACATCAGCCACACCCAGGCCGCCGCCGGGGTCGCCGGCGTGATCAAGATGGTCCTGGCCATGCGCCATGGCGTCGTCCCGCCCACGCTGCACGTCGACGCCCCGTCGTCCCATGTGGACTGGCGCGCGGGCCGCGTCGACCTGGTCACCGAGGCCACCGAATGGCCGGAGACCGGCGAGCCCCGCCGCGCGGGTGTGTCGTCCTTCGGGCTCAGCGGCACCAACGCGCACGCGATCATCGAGCAGGCCCCGGCCGAGGACGCCGAGCCGCGTGACGTCGTCGCGCGGCCGGTGCCTTTCCTGATTTCCGGCAAGACCGACGAGGCCCTGCGCGAGCAGGCCGGGCGGCTCGCGCGGCAGCTGACGGACGGCGACGCGCCGCTCGCCGACGTCGCGTTCTCCCTGGCCACCGCGCGGACGCCGTTCGAGCGTCGCGCTGCTGTCGTCGGTGTCGATCGCGATGCCGTGGCGGATGCCTTGCGGGCGCTCGCCGCGGGGGAGTCCGGAGTCGTCGGCTCGCCGCGTGCGCGGGCCAAGACCGCGTTCCTGTTCACCGGCCAGGGTTCGCAGCACCTGGGCATGGGGCGCGAACTGTACACCGCGCACCCGGCGTTCGCCGCCGCCTTCGACGAGGTCCTGGACCGGCTCGAGCCCGGACTCCGGGACGTCGTTTGGGGCACCGACGCCGGTACGCTCGCCGACACCGGCTGGGCGCAGCCGGCGATCTTCGCCGTCGAGGTCGCGCTCTTCCGCCTGCTGGAGTCGTGGGGGGTCCGCGCCGACCTGCTCGCCGGGCACTCGGCGGGCGAGATCGCCGCTGCCCACTGCGCCGGCGTGCTGTCCCTCGACGACGCCTGTGCCCTGGTGTCCGCGCGCGCCCGGCTGATGCGCGACCTGCCCGCCGGCGGCGCGATGGTCGCCGTCCGGGCCACCGAGGACGAAGTCCGCGCCGAGCTGGTCGACGGTGTGGGTATCGCCGCCGTCAACGGCCCTCGCGCAGTTGTCTTGTCCGGTACCGAAGACGCCGTGCTGGCCGTCGCTGCCCGCTTCGAGCGGACGACGCGGCTGCGCGCGTCCCACGCGTTCCACTCGCACCTGATGGACCCGATGCTGCCCGCGTTCCGCGAGGTGGTCGCCGGGCTGACCTTCGCCGAACCGGCACGTGCGCTGATCGTCGCCGGTGAGGTGACCGACCCGGAGTACTGGGTGCGCCACGTCCGCGAGACCGTCCGCTTCGGCGACGTCCTCACCCGCCTCGCCGACGCCGGGGCCAACCGGTTCGTCGAGGTCGGGCCGGAAGCCGCGCTGACGCCGCTGGTCGACGTCCCGGACGCACTCGCCGTGCCGGTGCTGCGCAAGGACCGCGACGAACTCACGTCTTCGGCCGAGGCCCTCGCCCGGCTGCACGGCGACGGCGTCGCGATCGACTGGGCGGCGTTCTTCGCCGGGACCGGCGCCGCGTGGACCGAGCTGCCCACCTACGCCTTCCAGCGCCTGCGGTTCTGGCCGCGCGACACCGGCCGCGGCCGCGGCGACCTGCGGTCCGCGGGCCTGCGCAGTGTCGACCACCCGCTGCTCGGCACCGCCGTCGAGGTCGCCGACGCCCGCGGCCTGCTGCTGACCGGCCGGCTGTCGGCCGGCACCCACGCCTGGCTCGCCGACCACCGCGTCGGCGGCGCGGTCGTCGTGCCCGGCACGGCGCTGCTGGAACTGGCCGTCCGCGCCGGCGCCGAGACCGGCTGCCCGGACGTCGAAGAGCTGACCCTCACCCGGCCGCTGGTGCTGGGTGCGGACGAGCGCGTCGTCGTCCAGGTGTGGGTCGGCGCCCCGGACGACGACGGCCGCCGCGCGGTGGCCGTCCACTCGCGTCCGGACGGCGAAGTCAGCGGCAACTGGACGTCCCACGCGGTCGGCCGGCTGACCGCCGTCACCCGGGAAATCGTGATCCCGGAAGCGGCCTGGCCGCCCGCGGACGCCACCCCCGTCGAGCTGGCCGGGTTCTACGACGGCATCGACGACGGCCGGGAGTACGGCCCGGCGTTCCGCGGCCTGCGTGCCGCCTGGCGTCGCGGCGACGACGTCTTCGCCGAGGTCGCGCTGCCCGACGACGTCGAAGCCGAGACGTTCGACCTGCACCCGGCGCTGTTCGACGCGGCCCTGCACGCCACGGCGTTCCTCGCCGGTGACGGCGGCCTGCCGTTCTCGTGGCGGGACGTCGCCGTGCGCGCGGTCGGCGCGACGGTGCTGCGGGCCGAGCTGCGCAAGACCGGTGACGACTCACTGTCCCTCGTCCTGTCGACGCCCGAAGGCGACCTGGTGGCGGTGGCCGGCGGCCTGTCCGTGCGGCCGATCGCTGCCGAATCCTTCGCCGCCGGCACCGGCGGCGGCCTCTACCGGGTCGACTGGACCGAGCCGGTCACCGGGATCACCGACCCGGCCGACGCCGACGTCGTCCCCCTCGACGTTCCGGCGGGGGAGACCCCGGCGGCGGCACGCGACCTCGCCGCGCACGCCCTCGGCCTGCTGCAGGCGCGCGTCGAAGCGGCTGATGACCGACGGCTGGCCCTGGTCATCCCGGCCGGTGTGCCCGCCGCGGCGACCGTGCGCGGGCTCGTCCTGGCCGCCCAGCAGGAACACCCCGGCCGCTTCGTCCTGATCGAAACCGACGAGCAGCCGGCGTCCGCCGACGCCGTCACGACCGCGCTGTCGACCGGCGAGCCGCGCGCCCTGATCCGCGCCGGGCGCGTGCTCGTGCCCCGGCTGGTGCGGGCCGTGCCCGCCGAGCCGCGCGGCTGGGACGCCGGCGGCACCGTCCTGATCACCGGCGGTACCGGGGGACTGGGCCGGATCATCGCCCGGCACCTCGTGCGCGAGCACGGCGTCCGGCACCTGGTCCTCGCGAGCCGCCGCGGTGTCGCGCCCGACGACCTCCTCACCGAGCTGGCCGGTCAGGGCGCCGACGTCAGCGTCGTCGCCTGCGACGCGAGCGACCGCGCCGCGCTGGCCGCGCTGCTCGCGGACATCCCGGCCGCCCACCCGCTGACCGCCGTCGTGCACGCGGCCGGCGTCCTCGACGACGGCCTGCTCGGCACCCTCGACGCGGCGAAGCTCGCCACCGTGCTGGCGCCCAAGGCCGACGCGGCCTGGAACCTGCACGAGCTGACCCGCGACCACGACCTGACCGCGTTCGTCCTGTTCTCCTCCCTGGCCGGCACGCTCGGCGCGGCCGGGCAGGCCAACTACGCCGCCGGCAACGCCTTCCTCGACACGCTCGCCCAGGTGCGCCGCGACGCCGGCCTGCCCGCGGTGTCCCTCGCGTGGGGGCCGTGGGCGGGTGAAGCCGGGATGGCCGGCGACGGCACCCTGCGCCGGTTCGCCCGGATGGGCATTCCCGCGCTCACCGAGGCCGAAGGTGTCGCGCTCTTCGACGCCGCTCTCGCGGCCGACGAGCCCGTCGTCGTCCCGGTCCGCTTCGACCTGCCGGTGCTGAGCGCCCGGCCGGAGCCACCCGCCGTGCTGCGGTCGCTCGTCGGCGGCGGCCGCAGGGCCGTGCGGACCGCGGGCGGCGCGGGCCGGCTGGCGCACCAGCTGTCCACATTGGACGACGCCGCGCGCGCGGCGCGGGTTGCCGACCTGGTCCGCCGTGAGGTCGCCGGGGTGCTCGGGCACGCCGGGGCCGCGGCCGTCGACCCGGAGCGGTCCTTTTCCGAACTCGGCTTCGACTCCCTCACCGCCGTCGAGCTGCGCAACCGCCTCGACGCCGCGACCGGGCTGCGCCTGCCCGCCACGACGGCGTTCGACCACCCGACACCCGCCGCGCTGGCCGCCCACATCCTGGCCGAGCTGCTCGGCGACGACGCCCGCGGCCCGGTCGTCACCCGGACCGTCGCGGCCGACGACGACCCGATCGCCATCGTCGGCATGAGCTGCCGCTTCCCGGGCGGGATCGCCTCGCCGGAGGACCTGTGGGCGGCGGTGGCCGAGGGCCGCGACACGACGTCGACGTTCCCGGTCAACCGCGGCTGGGACCTGGGCGCGCTGTACGACCCGGACCCCGACCACAAGGGCACCTCCTACACCCGCGAAGGCGGCTTCCTGCACAACGCCGGTGAGTTCGACCCGGCGTTCTTCGGGATGAGCCCGCGCGAAGCCGAAGCCACCGACCCGCAGCAGCGCCTGCTGCTGGAGGTCTCGTGGGAGGCGATCGAACGCGCCGGGATCGACCCGCGACGCCTACGCGGCAGCTCCACCGGCGTGTTCGCCGGCGTGATGTACAACGACTACGGCCTCGTCATGGCCGGCGGCGACTTCGAAGGCTTCCAGGGCAGCGGCACGGCGTCGAGCGTCGTGTCCGGCCGGGTCGCCTACTCGCTCGGCCTCGAAGGCCCGGCCGTCACGATCGACACGGCCTGCTCGTCGTCGCTCGTGGCGATGCACTGGGCGATGCATGCCCTGCGCTCCGGCGACTGCACCCTCGCTCTGGCCGGCGGCGTCACCGTGATGTCCACTCCGAACTCGTTCGTCGAGTTCTCCCGCCAGCGCGGCCTGTCGCCCGACGGCCGCTGCAAGTCCTATTCGGACGAAGCCGACGGCGTCGGCTGGTCCGAAGGCGCAGGCGTGCTCGTGCTCGAACGCCTCTCCGACGCCCGCCGCCACGGCCACCGCGTGCTGGGCCTGGTCCGCGGCTCGGCCGTCAACCAGGACGGCGCGTCCAACGGCCTCACCGCGCCGAACGGCCCGTCGCAGCAGCGCGTGATCCGCGCCGCGCTGGCCGGTGCCGGACTGTCCACTTCGGACGTCGACGTCGTCGAGGGACACGGCACCGGCACGACCCTGGGCGACCCGATCGAGGCGCAGGCGCTGCTCGCGACGTACGGCCAAGACCGGGAAACCCCGTTGCTGCTGGGTTCGGTGAAGTCGAACATCGGGCACACGCAGGCCGCCGCGGGTGTCGCCGGCGTGATCAAGCTGATCATGGCGATGCGGCACGGCACGGTGCCCCAGTCGCTGCACGCGGCCGCGCCGTCGTCCCATGTGGACTGGAGCGCGGGCGCGGTGTCGCTGCTCGCCGAGCCGTCGCCGTGGCCGGAGACCGGGCGCGCCCGGCGTGGCGCGGTGTCGTCGTTCGGCATCAGCGGGACCAACGCGCACGTCGTCCTCGAAGCGGCTCCTTTCGTCGAGGCCTCGCCGGTCGTATCCCCGGTGGACGCCGTGGCCGCGCCGCTGCTGCTGTCCGCGCGGACCGCCGGTGGGCTGCGTGAGCAGGCCGCGAACGTGGCGTCGATCGACGCCGGTCGGCTGGACCTCGCGTGGTCCCTGGCCACCACGCGCACCGCGTTCGAGCACCGGGCCGTGGTGCTCGGCGACGACGTCTCGTCGTCGCTGGCCGCACTCGCCGCCGGGAACTCGGCGTCCGGTTTGGTCACCGGGGTTGCCGCCGCCGGCGGCCTCGCGTTCGTCTTCCCCGGTCAGGGCGCCCAGCGCCTGGGCATGGGGCGTGAGCTGGCTTCGCGGTTCCCCGTGTTCGCCGACGTGTTCGCCGACGTCCTCGACCGGTGCGAGCCGGGCCTGCGGGACGTGGTGTGGGGCGACGACCCGGTCGCTTTGGAACGAACCGGGACCGCGCAGCCCGCGTTGTTCGCCTTCGGCGTGGCGGCGTTCCGGCTGCTGGAGTCGTGGGGCGTCCGGCCGGATCTCGTGGCCGGGCACTCGATCGGCGAGATCGCGGCGGCGCACGTCTCGGGCGTGCTGTCGCTGGACGACGCGTGCGCGCTGGTGTCCGCGCGGGCCCGGCTGATGCAGGCCCTGCCCGCCGGCGGCGCGATGGTGTCGGTGCAGGCGTCCGAAGAGGACGTTCGCGCAGGCCTGACCGACGGCGTCGACATCGCGGCGATCAACGGCCCGGACTCCGTGGTGCTCTCGGGCGTCGAGGACGTCGTGCTGGCCGTCGCCGCGCGCTTCGAGCGGACGAAGCGGCTGCAGGTGTCGCACGCGTTCCACTCGCACCTGATGGACCCGATGCTGGCGGAGTTCGGCGAGGTCGTGCGGGGGCTGGACTTCGCCGAGCCGTCACTGACGTTCGTGGCCCAGGGCGACGTCCGGTCGCCGGGGTACTGGGTCGAGCACGTGCGCGCGACGGTCCGGTTCGCCGAGACGATCGCGCGTTCGGCTGCCGCCACGTTCCTGGAACTCGGGCCGGGCGCGGTGCTGTCGGCCATGATCGACCAGCCGGGCGCGATCCCGTTGCTGCGCAAGGACTGTCCGGAGGTGGAGTCCGCCGTCACGGCCCTGGCGGTGCTGCACACGCGCGGCTGCACGGTGGACTGGCCGGCCTACCTCGGCCGCGCGGGCGCGCCGGTCGAGCTGCCGACCTACCCGTTCCAGCGCGAGCACTACTGGGCTGCCGCCACCCCGGCGCGGCCGGTGGCCGCCACCGCGGACGGCCCCCTGTGGGAAGCGATCGGCCGCGGCGACCCGACGGAACTGGCCGGCCTGCTCAACTTGGGCGACGACCAGCAGGAATCCCTGACCACGCTGCTCCCGGCCCTGTCCGGCTGGCGCGACCGCCGGGCGGCGGAGGAGAAGGCGAAGTCCTGGCGCTACCGCACGGAGTGGCACCCGTTCCGCACCGCGGAGAACCCGGCCCTGCCGGGAACGTGGCTGCTGGTGACGTCGACCGCCGACGAAGGCACGGAGGTCGAGGCAGCCCTCACCACCCACGGCGCGACGATCAAGCGCGTGGTTCTGTCGGCTCTGGACGCTCCGAAGTCCGTGAATGGCACATCCACGGACTCTGAGTCCCTCGATGTGCCATTCACGGACTTGGGCGAGCGTGCGCGACTGGCCGCGGCGCTTGCCTCGGCTGGGCCGGTTGACGGTGTCCTTCACCTGCCCGCCGCCGGGGATGGCGGGTTGCGGGATCTGCTCACCCTCGTTCAGGCCCTTGGCGACGCCGACCTCGGCCTTCGCCTGTGGACGCTCACCTCCGGTGCCGTCGTCACCGCGGGGGAAGGGGCGCCCGATCCCGTCGCCGCGCGGGTGTGGGGGCTGGGGCGGACCGCCGCGCTCGAACAGCCCGCGCTGTGGGGCGGGCTGATCGACCTGCCCGCCACCCTCGATCCCGCCGCCGGGCGACGGCTCGCCGCCGTGCTCGCCGGATCCGGTGGGGAAGACCAGGTCGCGATCCGGGCCCAGGGGGCCTTCGGGCGGCGGATCGGGCGGTACCTGCCCGCCGAATCCACCGGGCGCTTCCGCGCTTCCGGGACCGTGCTCGTCACCGGCGGCACCGGTGCGCTCGGCGCGTCCGTCGCGCGGTGGCTCGCCGCCGCCGGGGCCGAGCACCTGGTGCTCGTCAGCCGTCGCGGCCCAGCAGCGCCCGGCGCCGCCGAACTCGAAGCCGAACTCACCGAGGCCGGTGCCCGGGTGACGATCGCCGCCTGCGACATCGCCGATCGCGCCGCCGTCGAGGAGCTGCTCGACGGCCTGCAGCTCACCGGGGTCGTGCACACGGCGGGCATCGCGCAGGCGATGGATCCGATCCACGGCGCCGACTTCGCCGAGTACACCCGCGTCATGGCCGCCAAGACCGAGGGCGCCGCGCACCTCGACGTCCTCCTCGCCGGGCACGACCTCGACTTCTTCCTGCTCTTCGGGTCCGTCGCCGGCGTCTGGGGCAGTGGCGGCCAGGCCGCCTACGCCGCCGGCAACGCCTACCTCGACGCGCTCGCCGAAGCCCGCCGGGCCCACGGCCGCAAGGCGACGTCGATCGCCTGGGGTGCCTGGGCCGAGGAAGGCATGGCCACCGACGAGCACGTCGCCGGCCAGCTGAGCCGCCGCGGCCTCGGCTTCCTGCCGACCGCGCCCGCGCTCGCTGAGCTGGAACGCGCGCTGCTGCGCGACGACACGGCCGTCGTCGTCGCCGACATCACCTGGGACACCTTCCTGCCGGTGTTCACCGCCACCCGCGCCAGCCGGCTGTTCGACGAACTCGTCGAGAGCAAGCCCGAGCCCGTCGCGGCCGCCGCCGTGACCGCCTTCGCGGCGCGCTTCGCCGGGATGTCCGAGACCGAACGCGACCGCGCGCTGCTGGACCTGGTGCGCGTCGAAGCCGCCGAAGTGCTGGGCCACGTCACGGCCGACGCCATCGACGAGGACCGCGCCTTCCGCGACCTCGGCTTCGACTCGCTGACCGCCGTCGAGTTCCGCCGCCGTCTCGTCGACGCCACCGGTCTGTCCCTGCCCGCGACGCTGGTCTTCGACTACCCGACCCCGCTCGCGCTCGTCGCGTTCCTGCGCGAGGAGATCGACGGCCCGGCCGTCGGCGACGTCGTCGTCACGCCGGGTGCGGTCGACGAGCCCATCGCCATCGTCGGCATGGGCTGCCGGTTCCCCGGCGGCGTCGGCTCGCCGGAAGACCTCTGGAACGTCGTCGCCGGCGGTGTGGACGCGATCTCGTCGTTCCCCGCCGACCGCGGCTGGGACATCGCGGGCCTGTTCGACCCGGACCCGGACCGCGGCGGCAAGACCTACTCGACGCTCGGCGGGTTCCTGGAGGACGCCGCCGAGTTCGACGCCGGGTTCTTCGGGATCTCCCCGCGTGAAGCCATGTCCATGGACCCGCAGCAGCGGTTCCTGCTCGAAGTCTCGTGGGAGGCCCTGGAACGCGCCGGCGTCGACCCAGCATCGGTGCGGGGGAGCCGGACCGGCGTCTTCATCGGCTCCAGCTTCCAGGACTACGGCACCTCGACCGGCGAAGGTTCCGAGGGCCACCTCGTCACCGGCACCATCCCGAGTGTCCTTTCCGGACGGTTGTCGTACCTGTTCGGCTTCGAGGGCCCGTCGGTCACCGTCGACACGGCGTGTTCGTCGTCGATCGTCGCGCTGCACCTGGCCTGCCAGTCCCTGCGCGCCGGGGAAAGCTCCCTCGCCCTGGCCGGTGGCGCGACGATCATGGCGTCGCCCGACCCGTTCGTCGCGTTCAGCCGCCAGCGCGCGCTGGCCGCCGACGGCCGCTGTAAGGCGTTCTCCGAAGCCGGCGACGGCATGAGCCTCGCCGAAGGTGTCGGCATCCTCGTGCTGGAACGGCTGTCCGACGCCCGCCGCCACGGCCACCAGGTCCTCGCCGTCGTGCGCGGCACCGCGGTCAACTCCGACGGCGCGTCCAACGGCCTCACCGCGCCCAACGGCCCCTCGCAGCAGCGCGTCATCCGCCAGGCCCTGGCCAACGCCGGGCTCGCCGCGGCCGAGGTCGACGCGCTCGACGCGCACGGCACCGGCACCGCGCTCGGCGACCCGATCGAGGTCCAGGCGCTGCAGGCGACCTACGGCCGCGACCGCGAACGGCCGCTGCTGATCGGCTCGGTGAAGTCCAACATCGGGCACACGCAGTCCGCCGCCGGTGTGGCCAGCTTGATCAAGATGGTGCACGCCATGCGCCACGGCGTACTGCCGCGCACCCTGCACGTCGATCAGCCGTCCACGAAGATCGACTGGTCGGCCGGCGCGGTCCAGCTGCTGCACGAACAGGCCGAGTGGCCGGAGACCGGACGGCCGCGCCGGGCCGGCGTCTCGTCGTTCGGCATCAGCGGCACCAACGCCCACGCGATCATCGAAGCCCCAGCGCCGGAAGACGTCCCGGCCGAGCCCGAAGCCGCGTCCGGACCGGTCGTCTGGCCGCTGTCTGCCCGCACCGCGCCCGCCCTGCAGGCCCAGGCCTTGCGGCTGCTGCAGCACCTCGACGAGCACCCCGCGGCGCGGCCGGTCGACGTCGGCTGGTCGCTCTCCGGCACGCGGTCGGTGTTCGAGCAGCGCGCGGTCGTCGTCGGCGAAGACCCGCTGGACCTGCGCCGCGGCCTCGCCGCCCTGGCCGGGAACGCGGCTGACTCGGCGCTCGTGCGCGGGGTCGCCAAGCGCACCGCCGCACCCGTGTTCGTCTTCCCCGGCCAGGACTCGCAGTGGCCGGGCATGGCCCGCGAGCTGCTGGCGTCGTCGCCGGTGTTCGCCGGCCGGATGGCCGAGTGCGCCGCCGCGCTCGCGGAGTTCACCGACTGGTCGCTGCCGGACGTGCTGCGCGACGACGAAGCCCTGGAACGGGTCGACGTGATCCAGCCGGTGCTGTGGGCCGTGATGGTGTCGCTCGCGAGCCTGTGGAGCGAACACGGTGTCGAGCCGGTCGCGGTGATCGGGCACTCCCAGGGGGAGATCGCCGCAGCCTGCGTGGCCGGGGCCCTGACGCTGCAGGACGGCGCTCGGATCGTGGCGCTGCGGTCGCGGCTGATCGCCGAGCGGCTTTCCGGCCGTGGGGCGATGTTGTCGGTCGTCGCGGCCGCGGACGACGTCCGCGAGCTGATCGCCGAGCTGGCCGACCGGATCGCCGTCGCGGCGGTCAACGGGCCGCGTTCGGTGACCGTGTCCGGCGACCCGGACGCGCTGGCCGTGCTGGAACGGCGGCTCGCCAAGGCGGGCCTGATGCGCTGGCGGCTGGACGGCGTCGACTTCGCCGCGCACTCGCCGCAGGTGGACGCGATCGCGGGTGAACTCGCCGAGCTGCTGGCGCCGGTGGCTCCGCGCGAGACCGGCGTCCGGTTCTACTCGACGGTGACCGGCGGGCTCGTCGAGCCGACCGAGCTGACCGGCGACTACTGGTGCCGCAACCTGCGGGGGACCGTCGAGTTCGGCGCCGCGCTGTCCGCGGCGGTCGCCGACGGTCACCCGGTGTTCGTCGAGTCGAGCCCGCACCCGGTGTTCACCATGGCCATCGGCGAACTGGCCGAAGCGGCCGGCGTGCCGGTCGCGGCGCTGGGCACCCTGCGCCGCGACGACGGCGGAGCCGACCGGTTCCTGAAGTCCCTGGCCGAGGCGCACACCCGCGGGGTGACGGTCGACTGGGCGGACACCCTGACCGGCGGCCGCCGCGCCGACCTGCCCACCTACGCGTTCCAGCACGAGCACTACTGGGCCATCGAAGAAGCGGCGTCGGCGGTGGCGGGCGCGCCGGCCGACGACGAGTTGTGGCAGGCGGTGGGCCGCGCCGACACCGGTGAGCTGACCCGTCTGCTGGACCTCGACGAGCACCAGCGAGGTGCCCTCGACGACCTGCTGCCGTCGCTGTCGGCCTGGCACGCCCGCCGCGACGAGGAGTCCACTGTGGACGCCTGGCGCTACCGCGTCGCCTGGCGACCGGCCCGCCCGGCCGGCGGCACCCTGTCCGGCACGTGGCTGGTCATCGGCACGGACGCCGGCGACGAGATCGCCGCCGCCCTGCGCGGCCACGGCGCCGAGGTGCGTGCGGTTGTCCTCGCCGACGACTCCGATCGCGAGGCCGTGACGACCGCGCTCGGGGACACCGGCGGCGTGACCGGCATCGTCTCGCTGCTCGCCGCCGACCACGCGCCGACCGAGCACCCCGGTCTCGGCCGCGGACTGCTGCGCACCCTCTCGCTCGTCCAAGCCGTCGCCGAGACGGACCCCGCGATCCCGATCTGGGCGCTGACCCGCGGCGCCGTCTCCACCGGGCCCGCCGACCCCGTCCGCGATCCGGCCCAGGCGCAGGTGCACGGCCTCGGCTGGTCCGCCGCCCTGGAGCACCCCGGACACTGGGCCGGGCTCATCGATCTCCCCGAAACCCTCGACGCCGCGGCTGCCCGGCGGCTTGCCGCGGTGCTGGCCGGGTCCGGCGATGAGGACCAGCTCGCCGTCCGGGCGTCCGGCGTGTTCGCGCGCCGGATCGTGCCCGCTCCCGTGGCCGGACGTCGTCCGGAACGGACCTGGCGCGCCTACGGCACCGCTATCGTCACCGGCGGTACCGGCACCCTCGGCCCGCACCTCGCCCGCTGGCTTGCCGGTGAGGGTGTCGAGCACGTCGTGCTGACCGGCCGCCGTGGCCCCGACGCGCCCGGTGCCGACGCGCTGGTGGCGGACCTTGGTTCGGCCGAAGTGGTCGCCCTCGACGTCACCGACCGCGACGCCGTCGCCGCGCTCGTCACCCGGCTCAAGGCCGAAGGCCGCCGCATCACCACCGTGGTGCACACCGCCGCGCACATCGCCCTCGCGCCGCTGACCGGCACGGACCCCACCGCCTTCGCCGAGGTCCTCGACGCCAAGGTCACCGGTGCGGCCAACCTCGACGCCGTCCTCGACGACCTGCTCGACGAGGGCGAACTCGAGCACTTCGTCATGTACTCCTCGACCGCCGGCGTCTGGGGCAGTGGCGACCACGGCGCCTACTCCGCGGCCAACGCCTACCTCGGCGCCCTGGCCGAGCAGCGGCGCGCCCGCGGGGTCCCGGCGACGACGATCGCCTGGGGCATCTGGGCCGACGACCGCGAGCTGGGCCGGGTCGACCCGGGCCGGATCCTGCGCAGTGGCCTGCAGTTCATGGAACCGCGCCTCGCGCTGGCCGGGCTGAAGCGCGCCCTCGAGGACGACGAGACGTCCCTGATGATCGCCGACCTCGACTGGGAGCGGTACTACCCGGTCTTCACGTCGGTGCGGCCCAGCCCGCTGTTCTCCGAGCTGCCCGCGGTCCGCAAGCTCGCCGAGGCCGCCCCGGAGACGGCCGACGTCGCCGCGTTCGCCGGCCGGGTTCGCGCCCTGCCCGCGGCGGCCGGACGCCGGCTCGTCGTCGACCTCGTCCGCGCCGAAGCCGCGACGGTGCTCGGCCACGCCGGCGGCGACGCCGTCGAGGCCGACCGCGCCTTCCGTGACCTGGGCTTCGACTCGCTCACCGCCGTCGACCTGCGCAACCGCCTCGAGGTCGTGACCGGCCTGAGCCTGCCCAGCACGGTCGTGTTCGACTACCCGAACGCCGACGCGCTCGCCGGGTTCATCCTGTCCACTCTGGACGGATCGGACACCGCCGAGACCGTCGTCACGCGGGCGATGACCGACGAGCCGATCGCCATCGTCGGCATGAGCTGCCGCTTCCCCGGTGGCGTCGCGTCGCCGGAAGCGTTGTGGGACCTCGTGCTCGGCGGCGGGGACGCGATCTCGTCGTTCCCGGCCGATCGCGGCTGGGACGCGGCCGGGCTGTTCGACCCCGACCCGGACCGCAGCGGCAAGACCTACTCGACGCTCGGCGGCTTCCTCGAAGGCGCCGCGGACTTCGACGCCGGCTTCTTCGGCATCTCGCCGCGCGAGGCGCTGTCGATGGACCCGCAGCAGCGGCTCCTGCTGGAAGTGTCCTGGGAGGCCCTCGAACGCGCCGGGGTCGACCCGGCGACCGTGCGGGGCAGCCGCACCGGCGTCTTCATCGGCTCCAGCTACCAGGATTACGGCTCCACCGTGCTCAACGCGGCCGAGGGCTCCGAAGGCCACATGATCACCGGCTCGGTGTCGAGTGTCCTGTCCGGCCGCGTCGCCTACCTGTTCGGTCTGGAAGGCCCGGCCGTCACGCTCGACACGGCCTGTTCGTCGTCGCTGGTCGCGTTGCACCTGGCCTGCCAGTCCCTGCGCACCGGCGAGAGCACGATGGCCCTCGCCGGTGGCGTCACCGTGATGGCGACGCCCGCGCCATGGATCGGCTTCAGCCGCCAGCGCGCGATGGCGCCCGACGGCCGCTGCAAGGCCTACTCCGACGAGGCCGACGGCATGAGCCTCGCCGAGGGCATCGGCCTGGTCCTCGTCGAGCGGCTGTCCGACGCCCAGCGCAACGGCCACGAGATCCTGGCCGTCGTCCGCGGCTCGGCGATGAACTCCGACGGCGCGTCCAACGGCATGACCGCGCCGAACGGGCCGTCCCAGCAGCGCGTGATCAAGCAGGCGCTGGCCAACTCGGGACTGGCTGCTTCGGACGTCGACGTCATCGAGGGTCACGGCACGGGCACCGCGCTCGGTGACCCGATCGAGGTCCAAGCCCTGCAGGCCACCTACGGCCGCGAGCGCGAACGCCCGCTGCTGCTCGGCTCGGTGAAGTCCAACATCGGCCACACGCAGATGGCGTCCGGCATCGCCGGCGTCCTCAAGATGGTCATGGCGATGCGTCACGGCGTGCTGCCGAAGACACTGCACGCCGGGACGCCGTCGTCGCACATCGACTGGTCCAGCGGGACCATCGCGCTTCTCGGCGAGCAGACCGACTGGCCCGAGACCGGTGCGCCGCGCCGTGCCGCCGTCTCGTCGTTCGGCCTGAGCGGCACCAACGTCCACACCGTGCTGGAACAGGCCCCCGCTGCTGAACTCGAGGAGACCGAAGCCGAGCCGAAGACCGTCGGGACCGTCCCGCTGGTCGTGTCGGCCCGGACGCCGGAAGCACTGCGCGCCCAGGCGGCCCGACTGCGCACCTGGCTGGCCGACCAGCCCGAGCCCGCGCTCGCCGACCTCGGCTTCTCGCTCGCCACGGCCCGTGCCGACCTGAGTCACCGCGCGGTCGTCTTGGCCGCCACACACGACGACGTCCTCGACGGGCTCGCCGCTGTCGCCGCTGATCAGCCCGCGGCGAGCGTGCTGCGCGGCACCACCGGCGGCCCCGGCACCGCGTTCCTGTTCACCGGCCAGGGCAGCCAGCGCCCGGGTGCCGGGCGTGAGCTGGCCGAGCGGTTCCCGGTCTTCGCCGAAGCCCTCGACGAGGTCGTCTCGCACCTGGACGCCGGGCTCGAACACCCGCTGCACGGCCTGCTGTTCGCCGAGCCGGGTACGCCGGAAGCCGCGCTGCTGGACGAAACCCGCTACGCCCAGCCCGCGTTGTTCGCGATCGAGGTCGCGCTCTTCCGGCTCCTGGAGTCGTGGGGCGTGCGCCCCGACCACGTCGCCGGCCACTCGGTCGGCGAGATCGCCGCGGCGCACGTCGCCGGCGTGTTCTCCCTGGCCGACGCCGCCACGCTGGTGCTCGCCCGCGGCCGCCTGATGCAGGCGCTGCCCTCCGGCGGCGCCATGGTGGCGATCCGCGAGGCCGAGGCCGACGTGCGAGCGTTGCTGCCCGAGGGCATCGACATCGCCGCGGTCAACGGGCCGCGTGCGACCGTCGTCGCCGGTCCCGAGGACGCCGTGCTCGCGTTCGCCGAGCAGTTCCCGAAGACCCGCCGGCTGACCGTGTCCCACGCCTTCCACTCGGCGGCGATGGACCCGATGCTGGACGAGTTCCGCGCGGCCGTGGCCGGGCTGACCTACGCCGCGCCGGACCTGTCGCTCGTCTCCGGCATCACCGGCGGCTTCGGCGACGCCGACCTGGTGTCCACTCCGGACTACTGGGTGCGTCACGCCCGCGAGGCCGTCCGCTTCGGCGACACCATCGGCACGCTGCACGAGGCCGGTGTCACCGCTTACGTCGAACTCGGACCCGACGGCGTCCTGTCGGCGATGGTTGGCGAGATCGTCACCGACGTCGCGGTGCGGCCCGTGCTGCGCCGCGACCGGCCGGAGGAGGAGACCGTCGCGGCGCTGCTCGGCGAGCTGCACGCGCACGGCGTCCGCCCCGACTGGGCCGCCTTCTACGCCGGCACCGGCGCCCGCCGGATCGACCTGCCCACCTACGCCTTCCAGCGCGCCCGCTACTGGCCGGAGCCCGCTCCGACGGAGGCCACGGCCGAAGCCGACACCGGCTTCTGGACGGCGCTCGAAGCCGCCGACGTCACCTCGTTGTCGACGACGCTCGACGTCGACCGTGACGCGCTCGGCACCGTGCTGCCCGCGCTCACCGCGTGGCGGCGCCAGGTCCGGACGGAGTCCGAGGCCGACGCGTGGCGCTACCGCGTCGTCTGGACGCCGGTCCGCACCGAGCCCGCGACCCCGCGCCGCGTGCTGGTCGTCGTGCCCGCCGAACCCGGTCCGTGGGCCGAGTCGGTCCTGTCCGCTGTGGACGGTGTCCGGTTCGAGGTCGGCGGCGAAGACCGCGAGACCCTGACCGCACGACTGTCTGAAATGGACACAGACGTCGTGCTCTCCCTGCTGGGAGAGACCGACCGTGCTCTCACCGTGGCGCAGGCGCTCGGTGACGCCGGAGTCGCCGCGCCGCTGTGGTGGGCGACCCGCGGCGCCGTCAGTGTCGGCGCCGCCGACCCCGCGGCGGACCCGCGTGGTGCGGCCCTGTGGGGCCTCGGCCGGGTGCTGGGGCTGGAGCAGCCGCAGCGCTGGGGCGGGCTCGTCGACCTGCCCGAAACCCTGGACACCCGCGCGGTCAACCGGCTCTTCGCCGTCCTGGCCGGGATCGGCGACGAGGACCAGGTCGCCGTCCGGCCTTCCGGCGTCTTCGCCCGTCGCCTCGCCACAGCCCCCATGACGACCGTCGAGGCCTACACCCCGCGCGGCACCGTCCTGATCACCGGTGGCACCGGCGGGCTCGGCGCGGAAGTCGCGCGCCGCTTCGCGACGGCCGGTGCCGGCCACCTGGTGCTCGTCAGCCGCAGCGGCGCGGACGCACCCGGCGCGGCCGACCTCGAAGCCGAACTCACCGCTGCCGGAGCGCGCGTGACGATCGCGGCTTGCGACGTCGCCGACCGCGACGCCTTGGCCGGGTTGATCGCGTCGCTTCCGACGGTGAACGCCGTCGTGCACACCGCCGGTGTCGTCGACGACGGCACCACGGATTCCCTGACCCCGGACCAGTTCGCGACGGTCTTCGGCCCGAAGTGCGTGGGCGCCGAGAACCTCGACGAGCTGACCGAGAACCTCGACGCCTTCGTGCTGTTCTCCTCGACCGCGGGCACGTTCGGCGCGGCCGGGCAGGGCAACTACGCCGCCGCCAACGCCTACCTCGACGCCCTCGCCGCCCGACGGCGGGCCGCGGGTCAGCCCGCGACGTCGATCGCCTGGGGTCCCTGGGCGGGCGCCGGCATGCTCGGCGGGGACGCCGGGGTGCGGGACCGCGTCGGCCGCGGCGGGCTCGCCCTGCTGCCGCCGGACCGCGCGATCGCGGCCATGCGCCGCACGATCGGCGCCGGTGACGCGGAAGTGGTCGTCGCCGACATCGACTTCACCCGGTTCATCCCGGCGTTCAGCATCGGCCGGCCGTTCCCGCTGCTGGCCGACCTGCCCGCGGCTAAGGCCGTGCTCAGCCAGGCCCGCGAGGCGGGGGAGCGCGGCGACCTGCGCACCACCCTCGCCGGGCTGCCCGACGCGGACCGCGAGAAGCACCTGCTGAGCCTGCTGCGCACGCAGGTCGCGATGGTCCTCGGGCACTCCGACGCCGGGGCCGTCGCACCGGACGCCGCGTTCGCCGACCTCGGCTTCGACTCGCTCACCGCAGTCGAACTCCGCAACGGCATCGGCGCGGCGACCGCGCTCGCGCTGCCGTCGTCGCTGGTCTTCGACCACCCGACCCCGCGCGCGCTGACCGCGTTCCTGCTCGGCGAACTGGTCGGCACCACCGAACTCACGACGACCACGGCGGCCACGCGGGCCGACGCGACCGACCCGGTCGTCATCGTCGGCATCGGCTGCCGCTTCCCCGGCGGCGTCACCTCGCCGCGCACCTTCTGGGACCTCCTGGACGGCGGCGGCGACGCGATCGGGCCGTTCCCCACCGACCGCGGCTGGGACCTCTCGACGATCAGCGCCGGCCAGGCCGGGTTCCTGCCCGACGCCGGGCACTTCGACGCCGGGTTCTTCGGCATCTCGCCGCGCGAGGCCCTCGCGATGGACCCGCAGCAGCGGCTGCTGCTGGAGACGTCGTGGGAGTCCCTGGAGCACGCCGGGATCGACCCGGCGACGCTGCGCGGCTCCGACACCGGCGTGTTCGTCGGCACCAACGGCCAGGACTACACCGGCCTGCTGCTCACCTCGGGCGCCGACGTCGCCGGGCACATGGCCACCGGCACGACGGCGAGCGTGCTGTCCGGCCGGCTGTCCTACACGCTCGGCCTGGAAGGCCCGGCCGTCACGGTCGACACGGCCTGCTCGTCGTCGCTGGTCGCGCTGCACTGGGCGGCGCAGTCGCTCGCCTCGGGCGAGTGCTCGCTGGCCCTGGTCGGCGGCGTCACGGTGATGACCAGCCCGTTCTCCTTCGTCGAGTTCGACGCCCAAGGCGGCCTCGCCGCCGACGGCCGCTGCAAGGCCTTCTCCGACGCTGCCGACGGCACCACCTGGTCCGAGGGCGCGGGCGTGCTGGTCGTCGAGCGGCTGTCCGACGCGCGCCGCCTCGGCCACGACGTCCTCGCCGTGGTGCGGGGTTCGGCGATGAACCAGGACGGCGCGTCCAACGGGCTCACCGCCCCGAACGGCCCGTCGCAGCAACGCGTGATCCGCCAGGCCCTGGCCAACGCCGGACTGGCTGCTGAGGACGTCGACGTCGTCGAGGCGCACGGCACCGGGACCACCTTGGGTGACCCGATCGAGGCCCAGGCGCTGCTGGCCACCTACGGCCGTGAGCGCGAGGAGCCGCTGCTGCTGGGTTCGGTGAAGTCGAACCTGGGCCACACCCAGGCCGCCGCCGGTGCCGCCGGCGTCATCAAGATGGTGCTGGCCCTGGGGCGCGGCACTGTCCCGAAGACGCTGCACGTCGGCGAGCCGTCGTCCCATGTGGACTGGTCCGCCGGCGCAGTCCGGCTCGTCACCGAGGCGACCGCGTGGCCCGAGACCGGCCGCCCGCGCCGCGCCGCCGTGTCGTCGTTCGGCGTCAGCGGCACCAACGCCCACGTGATCCTGGAGGCGCCGCCCGCTCGCGAGGAGGTCACTGGCACTCGCCCGGCGGTCGTGCCGTGGCCGGTGTCGGCCCGCTCGGCGGCCGCGCTCGACGCGCAGCTCGCCCTGCTGGCCGACGTCGATGCCGACGCGCTCGACGCCGGGTTCACCCTGGCCACCGGACGCGCCGCGCTCGACCACCGGGCCGTGCTGGCCGGCGGCCGGGTCGTGGCTCGCGGTGTCGCTCGTGAGCGCGTGAGCGCGTTCCTGTTCTCCGGCCAAGGCGCCCAGCGCCTCGGCATGGGCCGCGAGCTGTACGACCGGTTCCCGGTGTTCGCCGAGGCGTGGGACGAGGTCTGCGCCCACTTCGACGCCGGGCTGCCCGGCTCGCTGCGGGACGTCACCTGGGGCGACGACGCGGCCGAGCTGAACCACACCGGCTGGGCTCAGCCCGCGCTGTTCGCGGTCGAGGTCGCGCTGTTCCGGCTCCTGGAGTCGTGGGGGATCCGCCCCGACTTTGTCGCCGGGCACTCGATCGGCGAGATCGCCGCCGCCCACGTCGCCGGTGTGCTGTCCCTGGACGACGCGTGCACGCTCGTCGCGGCGCGTGGCCGGCTGATGCAGGCGCTGCCGACGGGCGGCGCGATGGTCGCCGTCCGCGCGGCCGAGGCGGATGTCCGGCTCACCGACGGCGTCGACCTCGCCGCCGTCAACGGGCCCGAGTCGATCGTGCTGTCCGGAGTCGAGGACGCCGTGCTCGCCGTCGCGGCGAACTTCGAGAGCAGCAAACGGCTTTCGGTCTCACACGCGTTCCACTCGCACCTGATGGAACCGATGCTCGACGAGTTCCGCACGGTCGTCGCGGGCCTGCGGTTCGCGGCGCCGTCGATCCCGGTCGTGACGTCCGGCGACGTGACCTCGCCGGAGTACTGGGTGCGGCACGTGCGCGACACCGTCCGGTTCGACGACACGCTGACCCGGCTCGCGGAGTCGGACGTCTCGCTGTACGTCGAGATCGGGCCGGACGCCGTCCTGACGCCGCTCGTCGCCGAGGCGGACGACCGCGTCGTCGTGTCGGTGCTCCGCCGCGGAAAGTCCGAAGAGGACAGTGCCGCGACCGCGCTCGGCACCCTGTTCACCGCCGGCATCGACCCGGACTGGGCGGTCTGGTTCGCCGGCACCGCCGCGCGACGGGCCGAACTGCCCACCTACGCGTTCCAGCGCCGTCGCTACTGGCCCGACGCGCCCGCCACGGCCGTGGCCGGGACCGCCGTCGACGCCGAGTTCTGGGCGTCGGTCGACCGCGCCGACGGCGCCGAGCTGGCGACCGCCCTGGACGTCGACCCGGCCGCACTCACCGCCGTA
The DNA here is from genome assembly GCF_046548675.1 of Amycolatopsis sp. cmx-8-4. NCBI lineage: Bacteria > Bacillati > Actinomycetota > Actinomycetes > Pseudonocardiales > Pseudonocardiaceae > Amycolatopsis > Amycolatopsis sp. cmx-8-4. Next base: position 49,172 of record NZ_JAEBDZ010000032.1, read on the forward strand.
CTGCCCGCCTTGGCCGAGTGGCGCCGCAAGCGCGACGTCGAATCCGCCGCCGACGAGCTGCGCTACCGGATCACCTGGCAGCCCGTCACCGTCGGCGCTGCTGACGCCGCCGACGTCGTGGTCATCAGCGGTCCGGACACTGCATGGGCCGCGACCCTCGCCGACGCCCTCGGTGCCGAGGTCCATCGCCCCGACGCCGACCTGACGCAGGTGCGGGCCACGCGGATCGTGTCCCTGCTCGACACCGTGGCCGACACCCGCGCGCTGCTGGCCGCGCTCGACGACGCCGGCCTCGACGCGCCGGTGTGGTGCGTGACCCGGGGCGCGGTCGCCGTGACCCCGGCCGAACGGATCGCTTCGCCGGAAACGGCCGCCCTGTGGGGCTTCGGCCGCGTCGCCGCGCTGCACGACCCGGTGCGCTGGGGCGGTCTCGTCGACGTCCCCGCCGAGCTGGACGCGCGGACCGCGGCCCGGCTGGCCGGCGTGCTCGCCGGCGACGAGGACCAGGTCGCCGTCCGGGCGGCCGGGGCCTACGGCCGCCGCCTGACCCGCGCGACAGCGACCGGTGAGCGCTGGGAGCCGTTCGGCACGGTGCTCGTCACCGGTGACGGCCCGGCCGCCGCGATCGCGGACCGGCTCGCCGAGCGGGACGGCGTCCACGTCGTCCGCGGCGCGACGGCCGACCCGGATGCCTTGCGCGACCTGCTCGCGCAGTTCCCGCCCGACGCCGTCGTCCACGGCGAGGGTCTCGCGGGTGCCCGGCACCTCGCGGACCTGCTGGACAGCAAGGAACTCGACGCGTTCGTGCTGCTCACCTCGATCGCCGGGGTGTGGGGCGTGCGCGGCCGCGGTGACGAAGCCGCCGAGGCCGCCGCGCTCGAAGCGTTCGCCCGGCAGCGCCGGGATCGCGGTGAAAAGGCGGCGGTCGTCGCGTTCTCGGCGTGGGAAGGCGCCGACGAGGACCTCGACCACCTGCGCGACAGCGGCCTGCCCGCGCTCGACCCGGCGACCGCCGTCACGGCGCTCACCACGGCCGTGCGCGCCGACGACGTCACCACCGTCGTGGCCGACGTCCGCTGGGAGCGGTTCGGCCCGGCGTTCACCGCGCGGCGCCCGAGCCCGCTGCTGGCGCAGCTCCACAGCCCGGCCGAGGCCGGCGAGCGGACCCACGGCCTGCGCGACCGGCTGCTCGCCCAGTCCGCGGGCGACCGGGCCGACGTCGTGCTGGACGTGGTGAAGACGGCCGTCGCCGAGGTGCTGCGGCACCCGGACACGACCGAGATCGACACCGACCGCGCGTTCTCCGCGCTGGGCTTCGACTCGCTCACCGCGATGGACCTCCGCAACGCGCTCAGCACCGAGACCGGCCTGCGGCTCCCGGCGACGCTGGTCTTCGACCGGCCGACCCCGCGCGAGCTGGCCGCGTTCCTGCTCGGCGAGCTGATCGGCGAGGCCGAAGTGGCGCAGGTGAGCGTGGCCGCCCCGGTCGCGGGCGATCCGATCGTCATCGTCGGCATGAGCTGCCGCTACCCCGGCGGGATCGGCTCGCCGGAAGAGCTCTGGCGGGCGATCGTCGACGAACGTGACGTCGTCGGCGGCTTCCCGGCCGACCGCGGCTGGGACCTGGCCACCCTGACCGGCGACGGCCCGGGCAGCAGCGCCGCCAAGGAAGGCGGCTTCCTGCACGACGCGGCCGAGTTCGACCCCGGCTTCTTCGGGATCGCGCCGCGCGAGGCCATCGTGATGGACCCGCAGCAGCGGTTCGTCCTCGAAGTGGCGTGGGAGGCGTTCGAACGCTCCGGCGTCGACGCGACCGCGTTGCGCGGCGGCGACACCGGCGTCTACATCGGCGGCGGTTCCGGCGACTACCGGCCGCCGACCGACACCGCGGGCCACCAGTCCACGGCCCAGGCCGGCAGCCTGCTGTCCGGCCGCGTCTCCTACACCTTCGGGCTGGAAGGCCCGTCGGTCACCGTCGACACCGCGTGCTCGTCTTCGCTGGTGGCGATGCACCTCGCCGCGCAGGCGCTGCGGGCGGGGGAGTGCTCGCTCGCCGTCGCCGGCGGCGTGATGATCATGTCCAGCCCGGCCGGGTTCGTCGAGTTCGGCGAGATGGGCGCGTTGTCGGCCGACGGGCGCTGCAAGGCGTTCGCCGACGCCGCCGACGGCACCGGCTGGTCCGAGGGCGTCGGGATGATCGTGCTGGAACGCGAATCCGACGCGCGGCGCAACGGGCACACGATCCTCGCCGTCGTGCGCGGCTCGGCCGTCAACTCCGACGGCGCGTCCAACGGCCTCACCGCGCCCAGCGGCCCGGCCCAGCAACGCGTGATCACCCGCGCCCTGGCCGTTTCCGGGCTCACGGCGTCCGAAGTGGACGCCGTGGAGGCGCACGGCACCGGGACCAAGCTCGGCGACCCGATCGAAGCGCAGGCCCTGCTGGCCACCTACGGCCGCGAGCGCGACCGGCCGCTGCTGCTCGGCTCGGTCAAGTCCAACATCGGGCACACCCAGGCCGCCGCCGGCGCCGCCGCGGTGATCAAGATGGTCCTCGCCATGCGGCACGGGCTGCTGCCCAGGACCCTGCACGTCGACCGGCCCTCGGAGCACGTCGACTGGTCGGCGGGCACGGTGTCGCTGCTGGCCGAGAGCACGCCGTGGCCGGCCACCGGCCGCCCGCGCCGCGCGGCGGTGTCGGCCTTCGGCGCCAGCGGCACCAACGCGCACCTCATCCTCGAACAGGCCCCGCCGACGCCGACGCGGGAGCCCGCCGACGCCGTGGCCGTGCCGGTCAAACTGTCGGCGCGGACGCCGGACGGCCTGCGGGCCCAGGCCCGCGCGCTGCGGGACCACCTCGCCGCGCGGCCGGAGCTGGCGTTGCCGGACGTCGCGTACTCCGCGGCGACCACCCGCGCGTGGCTCGAGTCGCGGGCCACCGTCGTGGCCGAGGACCGCGAGGAGCTGCTGACCGGGCTCGCCGCGATCACCGCCGGGACGACGTCGCCGCTGGTGCTCACGGGCCCGCAGACGGGCGGGAAGCTCGCGTTCCTGTTCTCCGGGCAGGGCTCCCAGCGTCCCGGTATGGGCCGCGACCTCTACGCGCGGTTCCCGGTGTTCGCCGAGGCGCTCGACGCCGTGTTCGCGCACCTGGACCTCGAACTGCCCGGCTCGCTGCGCGACGCGATGTTCGGCGACGACGCCGACCTGCTGGCCGAGACCCGGTGGGCGCAGCCCGCTGTGTTCGCGCTGGAAGTGGCGCTGTTCCGGCTCGTCGAGTCGTGGGGCGTGCGGCCCGACTACCTCGTCGGGCACTCGATCGGCGAGTTCGCCGCCGCGCACGTCGCCGGGGTGCTGTCCCTGGCCGACGCCTGCACGCTGATCGCCGCCCGCGGCCGGCTCATGCAGGAGCTGCCGCGCGGGGCGATGGTCTCGCTGCAGACCACCGAGGCCGAAGCCGAGCGCCTCGTCGCCGGGTACGGCGGCCGGCTGTCGATCGCGGCGGTCAACGGGACCGACGCGGTGGTCGTCTCCGGCGACCAGGACGCCGTGGCCGAAGTGGCCGAGGCCGTCGCGGCGGCGGGCGGAAAGACTAGACATTTGCGGGTCAGCCATGCGTTTCACTCGTCCCACATGGACGCGATGATGGACGACTTCGGGCGGGTCGCCGCGGGGGTGGTGTACGCCCCCGCGGTGCTCCCGATCGTGTCCACGGTGACGGCCTCCCCGGCCGGGCCGGAGATCCAGGACGCGCGGTACTGGGTGGATCACGCCCGCCGTCCGGTGCTCTTCACCGGCGCGATCTCCGCCCTCGGCGCCCTCGGCGTCACCAAGTACCTCGAGCTCGGGCCGGACAGCACCCTCGCGGCGCTGACCCGCTCGTTCGCCGGCGAGGCCGCGACGGTCACCGCCGCCCTGCGCAAGGGCCGCTCGGACGAGTCGTCCGTGGTCGCCGCGCTGGCCCGCCTCGACGTCGCCGGCACCCCGGTCCGCTGGGCGGACTTCTTCGCCGGCACCGGCGCGCGGCCGGTCGACCTGCCCACCTACCGGTTCCAGCACGAACGCTTCTGGCCGGACCAGACCCACGTCACCGCTGGTACCAGCGAGGACCTGTGGGCGGAGCTGGACGCCGAGTCCCTGGCCGGCCTCGGTGTCGACCGCGCCGCGCTCGACGCCGTCCTGCCCGCGTTGCTGGACCTCAAGCACCGCCGGGCCACCCAGTCCACTGTGGACGACCTGCGCTACCGGATCGCCTGGAAGCCGCTCGGCGGCTCCCTCGGCGTCGTCCCGGACGGTACCTGGCTGGTCCTCGTGCCCGCCGGGTGCACCGACGACGCCTGGGCCGCCGGTGTGGTCAAGGCTCTCGGGGCCGAGCGCATGGACGTCACCGGCACCGACCGCGCGTCGCTGACCGCCGCGCTCGGCGGGTTCGACGACGTCGCCGGCGTCGTTTCCCTGCTCGGCCTGGACGAATCGACGCCGACGGCGGGGGTCGCGGCGACCACCGCGCTGCTGCAGGCCCTCGCCGGGACCGGCAGCACCGCACCCCTGTGGTGCCTGACGCGTGGCGCCGTCACCGCGATCCCGTCCGACCGGCTCACCTCACCGGCGCAGGCCGCGCTCTGGGGCCTCGGCCGGGTGGCCGCGCTCGAACAGCCGGGCCGCTGGGGTGGCCTGATCGACCTGCCGGGTGAGCTCGACGACCACGCGGTCGCGCGGCTCGGCGGCATCCTCGCCGGTGATGAGGACCAGGTCGCGGTGCGGGCCGCGGGCGTGTTCGCCCGCCGGCTCGTCCGGACGCCGTCCGGTGCGGCCCCGAAGGCGTGGCGCCCGCACGGCACCGTCGTCGTCACCGGTGGCACCGGTGCGCTGGGCCGGCGGCTGGCCCGCTGGCTGCTCGACGAAGGCGCGGCCAAGGTCGTGCTGACCGGGCGCCGCGGCCCGGACACCCCCGACGCCACGGAACTGCTGGCCGAGCTAAGCGAGCGCGCATCGATCGTGGCGTGCGACCTGACCGACGCGGCCGCCGTGCGCACCCTGCTGACCGACGTCCCGGCGGACGCGCCCCTGTCCGCCGTGGTCCACGCGGCCGGCGTGCTCGACGACGGTGTCCTCGAAAGCTACGACGCCGACCGGTTCGACGCCGTCTTCGCGGCCAAGGCCGACTCGGCACGGGTGCTCGACCAGGTCACCCGCGAACTGGACCTCGACCTCGACGTCTTCGCGTTGTTCTCCTCGGCGTCCAGCTCGGTCGGCAACGCCGGGCAGGCCAACTACGCCGCGGCGAACGCCGTGCTCGACGCGATCGCCGAACACCGGACCCGCGCCGGGCTGCCGGGCACGTCGATCGCCTGGGGCGCTTGGCAGGCCGGCATGGCCGAGACGGCCGACGCCGCCGCCCGGGCTAAGCGCACCGGGACCCGGCCGGTGCCGGTGGACCTCGCGCTCACCACGTTCGCGCAGGTCGTGCTGGCGACCGACGCCACCCCGGTGGTCGCCGACATCGACCACGCCACGTTCCTCCGCGCGTTCACCGCGGCCCGCCCGAGCCCGCTGCTGACCGACCTGCCCGAGTACCACCGGCTCACGGCCGAGGCACCGGTCGACGTCTCCGGGGCCCTGCGGGACAAGCTGGCGAAGCTGCCGGCTTTGGACCGCGAGAAGGCCGCGCTGGACGTCGTCCGCACCCAGGTCGCCGCGGTGCTCGGCTTCGCCGGGCCGCACGCGGTCGACCCCGAACGGCCGTTCTCCGGACTGGGCTTCGACTCGCTCAGCGCGATCGAGCTGCGCAACCAGCTGGCCGCGGCGACGGGCCTGGAACTGCCGGCGACGCTGGTGTTCGACCACCCGTCCCCGGCGGTGCTGGCGGCGGACCTGGTCCGGCAGCTGGTGCCGGCCACGGATTCCAACGACGACGATGCGGCACTGCGAGCCCTGCTCGCGACGGTACCCCTGGCCCGCCTGCGTGAGATCGGCGTGCTGGAACCCCTGCGGCGCCTGGCCGGGCAGGTCCCGGACCCGGTCGGCGGCACCGGGAAGGCGAGCGAAGACATCGACGGGATGTCGCTCGACGACCTGGTCCGCGCCGCGCTCGACGGTGAGGCCACCTGATCCCGATGAACCTACGGAGCTGACACATGTCCACGCCGAACGACCGGGTCGTCGAAGCACTCCGTGCCGCCATGAAGGAGTCCGAACGGCTCAAGCGGCAGAACCAGGAGTTGCTGGCCGCGTCGACGGAGCCGATCGCGATCGTGGCCATGAGCTGCCGGTTCCCCGGTGGCGTCCGCTCCCCGGAGGCCCTCTGGGACCTGGTGGCGAGCGGCGGGGACGCCATCGGGCCGTTCCCCGCCGACCGTGACTGGGACCTCGAAGCGGTCACCGGCGCCGGCGTGGACGAGCGCGGCATGAGCGTCAGCCAGGCCGGCGGTTTCCTCGACGGAGTCGCCGACTTCGACGCCGGGTTCTTCGGCATCTCGCCGCGCGAGGCGGTGTCCCTGGACCCCCAGCAGCGCCTGCTGCTGGAGGTGTCCTGGGAGGCGATCGAGCGCGCCGGGATCGACCCGAAACGGTTGCGGGGCAGCAAGACCGGCGTCTTCGCCGGAACGAACGGCCAGGACTACGCCTACCTGATGGTCCGCTCGCTCGCCGACGCGGACGGTTCGGTGGGCACCGGGATCGCGGCGAGCGCGATCTCCGGCCGGCTCGCGTATTCGCTGGGCCTGGAAGGCCCGGTCGTCACCATCGACACGGCCTGTTCGTCGTCGCTGGTCGCGGTGCACCTGGCCGCGCAGGCCCTGCGGGCGGGGGAGTGCTCGCTCGCGCTCGCCGCCGGCGTCAACGTGATGTCGACGCCCGGTTCGCTCATGGAGTTCAGCCGTCAGGGCGGCCTCGCCGGTGACGGCCGCTGCAAGGCCTTCTCCGACGACGCCGACGGCACCGGCTGGTCCGAAGGCGTCGGCGTGCTCGTGCTGGAGCGGTTGTCCGACGCGCAGCGCCTCGGCCACGAGGTCCTCGCCGTCGTCCGCGGCACCGCCGTGAACTCCGACGGCGCGTCGAACGGCTTCACCGCCCCGAACGGGCCCTCTCAGCAGCGTGTCATCCGTCAGGCTTTGGCGAGCGCTGGACTGTCCACTTCGGACATCGACGTCGTCGAAGCGCACGGTACCGGCACGAAGCTCGGCGACCCGATCGAAGCCCAGGCCCTGCTGGCCACCTACGGCCAGGACCGCGAGACGCCACTGCTGCTGGGGTCCGTCAAGTCCAACATCGGCCACACCCAGGCCGCGGCCGGCGTCGCCGGGATCATCAAGACCGTCGAGGCGATCCGGCACGGCGTCGTGCCGCAGACCCTGCACGCCACCGAACCGTCGTCGCACGTGGACTGGAAGTCCGGCGCCGTCGTTCTCGCCGCCGAGCAGACGCCGTGGCCGGAGACCGGCCGCCCGCGTCGCGCCGGTGTGTCGTCGTTCGGAGTCAGCGGGACCAACGCCCACGCGCTGATCGAGCAGGCGCCGCCGCTGACGGTCGCCGAGGAGACCCCGCGGGCCTCGATTCCGGTGCCGTGGCTGCTGTCCGGGCGCACTCCGGCCGCGCTGCGGGCCCAGGTCGCCCAGGTGCTCTCGGCCACCGAAGACCGCGAACCCCTGGACGTCGCCTGGTCGCTGGCGACCACCCGCTCGTCGTTCGAAGAGCGGCTGTCGGTCGTCGGCGGCGACCCGCGGGCCGCCCTGGCGTCCTGGCTGGACGACGGCGAAGCGGCCGGAGTCGTCACCGGTTCGGCCGACCAGCCCCCAGCCCTCGCCTACGTCTTCTCCGGGCAGGGCGCGCAGTGGCTCGGCATGAGCCGCACCCTCGCCGCCCGGTTCCCCGCCTTCGCCGACGCCCTGTCCGCGACGCTCGACCTGCTCGACCCGCGCGTCCGCGAAGTCCTGTCCGGTGCCGACACCGCTGCCCTCGACGACACCGGGCACGCGCAGCCCGCGCTGTTCGCCGTGGAAGTGGCCCTGTTCCGCCTGTTGGAGTCCTGGGGCGTGCGGCCCGACTTCGTCGCCGGGCACTCCGTCGGCGAGATCGCCGCGGCGCACGTCTCCGGCGTGCTGTCCCTGAACGACGCCTGTGTACTGGTCAGCGCCCGCGCCCGGCTGATGCAGGCGCTGCCCGCGGGCGGCGCGATGGTCGCCGTGCGCGCGTCCGAAGACGACGTCCGGCCGTACCTGAGCGACGACGTCTGCGTCGCCGCGGTCAACGGGCCAACGTCCGTCGTGCTGTCCGGCACCGAGGACGCCGTGCTCGCCGTGGCCGAGCGGTTCGACCGGCCGCGCCGGCTGGCCGTGTCCCACGCGTTCCACTCGCGGCTGATGGACCCGATGCTTGCCGGCTTCCGGCAGATCGTCACCGGCCTGACCTTCGCCGAGCCGGTGCTGCCGTTCGTCGCCGGCGGCGACGTCACCTCGGCCGAGTACTGGGTGAGCCACGTGCGCGAGCCCGTCCGCTTCGCCGACGCCGTTCGCCGCCTCGCCGAGCAGGGCGCGACGGTATTCGCCGAGCTGGGCCCGGCCGCCGTGCTCACCCCGCTGGTCGGCCTGTCCGCCGACGACGTCACCGCGATCCCGGTGCTGCGCAAGGACCTCGACGAGCCCGAGACGCTGACGGCCGCGCTGGCCGCCCTGCACACCGCAGGTGTCCGGATCGACTGGACGGCGTTCTTCGCCGGCACCGGCGCGCGGCCCGTGGCCCTGCCGACCTACCCGTTCCAGAGCGAGCGGTACTGGCCGTCCACTGTGGACGCCGTCGCCGACGCGGCCGGGCTCGGCCTCACGCCGGTGCAGCACCCGCTGCTCGGCGCGTCGCTCACCCTCGCCGAGTCCGACGGCCTGCTGCTGACCGGCCGGCTGTCCGCGCGCACCCACCCGTGGCTGACCGACACGCGGTTCCCCGGCAGCGGGTTTCTCGAGCTGGCCCTGCGAGCCGGGCTCGACCTGGGCTGCGACCTGGTGGAGGAACTCACCCTCGGCGTGCCGCTGGAGCTCGCCGCCGACGACGCCGTCGACCTGCAGCTGTCGGTGGGGGCGCCGGACGCGACCGGCCGCCGCCGCCTCGACATCCACACCCGGCCCGCCGGGTCGGTCGTCGGCAGCTGGGTCCGCCGCGCCGAAGGCGTGCTCGCCACCGGCGGGCACCAGGAAGACTTCGCGACGGCCGAGTGGCCGCCGGCGGACGCCGAAGAACTGACACGAGACCTTCCAGAGCTGCGCGGCTTGTGGCGCAGCGGTGACGACGTGTTCGCCGAGGTCGCCTTCGGCGAGGACGACACCACGGCTTTCGGGCTGCACCCGCGACTGCTGGAGAGCGCGCTGCACGCGGCCGGCCTGCGGGGCTACCCGGCGCGGTGGACCCGGGTGACGTTGCACGCCGCGGGCGCGGCCCGGGTGCGCGTCCGGATCCGCCACGGCGAGGACGGCGTTTCGCTGGCCTTGGCCGACGCGGCCGGGCAGCCCGTCGCGTCGGTCGGGTCCGTCCACGCGGAAGACGTCGGCACCGTGACGTTCACCGGTGCGGACTCGCTGTTCGAGCCGCGCTGGGCGCCGGTGGTGCTGCCGCCGGACGCGGTCGTCGTCACCGAGCTGACCGGCTCGCTCGCCGACCTGGCCGACGTCCCGGCCGTCGTCACGGCCCGGCTCACGGCGTCGGACCCCCTGGCCGGCTTGGCGACGCGGGCCTTGGTGCTGGCCCAGGAATGGCTGGCCGACGAACGGTTCGCGCACGCCCGGCTGGCGTTCGTGACCGAAGGCGCCGTGGCGGCCGAGGACGGCGAGCCGATCCACGACCTCGCCGCGGCGGCCGTCTGGGGCCTGATCCGCACCGCCCAGGCCGAGAACCCGGGCCGGTTCGTGCTGGTGGACGTCGACGCCGAGACGTCGGCCGACGCGGTGGCGCGGGCCCTCGCGCTCGACGAACCGCAGCTCGCGCTGCGCGGCGACGACGTCCGCGCGGCGAGACTCGCCCGGGCCCGGATGACCGACGCCGAAGCGCGCGCGTGGAACCCGGACGGGACCGTCCTGATCACCGGCGGAACCGGCGGTCTCGGCGCCGAGCTGGCCCGGCACCTGGTGCGTGAGCACGGTGTCCGGCACCTGCTCCTGCTCAGCCGTCGCGGCCCGGACGCCCCGGGCGCGCAGGACCTCCGCGACGACCTGGCCGCCCTCGGGGTCGCCGCGACCGTCGCCGCCTGCGACGTCGCCGACCGCGCGGCGCTCGAAACCGTGCTCGCCGCGATCCCGGCCGAGCACCCGCTCACCGCCGTCGTGCACGCGGCCGGCGTCCTCGACGACGGCGTCGTCACCGCGCTCACCCCCGAGCGGCTGACTCGTGTCCTGACCGCCAAGGCCGCGTCCGCATGGCACCTGCACGAGCTGGCCGGCGACGTCGCCGCGTTCGTGCTGTTCTCCTCCGTCGCCGGGATCATGGGCGGCGCCGGGCAGGGCAACTACGCCGCCGCCAACAGCTTCCTCGACGCCCTCGCCGCCCACCGCCGCGCCACCGGCCGGCCCGGACTGTCCCTGGCCTGGGGCTCCTGGGCCGTTGAAGGCGGCATGGCCGGATCCCTGTCGGAGGCCGACCGCGCGCGGATGGCCCGCACCGGCATGCCGGCCCTCGAACTCGACCACGGCCTCGCGCTCTTCGACACCGCCCTGACCCTGCCGCACGCGCTCGTCGTCCCGGTCGCCGTCGACCTCGCCGCGCTGCGCCTGCTCGACGAGCTTCCGCCCCTGCTGCGCGGTCTGGTCGGCGGCACCCGCCGCTCGGCCGCCGTCGCCACCTCCGCGGCCGCCGGCGACCTCGCCCGCGGCCTGCGCGACCTGGCCGAAGCCGATCGGCTCACCGCCGTCGTCGACCTCGTCCGCAGCCGCGCCGCCACGGTGCTCGGCCACGCCGACGCCACCGCGGTCGGCGCCGGGAAGTCGTTCTCCGACCTGGGTTTCGACTCGCTGACGGCGGTCGAGTTCCGCAACAAGCTGGCCGCCGTCACGGGCCTGCGCCTGCCCGCGACGCTCGTCTTCGACCACCCGACCCCGACGGCCGTCGCGCAGTTCGTGCTGGGCGAGCTGTTCGGCGCCCGCGGCGTCGACGACGTCGTGGCGAACACGGGTGCGCTCGCGGACGACCCGGTCGTCGTGGTCGGTGTCGCGTGCCGCTTCCCCGGCGGCATCGCAAATCCCGAAGACCTGTGGGACCTGGTCGCCTCGGGCGGCGACGCCGTCTCGGGCTTCCCGGTGGACCGCGGCTGGGACGTCGCGGCGCTGGCCGCCTCCGACACCCGCGCCGGGGGTTTCCTCTACGACGCGGCCGAGTTCGACGCGGGCTTCTTCGGCATCTCGCCGCGCGAGGCGATGTCGATGGACCCGCAGCAGCGCCTGCTGCTGGAAGTGTCGTGGGAGGCGTTCGAACGCGCCGGCCTCGACGCCACCGGCCTGCGCGGCTCCCGGACCGGCGTGTTCGTCGGCACCAACGGCCAGTCGTACTCCGATCTGTTCCTCACCGCCGACGTCGACATGCGCGGCCAGACGGGCACCGGCATCGCCGGCAGTGTCGTGTCCGGCCGCCTCTCGTACGTGCTGGGCCTGGAGGGCCCGGCGATGACCGTCGACACGGCGTGTTCGTCGTCGCTGGTCGCGATGCACCTGGCGGCCCAGTCGCTGCGGTCGGGGGAGTGCACCCTCGCGCTCGCCGGCGGCGTCACCGTGATGGCCACGCCCGGCGGGTTCGTCGGCTTCAGCGGTCAGAACGGCCTCGCCCCGGACGGCCTCTGCAAGGCGTTCTCCGACGACGCCGACGGCACCGGCTGGTCGGAAGGCGTCGGCGTGCTGGTGCTGGAACGCCAGTCCGACGCCCTCCGCAACGGGCACCGGATCCACGCCGTGCTCCGCGGCTCGGCCGTCAACCAGGACGGCGCGTCCAACGGCCTCACCGCCCCGAACGGACCCTCGCAGCAGCGCGTGATCCGTCAAGCCCTGGCCAACGCCGGTCTGTCCACTTCGGACGTCGACGTCGTCGAAGCGCACGGCACCGGCACGGTGCTGGGCGACCCGATCGAGGCTCAGGCCCTCCTGGCCACCTACGGCCAGAACCGGGAAACCCCGCTGCTGCTGGGTTCCATCAAGTCGAACTTCGGGCACACCCAGGCCGCCGCGGGTGTCGCGGGCATCATCAAGATGATCGAGGCCATGCGGCACGGGACCGTGCCGCCGTCGCTGCACGTCGGCGAGCCGTCGTCCCATGTGGACTGGACCGCGGGGGCCGTCGAGGTCGTCACCGAGGCCGTCGACTGGCCCGCCGCCGACCGCGCGCGCCGCGCCGGGATCTCGTCGTTCGGCATCAGCGGCACCAACGCGCACGTCATCATCGAGGCGCCCGAGCCCGTCGCCGAGCCGGACACCGAACGCCGTGAGCTGCCGGTCGTGCCGTGGGTCGTCTCCGGCAAGACCGAAGCCGCCGTCGCCGCGCAGGTCGCCCGGATCACCGAGACCGGCCTCGACCGGCTCGACGTCGGGCACTCGCTCGTCACCACCCGTGCGAGTTTCCCGCACCGCACCGTTCTCCTCGCGACTCCCGACGGCGTCCGCGAAGCCGCCACCGGCGCGGCCACCGGCACACCGTCGGTCGCGCTGCTGTTCACCGGCCAGGGTTCCCAGCGGCTCGGTATGGGCCGCGAGCTGCACGCCACGTCGGCGCCGTTCGCCGCGGCCCTCGACGAGGTCCTCGGCCACCTCGACCCCGGCGTCCTCTGGGGCGACGACCCGAGCCTCTTGGCCGAAACCGGCTGGGCCCAGCCCGCGCTGTTCGCCATCGAGGTCGCCCTCGCCCGCCTGGCCGAGGCCCACGGCGTCCGGCCCGCGCACGTCGCCGGCCACTCGATCGGCGAGATCGCCGCCGCGCACATCGCGGGTGTGCTGTCGCTGGCCGACGCCGCCACCCTGGTCACCGCCCGCGGCCGCCTCATGCAGGCCCTGCCGCGCGGCGGCGCGATGGTCGCCGTCGAAGCGTCCGAATCCGACGTCCGGCCGCTGCTCACCGACGACGTCTCCCTGGCCGCCGTCAACGGCCCGCGCTCGGTCGTGCTGTCCGGCGTCGAGGCCGACGTCCTGGCCGTCGCCGCCCGGTTCGCGAAGTCCCAGCGGCTCAAGGTCAGCCACGCCTTCCACTCCGGGCTGATGGACCCGATGCTCGACGAGTTCCGCGAGGTCGTCTCGACGCTGACCTTCGCGCAGCCGCGCATCCCGTTCGTCACCAGCGGCGACGTCACCTCGCCGGAGTACTGGGTCCGCCACGTCCGCGACACCGTCCGCTTCGCCGACGCCCTGGGCCAGCTGACCGATGCCGGCGTCACCGCGTTCCTCGAGGTCGGCCCGGACGGCGTCCTCTCCGCGATGGTCGACGCGCCGGAAGCCGTCGTCACGCCGTTGCTGCGCAAGGACCGCCCGGAACCCGACGCCGTGCTCGGCGCGCTGGCCCGGCTGCACGTCGCCGGCGTCGACGTCGACTGGACGCCGTGGTTCGCCGGCACCGGCGCCCGGACCGTCGACCTGCCCACCTACGCCTTCCAGCGCCAGCACTACTGGCCCAGCGTTACGCCGGGCCGCGGCGCCGTCGAACGCCTCGGCCTCACCCCGGCCGGGCACCCGCTGCTCGACTTCGCCGTCGACCTCGCCGACTCCGGCGGCGTCGTCTTCTCCGGCCTGCTGTCCCTGGCCGGACAGCCGTGGCTGGCCGACCACGTCGTCGGCGGGCACGTGCTGTTCCCCGGCACCGGGTTCCTCGACCTCGCCGTCCGCGCCGCCGACCAGGTCGGCTGCTCGGCCGTCGAAAGCCTCACCGTCGCCGCGCCGCTGTGGCTGCGCGAGCACGAACCGACCCTGCTGCAGGTCACCGTCGGCGGCCCCGACGACGCGGGCCTGCGCGAGCTGACCGTCTCCTCCCGCGGCACCGACCCGCACGCCGAGTGGACGCAGCACGCCGCCGGCGTCGTCGCGGTCGGCGAACGCCCGGCCGCCACGGTCGGCGACTGGCCGCCGGCGGACGCGTCCGAAGTGGACGTCACGACGCTGTACAACGAACTGGCCGACAACGGTCTCGACTACGGTCCGGCCTTCCGTGGGCTGATCAAGGCCTGGCACGACGGCGAAGACCTGCTCGTCGAAGCCGCGCTGCCCGAGGACGGCGACGCGTTCGGCCTGCACCCCGCGCTGCTCGACTCGGTGCTGCACGCCATCCACCGGCTCGACTCGATCGCCCCCGGCCTGCCGTTCGCCTGGTCCGGCGTCTCCCTGCACGCGACCGGCGCCACCCGGATCCGTGCCCGGATCACCCCCGTCGACCAGGAGTCGGTGGCCATCGCCGTCGCCGACGAGACCGGCGCGCCCGTGCTCTCGGCGGAATCCCTGCAGCTGCGCGAAGCCACGCCCCGCAGCGCCGACGACGAGTCGCTGTTCCAGACCACCTGGGTCCCGGCCGCGCTGGCCAAGGACGCCCCGGCCGGCACGTGGGCGCTGCTCGGCGACGACCCGCTGCTGGCGCCGGTCGCCCGGCGCTGCGCCGACTTGGAGCAGGCGCTTTCCCTCGAACCGGACGTCCTGCTCGTGCCCGTCGCGGGCGACGGCGACGTCCTCACCGCCGTCCGCGAGGTCACCGCGCGGGTCCTTTCGGTGCTGCAGCGCGCTTTCACCGACGAGCGCGCCGGCCGGATCGTCTTCGTGACGCGCGGCGCCGTCGCCGTCGACCCGGGCGACCGGATCGGCGACCTCGCCGCCGCCGCGGCCTGGGGCCTGATCCGCTCGGCCCAGTCCGAGCAGCCCGACCGCTTCGTCCTGGTCGACCTGGAACCCGGCGCGGCGCTGCCGGGCACCGGCTTCGTCGTCTCCGGCGAACCGCAGTTCGCCGTCCGGGGCGAAAGCATCCGCGTCGCCCGGCTCGGGCGCCTCGCCGGCAACGGCGACATCCTGCCTCCCGCGGTACCGGCGTGGCGGCTCACCGCCGGTGCCGCGGGGATCGACGGCCTGACCGCCGAAACGTGCCCCGAGGTCCTCGAAGATCTCGCGCCCGGTGAGGTCCGCGTCCGCGTCGAGGCCGCCGGCCTCAACTTCCGCGACGTGCTCAACGTCCTGGGCATGTACCCCGGCGAGGCCGGCAAGCTCGGCGCCGAGGGCGCGGGCGTCATCGAGGCCACCGGCCCCGGCGTCGACCCGGCCCGCGTCGGCGAGCGCGTGTTCGGCATGATGCCGGGCCCGTTCGGCCCGTACACCACCCTCGACGCCCGGTACGTGGCGCCGGTGCCGGCCGAGTGGTCCTCGCGCACCGCCGCGTCGGTGCCGCTGGTCTTCCTCACCGCCTACTACGCGCTCGTCGACCTGGCCGACCTGCGGCCGGGCGAGAAGATCCTGATCCACGCGGGCGCCGGCGGTGTCGGCATGGCCGCGATCCAGCTTGCCCACCACCTCGGCGCCGAGGTCTTCGCGACGGCCAGTTCCGGCAAGCAGCACGTCCTGGGCGAGCTGGGTGTCGCCGACGACCACATCGCCTCCTCCCGGACCCTGGACTTCGAGGCCGCCTTCCGCCGGGTCACCGGTGGGCAGGGCGTCGACGTCGTGCTCAACGCCCTGGCCGGGGACTTCGCCGACGCGTCGCTGAACCTGCTCGCCGACGGCGGCCGGTTCCTCGAGATGGGCAAGACCGACGTCCGCGACGCCGCCGCGTTGAGCCGGATCCGCTACCGCGCGTTCGACCTCGGCGAGGCCGGTCCCGACCGGACGCAGGAACTGCTCGTCGAGCTGCTGCGGCTCTTCGGCGAGGGCGTGCTCACGCCGCTGCCGATCCGCAGCTGGGACCTGCGCCAGAGCGCCGCGGCGTTCCGGTTCATGAGCCGTGCCCGGCACATCGGCAAGATCGTGCTGACCCTGCCGCCGCGCTGGGACCCCGAAGGCACGCTGCTCATCACCGGCGGCACCGGTGGCCTGGGCCGCGAGCTGGCCCGCCACCTCGTCGCCGGTTACGACATCCGCCACCTCGTGCTCACCAGCCGCCGCGGCTCGGACGCGCCCGGCGCCGCCGAGCTGCGCGACGAGCTGACCGCTCTCGGTGTCGACGTCACGGTCGAGGCCTGCGACGCCGCCGACCGCGACCAGCTCGCCGCCGTCCTCGGCCGGATTCCCGCTGAGCACCCGCTCAAGGCGATCGTGCACACCGCCGGCGTCCTCGACGACGGCGTCGTCGCGTCGCTCGATGCCGACCGGCTCGACCACGTGCTGCGGCCCAAGGCCGACGCCGTCGTCCACCTCGACGCACTGACCCGCGAGGCCGACCTCGCCGCGTTCGTCGTGTTCTCCTCGGTCGCCGGCACCGTCGGCTCGGCCGGGCAGGGCAACTACGCCGCCGCCAACGCCTTCCTCGACGCCTTCGCCGTCCACCGCCACGCCGAAGGCCGCGTCGCGACCGCCCTGGCCTGGGGCGGCTGGGAAACCGGCATGGTCGGCACGCTGAGCGACGCCGACCGCGAGCGGATGGCGCGCGGTGGCGTGCCGCCGCTGACCGTCGAGCACGGCATGCGGTTGTTCGACCGCGCCACCCGCTCGCCGAGCGCGGTCGTCGTCCCGATGCGCGTGGACATGACGGCCATGCGCGCCCAGGGCGAACTCCCGTGGCTGCTGCGCCCGGTCACCCAGCCCGGCCGCCGCCGCGCCGGCGGCGACGCCGCGCACGTCCGCGGCTCGCTGCGCGAGCAGCTCGCCGGGATGCGCGAGCCCGAGCAGCTGCGCGTGCTCACCGGCCGCGTCGTCGCCGAGGTCGCGACCGTGCTCGGCCACGCACCGGAGAACGTCGACACCACCGGCGAGTTCCGCGAGCTGGGCTTCGATTCCCTGACGGCGGTGGAGTTCCGCAACCGGCTGGCCGGCGTGACGGGCCTGCGGTTGCCGTCCACGCTGGTCTTCGACTACCCGACACCGGTCGCGGTGGCGGGCTTCGTGCTGGGCGAGCTGGTCGGCGCCCGCGGCGCGGACGCCGTCGTGACAACCGCGGCCGTGGAAGGCGACCCGATCGTGCTGGTCGGGATGGCGTGCCGCTTCCCGGGCGGCGTGACCGGCCCCGACGACCTGTGGGACCTGGTGGCTTCGGGCGGCGACGCCGTCTCGGGCTTCCCGGCCGACCGCGGCTGGGATGTCGCCTCGCTGGCCGGGAGCGACACCCAGGCGGGCGGCTTCCTCTACGACGCCACCGAGTTCGACGCGGGCTTCTTCGGGATCTCACCGCGCGAGGCGGTCGCGATGGACCCGCAGCAGCGCCTGCTGCTGGAAGTCTCGTGGGAGGCGTTCGAGCGGGCGGGCGTGGACGCGTCCACGCTGCGCGGTTCCCGCACCGGTGTCTTCGTCGGGACCAACGGGCAGTCGTACTCCGACCTGCTGATGAGCACCGACGCCGAGCTGCGCGGGCAGACCGGCACCGGCATCGCCGGGAGCGTCGCGTCGGGCCGCCTGTCGTACGTGCTGGGTCTCGAAGGCCCGGCGATGACGGTGGACACGGCGTGTTCGTCGTCGCTGGTCGCGCTGCACCTGGCCGCGCAGTCGCTGCGGTCCGGCGAGTGCTCCCTCGCGCTCGCCGGTGGTGTCACCGTGATGGCGACGCCGGGCGGGTTCGTGGGCTTCAGCGGCCAGAACGGCCTCGCCCCGGACGGCCGGTGCAAGGCGTTCTCCGACGACGCCGACGGGACCGGCTGGTCCGAGGGCGTCGGCCTGCTCGTGGTCGAGCGTCAGTCCGACGCCATCCGCAACGGCCACCGGATCCTCGCCGTGGTGCGGGGTTCCGCGGTCAACCAGGACGGTGCGTCGAACGGCCTCACGGCCCCGAACGGGCCGTCACAGCAGCGGGTCATCCGCCAGGCTCTCGCCAACGCGGGACTGTCCACTTCGGACGTAGACGTCGTCGAGGCGCACGGCACGGGCACGGTCCTGGGCGACCCGATCGAGGCCCAGGCGTTGCTGGCCACCTATGGTCAGGACCGGGAAACCCCGCTGCTGCTGGGCTCGATCAAGTCGAACTTCGGGCACACCCAGGCCGCCGCCGGTGTGGCCGGGATCATCAAGATGGTCGAGGCGATGCGGCACGGGATCGTGCCCAAGTCGCTCCACGTCGGCGAACCGTCGTCCCATGTGGACTGGGAAGCCGGGGCCGTCGAGGTCGTGGCCGAGGCCACAGACTGGCCCGCGGCCGACCGCGCGCGCCGCGCCGGGATCTCGTCGTTCGGCATCAGTGGCACCAACGCCCACATCATCATCGAAGCCCCCGACGTGACGCCGGAGGTGCCGCGCGAGGCCCCGGCCGCGATCACCGTGCCGCTGCTCGTCTCCGGCCGGACCGAGGACGCCCTCCGAGCCCAGGCGGGTCGCCTCCTGAGTGTCCTGGCCGACGATTTGAACTTGCTCGACGTCGCGTTCGCGGCGGCCACCACCCGCACGAGCTTCGCGCACCGCGCGGCGATCGTCGCCGACGAAACCGACACCGCCGTCCGCGCGCTGCGGGCCCTCGCCGATGGTGAGCCCGCCGCGGGGGCGCTGACCGGCGAGACCGCGCACCAGCCCGTCCAGGCGTTCCTGTTCACCGGCCAGGGCGCGCAGCGGCTCGGCATGGGCCGCGAGCTGGCGGAGACGTACCCGGTGTTCGCCGAGGCGCTCGACGAGGTGCTGGCGCACTTCGACCCGGACCTGCGCGACGTCGTCTGGGGCACGGACGCGGGCATGATCGCGGAGACCGGCTGGGCCCAGCCCGCGCTCTTCGCCATCGAGATCGCGCTGACCAGGCTCCTGGACGCGTGGGGCATCCGTCCCGACTACGTGGCGGGCCATTCGATCGGTGAGATCGCCGCCGCCCACATCGCGGGCGTGTTGTCGCTGGCCGACGCGTGCGCGCTGGTCTCGGCGCGCGGTCGCCTGATGCAGGCGCTGCCGGCCGGCGGCGCCATGGTCTCGGTCGAAGCGTCCGAAGAGGACGTTCGCTCGGTGCTGGCCGACGGCGTCGACATCGCCGCGGTCAACGGGCCGCGCTCGGTCGTGCTGTCCGGCGTCGAAGCCGCCGTGCTCGAGGTCGCGGCGCGGTTCGAGAAGACCAAGCGGCTCAAGGTGAGCCACGCGTTCCACTCGCACCTGATGGACCCGATGCTGGCCGAGTTCCGCCAGGTCGTCTCGGCCCTGAAGTTCTCGCAGCCGCAGCTGCCGGTCGTCGCGGCCGGGGACGTGACGTCGCCGGAGTACTGGGTCGAGCACGTGCGCGCCACCGTCCGGTTCGGCGACACCGTCGGGAAGCTGGCCGACGCCGGGGTCACGACGTACGTCGAGGTCGGGCCGGACGCCGTCCTCACCGGCCTGGTCGACGTGCCCGGCGCGACCGCCGTCCCCGTCCTGCGCCGCGGCCGGGACGAACGCACCGCCGTCGCCACCGCGGTCGCCGCCCTGCACGTCGCCGGCGTCCGGATCGACTGGACCGCGTGGTTCGCCGGTACCGGCGCCCGGCCCGTCGATCTGCCCACCTACGCCTTCCAGCACCGCCGCTACTGGCCGGAAGCGGCCGTCCGCACCTCGACCGGTGACGACGCCTTCTGGGCCGTCGTCGAAGGCGGCGACCTCGCCGAGCTGGCCGCCGACCTCCAGGTCGACGCCCCGGCGCTCGAAACCGTCCTGCCCGCGCTCTCCGCGCTGCGCGCCCGGCGGCAGCGACAGTCCCTTGTGGACGGCTGGCGCTACCGCGTCGAGTGGCGTCCACTCGACGCGACCCCGGCGACGGCGGGGGAGCGGCTGGTCCTCGTCCCCGCGTCCCACGCCGGCGACCCGTGGGCGCGGCAGGTCGCCGGCGCCCTCGGCACGACCGTCGAAATCCCCGCCGACGCCGACCGCGACACCCTCGCCGACCTCCTGCGCGACCAGGTCACCGGGCTCATCGTCTCGCTGCTCGCCCTCGACGAGTCCGCCGGACTCACCGGCAACACCGCCCTCGTCCAGGCCCTCGACGACCTCGGCGCGGACGCCGTCCTCTGGTGCGTCACGCGCGGCGCCGTCACCACCGGCCCGGCCGACCGCCTCACCGCTGCGGCCCAGGCCGCGACCTGGGGCCTCGGCCGTGTCGCGGCCCTCGAATACCCGCGCCGCTGGGGCGGCCTCGCCGACCTGCCCACCGAGCTTGACGCGCGGCTGCTCACCCGCTTCGCCGGGGCCCTGGAAGGCGACGACGACCAGATCGCCGTCCGCGCCTCCGGCGTCTACGGGCGTCGGCTCGCCCCGGCGGCGGCCGCGCCTTCGCCGTGGCAGCCTCGCGGCACCGTCCTCGTCACCGGCGGCACCGGCGCGCTCGGCCGCCACGTCACGAAGTGGCTCCTGGCTCAAGGCGCCGAGCGGGTCGTGCTGGCCAGCCGTTCCGGCGGCGAACCCGGCGACGACGAGCGGATCGTCATCGCCCGCTGCGACGTCGCCGACCGCGCCCAGCTCACCGCGCTGCTCGCGGAGCACCGCCCCAGCGCCGTGATCCACGCCGCCGGCGTGCTCGACGACTGCGTGCTCGGCAGCCTGACGCCCGACCGCTTCGCCGCGGTGTTCCGCGCCAAGGTCGAGTCGGCCGTCCTGCTCGACGAGCTGGCCGGCGACCTCGACGCCTTCATCCTGTTCTCCTCGGTCGCCGGCGCCGTCGGCAACCCCGGCCAGGCCAACTACGCCGCCGCCAACGCCGTCCTCGACGCGCTCGCCGAGACCCGGCGCGCTCGCGGCCAGAACGCGACGTCGATCGCCTGGGGCGCCTGGGCGGGCGACGGCATGGCCGCGGGCCTCGGCGGCGGCCTCGACCCCGACCTGGCCGCCACGGTCCTGGCCGACGCCGGCGGGCCCGCCGCACAGCTCGTCGTCGCCGACATCCAGAACGCCGACGTCCTGCGCTCGCTGCTCAGCATCCGCCGCAGCCCGCTGCTGGAAGACCTTCCCGCGGTCCGCCGCGTGGTCGCCGAGCTGGACGCGGCCCCCGCGCCCGGCACCAGCGCGCTGGCCACCCGTCTGCTCACGACGCCCGTGGCCGAGCGCGGCACCGTCCTGCTGGATCTGGTGCGCGACCACGTCGCCGCCGTCCTCGGCCACACCGGCACCGGCGAAATCGGCGCCACGCGGGCGTTCTCCGACCTCGGCTTCGACTCGCTGACCGCCATCGAGCTGCGCAACCGGATGGAGACCGCGACCGCGCTGAGCCTGCCCGCCACCCTCGTCTTCGACCACCCGAACCCGGCCGCGCTGGGCGAGTTCCTCCTGGGCGAACTGATCGGGGACGGCACCGACCTGCCCGTCGCGCTCCTGCCGACCGCGGCCGCGGGCACCGACGACCCGATCGTCATCGTCGGCATGAGCTGCCGCTTCCCCGGCGACGTCCGCACCCCGGAACACCTGTGGGACCTGCTCTCCGACGGCCGCGCCGCCATAACCGGCTTCCCGGCCGACCGCGGCTGGGACATGACCGCCCTCGGCGGCCAGGGCCGCGGCAGCAGCTACGTCGACCGCGGCGGCTTCCTGCCCGACGCGGCCGAGTTCGACCCGGAGTTCTTCGGCATCTCCCCGCGCGAAGCCCTGGCGATGGACCCGCAGCAGCGGCTCCTGCTGGAGACGTCGTGGGAGGCCGTCGAACGCACCGGCATCGACCCGAGCGGCCTGCGCGGCAGCCGCACCGGCGTCTTCGTCGGCACCAACGGCCAGGACTACGCCGGAGTGATCGTCAACTCCGCCACCGACGTCGAGGCCCACGCGGGCACCGGCGTCGCGGCCAGCGTCGTGTCCGGCCGGCTGTCCTACGCGCTCGGCCTCGAAGGCCCGGCCATGACGATCGACACGGCGTGCTCGTCGTCGCTGGTCGCGCTGCACCTGGCCGCCCAGGCCCTGCGCGCCGGTGAGTGCGAACTCGCCCTCGCCGGTGGCGTCACGGTGATGTCCACCCCGGTCAGCTTCGTCGGCTTCAGCCGCCAGAACGGCCTCGCGCCGGACGGCCTCTGCAAGGCCTACTCCGACTCCGCCGACGGCACGGGCTGGTCCGAAGGCGTCGGCGTGCTCGTCGTCGAGCGGCTGTCCGACGCGCGCCGGCACGGTCACGACGTCCTGGCGGTCGTCGCCGGTTCGGCCATCAACTCCGACGGCGCGTCCAACGGCCTCACCGCCCCCAACGGGCCGTCGCAGCAGCGCGTCATCCGCCAGGCCCTCGCGTCGGCCGGGCTGCAGCCGTCCGAAGTGGACGTCGTCGAAGGCCACGGCACCGGCACCACCCTGGGCGACCCGATCGAGGCCCAGGCGCTGCTCGCCGCGTACGGCCGCGACCGCGAGCGGCCGCTGCTGCTCGGCTCGGTCAAGTCCAACCTCGGGCACACCCAGGCCGCGGCCGGCGTCGCCGGGATCATCAAGATGGTCCTGGCCCTGCAACGGGAACTGGTGCCCGCGACCCTGCACGTCACCGAGCCGTCGTCCCACGTGGACTGGACGGGCGGCGACATCCGGCTGGTCACCGAGGCGACCGAGTGGCGCGAGAACGGCCACCCGCGCCGCGCCGGCATCTCGTCGTTCGGCCTCAGCGGCACGAACGCCCACGTGATCATCGAGCAGGCGCCCGCCCACGTGCCGGTCGAACCGCGCCGCGACGTCACCCCGGGTGTCGTGCCGTGGGTCCTGTCCGGCCGGTCCGAAGCCGCCCTGGACGCGCAGCTCGCGGCCCTGCCCCGCGACCTCGACCCGGTCGACACCGGCTTCTCCCTGGTCACGACGCGGGCGGCGTTCGAGCACCGCGCAGTGCTGCTCGCCCCCGGCGACCAGGTCGCCCGCGGCGTCGCCCGCGAGCGCACGGCCGCGTTCCTCTTCACCGGCCAGGGTTCGCAGCGGCTCGGCATGGGCCGCGGGCTCTACGAGCGCTTCCCGGTGTTCGCCGACGCCTTCGACGCCGTCTGCGCCCACCTCGACAAGGAGCTGCCGCGCCCGCTGCGCGACGTCGTCTTCGGCGAAGACGCGGGAGCGCTCGACGAGACCGGCTGGGCCCAGCCCGCGCTGTTCGCGCTGGAAGTGGCCCTGTTCCGGCTCGTGCGGTCGTGGGGTGCGCGGCCCGCGTTCCTCGCCGGGCACTCCGTCGGCGAGATCGCGGCCGCCCACTGTGCGGGTGTGCTGTCCCTCGCCGACGCCTGCACGCTCGTCGCCGCCCGCGCCCGCTTGATGCAGGCCCTGCCCGCGGGCGGGGCGATGGTGGCGATCCGGGCCACCGAGGACGACGTCCGGCCGCTCCTCAACGACGACGTCTCGCTCGCCGCCGTCAACGGGCCCGAGGCCGTCGTGCTCTCCGGCGTCGAGGACGCCGTGCTCGAGGTCGCCGCGCGGTTCGAGAAGACCAAGCGGCTCACCGTGTCCCACGCCTTCCACTCCGCGGCGATGGACCCGATGCTCGCCGAGTTCCGCGCGGTCGCCGAGACCCTGACCTTCGCCGAGCCGGACGTCCCGGTGGTGTGCGACGGCGATGTCACGTCGCCGGAGTACTGGGTCGGCCAGGTCCGCGGCACCGTCCGGTTCGCCGACGCCGTCACCCGGCTCACCGAGGCGGGCGTCAGCGCGTTCGTCGAACTCGGCCCGGACGCCGTGCTCACCGCCCTCGTCGACGGTGACGACCAGGTCCTCGCGCCGGTGCTGCGCGCCGGCCGCGACGAGGAGACGGCCGCCGTCACCGCGCTGGCCGCCCTCCACACCGGCGGGGTGGTGGTCGACTGGGCTGCGCTGTTCGAGGGCACCGGCGCCCGGCGCGTCGCACTGCCCACTTACCCGTTCCAGCGGCAGCGTTTCTGGCCGCGGCTCGTGGCCGGCGCGGGCCAGCTCGGCGGCCTCGGCCTGACCGCGGCCGGGCACCCGCTGCTCGGCGCGATCACCGAGGTCGCGGGCTCCGGCGACCTGGTGTTCTCCGGCCGGCTGTCGCTGAAGACGACGCCGTGGCTGGGCGACCACGTCATCGGCGGCCAGGTCCTGTTCCCGGGCGCCGGTTTCCTGGAGCTGGTCGTGCGGGCCGGCGACCAGGTCGGCTGCGGCCAGGTCGAGGACTTCACCGTCGCCGCGCCGCTCGTGCTCGGCGACACCGCCAGCCTGGTGCAGCTCGTCGTCGGCGCGCCCGACGCTGCGGGCCGTCGCGAGGTCGGCGTCTCGTCGCGGGCCGAGGGACCGGACGCCGAGTGGGTCCGCCACGGCACCGGCATTGTCGCCCCCGGCACGCTGCCGACCGCCGCGCCGGACACCGAGTGGCCGCCGTCCGGCGCCGAGCCCGTCGACCTCACCGCGTTCTACGACAACTTCGCCGGCGCCGGCTTCGCGTACGGCCCGGAGTTCCAGGGCCTGCGGCGCGTCTGGCTGCGCGACGGCGAAGTCTTCGTCGAGGCGGAGCTGCCCGGCGAGGACGCCGACGCGTTCGGCCTGCACCCGGCCCTGCTCGACTCGGTCCTGCAAGCGGTGTCCTTTGTGGACTCCGTGCCCGGCGGCCTGCCGTTCTCCTGGGCCGGTGCCGTGCTCCACGCGACCGGCGCGGAGAAGGTCCGCGCCCGGATCACCCGGGCCGCCGCCGACGCCGTCACGCTCACCCTGACCGACGAGTCCGGCGCGCCCGTGCTCTCGGTCGACGCCCTGACGCTGCGGGCGACGACCCAGGCCGCCGCCGGTCCCGAGCCGCTGTTCCGCCTGGACTGGGTGCCGCTGCCCGTGCCCGCCGGAGAGCCGGACGGCCAGTGGGCCGTACTCGGCCAGGGCACCCGCCTCGGCGAACTCGGCCCGGAGTACCCGGACCTCGACGCCGCGCTGGCCGCGGACCCCGACGTCCTCGTCGTCCCGGTCCACGGCACCGGCGACATCCCCGACGCCCTCCGCCGCGTCACCGCCGACGTCCTGGCCGTCGTGCAGGCCGCGAGCGAACGCGGCTTCGGCCGGGTCGTCTTCGTGACCGACGGCGCCGTCGGCACCGCGCCGACCGACCTCGCCGCGGCCGCCGTCTGGGGTCTCGTGCGCTCGGCCCAGTCGGAGGACCCGGGCCGGTTCGTGCTCGCCGACGTCGACGACGCGTCGCTGACCGGCCTGCCCGCCGCGCTGGCCACCGGCGAACCCCAGCTGCTGCTGCGCGACGGCACCGCCCGCGTCGCCCGCCTCGGCCGTCCGAATGCGGCACTTTCACGTGAAAGTGCCGCCTGGAACCCCGACGGGACCGTGCTCATCACCGGCGGTACCGGTGGCCTGGGCCGGGTCTTCGCCCGGCACATCGCCGCCGAGTACGGCGCCCGGCACGTCCTGCTGGCCAGCCGCCGCGGCGGGGCCGCCGACGGTCTGGTCGAGCTGGTCGCCGAACTCGCCGCGCACGGCACCGAGGTCAGTGTCGAGGCGTGCGACCTCGCCGACCGCGACGCCGTCGCCGCGCTGCTGGCCGCGATCCCGGCCGACCGGCCGCTCACCGCCGTCGTGCACGCCGCCGGTGTCCTCGACGACGGCGTCATCGGTTCCCTCGACGCCGCTCGTCTCGACACCGTGCTGCGCCCGAAGGCCGACGCCGCGTGGCACCTCCACGAGCTGGCCGGCGACGTCGCCGCGTTCGTGCTGTTCTCCTCGGTGGCCGGCACGATCGGCTCGCCGGGCCAGGCGAACTACGCCGCCGCCAACGCCTTCCTCGACGCGCTCGCCGCCCACCGGCACGACCGCGGCCTCGCCGCGACGTCGCTGGCCTGGGGCGCGTGGGAGACCGGCATGACCGGCACCCTGACCGACGCCGACCGCGACCGGATGACCCGCGCGGGCATGCCGCCGCTGCCGTTCGAGCAGGGCTGCGAGCTGTTCGACCGCGCCCTGGAATCCGGCGAACCGGCCCTGGTGCCGGTGCTGATGGACCTGCCGCTGATCCGGTCGCAGGCCGAGCCGCCGTGGCTGGTGCGCCCGGTCGGCCGCCCGGGCCGCCGCGGTGCGGGCCGGTCGACGCCGACCGCGAACGCCCTGCGCGACCGGCTTTCCGGCCTGCGCGAGGGGGAGCAGCAGAAGGTGCTGCTCGACGTCATCCGCGCGCAGGTCGCGGCGGTGCTCGGGTTCGACGCCACCACCGTCGACGTCGCCCGCGAGTTCCGCGGCCTCGGCTTCGACTCGCTGACCGCGGTCGAGTTCCGCAACCACCTCGCCTCCGCGACCGGTCTGCGGCTGCCCGCGACGCTCGTGTTCGACCACCCGACGCCGGTCGTGCTCGCCGGTTACCTGCGCGACGAGCTGTCCGGCGCGGACGCCGCACCGGTGCTGCGCGCGCGGACCACGACCACGCCGGTAGCCGACGAGCCGATCGCGATCGTGTCGATGGCCTGCCGCTACCCGGGCGGCGTGACCTCGCCGGAGGACCTGTGGGACATGGTCCTGACCGGCGGCGACGGCGTCGGACCCTTCCCGGCCGACCGCGGCTGGGACCTGAGTGGCCTCTTCGGGGCGGATCGGGGACGTTCTTATGTTCGTGAAGGCGGTTTTCTCGGTGGTGCGGGAAGCTTCGATCCTGGGCTCTTCGGGATCTCGCCGCGCGAAGCGCTGGCGATGGACCCGCAGCAGCGCCTCCTCCTGGAGACGTCCTGGGAAGTGATCGAACGCGCCGGCGTCGACCCCATGTCGCTGCGGGGCAGCCGGACCGGCGTCTTCGCCGGGGTGATGTACCACGACTACGGCCAGGGGGTGCAGTTCCCGGAGGAGGCCCTCGGCTTCCTCGGGATCGGCACCGCGGGCAGCGTGATGTCCGGCCGTGTCTCCTACGCGCTGGGGCTGGAAGGCCCGGCCGTCACGATCGACACGGCGTGCTCGTCGTCGCTGGTCGCGATGCACTGGGCCGCACAGGCGCTGCGGGCCGGTGACTGCGAACTGGCGCTCGCCGGCGGCGTGACCGTGATGGCGACGCCGGGCGCGTTCGTGGACTTCTCGGCGCAGGGTGGCCTCGCCGGCGACGGCCGCTGCAAGTCATTCTCCGACTCCGCCGACGGCGTCGGCTGGGCCGAAGGTGTCGGCCTGGTCATGCTGGAACGCCTGTCCGACGCGCGTCGCAACGGGCACGAAGTCCTGGCCGTGCTGCGCGGCTCGGCGGTCAACCAGGACGGCGCGTCCAACGGCCTGACCGCCCCGAACGGCCCGTCGCAGCAGCGCGTGATCCGGCAGGCGCTGTCGGTCTCCGGGCTCGGCGTGTCCGATGTGGACGTCGTCGAAGGCCACGGCACCGGGACGCCGCTGGGCGACCCGATCGAGGCCCAGAGCCTCCTCGCGACCTACGGCCGCGACCGGGAGACGCCGTTGCTGCTGGGCTCGGTGAAGTCGAACATCGGCCACACCCAGGCCGCCGCCGGCGTCGCGGGCGTCATCAAGATGGTGCAGGCCATGCGCCACGGTGTCGTCCCGCAGTCCCGGTTCTCGGCCGAGCCGTCGTCCCATGTGGACTGGACCGAGGGCGCGGTCTCGCTGGTGCCGGAGAACACCTCCTGGCCCGAGGTGGACCGCGTCCGCCGGTCGGCGGTGTCGTCGTTCGGCATCAGCGGCACCAACGCGCACGTCATCCTGGAGCAGCCCGCTCCGGCCGACCGGCCCGCGCCGCGTCCTTCCGAGCCGGTGTCCCGCCCGGTGCCGGTCGTCGTCTCCGGGCGGACTCCGGAGGCGCTCCGGGCCCAGGCCGCGCGCCTGGCCGACCGGATCGAGGCCGACGACACCCTCGCCCCGGCCGACCTCGCCTACTCCGCCGCCGTGACACGCGCGGCGCTGGCCCAGCGCGCGGCCGTCGTCGCCGACGACCTCGACGGCCTGGTCAGCGGCCTGCGTGACCTGGCCGCCGGCGAGACCCCCGCCGGAGTCGTCCGCGGCGAGGCGCGAGTCGCCCCGCCGGTCGCGTTCCTCTTCGCCGGGCAGGGCTCGCAGCGGATCGGCATGGGCCGCCGGCTGCACGAGGTGTACCCGGTGTTCGCGGGCGCGTTCGACGAGATCCTGGCCCTGCTCGACCCGGCCGTCCGCGACGCGCTGGGCGACGCGGACCTGATCGATCGCACGGAGTTCGCGCAGCCCGCGCTGTTCGCCTTCGAGGTCGCGCTGTTCCGCCTGCTGGAATCGTGGGGGGTGCACCCGGACTTCGTGACCGGGCACTCCGTCGGCGAGATCGCCGCCGCCCACGTGGCCGGCGTGCTGTCCCTGCCCGACGCGTGCGCCCTGGTGTCCGCCCGCGCCCGGCTCATGGGCGCGTTGCCGACCGGCGGTGTCATGGTCGCGGTGCGCGCGTCCGAGTCGGACGTCCTGCCGCTGCTCGGCGAGGGCGTCGACGTCGCGGCCGTCAACGGCCCGGGCTCGGTGGTCCTGTCCGGGCACGAGGACGCGGTCGTCGCGGTGGCGTCGAAGTTCGCCAAGCAGCGCCGCCTGCGTGTGTCGCACGCCTTCCACTCCGTCCTGATGGAGCCGATGCTCGCCGAGTTCGGCGAGGTCGTGGCGAACCTGGAGTTCGCGAAGCCGCGCGTGCCCGTCGTCTCGGCCGGTGACGTCACGTCGCCGGAGTACTGGGTCAGCCAGATCCGCGACACCGTTCGCTTCGGCGACGCGGTCGAGCGGCTCACGGAAGCCGGGGTCACCGTCTTCGCCGAGGTGGGCCCGGACGCGACCCTGTCCGCTTCCGTCGACGAGCCGGCCGCGAGCGTCATTCCGTTGCTGCGCAAGGACCGTGACGAAGCCGCCGCGGTCACCGAGGCGATCGCGCGGCTGCACGTCGCCGGCGTCAGCATCGGCTGGGACGACTACTTCGCCGGTGCGCAGCGCGTCGCCCTGCCGACCTACGCGTTCCAGCACGAGTGGTTCTGGCCCCTGCCGGCCGCCGGGGGCGACGCCACCGGGCTCGGCCTCGCACCGACGGGCCACCCGCTGCTCGGCGCGACCGTGACCCTGGCCGACTCGCTCGGCGTCCTGTTCTCCGGCCGGCTCTCCGCGGCCACCCAGCCGTGGCTGCGCGACCACGTCATCGGCGGCCGGATCCTGTTCCCGGGCGCGGCTTTCCTCGAACTGGCCGTGCGTGCGGCCGACGAGGTCGGCTGCGCGTCGGTGGCCGACCTGACCCTGTCCGTGCCCCTGGTCCTCGAACCGGACGGCGCCGTCGTCCTGCAGCTGGCCGCGGGGGAGCCGGACGAGTCCGGCCGCCGCGAGCTGACGATCTCCTCCCGCGCCGACGACACCGACGAGTGGGTCCGCCACGCGACCGGCACGCTGTCGCCGCAGGCGGTGGCCGCCGAGCCGGTGCCCGAGACCTGGCCGCCCGCCGAAGCGTCCGAAGTGGACTTGACGGGCTTCTACGAGACGTCCGCCGAAGCCGGATTCGGTTACGGGCCCGCGTTCCAGGGCCTCAGCCGCGTCTGGCAGGACGGCGCCGACGTCTTCGCCGAACTGGCGCTGCCCGACGGCCAGGAAGCTGCGCGGTTCGGGCTGCACCCGGCGTTGCTCGACGCCGCGTTGCAGGCCATCGGCTTCGGCGAAGGCGCCCCGGCCGGGTTGCCGTTCGCCTGGACCGGTGTGTCGCTGCACGCGGCCGGCGCGAGCCGCGCCCGCGTCCGGATCTCCCCGGCCGGCGGCGACTCCGTGTCCCTCGCCATCGCCGACGAGGCGGGCAAGCCCGTCCTGTCGGCCACCGGCGTCACCCTCCGCGCGGCCACCGCGCCGGACGCGGCCGACCCGCTGTTCCGCCTGAACTGGCTGCCGGTCCCGGTCTCCGAACCGGACGACAGCACCTGGGCGGTCGTCGGCGACGGCTTCGGGTTGGCCGAAACCCTGGGCTGCGACACCCACCCCGACCTGGCCGCCGCCGTGGCGTCCGGTGCCGGAGTGATCGCCGTCCCGGTGACCGGTGACGCCGACGCCGGAGCCTCCGCGCACGCGCTCACCGCGTCGGTGCTCGACCAGCTCCAGACGGACCCGGCCACCAAGGTCGTGTTCGTGACGCGCGGTGCCGCCGGTCCGGGCCGCACGGACGTCGCGGCCGCCGCCGTCTGGGGCCTGGTGCGCTCGGCCCAGTCGGAGGACCCCGGACGGTTCGTGCTCCTGGACGTCGACGAGCCCGACGCGGACGCCCTGCGCGCCGCGGTCGCCACCGGCGAACCCCAGCTGGTCCTGCGTGACGGCGTCCTGAACGTGGCCCGCCTGGCCCGCGCGACCCTGGAGACCACCGAGACGGCGTGGGACCCCGACGGCACCGTGCTCATCACCGGCGGCACCGGTGGCCTGGGCCGGGTCTTCGCCCGGCACCTTGTCACCCGCGGTGCCCGACGGTTGCTGCTGGCCAGCCGCCGCGGCCCGGCCGCCGACGGCGTCGCCGAGCTGGTCGCCGAACTCGAAACGGCCGGGGCCGACGTCCGCGTCGAGGCCTGCGACGTCGCTAACCGCGACGCTCTCGCCGCGCTGCTGGCGGGCATCCCGGCCGAGCACCCGCTCACCGCCGTCGTGCACACCGCCGGGGTGGTCGACGACGGCGTCGTCGGCTCGCTGACGGCCGAGCGCCTGGACACGGTGTTCGCGCCGAAGCTCGACGCGGCCTGGCATCTGCACGAACTGACCGCCGAACTGCCCCTCGCCGGGTTCGTCCTGTTCTCCTCGGTAGCCGGCACCATCGGCACGCCGGGTCAGGCGAACTACGCGGCGGCCAACGCGTTCCTCGACGCCCTCGCCGACCTGCGCCGCGACCGGGGCCTGGCCGGGCTGTCGCTGGCCTGGGGCGCCTGGGACACCGGCATGACCGGCGACCTGACCGACGCCGAACGCGAGCGCATGGTCCGCGGCGGGATGCCGCCGCTCGGCCTTGAGCAGGGCGCGGAGCTGTTCGATCGCGCCGTGGCGTCGACGGAATCGGCGCTCGTGCCGGTGCTCGTTGACCTGCCCGTGCTGCGGACCCGTGGTGAGCTGCCCTGGCTGCTGCGGCCGATCGGCCGTCCGGGACGGCGCAGCGCTGCCGCCGGAGCCGACCGGGCCGCGGCCGGCGACCTGCGCCTGAAGCTCGCCGGGATGCGGGAGAATGAGCAGGACCGGACGCTGCTGACGCTCGTGCGGGCCCAGGTCTCGGCCGTGCTCGGCCACCCGGCCGACCGGATCGACGGCGGCCTCGAGTTCCGCGAACTCGGTTTTGACTCGCTGACCGCCGTCGAGTTCCGCAACCGCCTGGCCGCGGCCACCGGCCTGACGCTGTCCGCGACGCTCGTCTTCGACTACCCGACCCCGGCCGGGCTCGCCCGGCACCTGCGGACCGAACTCGCGCCCGCTCCCGCCGCGGCGACGTCGCTGCCGGCGGAGCTCGACCGGCTCGACGAGCTGATGGAGGCCAGCTCGGCCGACGACGTCGCCCAGGCGGAGGTCGCGGCCCGGCTGCGCCGGATCCTGGCGAAGATCGGCGGTGCGGCCGCGCCTGAAGACGTCACCGACCGGATCGACGCGGCCAGCACCGACGAGGTGTTCGCCTTCATCGACAACGAACTGGGCCGGCTCGGTGACGCACCCGGGTCCCCCTTCGACCAGGAAGGCTGAGGCCGCCATGACCGAGGACAAGAAGCTCGTCGAGTACCTCAAGTGGGTCACCGCCGACCTCGCCAAGACGCGCAAGCGGGTCGAGGAGCTGGAGTCGGCGGAGCAGGAGCCGGTCGCGATCGTGTCGATGGCGTGCCGCTACCCGGGTGGGGTGCGGTCGCCGGAGGACCTCTGGGACCTCGTTCTCTCCGGGGGCGACGGCATCGCCGGGTTCCCCGAGGACCGCGGCTGGGACCTGGACTCGCTGTTCGGCGACGAGCGTGGCCGCTCCTACGTCCGCGAAGGCGGTTTCGTCGACGGCGCCGGGAAGTTCGACCCGGGCCTGTTCGGCATCTCGCCGCGTGAAGCCCTGGCGATGGACCCGCAGCAGCGCCTCCTGCTGGAGACGTCGTGGGAGGCCATCGAGCGCGCCGGCGTCGACCCGCTTTCGTTGCGCGGCAGCAAGACCGGCGTCTTCGCCGGCGTGATGTACCACGACTACGGCCAGGGCGCACAGTTCCCCGACGAGGCCCTCGGCTTCCTCGGCGTCGGCACCGCGGGCAGCGTCATGTCCGGCCGCGTCTCGTATTCGCTGGGCCTCGAAGGGCCGGCCGTCACGATCGACACGGCGTGCTCGTCGTCGCTGGTCGCGATGCACTGGGCCGCGCAGGCGCTGCGCGCGGGCGACTGCGACCTGGCCCTCGCCGGTGGTGTCACGATCATGGCGACGCCCGGTTCGTTCGTCGACTTCTCCGCGCAGGGCGGCCTCGCCCGCGACGGCCGCTGCAAGTCCTACGCGGACGCCGCGGACGGCGTCGGCTGGTCCGAGGGCGTCGGCCTGATCATGCTGGAGCGCCTGACGGACGCGCGTCGCAACGGCCACGACGTCCTGGCCGTGCTGCGCGGCTCCGCGGTCAACCAGGACGGCGCGTCCAACGGCATCACCGCCCCCAACGGCCCGTCGCAGCAGCGTGTCATCCGCCAGGCGCTGACCGGTGCCGGGCTTGGACTGTCCGATGTGGACGTCGTCGAAGGCCACGGCACCGGGACGCCCCTGGGCGACCCGATCGAGGCGCAGGCCCTGCTGGCCACCTACGGCCGCGGCCGGGAAACGCCGCTGCTGCTCGGCTCGGTGAAGTCGAACATCGGCCACACCCAGGCCGCCGCCGGCGTCGCGGGCGTGATCAAGATGGTCCAGGCGCTGCGCCACGGCGTCGTCCCGAAGTCCGTGAACCTGGACGGCCCGTCGTCCCAGGTGGACTGGACGGCGGGCGCCGTCGAGGTCGTCACCGAGAACACCGCCTGGCCCGAGGTGGATCGCGCGCGCCGCGCCGCCGTCTCGTCGTTCGGCATCAGCGGCACCAACGCCCACGTCATCCTCGAACAGGCCGCCCCGGCTGAAGCGACCGCCGGGGAAACCGCGCCCGCCGGGGTCCGCCCGTTCGTGCTGGCCGGGCGCACCGAAGCCGCTTTGAAAGCCCAGGCCGCCCGCCTGCTCACCCACCTCGGCGACGGCGACCTCGACGCGCCCGACCTCGCGTGGTCGCTGGCCGCGTCCCGCGCCGCCCTCGATCACCGCGCGGTGATCGTCGCCGACGACCCCCGCGTGGGCCTCGCGGCACTCGCCTCCGGCACCCCGGACCCAGCGGTGACCACCGGCGCCGCCGACGTCGACGGCCAGATCGTCTTCGTCTTCCCCGGCCAGGGCGCGCAGTGGGCCGGCATGGGCGCGCGGCTCCTGGCCGAGTCGCCGGTGTTCGCGGCCCGGATCGCCGAGTGCGAAGCAGCCCTGTCCGCGCACGTCGACTGGTCGCTGACCGCCGTCCTGCGCGGTGACGACGACGCGCCCAAGCTGGACCGGGTCGACGTCATCCAGCCCGTGTCGTTCGCCGTGATGGTCGGCCTGGCCGCGCTCTGGCAGTCCGCCGGCATCCGGCCGGACGCCGTCGCCGGCCACTCCCAGGGCGAGATCGCCGCCGCCTGCGTCTCCGGCGCGCTGAGCCTGGCCGACGCCGCCCGCGTCGTCGCGTTGCGCAGCCAGGCCATCGCCCGCCGGCTGGCCGGTGCCGGGTGCATGATCTCGGTGGCCCTGCCGGTCGCCGACGTCGAAGCGCGGCTGACGCCGTACGAGGGCAAGCTGTCGGTCGCCGTGGTCAACAGCCCGTCGTCCGTCGTCGTCGCCGGGGACCCGGAGGCGGGGGAGCAGCTGATCGCCGAGCTGACCGCGGCCGAGATCCGCGTCCGCCGCGTCGACGTCGACTACGCGTCCCACTCCGCGCACGTCGAGCTGATCGAGCAGGAGCTGCACACCGCGCTGGCCGGGCTCGCGCCGCGCCAGTCGGACATCCCGTTCTTCTCCACGGTCGACGGCGACTGGCTCGACACGACGAAGATGGACGCCGCGTACTGGTACCGGAACCTGCGTCAGCGCGTCCGCTTCGAAGACGCCGTTCGTGAGCTGCTTTCCTTGCAGTACCAGGTGTTCTTCGAGATCAGCTCGCACCCGGTGCTGGCCGTCGCGATCCAGGACACCGCCGAATCCGCCGACGCCCGCGCGGTCGTCACCGGCACCCTGCGCCGCGACAACGGCGGCCTCGACCGGTTCCTGACCTCGGTCGCCGAGGCGCACGTCCGCGGCGTCAGCCCGGACTGGAAGGCGCTGCTGGCCACCGGCGCGCGGATCGTCCCGCTGCCCACCTACGCCTTCCAGCACGAGTACTACTGGCCCGAGGCGGCCTCGGCCGACGCCGTCGCGGACCCGGCGGAGGCCGAGTTCTGGACCGCCGTCGACGACGCCGACTTCGCCACGCTCAGCACCACCCTCGACGTCGAGGAGGACGCACTCACCCGGGTGCTGCCCGCGCTGTCGTCGTGGCGACGCCGCCGCGGCGAACAGTCCGCTGTGGACGCTTGGCGCTACCGCATCACCTGGAAGCCGCTGTCGGTCGAGACGTCCGCGCCGGGCCGGTGGCTCGCGCTCGTGCCCGCCGACCTGCCCGCCGACATCGCGGAAGCCCTCGACACGCTGAACGCCGTCCAGGTCCGCGTCGAGGCCGACGCCGTCGACGTCCTGCGCGAAGCGTTGCCGGGCCAGGACTACACCGGCGTCCTCTCGCTGCTGGACCTCGACGGGACCTCCTTCGCCACCACCGCCGCGCTCACCGAGGCGCTGGCCGAGGCCGTGGTGCCGCTGTGGTGCGTCACCCGTGGCGCGGTGTCGGTCGGCCGCTCCGAGCCGGTCCACAACGCCGCCCGCGCCGCGCTCTGGGGCGCCGGGCGGGTGCTGGCCCTGGAGTTCCCGCGTGCCTGGGGCGGCCTGATCGACTTGCCCGAGACGCTCGACGCCCGGGCCGCGGCCCGATTCGCGGCCGCCGTCGGTGGGCCCGAAGACCAGGTCGCCGTGCGCGCGTCCGGACTGTTCGGCCGCCGTCTGGTCCGCTCCGCGGCCGGGGGAGCGGCCGAGCCGTGGCGCCCGCACGGCACCGTCCTGGTCACCGGTGGCCACGAAGGGTTCGGCGAGCACGTCACCCGCTGGCTCTCCGACGTCAACGTCCTGCACGCGGGCCCGGACGACCTCGCCGACCGCGACGCCCTGACGACCCTGCTCGCCACCGTCCCGGTGGACCGGCCGCTGACCGCAGTGCTGCACACCGCAGGCATGGCGGAAGCCGGTGCCTACGACTCCGCGGTCCTGCTCGACGACGTTTTGCACGACCACGACCTCGAAGCGTTCGTGCTGTTCTCGTCGGTGTCCGCGATCTGGGGCGCCGAAGGCCAGCGTGACCGCGCCGCCGTCGACACCGGCCTCGACGCCCTGGCTCGCCACCGCCGCGACCGCGGCCTGGCCGCGACGTCGATCGCGTGGAGCGCGTGGGCCGGCACCGGCGTCGCCGCCGACGAGGAGACGGCCGAGTTCCTGCGGGCGCGCGGCCTGCCGCCCCTCGACCCGGACCAGGCGCTGCTCGCCCTCGGCCAGGCCGTCGCCCACGACGACACCGCCGTCGTGCTCGCCGACGTCCGGTGGGACCGGTTCGTCCCGGCTCTGACCTCCCGCCGGTCCGGCGCCCTGCTCGACGAGCTGCCCGAGGTGCGGGACCTGGCGGAAGGCCCGTCCGCCGACGCCGTCTCGACCGCGTCGGCGCTGCTGGGCCGGCTGCGCGGCCTGTCCGAGCGCGAACGCGAAGACGCGCTGCTCGACCTCGTCCGCGATCAGGTCGCCGGGCTGCTGGGCTACGCGGGTGGCGCCGCCATCGAGGCCCGCCGGCCGTTCCGCGACCTCGGCTTCGACTCGCTCACCTCGGTGGAGCTGCGGAACCGGATCAACGCCGCGACCGGCCTCACCCTGCCCTCCACGCTCGTGTTCGACCACCCGCGCCCGGACGCCGTCGCGCGCCTGCTGGCGACCGAACTGCTCGGCGGCGGCGACCTCGCCGCCGCCCCGGCGGCTTCGGGGATCGTCGACGGCGACCCGATCGTCATCGTCGGCATGAGCTGCCGCTACCCGGGCGGCGTCCGCTCGCCCGAGGACCTGTGGCGCCTCGTCGCCGACGGCACCGACGCGATCACCGAGTTCCCCGTCGACCGCGGCTGGGACCTGCTCGGCCTCAGCGGCGGCATGTCGTACGTCCAGGAAGGCGGGTTCGTCGACGGCGTCGCCGACTTCGACGCCGGCTTCTTCGGCATCTCGCCCCGCGAAGCCCTGGCCATGGACCCGCAGCAGCGTCAGCTCCTCGAAACGGCCTGGGAGCTGTTCGAACGCGCCGGAATCGGCTCGGACAGCCTGCGCGGCAGCGACACCGGCGTCTACGTCGGCGGCTCCGGCAACGGCTATTCGCCGCCGCCGGAGCTGGCCGGGCACCTGCTCACCGGCGCCGCGACCAGCGTCCTGTCCGGCCGGATCTCCTACCTGTTCGGTCTCGAAGGCCCGTCGGTCACCGTCGACACCGCGTGCTCGTCTTCGCTGGTCGCGCTGCACATGGCCGCGCGCGCCCTGGCGTCCGGCGAGTGCTCCCTGGCCGTCGCCGGCGGCGTCACGGTGATGGCGACACCCAGCGCGTTCGTCGAGTTCAGCTACCAGGGCGGGCTCGCGGCCGACGGGCGCTGCCGGTCGTTCGACGAGGCCGCGGGCGGCACCGGCTGGTCCGAGGGGACCGGCCTGCTCCTGCTGGAGCGCCTGTCCGACGCCGTCCGCAACGGCCACACGCCGTTGGCCGTCGTCCGCGGGACCGCGGTCAACTCCGACGGCGCGTCCAACGGCCTCACCGCCCCGAACGGGCCGTCGCAGCAGCGCGTCATCCGCCAGGCCCTGGCCAACGCGGGCCTGACCGGCACCGAGGTCGACGCCGTCGAGGCGCACGGCACCGGCACCCAGCTGGGCGACCCGATCGAGGCCCAGGCCCTGATCGCGGCCTACGGCACGGGCCGCGAACGGCCGCTGCTGCTCGGCTCGATCAAGTCCAACATCGGCCACTCGCAGTCCGCCGCCGGTGTCGCCGGGGTGATCAAGATGGTCGAGGCCATCCGCCACGGCGTGCTGCCGAAGACCCTGCACCTCGACGCGCCGACGTCCAAAGTGGACTGGCAGCCCGACGCCGTCACCTTGCTGGGCGACCAGCAGGACTGGCCCGAGACGGGACGGCCGCGCCGCGCGGGCGTGTCGTCGTTCGGTGTCAGCGGCACCAACGCCCACGTGATCCTGGAGCAGGCCACGGCGCCCGAGCCGGCACCGGCCTCGGTGGCCGGTCCGGTGCCCGTCGTGGTCTCCGCTCGCACACCCGACCAGCTCGCGGCGCAGGCCGACCGCCTGGCCGCGTTCGTCACCGAGTACCCGGACGTCGCCGTCGCCGACCTGGCCGCCGCGCTGGCGGGCCGCGCGCGGTTCGACCACCGCGCCGGTCTCGTCGCGGGCGA
The DNA here is from genome assembly GCF_046548675.1 of Amycolatopsis sp. cmx-8-4. Taxonomy (NCBI): domain Bacteria; kingdom Bacillati; phylum Actinomycetota; class Actinomycetes; order Pseudonocardiales; family Pseudonocardiaceae; genus Amycolatopsis; species Amycolatopsis sp. cmx-8-4. Next base: position 86,662 of record NZ_JAEBDZ010000032.1, read on the forward strand.
CCGGGACGAACTCCTCGACGGCCTCACCGTACTGGCACGGGGAACCCGGGCGCCCACGGCGGCCGGACCGGCCGGCGGGAAGCTCGCGATCCTGTTCGCCGGGCAGGGCAGCCAGCGTCCGGGCATGGGCCGTGACCTCGCCGCCGCGTACCCGGTGTTCGCCGACGCGCTCGACGCCGTGCTCGCCCACCTCGACGTCGAACTCGACCGCCCGCTGCGCTCCGTACTGCACGGCGACCACACCGAGCTGCTCGACGAGACCGGCTACGCGCAGCCCGCCATCTTCGCCTTCGAGGTCGCGATCTACCGGCTCCTCGAGTCGTGGGGCGTGCGGGCGGACTTCGTGACCGGACACTCGATCGGCGAGATCGCGGCCGCGCACGTCACCGGCGTGCTGAGCCTGGCCGACGCGTGCCGGATGGTCGCCGCGCGCGGCCGGCTCATGCAGGCCCTGCCGCCCGGCGGCGCGATGCTGTCGCTCGTCGCGACCGAGGACGAGGTCCGGCCCCTGCTCACCGGCGACGTCGCCATCGCCGCCCTCAACGGCCCGCGGTCCGTCGTCGTCTCCGGCACCGAAGAAGCGGTGCTCGCGCTGGGAGCGCACTTCGCGAAGACGCGGCGGCTGTCGGTCTCCCACGCCTTCCACTCACCGCTGATCGAACCCGCGCTCGAAGAGTTCGGCAAGGTCGTAGCCGGCCTGGAGTTCGCTGCGCCGTCAATCCCGGTTGTCTCGGGCGTCACCGGCGCCCTCGCGACCGAACTGGACTCGCCGGAGTACTGGGTGCGGCAGGCGCGCGAGGCCGTGCGGTTCGCGGACGCAGTCACCACGCTCGCCGAGGCCGGTGCGACGACGTTCCTCGACGTCGGCCCGGACGGCGTCGCCGCCGCGATGGCGGCCGACAGCCTGGCCGAGGACGCGGGGGAGGTCGTCGCGGCCGTTCGCGCCGACGGCGACGAGTGCCGCGCGCTGACCACCGCGCTGACCCGCCTGCACGCCCGGAACGTGCCCCTGGACTGGGCCGCGTTCTTCGGCGGCGGCGTCCCGGTCGACCTGCCCACCTACCCCTTCGCCGCCGATCGGTACTGGCCCGAGGGGTTCCACGGCGCGGGCGGCGACCTGCGCCTGTCCGGCCTGCACTCCGCCGAGCACCCGCTGCTCGGCGCCGGGGTCGCGCTGCCGGAGTCCGGCGGGTTCCTGTTCACCGGCGCGCTGTCACCGCAGGTGCAGCCGTGGCTGGCCGACCACACCGTCGAGGGGACGATCGTGTTCCCGGAGGCCGGGTTCGTCGAACTCGCCGTGCGGGCGGGTGACGAGGTCGGCTGCGACGTCGTCGCCGAGCTGACCGTCGAGACGCCGCTGACGCTGCCGCCGGTCGGTGGGGTGCACGCCCAGCTCGTCGTCGGCGCCGCGAACCCCGCGGGTGACCGGGACCTGACGATCTGGACCCGGCCCGAGGGTGTCGGCGAGGCGTCGTGGACGCGCACCGCGTCCGGCCGGCTCGCCATGGGCGCCGGCGAACCCGCGGTCGACCCGACGTGGCCGCCCGACGCGACCGAAGTCGATCTCGGGGACTTCTACGACGGGCTCGCCGAGTGCGGGCACGTCGTCGGCGCCGCGTTCCGCGGCCTGCGGACGGCGTGGCTGGCCGCGGACGAGGTGTTCGCGGAGATCGCGCTGCCCGCCGAGCGGCAAGACGACGCCGTCAAGTTCGGGCTCCACCCGGCGTTGCTCGACGCGGCACTGCAAGCCGTGTCGCTGCTGGATTCCACGCCCCGCGCGGCGACCGGCTGGACGCGGTTCGCGCTGCACGCCGCCGGTGCCGCCGCCGCGCGCGTCCACGTCCGGCGGACGGCCGAGGACACGATCGCGCTCGACCTCACCGACGCCACCGGCGCGCTCGTCGCGTCGGCGGAGACGGTGGTGCTCGGCGAAGCCGCCGTCGCTTCGCGGGAGTCGGGCTCCGACTCGCTGTTCCACCTGGAGTGGACGCCGTTGCCCGAGTCACCGGCGCCTCGGGCCGCCCGCTGGCTCGTCCTCGGCGACTCCGCGGGTTTCCCGGACGCCGAAGCCCACGCCGACCTGCCCGGCCTGGTGGCCGCGGCGAGCGACGACGCCGTGCTCGTCATCCCGGTCGTGACCGAGGGCGACGACCTCGCCGCCGTCACGCACCGGGCGACCGCGACCGTCCTGGACCAGCTGCAGTTCCTCCTGGCTTCCGACGGCCTTGACGGCGTTCCGGCGGTGTTCGTCACCCGCGGCGGTGGCCCGGTCGCCGCCGCGGTGCACGGGCTCGTCCGGGCCGCGCAGTCGGAGAACCCGGGCCGGTTCCTGCTGGCCGACCTCGGCGCGTCCGATGCGGGTGTGCTGCCCGTCGTCGTGGCGTCGGGGGAGACCCAGATCTCGGTGCGCGACGGCGTCCCGCACCGCGCTCGCCTGGTGCGGGCGGTCACCGCGGGTGCGGACTTCGACCTCGGCGACGGCACGGTGCTCGTCACCGGCGGCACCGGGGGACTGGGCCGGCTGCTGGCCCGGCACCTCGTCACCACCCACGGCGTCCGGCACCTGCTGCTCGCCAGCCGTCGGGGTCTCGGCTCCGCCGGGGCCGCGGACCTGGTGGCGGAGCTGAAGGAACTCGGCGCCGACGTCCGGGTGGCCGCGTGCGACACGTCGGACCGCGAGGACGTCGTGGACCTGCTCGCGTCGGTGCCCGCCGACCACCCGCTGACGGCGGTCGTGCACACGGCCGGCGTGCTCGACGACGGCGTCGTCGGCTCGCTGACCCCGGCGCGGCTGAAGAAGGTGTTGCGCCCCAAGGTGGACGGCGCCTGGCACCTGCACGACCTGACCCGCGATCTCGACCTCTCGGCGTTCGTCCTGTACTCGTCGGCGAGCGGCCTGCTCGGCGGCGTCGGGCAGGGCAACTACGCGGCGGCGAACTCGTTCCTCGACGCACTGGCCGAACTCCGGCGCGACGAGGGCCTGCCGGCGCTGTCGCTGGCGTGGGGCCCGTGGGCGCAGGAAGACGGCATGGCGGGCACGCTCGCCGACGTCGACGCGCAGCGGCTGGAGAAGTCGGGGATGCGGCGGCTGCGTCCGGGGGAGGGTCTGGCGTTGTTCGACGCAGCGGTCCGCTCCGGCGCGGCGACGATCGTCCCGGTGGCGCTGGACCTCGCGATTCTGCGCGGCCACGTCGTCCCGCCGGTGCTGCACGGCCTGGTCCCGAAGGTCCGCCGCACGGCCAAGATCAGCGAGGAGGGCCTGCGCTCGTTCGTGCCGCAGCTGGGCGACCTCGACCCGGCCGCGCAGCAACGCGAGCTGCTGGCCCTCGTCCGCGAGCTGGCGGCGAGCGTGCTGGGCCACAACTCCCCGCAGGCGATCGACCCGGACGTCGGCTTCACGGAGATCGGGTTCGACTCGCTGACGGTGGTGGAGCTGCGCAACCGCCTCAGCTACGCGACGGGCCTCACCCTCCCCGCGACGGTCCTGTTCGACCACCCCAACCCCCGCGACCTGAGCGAGCACCTGCGCGACCGCCTGAGCCCGGCCGAAACCGACCCCGCGGAGCGCGTCTTGTCGGAGCTGACCCGCTTCGAGCACCTGGCGGAAAACCCGGCCCTCACCCCGTCAACGATGACCACCCTGACCACCCGCCTCCGCTCCCTGCTGGACCGCCTGGACGCCGGCGGCGACGAGTTCCTCGACTCCCTGGACTCCGCCAGCGACGGCGAGCTGTTCCGCCTGATCGACTCCGAACTCTCCTAACCCAGACGCGAAACGGGGCCGCCGGCAAGTGCCGGCGGCCCCGTTTCGTCGTGTCGACCTCCCAATCACGCGAGTTGACCCCTCAATCACGCGTGTCGGCGCTTCCGTCACAAGGAGCGGGAACGGTCATCGGGTCTATCCCGTGATCGGTGTTTCCGGCGTTGTTGATCAGTAGGTCTCGGCTCCCGGCCAGCGGTCACCGAACGTGATGGCGAACGCGTTGATCACTGGCTTCCACCGCATCGTCCACCGGGCGCG
>NZ_JAEBDZ010000033.1:0-90157 GCF_046548675.1 Amycolatopsis sp. cmx-8-4
CGCCTCGGCCACCATCGCCGCCGCAGCGGCCTGCTCCGGCGACTGCTCCCGCGCCGGCTTGGACTCACGCTTACGTGGACTCACAAGGTCCGATGTCATCACTCACAGTGCCCATCCCGCCGGACCTCAGCCCGGCGTGTCGGACCGGAAACACCGATCTTGGAACAGTCCCGGTCATCATGTGACTGGAGGGTCGACTCGCGTGATCAGAGGGTCGACACGCGTGATTGGGGCGACGACACGGGTGCGGGTAGCAAAAAAGCCGGGCCGGGGAGCGTGTCCCCGGCCCGGCTGTGAGGGCAGAACTCAGGCGGTCTCGGTTTGGAAGGTGCGGGTGTTCCAGCGCAGGGCCAACGCCGCCAGCGCGATGATGACCACCGCGCCCATCAGGGTCGGGACCAGCGGGAGGGTCTCGCGGAAGCTGGCCCGGCTGATGTCCACGATGTACGCGAGCGGGTTGAAGCGCGACAGGACGTACAGCCACGTCGGCGCGCGGTCGGGGGTGATCGGGAGCAGGATGCCCGACAGCAGCGTCAGGGGCAGGATCGCGATGTTCACCAGCGACGAGAACGCGTCCTCGTTCTTCAGCTTCAGCACGATCGCGTGCGAGCAGCAGGCGATCGTCATCGACGTCAGTGCCGCGATCGCCAGCACCAGCAGCACACCCACGATGCTCAGCGAGACGCCGAAGACGCCGCCCGCCAGGACCAGGATGATCACGCTCTGGATCAGCGACAGCGTCACCGACGGCAGGGCCTTGCCCAGGCTCAGCGACGTCCGGCTCACCGGGGTGACGCGCAGCCGGTCCAGGGTGCCGTTGCGGAGGTTGCTCAGCAGGATGTAACCGCCGTAAATACCGTTGGTCGCCGCGATCTGGACGATCAGCGCCGGGGTCAGGTCCACCCACGACGTGCCCGCCGGGGTGCCCGGCGCGCGCGTCACCAGCACGGCCAGCAGCGGCCCGCACAGCACCAGGTACAGCACCGGCTGGATCATGCCCATCATCAGGTACGGCTTGTTCCGCAGCGTGACGGCCAGTTCGCTGCGGTAGATCAGGATCGCTTCACGCAGCATCGGTGACTCCGTCGGGTTCGAGTCCGGCGGTGGCCGGCTCGCGCAGGCTCCGGCCGGTCAGGGTGAAGAACACGTCGTCGAGCGTCGGCCGCTGGACGCGCAGCGCGACCAGCGGGATGTCCGCCCGGTCCAGCGCCCGGACCAGCGGTGAGAGAACCTCCTCGCTGTGCGCGACCTGGAAGTGCAGGGTCGCGCCGTCGCGCCGCAGGCGCTCCGCCGAACCCAGGCCGGCGACGACCAGCTCGGCGTGGTCCGCGAGCTCCTCGGGCACCGTGACCTCGACGCCGTCGCCGAGCAGCCGGGACTTCAGCGCGTCCGGGGTGTCCTCGGCGACGATCACGCCGTTGTCGATGATCTGGATCCGGTCGGCCAGCGCGTCGGCCTCGTCGAGGTAGTGCGTCGAGAGGAACACCGTGACGCCCTGCTCGTCGCGCAGCCGGCGGATGTGGCTCCACAGGTGGGCGCGGCTCTGCGGGTCGAGGCCGGTGGTCGGCTCGTCGAGGAACAGCAGCGTTGGGCTGTGGACCATGCCGAGCGCCAGGTCGAGCCGGCGCCGCTGGCCGCCCGAGAGCGTCACCGTGAGGCGGTCCTGCAGGCCGTCGAGGTCGAGCTGGTGCGAGATGTCCCGCGCCCGCTCGGTCGCGTCGGTCTTGTTCAGGCCGTACAACCGGCCCTGCAGCACCAGTTCCTCGCTGACCTTGCGCTCTTCGACCGTGCCGCCGCCCTGGGCGACGTAGCCGATGTGCCGGCGAACGCTCGTCGGCTCGGTGAGCAGATCGGCACCGGCGATGGTGGCCGTGCCGGCCGTCGGCTTGATCAACGTCGTCAGCATGCGCATGGTCGTGGTCTTCCCGGCGCCGTTCGGGCCGAGGAACGCCACGATCTCGCCGGCGCCGACGTCCAGGTCGACACCGCGCACCGCCTCGACCGTGCGGCCCTGCGCGGTGAACGTCCGGGCCAGTCCCTGGGCCTTGATCATCGATACCTCCGGGTGCGCCGGCCGGTCACCGGGCGAGCCGGGCCGACGGGGTGGGTGACTGCGCGGCCGGCTCGCCGGTGACGAGGGACAGCAGCAGGTCGGCGGCGGCTTCGCGGCCGCGGCCGGGTTCGTGCTGCAGCCGGGCGATTTCCCGGGCCCGGGTGGTGAACTCCGGGTTCCGCAGCACTTCGGTCAGCTTCGCGACGGTGTCGTCGACGTCGACGATCTCGGGCCGGTCGACCACCAGGCCGACGCCGAGGTCCCGGCCGCGCACGGCCTGGTCGTAGCAGTCGACGAACAGCGGGCGGGTCAGCAGCGGCTTGCCGAAGTAGAGGCTCTCGACGAACCCGTTGCCGCCGCCGTGGGTGAAGTGGGCACGCACGTGCGGATGAGCGAGGACGTCCAGCTGCGACGGCAGCCACTTCTCGATCCGCAGGTTCGCGGGCAGGTCGTCCGGCAGCAGTTTGTGGGCCGCGGCGGGCAGCCGCCACAGCACGGAGTGGTCGCCGTAGAGGCGCCGCGCGACCTCGACGAGGTTCGCGACCTCCGTCGCGCCCAGCCGGGCGACCGTGCCGAACCCCATGTACACGACGGATTCGTGCCGGTCGAGCCAGCCCTTGACGTCCTGCTCGTCCGGCAGCTCCGGGATCGGCGGCAGGATCGCGCCGAGCATCCGGAAGTGCTCCGGGACCTCGAGCGGGTAGTCGAGCTCGGCCAGCGTGTAGCTGAACACCAGCTGGGCCAGGTCGATCCGGGACGTGTACTTCGCGGCCAGCCGCGACACGCCGAGCTCCTTGTTGGACTTGACGTACTCGACGACCCGCTTGCGCAGCACCGAGTCCGCGATGAAGAGACGGCCGCGGCGGCGGCGGAAGGCGTTGTTCTCCCGGCGCTGCTGGGGCGTCATGTCCTGCGGCAGCCCGGAGTGCGGGGCCGGGTAGGTCTTCGGGAGCTTGTTGACGAGGTTGCTCGGCGAGAACGGCGCGCTCACGATGTACGGGATCCCGTAGGTGACGGCCAGCTCGAAACCCGCGTGCAGCAGGGAGTCGATCACCATCAGCGCCGGCTCGACCTCGCGGACGATCTCTTCGAGCGCGCGGTAGGTCGCGTTGCGGAACCGGGTGTCGAAGGTCTGGCGCATCAGCGCCTTGTGCGCCTTCCAGCGGGACTGCTGGGTGACGGCCGCGTAGGTCTCGTCGTCCCAGGCACCCGAGGACAGCTCGGGGATCGGGGCGCCGAGCGAGCGGAACGCGACCGTCCCGATCGCCTCCACCTCGTCACGGCGGTTGTCGCTCGTCGCGAAGTACAGGTCGGGAACGTCCCGCCGCGCCAGCTCGGCGGCGAGCACCAGCTGGGGGTTGATCAGTCCGCTGTCCGGCGAGCTGACGAAGAGGATCGGGCGCCGATCTCGGCTCATGGTCGAGCACCTTTCACGGACGGGGAGCGCGCGGACCGGGCGACCGTAACAGCGGTGTTTCCGTGATTTACCTACTGTTGCGCGCGGTCCGCGGCGCTGGGGGAGCGGCCAACACGGCGCCCGGAGCGGCCGACACGCTGCCCGGAGCGGCCAACACGTTGCCCGGAGGGGCCAACACGGCGCCGGGAGTGGCCGACACGGCCGGGGTGTCGGCGTGTTGGCCGTTCCGGCGCTTGTGTTGGCCGCTCCGGGCGGTGTGTTGGCTGTTCCCGCGTGTGTGGTGGCCGCTCCCGGCGTGGGGTGCGGCCGGAAAGACTAAGGGTTTGCGGGCGCGGGGTGGGTTTGACTCACGCGATGCGGAATCCGGACCCGGCCCCGGGATCCGGCGCCGCCGGACCCGTCCGGACGACACCGAGAGGCCAGGATGGCTAGCGAGAGCCAGCTTCGTGACTACCTCAAGCGCGTCACCGCCGACCTGCACCGGTCCCGGCAGCGCGTCCGCGAGTTCGAGACGGCCGCGGCCGAGCCGATCGCGGTGATCGGGATCGGCTGCCGGTTCCCCGGCGGCGTCTGTTCGCCGGAGCAGCTGTGGGACCTCGTCGCGGCCGGCACCGACGCGATCGGCCCGCTGCCCGCGGGCCGCGGCTGGGACGCGCTGCTCGCCGGCGTCGACCGCAGCACCGTCAGCCTCGGTGACGTCGACGCCTGGCGCGGCGGCTTCGTCGACGAGCCCGACCGCTTCGACGCCGGGTTCTTCCGCATCTCCCCGCGCGAGGCCCTCGCCATGGACCCGCAGCAGCGCGTGCTGCTGGAGGTCACCTGGGAGGCCCTCGAACGCGCCCGGATCGTCCCCGCGAGCCTGCGCGGCAGCCGTACCGGCGTCTTCGTCGGCACCAACGGCCAGAGTTACGGCAAGCTCCTCGCCGCGTCCGGCGAGACCGTCGAAGGGCACACCGGCACCGGCAACACCGCCGCCGTGCTGTCCGGCCGGATCGCCTACGCCTTCGGGTTCGAAGGCGCCTCGGTCACCGTCGACACGGCCTGTTCGTCTTCGCTGGTCGCCGCGCACTGGGCGACGCAGTCCCTGCGCTCCGGCGAGTGTTCCCTGGCCCTCGCCGGCGGCGTCACGGTCATGGCGACGCCCGAAGCGTTTGCCGAGTTCAGCAAGCAGGGCGGCCTCGCGCCGGACGGCCGCTGCAAGGCGTTCGCCGACGGCGCCGACGGCGTCGGCTGGTCCGAAGGCGCCGGCATCCTCGTCCTGGAACGGCTTTCCGACGCGCAACGCCACGGCCACCCGGTGCTCGCCGTGCTGCGCGGCACCGCCGTGAACTCCGACGGCGCCAGCAGCGGCCTGACCGTCCCCAATGGACCGTCGCAGCAGCGCGTGATCCGCTCCGCGCTCGCCGCGTCCGGCCTGACGACGAACGACGTCGACGTCGTGGAAGCCCACGGCACCGGCACGAAACTGGGCGACCCGATCGAGGCGCAGGCGCTGCTCGCGACCTACGGCAAGGACCGCGAGACCCCGCTGCTGCTGGGCTCGGTCAAGTCGAACTTCGGCCACACCCAGGCCGCCGCCGGGGTCGCCGGGATCATCAAGATGGTCATGGCGATCCGCCACGGCGAAGTGCCGCGCACGCTGCACGCCGAGACGCCGTCGTCCCAGGTGGACTGGTCCGCCGGCGCCGTCACCCCGGTGACCGAGCAGGTGTCCTGGCCCGAGACCGACCGGCCGCGCCGCGCGGCGGTGTCGTCGTTCGGAGTCAGCGGGACCAACGCCCACACGATCGTCGAGCAGGCCCCCGAACCCGAAACCGCCGAGCCCACGACCACCACGGGTCCGGTGCCGTGGTTCGCCTCGGCCCGCTCCGAGACGGCGTTGCGGGCCCAGGTCGAGCGCCTTCTCGCCGCGACGACCGACACCACACCGGCCGCCGACGTCGCTCTGTCCACGGCCGTGACGCGCGCCGGGTTCGAACACGGCCTGGCCGCCGTCGGCCCGGACTCCACGACCCTGCGGGAAGCGCTGCGCGGCTGGCTCGACAAGGGTGCGGCTACCGGCGTCACCACGGCGTCCGCGGTCCGCGGCGAGACGGCGTTCCTGTTCTCCGGCCAGGGCGCGCAGCACCGCGACATGGGCCGCCGCCTGGCCGAGGTCTACCCGGCGTTCGCGGCCGCCTTCGACGAGATCGTCGAGCGGTTCCCGAACCTGCGTGACGCCCTCGGTGACGACCGGATCGACCGGACGGAGTTCGCGCAGCCCGCTCTCTTCGCCTTCGAGGTCGCGCTGGCGAGGCTCCTCGGCACCTGGGGCGTCCGCCCGGACCACGTCGCCGGGCACTCGGTCGGCGAGATCGCCGCCGCACACGTCGCCGGGGTCCTGACCCTGGACGACGCCTGCACGCTGGTCGCCGCGCGCGCCCGGCTGATGGGCGCGCTGCCCGAGGGCGGCGTGATGGTCGCCGTGCGCGCGTCCGAAGTGGACGTTCAGCTGGTGCTGGAGGACGGCGTCGACATCGCCGCCGTCAACGGCCCGGAGTCGGTCGTGCTCTCCGGCGTCGAGGACGCCGTCGTCGCGGTCGCCGCGAAGTTCGCCAAGCACCGCCGCCTGCGCGTCTCGCACGCGTTCCACTCGGTCCTGATGGAACCGATGCTCGACGAGTTCCGCCAGGTCGTCGCGCAACTCGCCTTCGCCACCCCGCGCGTTCCGGTCGTCTCGGCCGGCGATGTCACCGACCCGGAGTACTGGGTCCAGCAGGTCCGCGACACCGTCCGCTTCGGCGACGCCCTGTCCCGGCTCACCGAAGCCGGTGTGACGCGGTTCGCCGAGATCGGCCCGGACGCCGTGCTGTCCGGCCTGGTCGACGCGGCCGTCGTCGTGCCCCTGTCCCGGCGTGACCACGACGAGGACACCGCTTTGGTCACCGGGCTGGCCGCGCTGCACGTCGGCGGCGGTACCGTCGACTGGACGGCCGTGCTCGCCGGGGCCCGCCTGGTCGACCTGCCCACCTACCCGTTCCAGCGCGATCGGTACTGGCCCACGCTCACCGTCCGCGCCGGCAACGCCGCCGGGCTGGGCCTCGCCGCCGTTCGCCACCCGCTGCTCGGCGCCGCCCTCGACGTCGCCGGAACCACCGAGTCGCTGCTCACCGGCACGCTGTCCCTGGTCACCCAGCCGTGGCTCGCGGCGCACCTCGACGGTGGCCGGATCACGTTCCCCGGCACCGGCTTTCTCGAACTCGCCCTGCGCGCGGCCCGAAACCTCGGCTGCCCGGAGATCACTGAACTCACGCTCACCGCGCCGCTGGTGCTCGGCCCGTCCGACGCCCTGGTCCTGCAGGTGCGCGTCGGCCCGCCCTGGCCCGACGGCAGCCGCCCGATCGACGTCCACAGCGCGCCCGCCGGCGCCGACGTGCCGGACTGGACCCACCACGCCACCGGCACCCTCGCCGCCGGCCCCGGCCCGGAACCCGCGGTACTGACCGAAGGCGCCTATCGCACCGACATCACCCTGCCGGACACCCTCGACGGGCAATTCGACCTCCACCCGCTGCTGCTGTCCGAGGCCTTACGCGCGTGTGTGGCCGATGGTGAGCCCACCCCGGAACCCCGGGTCTGGCGCGGCGTTTCCCTGCACGTGCCGGGTGTGACGAGGCTCCGGGTGCGCATCGCCCCGCTCGACGGTACGTCCGTGAGCCTGGCGCTGCTCGACTCCGCGGACCGGCCGGTGTTCCTGGCCGGTGAGGTCGAGTTCACCGGTGGCACCGGACTGGCGGATCTGTCCGGCCTGGCCGCCGGGCCGGTAGCGCGCGTCGCGTCGAGCCCGCTCGCCGGGCACTGGGCCGACCTCGGCGAGGCCGACCGCACCCGGGCAGCCGAAGACCTGGTGCGCACCACCGTCGCGGCCGTGCTCGGGCACGGCGACAGCGGCGCGGTCGGCACCGGCCAGCCGTTCACCGACCTCGGGTTCGACTCGATGATGTCGGTGGAACTGCGCAACCGCCTGACCGCCGCGACGACCCTCGAACTCCCGGCCACGCTCGTGTTCGACCACCCGACCCCGGCCGACGTCGCGCGGTTGCTGCTCGCCGGCCTCTTCGGGGAAGCCGAGCGCACCGGCCCGGTCCGCCGCACGCGAGCGCGCGGTGACGACCCGGTCGTGATCGTCGGGATGAGCTGCCGCTACCCCGGGGGCGTCCGGTCCCCGGCCGACCTCTGGACCATGGTTTCGAACGGCGACGACGCCGTCGGCCCGTTCCCCGCGGACCGCGGCTGGGACCTCGCCACGCTCGCCGCGGGCGCGTCCGCCACGACCTACGGCGGCTTCCTCGACGAGATCGACCGCTTCGACGCGTCCTTCTTCGGCATCTCGCCCCGCGAGGCCCTCGCCATGGACCCGCAGCAGCGCCAGGTGCTCGAGACGTCGTGGGAGGCCCTGGAAGACGCCGGGATCGACCCGCTCGGCCTGCGCGCCAGCGCGACCGGCGTGTTCGTCGGCACCAACGGCCAGGACTACGCGAGCGTGCTCGCCGGCAGCGACGCCGACGTCGGCGCGCACGCGGGCCTCGGCAACGCGGCGAGCGCCGTCTCCGGCCGGGTGTCCTACGTGCTGGGCCTCGAAGGCCCGTCGATGACCGTCGACACGGCGTGCTCGTCGTCGCTGGTCGCGCTGCACCTCGCGAGCCAGGCGCTGCGGGGCGGCGAGTGTTCGCTCGCGCTCGTCGGCGGCGTGCTCGTGATGTCCAGCGCCAACTACTTCCTCGGCACCAGCCAGCAGGGCGGCCTCGCCCCGGACGGGCGCTGCAAGGCGTTCGCCGATGCGGCCGACGGCACCGGCTGGGCCGAAGGCGTCGGCATGCTCGTCGTCGAACGCCTCTCCGACGCCCGCCGCCACGGCCACGAGGTCCTCGCCGTGGTGCGCGGCTCGGCGGTCAACTCCGACGGCGCGTCCAACGGCATCACCGCCCCCAACGGCCCGTCCCAGCGCCGGGTGATCCGCGCCGCCCTGGAAGACGCCGGACTGTCCACTTCGGACGTCGACGTCGTCGAAGCACACGGCACCGGGACCACGCTGGGTGACCCGATCGAGGCCCAGGCGCTGCTGGCCACCTACGGCCAGGACCGCGAGCACCCGTTGCTGCTCGGCTCGTTCAAGTCCAACATCGGCCACACACAGGCGGCCGCCGGGGTCGGCGGGATCATCAAGATGGTCCAGGCGATGCGGCACGGCGTCGTGCCGCCGACCCTGCACGTCGACGCCCCGTCGTCCCATGTGGACTGGACGACCGGCGCCATCGAGCTGGTCACCGAGCCGACGCCGTGGCCCGCCGCCGAACACCCGCGCCGCGCCGGCGTCTCCGCCTTCGGTGTCAGCGGCACGAACGCGCACGTCGTCCTGGAACAGGCCCCGGCCGCCCCGGCGCGGAAGCCGGATCCGGAACCCGCGGTTGTCCCGTGGGTGCTGTCCGCGGCGAGCCGCTCCGCGCTTCAGGCGCAGGCCGCCCGGCTGATCGACGCGGACACCACGTCGGTCGCCGCCACCGGGCTCGCCCTCGCGACCCGACGCGCCGCGCTGCACCACCGCGCGGTCGTCGTCGGCGCCGACCCGGCCGCGCTACGCACTGGTTTGGCCGCGCTGGCCGCCGGGAACGAGGCGGGGAACGTCGTCGAGGGCACGGCCCGCGACGGTGGCCTCGCGCTGCTGTTCACCGGGCAGGGCTCGCAGCGGCTCGGCATGGGCCGCGAGCTGCACACCCGGTTCCCGGTCTTCCGCGACGCCTTCGACGAGGTCTGCGCGCAGTTCGACGGTTCCCTGCGTGACGTCGTCTTCGGCGACGACGCCGCGCTGCTCGACACGACCGGCTGGGCGCAGCCCGCGATCTTCGCGCTGGAAGTCGCGCTGCTGCGGCTGATCGAGTCCTGGGGCGTGCGGGCCGACCACTTCGCCGGCCACTCGATCGGCGAGATCGCCGCCGCGCACGGTGCCGGGGTGCTGTCCCTGGAAGACGCGTGCACGCTCGTCGCCGCCCGGGCGCGGCTGATGCAGGAGCTGCCCGAAGGCGGCGCGATGATCGCGCTGCGGGCGAGCGCCGACGAGGTCGAGCCGCTGCTCGGCCCGGACGTCTCGCTCGCCGCCGTCAACGGGCCCGCGTCCGTCGTGATCGCCGGGACCGAAGCGGCCGCCGAAGCCGTCGCCGCGCACTTCGAGAAGGCGCGGCGGATCACCGTCAGCCACGCCTTCCACTCGCCGCTGATGGAACCGATGCTGGACGACTTCGCCAAGGTCGTCGCCGGGCTCGACCTGCGCGTGCCGCGGCGGGCGATCGTGTCCGCCGTGACCGGGCGGCCCGAGCGCGAGCTGCTGGCCACCGCGCAGTACTGGGTAGACCACGTCCGCCAGACCGTCCGGTTCGGTGACGTCGTCGTGGACCTCGCCGCCCGCGGTGTCACCCGGTTCGTCGAGGTCGGCCCGGACGGCGTGCTGTCCGGCATGGCCGCGGAGACCCTGGACGACGCCCTGCTCGTGCCGCTGCTGCGTGCGGGCCGCGACGAAGAGACGACGGTCGTCACCGCGCTGGCCCGACTGCACGCCGACGGCGTCGACGTGGCCTGGGACGCGTTCTTCGCCGGGGCCGACGCGCGGGGCGTCGCGCTGCCGACCTACCCGTTCGCGGGCGAGCGGTTCTGGCCGCAGCCGGCGGCCACCGTCGCACCGGTGGAGAGCGGCGGCGACGAAGAGTTCTGGGCCGCCCTCGAGGGCGCCGACTTCACCGGCTTGGCCGCAGAACTCGACGCCGACGCCGACGAACTCGCCCGCGTGCTGCCCGCGCTCTCCGCACGGCGCAAGGGACACGTCGACCGCACGATCACCGACGGCTGGCGCTACCGCGTCGACTGGCAGCCCCTGACGGCCACCGCCGCGCCGCGCCGCGAAGACTGGCTGGTCGCCGTACCCGCCGCCCTCGACGGCGACGAACGGATCGACGTCATCGTGGACGCGCTCGGCGCCGACACCGTCCGGCTCGTCGTCGACACCCCGGACCGCGACGTCCTCCACGACCGGATCACCGCCCTGCTCGAAAGCTTCCCGCGCCCGGCGGGAGTCCTGTCCCTGCTCGCGCTCGACGAGGAACCCGCGGCCGACACGCCGTCGGTGCCCGCCGGGCTCGCGACGACAGCCGCGCTCGTCCAGGCCCTCGGCGACGCCGGCGTCGACGCGCCGCTGTGGTGCGTCACCACCGGCGCCGTCCGGATCGGCCCGGCCGACGCCGCCGGGAGCCTGGCGCAGGCCGCCGTCTGGGGCCTGGGCCGGGTCGCCGCGATGGAGTACCCCGGCCGCTGGGGCGGCCTCGTCGACCTGCCCGCCGACTTCGACCCCCGTGCGCTCACCCGCCTGCCCGCGACGCTGGCCGCGGCGGGGGAGGAGGACCAGCTCGCGCTGCGCCCCGGTGGCGCGCACGTCCGCCGTCTCGTCCCCGCTCCGGCCGGAGCGCCGGTGTCGGACCGGGCCGCCGTCCCGAAGGACGGCACGGTCATCGTCACCGGTGGTACCGGCGCGCTGGGCGGCAAGCTCGCGCACTGGCTCGCCGACGAGGGTGCCGGGCACATCGTGCTCACCAGCCGTCGCGGCCTCGACGCGCCGGGCGCCCGTGAACTCGCCGACGACCTGACGGAGGCCGGGGCCCGCGTGACCGTCGCCGCCTGCGACGTCTCCGACAAGACCGCGCTGGCCGGCCTCATCCAGGGACTGCCGGCCGAGTTCCCGCTGCGCGGCGTGGTGCACGCCGCCGGTGTGCTCGACGACTGCGTGGTCGACGCCGTCGACCCGGGCCGCTTCGAGACCGTGCTGCGGCCCAAGACCGCCGCCGCGCTCAACCTGCACGAGCTGACCGCGGACCACGACCTGAGCATGTTCGTCCTGTTCGCCTCGATCGCCGGCACCGTCGGCGGGCCCGGCCAGGGCAGCTACGCCGCCGCCAACGCGGTGCTCGACGCCCTCGCCGAACAACGCGCCCGGGACGGGCTGGCCGCGACGTCGGTCGCCTGGGGCGCGTGGGGCGAGGTCGGCATGGCGGCCGACCCGGCGATCCAGGAACGCATGCGCCGCAGCGGTGCCGCGGCCCTCGCGCCGAGACGCGCGATCCTCGCCCTCGGCGAGGCCCTGCGCCGCGGCGACGTCTCGCTGACCGTCGCCGACATCGACTGGAGCCGCTACGCGCCGGGCATGGCGCTGATGCGGATGACGCACCTGCTCGACGGGGTCCCGGCCGCCCGCGCCGCCGTCGAGGCCGCGCGGCGCGAACCGGAAGCCGCGGAAACCTCGCTCGTCGACGAACTGGCCGCGATGTCCGAACCGGAGCGGGTCAGCACGCTGTCCCGCGCAGTGCGGACGGCGGCCGCGATGATCCTCGGGCACTCCTCGCCGGACGCGATCGAACCGGAGGCCAAGTTCGGCGGCCTGGGCTTCGACTCGCTGAGCGCGGTCGAGTTCCGCAACCTCCTGGCTCGCCGCACCGGGCTGAACCTGGCGCAGGGCATCGTCTTCGACCACCCGACGCCGCTCGCGCTCGCGCAGTTCCTGCGGACCGAGCTGGTGCCGGCGGACCGGCCGGCGGCCGATCCGCTCACCGAAGAACTGGACCGGCTGGAACGGGCGCTGGCGGGCGCCCAGCTCAGCGACATCCGCAAGGACGACCTCACCCGACGGCTGCACGGGCTGCTCGACGGGATGCGGTCCGACCGCGTCGCCGGCGACGTCGTCCTCGCGGCTTCGGACGACGAAATGTTCGACCTGCTCGGCAAGGAGTTCGGGATCTCGTGAACAGCCACGATGGGCGAGGGTTCATGGACAACGAAGAGAAGCTTCGGCACTTCCTCAAGCGCGTCACCGTGGAACTGCAGGAGACCCGCGAAAAGCTGCGCGAAGCCGAGACGGCGGACCAGGAGCCGATCGCGATCGTCGGCCTGGGCTGCCGCTTCCCCGGCGGGGCCTCGAGTCCCGAGGCGCTGTGGGAGCTGCTGTCCGGCGGTCGCGACGCGATCACCGAGTTCCCGGACGACCGCGGCTGGGACGTCGACCGGCTGCACGACGCCGAGGGCAACACGCGCGGCACGTCGTACGTGCGCCACGGCGGTTTCCTGCACGACGCCGGTGACTTCGACCCGGCGTTCTTCGGCATCTCGCCGCGCGAAGCGCTCGTCATGGACCCCCAGCAGCGGCTGATGCTGGAGATCTCCTGGGAGGCCATCGAGCGCGCCGGGATCGACCCGGCCGCGCTGCGCGGTTCGTCGACCGGGGTGTTCACCGGCACGAACTTCCAGGACTACATCCACCTCGCGGCCGGCGCGGCCGAAGGCGCCGAGGACTACCTGTCCACGGCGAACGCCTCCAGCGTGCTGTCCGGGCGCGTCGCGTACGCGCTCGGCCTGGAAGGCCCCGCGATCACCGTCGACACCGCGTGCTCGGCGTCGCTGGTCGCGATGCACCTGGCCGCGCACGCGCTGCGTCGCGGCGACTGCTCGCTGGCCCTGGCCGGCGGCGCGACGATCATGGCCACCCCGACGTTGTTCATCGCCTTCAGCCGCCAGCGTGGCCTCGCGCCCGACGGCCGCTGCCGCTCGTTCGCCGCCGGCGCCGAGGGCACCGGCTGGGGTGAGGGCGCGGGCGTCCTCGTCCTGGAACGGCTGTCCGACGCCGAACGCAACGGCCACCGCATCCTCGCGGTCATGCGGGGGAGCGCGGTCAACCAGGACGGCGCGTCCAACGGCCTGACCGCCCCGAGCGGCCCGGCGCAGGAACGCGTGATCCGCGCCGCGCTCGCCGGCGCCGGCCTCACCCCGGCCGACGTCGACGCGGTCGAGGCCCACGGCACCGGCACCACGCTCGGCGACCCGATCGAGGCCCGCGCCCTGGCCGCCACCTACGGCCGTGACCGCACCGGGGAACCGCTGTGGCTCGGCTCGGTGAAGTCGAACCTGGGCCACACCCAGGCCGCCGCGGGCGTCGCCGGTGTGCTGAAGATGGTGCTCGCCCTGCAGCACGGCGTACTGCCCGAGACCCTCGGCGTCGACGCGCCGACCCCGGCCCTCGACTGGGACTCCAGCGGCCTGGCCCTGGTCACCGGCACCCGCGAGTGGCCGGAGACCGGCCGTCCGCGCCGCGCCGGCGTCTCGTCGTTCGGCCTCAGCGGCACGAACGCCCACATCATCCTGGAGCAGGCCCCGGCGATCCCCGAGCGGGAGTCCTCGCCGGACGTCCGCGTCCCGGGCGTGCTGAACTGGCCCCTGGCGGGCAAGAACGCGGCCGGGCTGCGGGCGCAGGCCGCGCGTCTGCTGTCCTTTGTGGATGGAGAGGTCGCGCCGCTGGACCTCGCGTACTCGCTCGGCACCACCCGCGCCGCGCTGCCGCACCGCGCGGTCGTCACCGGCGCCGGCCTCGACGACCTCCGCCAAGGCCTGGCCGCCCTCGCGGCGGGCAACGGCCCCTCCGGTGTCGCCGCCGCGGGCGCCGTCGCGTTCCTGTTCACCGGCCAGGGCGCCCAGCGCGTCGGCATGGGAACCGAGCTGTACCAGGCGTTCCCGGTGTTCGCCGAAGCCTGGGACGCCGCGTGCGCGCACCTCGACCCGGCACTCACCGACGTTGTCCGCGGCGCCGGCAACCTCGACGACACCCAGTACGCGCAGGCCGCCCTGTTCGCGCTGGAGGTCGCCCTCTTCCGGCTGACCGAGTCGTGGGGCCTGCGCCCGGACTACCTGCTCGGCCACTCCGTCGGCGAGATCGCCGCGGCCCACGTCGCGGGCGTGTTCTCCCTCGAGGACGCCTGTGCGCTCGTCTCGGCGCGCGGCCGGCTCATGCAGGCGCTGCCGGCCGGCGGCGCGATGCTCGCCGCCGAGATCCCGGAAGCCGAAGCCCTCGAACTGATCGCCGGTCGCGAAGCCGCGGTTTCGCTGGCCGCGATCAACGGCCCGGACTCCGTCGTGCTCTCCGGCGACGAGACGGCGATCGAGGAGCTCGCCGCCGAGCTGACCGCACGCGGCCGCCGGACCAAGCGGCTGCGCGTCAGCCACGCCTTCCACTCGCCGCGGATGGAGCCGATGCTCGGCGAGTTCGCCGCGGTAGCTCGGGGGATCACCTACGGCGAGGCGCGCATCCCGGTGGTCTCGAACCGCACCGGCCGCGTCGCGACGCCGGGTGAGCTGCAGGACCCGGCGTACTGGGTTTCGCACGTCCGCGAAGCCGTCCGCTTCGCCGACGGCGTCCGCTGGCTGGCCGAACGCGACGTCACCCGGTTCGTCGAGCTGGGCCCGGACGGCGTGCTCAGCGCGATGGCCCAGCAGACCGTGAGCGACGACGTCCGCTGCGTCCCGCTGCTGCGCTCCGGCCGGCCGGAGGAACTCTCCGCCGCCACGGCGCTCGCCACACTGCACGTCGCCGGGGTGCCCGTCGACTGGGCCGGGTTCTACGCCGGGACCGGCGCGACCCGGGTGGACCTGCCGACCTACGCGTTCCAGCACGAGCGCTACTGGCCCGAGGCGACCCCGCCCGGCGCGGCCGCCACCGACCCGGCCGGCCTCGGCCTCACCGCGGCCGGGCACCCGCTGCTCGGCACCGCGATCGGCCTGGCCGACGGCGAGGGCTACCTGTTCACCGGCCGGCTCACCGCGGCGGCGACGCCGTGGCTCGCCGACCACGTCATCATGGGCTCGATCCTGTTGCCGGGCACGGCGTTCCTGGAGCTGGCCGTGCGCGCCGGCGACAGCGTCGGCTGCCCGCAGGTCGCCGAACTCACCCTCGAAGCGCCCCTGGTCGTGCCAGAGCGCGGCGGGGTGCGGCTGCAGCTGATCGTCGGCGCGGCCGACCACGCCGGCCGCCGCCCGATCACCGTCCACTCGCGACTCGACGACGAACCCGAGGACACGGCCTGGGAGCGGCACGCCAGCGGCGTCCTGGTTCCGGGGGAGCCGGTCACCGTCCCGGCACCCGAGGCGTGGCCGCCCACCGGTGCGGACGAGGTCGACATCACCGGCTTCTACGACGGCCTGGCGTCGGTCGGCTTCGGCTACGGGCCCGCGTTCCAGGGCCTGGAGCGCGTCTGGCGGCGCGGCGACGAGGTGTTCGCCGAAGTCTCGCGCCCGCGTCAGGCAACCGCGGCCGACTCGTACGGCCTGCACCCCGCGCTGCTCGACGCGGCCCTGCACGCGCTCGGCGCGGCGGGCCGGGCCGAGGACGCGGACCGGCTGCTGCCGTTCGCGTGGTCCGGCGTCACCCTGCACGCCGCGGGCGCGTCCGCGCTGCGCGTCCGGATCGACGCGACCAACCCGGTTTCGGTTTCCCTGAACGTCTCCGACGCCGCCGGTGAGCCCGTGGCGACGGTGGACTCCCTCGCGCTGCGCCCGGTTTCGACGAACACCGGTCGCAAGGCCCGCCACGAATCCCTCTTCACGGTCGAGTGGGTCCCGGTCCCGGCCGGTGCGGCCCCCGCCGTCGCGGACTGGCCCGCGCTCGGCGACGACGTCGGCGAGGTCCCAGCGGTCTTCCGCTACACCCCGGTCGTCCCGGACGGCGAAACCCCCGTTGCGGTCCGGGAAGCCGTTCACACGGCTCTGAGCACGGTCCAGGACTGGCTGGCCGACGAGCGGTTCGCCCGCTCGCGCCTGGTCGTCGTGACCCACGGCGACCTCGTCACGGCACCGCTGTGGGGTCTGCTGGGCTCGGCCCAGGCCGAGCAGCCGGACCGGATCACCCTGGTCGAGCTGGACGACGACCCCGCGTCCGCGGAGCTGCTGAGCGCCGCGGTGGCGCTGGGCGAGCCCAAGATCGCCATCCGCGAGGGAAAGCTGTGCGTGCCCCGGCTCGCGCGCGCCGCCGTCACCACCGATGCGACGCCGGTGGTCGACGAGACGTCGACGGTGCTCGTCACCGGTGGCCTCGGCGGGCTCGGCGGCCAGGTCGCCCGGCACCTCGTCACCGAACACGGCGTCCGGCGGCTGCTGCTGCTCGGCCGCCGCGGCCCGGACACCCCGGGCGCCGACCGCCTGTGCGCGGACCTCGCGGAGCTGGGCGCCGACGCCACGGCGATCGCCTGTGACGTCGCCGACCGCGACGCCCTGGCCGCGGTGTTCGCCGGCCACGAGATCACGGCCGTCGTCCACACCGCGGGCGTCCTGGCCGACGCGACCTTCCCGTCACTCACCGGCGAGCAGGTCGACGCCGTCCTGCGGCCCAAGGTCGACGCCGCCTGGCACCTCCACGAACTGACCGCCGACCTGCCCGGCGTCACGGCGTTCGTGCTCTTCTCGTCCGTCGCCGGCGTCTTCGGCGCGGCCGGGCAGGGCAACTACGCCGCCGCCAACGCCTTCCTCGACGCCCTCGCCGACCACCGCCGCACACAAGGACTTCCGGCCGTCTCGCTGGCCTGGGGCGCGTGGGCACCGTGGGCGTCCGAGGGTGGCAACCTCGGCATGGCCGGCACCCTCGCGGACGCCGACATCGAGCGGATGACCCGCGCCGGCACTCCGCCGCTCGCCCTGGACCAGGCGCTGGGCCTGTTCGACGCCGCGCTCGGCGCCGACGACGCCCTGCTCGCTCCGGTGCGCCTCGACCTCGACACGCTTTCGGGAGCGCCCGAGGTCCCGCCGCTGCTGCGACGCCTGGTGCGCGGCTCGGCCCGCCGCCGTCCGAAGGCCGACTCTGGCCTGACCGCCCGGCTCGCCGCGCTGGCTCCGGCCGACCGGCAGCGCGCGCTGGTCGACCTGGTGCGCACGCACGTCGTCGGCCTGCTCGGGTACAGCTCGATCAGCCAGGTCGAGCCCGCCCAGTCGTTCGCCGACCTCGGTTTCGACTCGCTGTCGGCGGTCGAGCTGCGCAACGCCGTGCAGGCCGAGACCGGCCTGCGGCTGCCCGCGACGCTCGTCTTCGACTACCCGACGGTCCTCGCCTTGGCCCGCCACCTGCACGACGAACTCGTCGGCTCCCTCGAAGCGGTCGACCGGACGCCGGTGCGCACCGCGGCCGCCGTCGAGTCCGACCCGGTCGTCATCGTGTCGATGGGCTGCCGCTACCCGGGCGGCATCACGTCCCCGGACGAGCTGTGGGACTTCGTCGTCGGCGACGGCGACGGCATCTCGCGCTTCCCCGGCGACCGCGGCTGGCCCGTCGAGGCCATCTACCACCCCGACCCCGACCACGCGGGCACCAGCTACACCCGCGACGGCGGCTTCCTCGACGACGTCGCGGGTTTCGACCCCGGCTTCTTCGGCATCTCGCCGCGTGAGGCCCTGGCGATGGACCCGCAGCAGCGCCAGCTGCTGGAGACGTCGTGGGAGGCCCTGGAACGCGCCGGCATCCGGCCGGGCACCCTGCGCGGCAGCCGGACCGGCGTCTACGCCGGGATCATGTACCACGACTACCTCGGCGCGAACGTCGAGTTCCCGGCCGACTCGCTCGGGTACCTCGGCACCGGCAACGCGGGCAGCGTGCTGTCCGGCCGCATCTCCTACGTCTTCGGGCTGGAAGGCCCCTCTGTCACCGTCGACACCGCGTGCTCGTCGTCGCTGGTCGCGCTGCACATGGCGGCGACCGCCCTGCAACGCGGCGAGTGCGAGCTGGCCCTGGCCGGTGGCGTCACCGTGATGGCCACGCCGGGCACCTTCATCGACTTCAGCCGCCAGCGCGGCCTCGCCGCCGACGGCCGCTGCAAGTCCTATGCGGACAGTGCCGACGGCGTCGGCTGGTCCGAGGGCGTCGGCGTCCTCGTGCTGGAGCGGCTGTCCGACGCGCGCCGCAACGGCCACCCCGTGCTCGCCGTGGTCCGCGGCTCCGCCGTCAACTCGGACGGCGCGTCCAACGGCCTCACCGCCCCGAACGGGCCGTCGCAGCAGCGCGTCATCCGCCAGGCGCTCGGCGCCGCCGGGCTGACACCGTCCGAAGTGGACGTCGTCGAAGGCCACGGCACCGGTACCACCCTCGGCGACCCGATCGAGGCGCAGGCGCTGCTGGCCACCTACGGCCAGGAACGCGACGAGTTCCAGCCGCTGCTGCTCGGCTCGGTCAAGTCGAACCTCGGCCACACCCAGGCCGCCGCCGGCGTCGCGGGCGTGATCAAGTCCGTGCTCGCCATGCGCGCCGGCATCGTCCCGAAGAGCCTGCACATCGACGCGCCGTCGTCCCACGTGGACTGGACGGCCGGCGACATCCAGCTCGTGACCGACACCCGGCCGTGGCCGGAGACCGGCCGCCCGCGCCGCGCCGCGGTGTCGTCGTTCGGCATCAGCGGCACCAACGCCCACGTCGTGCTGGAGCAGGCCCCGGCCGCCGAACCGGCACCCGTGGTGACCCGGGACGACCGGCCCGCGCCGTGGCTGCTGGCCGCCCGGACCCCCGAAGCCCTGCGCGCCCAGGCCGAACGGCTCTTGACGGCGATCGGCGACGCCGACCCCCGCGACGTCGCCTGGTCACTGGCCACCACCCGGACCGCGTTCGAGTACCGCGCGGTCCTCACCGGCGACCCGGTCGCCGCGCTCACCGCCCTCGCGGCGGGGGCGGACGTGCCCGCCCCGGCCACCCCGGGCGCCCGGACGGCGTTCCTGTTCACCGGCCAGGGCGCGCAACGCGCCGGAGCCGGACGTGAGCTGTACGAGCGGTTCCCGGCGTTCGCCGCGGCCCTCGACGACGTCTGCGCGCACCTCGACCCGGAGCTCGGGCTCTCCTTGCGGGAGCGCATGTTCGACGCCGACGCGTCGCTCGAACCCACCGACGTCGCGCAGCCCGCGCTGTTCGCGATCGAGGTCGCGCTGTACCGCCTGCTGCGCTCCTGGGGCGTCACGCCGGACCTGCTGCTCGGCCACTCGATCGGCGAGCTGGCCGCGGCGCACGTCGCCGGGGTCTTCTCCCTGGCCGACGCCTCTCGTCTGGTGGCGGCCCGTGGCCGCCTGATGGCTGCCCTGCCCGCGACCGGCGCGATGGTCGCGATCGGTGCCCCCGAAGACGCCGTCGTCCAGGCGATCGAGGGCCGCGCCGGAGTGTCGATCGCCGCGATCAACGGGCCGGAGTCGGTTGTCCTATCGGGCGACGAAGACGCCGTCACGGAGATCGCCGCGACCTTCGCCGCGGACGGTCACCGGACCAGCCGGCTCAAGGTCAGCCACGCGTTCCACTCGCCGCTGATGGACCCGATGCTCGACGACTTCCGCGCGGTCGCGGAGACCGTCGAGTACGCCCCGGCCGAGCTGCCGGTGGTGTCGAACCTGACCGGCGCGATCGCCGGCGACGAACTGGGCACGGCGGAGTACTGGGTGCGCCACGTCCGTGGGGCCGTCCGGTTCGCCGACGGCGTCGCGGCCCTGCTCGCCGACGGCGTCACGGCGTTCCTCGAGGTCGGCCCGGCCGGCGTGCTCAGCGCCATGGCCGCCGCCGTCCTGCCCGCCGAAGCCATCGCCGTCCCGGCCTTGCGCCGCGACCGCGAGGACGTCGAGACGCTCGTCGACGCGCTCGCCGCGGTCCACGCGCACGGCGTCGACGTCGACTGGGACGCGTACTTCGTCGGCGGCCGGCAGCTCGCCCTTCCCACCTACGCCTTCCAGCACGAACGCTTCTGGCCGCGGATGGCCACGCTGCCCGGCGACGTCGGCGCGATCGGCCTCGGCGCCGTCGCCCACCCGCTGCTCGGCGGCGGGATCGAACTGCCCGAGTCGGGCGGGTTCCTGTTCACCGCAAGGGTTTCGCTGGCCACGCACCCGTGGCTGGCCGGGCACCGGATCGCCGGTTCGGTGCTGCTGCCCGGCACCGCGCTGCTCGAACTCGCCGTCTGCGCGGGCGACCAGCTCGGCTGCCCGGGCGTCGGCGAACTGACCCTGCAAGCGCCGCTGGTGCTGGCCGACGAGGCCGGCACGCACGTCCAGGTCGCCGTCGGCCCGCCCGACGAAGCCGGCGACCGGCCGATCACCGTCTACTCGCGCCGCGAAGACGCCATCGACCAGCCGTGGACCCGGCACGCGAGCGGCACCCTGCTGGCCACCGCCGAACCCGCGCCGGAGCCGGTCCGCCGTCCCGACGGTGCGGCCGAAGCGGACCTGGCCGACCTGTACGACCGGTTCGCCGACCAGGGCTTCGAGTACGGCCCGGCCTTCCGCGGCCTGACCGCGGTGTGGCGGCACGGCGAGGACGTCTTCGCCGAGGTCGAGCTGCCGGAGGACGAACACGCCGACGCGGCGTCGTTCGGGTTGCACCCCGCGCTGCTCGACGCCTGCCTGCACGCGACGTCGTTCAGCACCGCCGTCCGGCCCGGTTCGCTGCCGTTCTCGTGGGAAGGCGTCTCGGTGCACGCGGCCGGCGCGACCTCGGTGCTCGTGCGGATCTCGCCCGCCGGGGACGACGCGGTTGCCTTGCAGGTCACCGACTTCGACGGCACCCCCGTCGCGTCCGTGCGCTCGCTGGTGCTGCGGCCGCTGCCGTCCGGCGCGATCGACGACACCGCCGACCGCGACTCCCTGTTCCAGCTCGACTGGATCCCGTTCACCCCCGGCGCCCCCGAGTCCGGCGCGGTCGCCGTCGCGGGTGTTGACCAGCTCGGCGTCGCCGGAATCTTCCCGGACGCGGCGCGCGTCTCCGGCCCGCTCGCGTTCGACGGGGACGTCCCGCCGTTCGTCGTGTATCCGGTCGCCGGGGCCGAGAACGCCGACGTGGTCCAGGAGACGCACGAACTGACCACGCACGTCCTGGCCCTGCTGCAGGACTGGCTGGCCGACGAGCGGTTCGCCGCGGCGCGGCTGGTGCTCGTCACCCGCGGCGCGACGACCGGCGCCGACCTGCCCGCGGCCGCCGTCTGGGGCCTCGCCCGCACCGCCCAGGTCGAGCACCCGGGCCGCATCGTGCTCGTCGACCTCGACGGCACCGCCGAGTCCCTGGCCGCGCTGCCGTCCGCGCTCGGCACGGGCGAACCGCAGGTCACGCTGGTCGACGGCGACCTGCGCGCGGCCCGCCTCACCCGCGCCGATGCGGCACTTTCACGTGAAAGTGCCGCCTCCTGGAACCCCGACGGCACCGTGCTCATCACTGGCGGCACCGGTGGTCTCGGCGGGCTGCTGGCCCGGCACCTGGTCACCGAGCGCGGTGCCCGGCACCTGCTGCTCGTCAGCCGTCGTGGCCTGGCCGCCGACGGCGCCCCCGAACTGGTCGCCGACCTCACCGAGGCCGGCGCCGACGTCGACGTCCGATCCTGCGACATCGCCGACCGCGACGCCCTGCGAGCCCTCCTGGTAGGTATCCCGGCCGAGCACCCGCTGACCGCCGTCGTGCAGACCGCCGGCGTGCTCGACGACGGCGTCCTCGGGTCGCTGACCCCCGAGCGGCTCGCGACCGTGCTGCGCCCGAAGGTGGACGCGGCCTGGAACCTGCACGAGCTGACCCGCGACCTCGACCTCGCCGCGTTCGTCTCCTTCTCCTCGGTCGCCGGTACCTTCGGCGGCGCCGGGCAGGCCAACTACGCCGCCGCCAACGCGTTCCTCGACGCGCTCGCCCTGCGCCGCACCGGCGAAGGACGTCCCGCGCAGTCGCTGGGCTGGGGCCCGTGGGCCGCCGCGACCGGGATGACCCGGGCGCTGAGCGACGCCGACATCGAGCGGATGGCCCGGCTCGGCATGCCGGTGCTGCAGCCGGAGCAGAGCATCCGGCTATTCGACCGCGCGCTGAGCACCGACCGCGCCGTGCTGCTGCCGGTGCGCCTCGACCTCCCGGTGATCCGGACCCAGCCGGAGATCCCGCCGCTGCTGCGCGGCCTGGTCCGGGTGTCCGGGCGCCGTCTCGCCGGCGGCGGTCCGGCCGCGGCGGGCCTGGTGCGCCGCCTGGCCGGGCTGAGCGAACACGAGCGGGCCGAGGCCGTACTCGACCTCGTGCGCGGCCAGGTCGCGCTCGTGCTCGGGCACGCCGACGCCGCCGCGATCCCGGCCGCGAAGACGTTCCAGGAGCTCGGTTTCGACTCCCTGACCGCCGTCGACCTGCGCAACAAGCTGACCGCCGCCTCCGGCGTCGCGCTGCCGGCCACGACCGTCTTCGACTACCCGACGATGACCGCCCTGGCCCGGCACCTGACCGGCCAGCTGGCCGGCGCGGATGACGACCACCAGGACGCCGCGCGGGTCACTGCGCCGTTGCTCGACGAGCCGATCGCGATCGTCGCGATGAGCTGCCGCTACCCGGGTGGCGTCACCACGCCCGAGCAGCTGTGGGAGCTGGTCACCGGCGGCACCGACGCCATCACCGAGTTCCCGTCCGACCGCGGCTGGGACGTCGACTCCCTCTACGACCCCGACCCGGACCACCCGGGCACGTCCTACACGCGCCACGGCGGCTTCCTGCACGACGCCGCCGAGTTCGACGCCGCGTTCTTCGGGATGAGCCCGCGCGAAGCCGTCGCCACCGACACCCAGCAGCGGCTGCTGCTGGAAGTCTCGTGGGAGGCGATCGAACGGGCCGGCATCGACCCGCGCGTCCTGCGCGGCAGCCGGACCGGCGTGTTCGCCGGCGTGATGTACAACGACTACAACAGCCTCGTCTCCGGCGGCGACCTCGAGGCCTACCAGGGCAACGGCAGCGCGGGCAGCGTCGCCTCCGGCCGCGTCTCGTACGTGCTGGGCCTCGAAGGACCCGCCGTCACCGTGGACACGGCGTGCTCGTCGTCGCTGGTCGCCCTGCACTGGGCGGCGCAAGCCCTGCGCAGCGGCGAGTGCACGCTCGCCCTGGCCGGCGGCGTCACCGTGATGTCCACCCCGGGCACGTTCGTCGGCTTCTCCCGCCAGCGCGGCCTCTCCGCCGACGGCCGCTGCAAGTCCTTCTCGGACGACGCGGACGGCGTCGGCTGGTCCGAGGGCGCCGGCATGCTGCTGCTGGAACGCCTGTCCGACGCGCGCCGCAACGGCCACCCGGTGCTCGCGGTGGTCAAGGGTTCCGCGGTCAACTCCGACGGTGCGTCCAACGGCCTCACCGCGCCGAACGGCCCGTCGCAGCAACGCGTGATCCGCCAGGCCCTCGCCGCGTCCGGACTGTCCACTTCGGACGTCGACGTCGTCGAAGGGCACGGCACCGGCACCACGCTGGGTGACCCGATCGAGGCCCAGGCGCTGCTCGCGACCTACGGCCGGGACCGGGAAACCCCGCTTCTGCTGGGCTCGGTCAAGTCCAACATCGGCCACACCCAGGCCGCCGCCGGCGTCGCCGGCATCATCAAGATGGTCGAGGCGCTGCGGCACGGCGTCGTCCCGCCGAGCCTGCACGCCGGCGAGGTGTCCACGCACGTCGACTGGGCCGCCGGCGACGTCGAGGTCGTCACCGGGAACCGGCCCTGGCCGGAAACCGGCCGGGCGCGCCGCGCGGCGGTGTCGTCGTTCGGCATCAGCGGCACCAACGCCCACACGATCGTCGAGCAGGCCCCGGACGCGAACCTGCCGGACGCGCCGCCCGACGCCGGTGTCGTGCCGTGGCCGCTGTCCGCGTTCACCGAACCCGCGCTGCGGGCGCAGGCCGCCCGGCTGGCGGAGCACGCGACCGAACTGAACCGCGTCGACGCGGGCTACAGCCTCGCCACCGGCCGAACCGCCTTCGACCAGCGCGCGGTCGTGCTGTCCGAGCACCGCGGCGAACTCGCCGCCGCGCTCGAAGCGCTGGCCGCGGGGGAGCCGCACCCGGCCGTCGTCACCGGCCACGCCGACGAGACGGCGAAGCTCGCCGCCCTGTTCGCAGGCCAGGGCGCCCAGCGCCTCGGCATGGGCCGCCAGCTCTACGCCCGGTACCCCGCGTTCGCGCAGGCCTGGGACGCGGTCGTCGAACTGCTGCCCGGCGACTGGTCCGGGATCGTCTGGGGCGAGGACTCCCGCGCGCTGGCCGGGACCGCCGCCGCGCAGCCCGCGTTGTTCGCGCTCGAAGTCGCGTTGTTCCGGCTCGCCGAGTCGTGGGGCGTGCGCCCGGACTACGTGCTCGGGCACTCGGTGGGGGAGATCGCGGCCGCGCACGTCGCGGGCGTGCTGTCCCTGGCCGACGCCTGCACCCTGGTCGCGGCCCGCGCTTCGCTGATGGGCGCGCTGCCCGCCGGCGGCGCGATGGTGTCCGTGCGGGCCACCGAAGACGAAGTGCGCCCGTTGCTGGGCGACGACGTCGCCATCGCGGCGGTCAATGGCCCCGAAGCCGTCGTGCTCGCGGGCCTCGAGGACGCCGTGCTGGCCGTTGCCGCGCAGTTCGAGAAGACGACGCAGCTGAAGGTGAGCCACGCGTTCCACTCGCCGCTGATGGACCCGATGCTCGACGAGTTCCGCGCGGTGGCCGAGAGCCTGACCTACGCTTCGCCGCGGATCCCGCTCGTGTCCACGGTGACCGGCGAGCTGCTGGAAGCCGTCGGCCCGGACCACTGGGTCGACAACGTCCGCCGGACGGTCCGCTTCGCCGACGGCGTCACGGCGCTGCACGGGCGCGGCGTCCGCGTCTTCGCCGAGTTCGGCCCGGACGGCGTCCTGTCGGCGATGACCGCCGGGACCCTCCCGTCCGACGTCGTCACGGTTCCGTTGCTGCGCAAGGACATCCCCGAGCCGCGGGCCGCGCTCGCCGGGCTCGGCGGCCTGCACGTCACCGGCGTCCGGGTCGACTGGGCCGCGGTGCTGGCCGGTGGCCGGCGGACCGCGCTGCCGACGTACGCGTTCCAGCGGGAACGCTTCTGGCCGAAGGGCGGAGCGACGCCCCGCGGCGACGCCACGGCCGCGGGCCTCGGCGTCGGCGGCCACCCGATGGTCGGCGCCGTGGTGCGCCCGGCAGGGTCGGGCGAGATCCTGCTGACCAGCCGGCTGTCCGTGTCCGGGCACCCGTGGCTGGCCGGGCACGTCGTCGGCGGCAGCGTGGTGCTGCCCGGCACCGTCTTCGCCGAACTCGCCCTGCGCGCCGGTGACGAAGCCGGGACGCCGTGCCTGGAAGAGCTCACGCTCACCGCGCCCCTGGTCCTGCCCGGCCGCGGCGGCGTCCAGGTGCAGCTGCGCGTGGCCGAGCCGGGTGGCGACGGCCGTCGCGCCCTCACCGTCTACTCGCGACCGGAAGACGCCGACGACCTCGCCTGGATCCAGCACGCCACCGGCGTGTTCGGCCCGGCACGTCCGGCGGCCACCTTCGACGCCGCGGAGTGGCCGCCTGCCGGTGCCACCGAGGTGGACCTCGACGGCCACTACGAGCGCCTCACCGACGCCGGTCTGGCTTACACCGGAGCCTTCCGTGGCCTGACCGCCGCGTGGCAGCTCGGCGACGACGTCTTCGCCGACGTCGCGCTCCCGAGCGACGAGGCGGGGGAGGCCGGCGCGTTCGGCCTGCACCCGGCCCTGTTCGACGCCTGCCTGCACGCGATCGGCTTGCTGGGCAACGAAAGCGGCGCCGCCGAGCTGCCGTTCGCCTGGGAAGGCGTCCAGCTGCACGCGACCGGCGCGGCCACCGTCCGGGTCCGGATCTCCCGGTCCGGCGCGGGTGTCGCGATCGCCGTCGCCGACCCGGCCGGGCAGCCGGTCGCGGAGGCCGCGTCGCTGCGGCTGCGCCCGCTGACCGCGTCCCGTCCCGGCCCGGTGGGCCAGGAACACCTGTACCGGCTCACCTGGACCCCGCTGACCGCGACGCCGCCCGGCTTCGTCACCGCCGGGGTCCTGGGCGACACGACCGAACTCCGGACCACAGCGGGAATCGAGACGGCCTTCGCCGACGTCGAAGCGGCCGCCGCGGCCGCACCGGACCTGGTGGTCCTCCCGCTTCCGGACCAGCCGCACGACGACGCGGCCGAGTCGGCTCGCGCCCTGACCACCCGCACCCTCGCTCTCCTCCAGGAGTGGCTGGCCGAAGATCGGCTGCGGGAGACGCGACTCGTCGTCCTCACCCGCGGGGCCACCGACGGCGACCCCGCCGCGGCGGCCGTCTGGGGGCTCGTCCGCTCCGCGCAGGCCGAGCACCCGGGCCGCGTCACACTGGTCGACCTCGCCGACGACACAACCGGCCTGGCCGCGGCCCTCGCCACCGACGAACCGCAGGTCGTCCTGCGCGACGGCCAGGTGCACGGCGGCCGGCTCGCTCGCGTCGCCGTGGCCGAAGCCGAGGCTTTCGGCGACCCCGACGGCACCGTCCTGATCACCGGCGGCACCGGGGGACTGGGCGCGCTGTTCGCCCGGCACCTGGCTTCCGAGCACGGCATGCGCCGCCTGCTGCTCGTCAGCCGCAGCGGCGGCGACGTCGACGAGGTCACCGCGCTGATCGCCGAACTCGCCGCGCACGGCACCGAAGCGACCGTCGCCGCGTGCGACGTCGCCGACCGCGACGCCCTGGCCGCGCTGCTGGCCGGGATCCCGGCCGAGCACCCGCTGACCGCCGTCGTGCACAGCGCGGGCGTCGTCGACGACGGCGTCCTCGACTCCCTGACCGCCGAGCGTTTCGACCGCGTGTTGCGGCCCAAGGCACGGGGCGCGTGGAACCTGCACGAGCTGACCAGGGACCTCGGCCTGACGTCGTTCGTGGTGTTCTCGTCGGTCGCCGGTACCGTCGGCACCGCGGGCCAGGCGAACTACGCGGCGGCCAACGCGTTCCTCGACGCGCTCGCCCGCCGCCGTCACGCCGAAGGCCTGCCCGCCACCTCCCTCGCCTGGGGTCCGTGGGCCGCGGGCAGCGGCATGACGAGCGCGCTGACCGACGCCGATCTCGCGCGGATGGCCCGCGCCGGCACCCCGGCGATCCCGGCGGAGCTGGGCACGCGGTTGTTCGACGCGGCCCTGGCCGCGGGCGTGCCCGACCTGGCGCCGGTCCACCTCGACCTGCCCGTGCTGCGGGCGATGGGCGAGGTGCCGCCGATCCTGCGCGGCCTGATCCGCGTCCCGCTGCGGCGGTCCGCCGCAGCGGCGGGTGGCGAAGCCGCGGTCGGTCTCGTCCGCCGGCTCGGCGCGCTCGACGAGGCCGGGCGCGTCCGGGCCCTGCGCGAGCTGATCACCGTGCAGGTCGCCCAGGTCCTCGGGCACGCCGACACCGGCGGGCTCGACGCGGACCAGACGTTCCAGCAGCTCGGCTTCGACTCCCTGACCGCCCTCGAGCTGCGCAACCGGCTCGACGGCGCGACCGGCGTCCGGCTCAGCGCCACCGCCGTGTTCGACTACCCGACCATCGCCGCGCTCGGCGGGCACCTCCTGGAAGCGCTGCTCGGCTCCGGCGCGGTGACCGACGAAACCGCCGTGCCCGCCGCCGTCGCGGGCGACCCGATCGTCATCGTCGGCATGAGCTGCCGGTTCCCGGGCGGGGTCTCCTCGCCCGAAGACCTCTGGCAGCTGCTGACCGAGGAGCGGGACGCGATCACCGCGTTCCCGGCCAACCGCGGCTGGGACATCGCCTCGCTGTACCACCCGGACCCCGACAACCCCGGCACGACCTACACCCGTGAAGGCGGCTTCCTGCACAACGCGGGGGAGTTCGACCCGGAGTTCTTCGGGATGAACCCGCGCGAGGCGCTGGCCACCGACGCCCAGCAGCGGCTGCTGCTGGAGACCGGCTGGGAGGCCGTCGAGGGCGCCGGGATCGACCCGGCCACCCTGCGCGGCAGCCGCACCGGCGTGTTCGTCGGCGTGATGTACAACGACTACGGCCTGACGCTGAACCACATGGCCGACACCGACGGCTACGAGAGCAACGGCAGCTCGCCGAGCGTCGCCTCCGGCCGCGTCGCCTACACGTTCGGCTTCGAAGGCCCGACGCTGACCGTCGACACGGCGTGCTCGTCGTCGCTGGTCACCCTGCACCTGGCCGCGCAGGCGCTGCGCAACGGCGAGTGCGGGCTGGCGCTGGCCGGCGGCGCGACCGTGATGGCCACACCCGGCACGTTCGTCGGGTTCAGCCGCCAGCGCGGCCTCGCCACCGACGGCCGCTGCAAGGCGTTCTCCGACGACGCCGACGGCCTGGGCTTCGCCGAGGGCGTCGGGATGCTGCTGCTGGAGCGGATGTCCGACGCGCGGCGCAACGGCCACGAGATCCTCGCGGTCGTCCGCGGCTCGGCGATCAACTCCGACGGCGCGTCCAACGGCCTCACCGCGCCCAACGGGCCGTCGCAGCAGCGGGTCATCCGCCAGGCGCTCGCCGCGTCCGGACTGTCCACTTCGGACATCGACGCGATCGAGGCGCACGGCACCGGCACCAAGCTCGGTGACCCGATCGAGGCGCAGGCGCTCATCGCGACCTACGGCCGGGACCGGGAGCACCCGCTGCCGATCGGCTCGGTGAAGTCCAACATCGGGCACACGCAGGCCGCCGCCGGCGTGGCCGGGATCATCAAGATGGTCCTCGCCATGCGCCACGGCGTCCTGCCGCGCTCGCTGCACGCGGCCACCCCGTCGTCCCACGTGGACTGGCAGGACAGCGGCGTCGAGGTGCTGTCGCAGGCCCGGCCGTGGCCGGACGCCGGCCGCGTCCGCCGCGCGGCGGTGTCGTCCTTCGGCATCAGCGGCACCAACGCCCACACCGTGCTCGAAGCCGCCCCCGAGCCGGCCCCTGTGCCGGCCCCGGAGACGCCGCCGGCGATTGTGCCGTGGGTGCTCTCGGGTCGGACGTCGGCGGCCCTGCGCGGCCAGGCGAAACGGGTGCTGGCGCACCTGCCCGAGCAGGCCGACGCGGCCGCGATCGGCCGCGCGCTGGCCGGGCGGTCGGCGTTCGCGCACCGGGCCGTCCTGGTCGGCGAGGACCGGGCGGGGCTGACGGCCGCGCTCACCGCCGTCGCCGCCGGTGAAGCCGCGCCGGACGTCGTGACCGGCCGCACCTTCGGCACCCGCGCCCCGGCGTTCGTCTTCCCGGGCCAGGGCTCGCAGTGGGCCGGGATGGCCCGCGACCTGCTGGCCGCGTCCCCGGTCTTCGCCGGGACGATGGCCGAGTGCGCCGCGGCGCTGTCCGAGTTCGTCGACTGGTCGCTGCTCGAAGTCCTGGAGGACGACGAGGCCTTGCAGGAGGTCGACATCGTCCAGCCCGCGCTGTGGGCGGTGATGGTGTCGCTGGCCGCGCTGTGGCGCGAGTTCGGCGTCGAGCCCGCCGCCGTGGTCGGGCACTCGCAGGGCGAGATCGCCGCGGCCTGCGTCGCGGGTGCCCTGAGCCTGTCCGACGGCGCCCGGGTAGTTGCCCTGCGCAGTCGCTTGATCAGGCAGAAGCTCGCCCGCACCGGCGTGATGCTGTCGGTCGTGGCGCCGGCCGACGACGTCCGTGCCCTGGTGGCGGACCTCGGTGACGAGGTCTCGATCGCCGCGGTCAACGGGCCGAAGCTGGTCACCGTCTCCGGCGACGAAGGCGCGTTGACCGCGTTGGAGAAGCGCCTCTCGGCGGCCGGCATGATGCGCTGGCGCCTGGCCGGGGTGAACTTCGCCGCACACTCGCCGCAGGTGGAACTGCTCGAGGACGACCTGCTGGAGCAGCTGGCCCCGATCACGCCGCGCAGCAGCACCGTGCGGTTCTACTCCTCGGTGACCGGCGAGCTGCTGGACACCGCCGAGCTGGACGCCCGGTACTGGTACCGCAACATCCGCCAGACCGTGCTGTTCGGCGACGCGTCCGCCGCGATGGTGGCCGACGGGACCGCGGCGTTCATCGAGCCCAGCCCGAGCCCGGTGCTGAAGATGGCGCTGGAGCAGACCATGGACCCCACCGGCGAGCCGCTGGTGTTCCAGGAGACCCTGCGCACCGGCGAGGGTGACTGGCGCCGGATGGTGACCGCGGTCGCCGGGGCGCACGCCCAGGGCGTCACGATCGACTGGCGCGCCTACTTCGACCGCGCCGGTGTCACCACCGGCGTCCCGCTGCCGACCTACGCCTTCCAGCGCAAGAACTACTGGCCCGAGGCCCAGCCGAAGGCCGCGCCCGAAGCGGGGGAGAGCGCGGCGGACGCGCGGTTGTGGAGCACGGTCGCCGCCGCCGACGTCGACACCCTGGCTTCGGTGCTGGACGTCGACCGGACGGCCCTGGACTCCGTCCTGCCCGCCCTGACGTCGTGGCGGGAGAAGCTGCGCAGCGACGCCGCGATCGACCGCTGGTGGTACCGGATCGACTGGACGCCGTTGAAGGTGCCGGCGGAAGCCGCGGTGCCGGGCCGGTGGCTCGCCGTCGTGGCCGAGGGCACCGAGGACCAGCCGTGGGTCGGCCGGGTGCTCGGCGCGCTGCCCGGTGACGTCACGGTGCTGCCGGTCGTCGAACCCGACCCGGTCGCCCTCGCGGCCCGGATCGAGGCGCTGCCCGGCTCGTTCGACGGCGTCGTGTCGCTGCTGGCCCTGCGCTCCGAACCGCTGCCGGGCGCGCCGACCGCTCCGGCCGGGATGACGCTCACCGCCGTCCTGGTCCAGGCGCTGGTCCAGGAGGTCGACCGGTTCGGCGCCGGGGTCCGGCTGTGGTGCCTGACCCGTGAGGCACTGGGCGTCGAGGACCATCCGGCGGCGCCGGACACCGTCGAGCAGGCCGCGGTGTGGGGCTTCGGCCGCACCGTCGCGCTGGAGCTGTCCGCGGCCTGGGGCGGCATGGTCGACCTCACGGCCGAACCGAGCGAGGCCGACCTCAAGAACCTGCCGCTCGTGCTCGCCGGGATCGACGGCGAGGACCAGGTGTGCCTGCGGACCGGCCGGATCCTCGGCCGGCGGCTGCGCCGCACCACCGCGGCCGAGACCCCGGTGATCACCCCGGCACTGGCCGGGCCCGGCACGGTCCTGGTCACCGGC
Organism: Amycolatopsis sp. cmx-8-4; assembly: GCF_046548675.1. Lineage (NCBI taxonomy): Bacteria > Bacillati > Actinomycetota > Actinomycetes > Pseudonocardiales > Pseudonocardiaceae > Amycolatopsis > Amycolatopsis sp. cmx-8-4. The sequence goes on from NZ_JAEBDZ010000033.1 coordinate 31,200, forward strand.
GGCACCGGCGCGCTCGGCGCGGAGACCGCGCGCTGGCTCGCCGACGCCGGTGTCAAGCGGCTGGTGCTGACCAGCCGCCGCGGCCCGGACGCGCCGGGTGCCGCCGAGCTGGTCGAAGACCTGGCCGCGCGAGGCGCCGAGGCGGCCGTCGTGGCCTGCGACGTCGCCGAGCGCGACCAGCTCGCCGCGATGCTCGACGCGATCCCGGCCGAGCACCCGCTGCGCGGTGTCGTCCACTCCGCCGGCGTCCCGCAGGGCGGCGCCGACGTCGTCGCCCTGACCCTGGACGACGTCGAAGCCGTCCTCAAGTCCAAGGTGGCCGGGGCCCGGCTGCTCGACGAGCTCGTCGGGGACCGGGAGCTCGACTTCTTCGTGCTGTACTCGTCGGTCGCCGGCATGCTCGGCAGCGGCAAGCAGAGCGCCTACGCCGCGGCCAACGCCTACCTGAACGCGCTGGCCGAGGACCGGGTGCGCCGCGGGCTGCGCGGCACCTCGCTCGGCTGGGGCCTGTGGGGCGAGACCGGGATGGCGATGCAGGGCGACATGCTCGACCACATGCAGCGCCACGGCCTGGTCCCGCTGGCCCCGGCCGAGGCGATGACGGCGTTCGGCCGCGCCCTGGGCTTCCAGGGCTCCGTGCTGGCCGCGGACTTCGACTGGAGCCGCTTCGCCCAGACGTTCACCCTGCCCCGCCAGAGCGCGCTGCTGAGCGAGCTGCCGGAGGTCCGGCAGGCGCTGGGCGCGGACACGATCGTCGAACGCGACGCCGTCGTGGCCGAGGCGACCCTGCACGAGGAACTGGCCCACCTGGAACCGGCGGAGCGGCGCGAGGCGCTGCTGACGCTGGTGCGGTCGATCGCCGCCGAGCTGCTCGGTTACAGCGACGGGTCGGACATCGAGCCGGCGCAGGCGTTCCGGGAGATGGGTGTCGACTCGCTCGCCGCCGTCGAGGTCCGGAACGTGCTGGCGGAGCGGACGGGCGTGCGGCTGGCCTCGACGCTGGTGTTCGACTACCCGACCGCGAACGCCATCGCCGGGCACCTCCACCGCGAGCTGTTCGGTGACGTCGACGACGGCCCGCTGTCCGAAGAGGAGACCCGCGTCCGGAAGTTCCTGGCGGCGGTCTCGTTCGACCAGCTCCGCTCGCTGGGCCTGATGGACCTGCTCGTGGAGGCGGTCGACCGGTCGGAGCGGACCTACGACGAGGAATCCGCGGCGGACACCGGCGACGACGGCGATATCGGCGACATGGATGCGGACGATCTCGTCCGCTTCGTGCTGGGCGGACAGGACTAAGAGCCGTCCGACCGCCGTGTTGGCCGTTCCGGTCAGTGCGTTGGCCACTCCGGCCGGTGTGTTGGCCGTTCCGGTCACCTCGGTCGGCCGCCAGTGGCCAACACGGCGACCGGAGTGGCCAACACGGCGACGAGAGTGGCCAACACGGCGACCGGAGTGGCCAACACGGCGCGGGCGGACGGGACCGGAGCAGCGGGTCTAGGCCGGATGGCGGCCCCGGTGACGGGCAACAACTAGACGTTTCCGGGTCTGCCGTGCGGTTGACTCACTCGCCAAGAAGGACGTTCGCCCGCCGCCGGTCCAGAGGAGAACGCCGACGCGGTGGCGCTACCCAGGTAACCGTCAACACCGATGCGCTCACCGTGGAGAAGACTATGCCGGCCGGGTCCGATCGAGTTGTCGAGGCGTTGCGCGTCGCGGTGCAGGAGAACCAGCAGCTGCGGCGACAGAACCAGAATCTCCTCTCGACGTCGAGCGAGCCCGTCGCGATCGTCGCGATGAGCTGCCGCTACCCGGGCGGGGTCGAATCCCCGGACGAGCTGTGGCGGCTGGTCGCCGACGGGGTCGACGCGGTGTCCGGCTTCCCGGACGGCCGCGGCTGGCCCGAGAGCGCCCACCAGGGCGGGTTCCTGCACCAGGCCGGCGACTTCGACCCGGCGTTCTTCGGCATCTCGCCGCGGGAAGCGCTGGCGATGGACCCGCAGCAGCGGATCGTGCTGGAGCTGGCCTGGGAAGCGTTCGAGCGGGCCGGGATCGACCCCGGGAGCCTCGAAGGCAGCACCGGCGGCGTGTTCGTCGGCGCGGCGTCCCAGGACTACGGCCGCGGCCTCGCCGCGCTGCCCGACGGCGTCGAGGGCTACCTGGTCACCGGCACCGAATGCTCGGTCATCTCCGGCCGGATCGCCTACTTCTACGGCCTCGAGGGCCCGGCCGTCACAGTCGACACCGCCTGCTCGTCGTCGCTGGTCGCGCTGCACTGGGCCGCCCGCTCGCTGCGGGCCCGCGAGTGCTCGCTGGCGCTGGCCGGCGGCGTCACGGTGATGGCCACGCCCGGTCTGTACGGCGAGTTCGACCGGCAGGGCGGCCTCGCCTCCGACGGCCGCTGCAAGTCGTTCGCCGACGCGGCCGACGGCGCCGGGTTCTCCGAAGGCGCCGGGATGCTGCTGCTGGAGCGGCTGTCCGACGCGCGGCGCAACGGGCACCAGGTGCTCGCCGTGCTTCGCGGGTCCGCGGTGAACTCCGACGGCGCGTCCAACGGCATCACCGCCCCCAACGGCCCGTCGCAGCAGCGTGTGATCCGCCAGGCCCTCGACAACGCGGGCCTCGCGCCCGCCGACATCGACACCGTCGAGGCCCACGGCACCGGCACGGTGCTCGGCGACCCGATCGAGGCCCAGGCCCTGCTGGCCACCTACGGCGGCGACCGGCCGACCGACCGGCCGCTGTGGCTGGGGTCCTTCAAGTCGAACGTCGGGCACACGCAGTCCGCGGCCGGCGTCGGCGGCATCATCAAGATGATCATGGCGATGCGCCACGGCGTCCTGCCCAAGACCCTGCACGTCGACGCCCCGACGTCCCATGTGGACTGGACCGCCGGCGCCGTCTCGCTGCTCACCGAGCAGCGGCCGTGGCCGGAGACCGGGAAGCCGCGCCGCGCGGCCGTGTCGTCGTTCGGCATCAGCGGCACGAACGCGCACATCATCCTGGAACAACCCGGCGACACCCCCGTCGAAGCCGCCGAGCCGCAGCGCGCGCCCGCCGGATATTTATGGCCGATCTCCGGGCGCACCGCGGACGCGGTCCGCGATCAAGCCGCGCGTCTGCTCACGCACCTCGACGACCACGCCGACGTCACCGCCCTCGACGTGGCCTGCTCGCTGGCGGACACCCGCGTCGCGTTCCCGCAGCGGGCCGTCGTCACCGGCACCACTCGCGAGGAGCTCCTCGACGGCCTGCGCGCGCTCGCCGCCGGAAACGTCGTTCCCGGGGTGCACACCGGTTCGGCCCTGCACACCGGCGATGCGGCGTTCCTGTTCACCGGTCAGGGTTCGCAGCGGGCCGGGATGGGCCGCACCCTCGCGGCCGCGTTCCCGGCGTTCGCCGCGGCCCTCGACGAGATCCTCGCGCTGCTCGACCCGGCCGTCCGGGACGCGCTGACCGGTGACGGCGAGTCCGCTTTGGACAGCACCGGCGTCGCCCAGCCCGCCCTCTTCGCCTTCGAAGTCGCGCTCTACCGCCTGCTCGAATCCCTCGGGGTGCGGCCCGCCTACGTCGCCGGCCACTCGGTCGGCGAGATCGCCGCGGCCCACGTCGCCGGGGTGCTGTCCCTGGCCGACGCGTGCACCCTCGTCTCCGCCCGTGGCCGGCTCATGCAGGCCCTGCCGGACGGCGGCGTGATGGTCGCCGTGCAGGCCGCCGAGGCCGACGTGCTGCCGCTGCTGACCGACGGCGTCGCGATCGCGGCCGTCAACGGCCCGCAGGCGGTGGTGCTCTCCGGCACCGAGGACGCGGTGCTGGCCGTCGCCGCGCAGTTCGAGAAGACCAAGCGGCTCAAGGTGTCCCACGCGTTCCACTCGCCGCTGATGGACCCGATCCTCGACCAGTTCCGCGGGGTGCTGCTCGGGCTGAAGTTCGCCGCCCCGACGATCCCGTTCGCCGCGAACGGCGACGTGTCCACTGTGGACTACTGGGTCGCGCACGTGCGCGACGCCGTCCGGTTCGCCGACACCGTCGCGGACCTCGTCTCGCGCGGCGCCCGCACGTTCCTCGAGGTCGGCCCGGACGCGACGCTGTCCGCGATGACGGCCGAGCTGCTCGACCCCACGCTCGACACCGACTGCATCCCGGCGTCACGCCGTGGCCGCGACGAGACCACCACACTGCTCTCCGCCCTGGCGCGCTGGCACGTCCGCGGCGGCAAGTTCGACTGGACGGCGTGGCACGAGGGCACCGGCGCCCGGACGATCGAGCTGCCGACGTACGCCTTCCAGCGCCGCACCTACTGGCTCGAAGCCGGCACCGGCGGCGACCTCAGCCGGCTCGGCTTCGACGCGGCCGGGCATCCGCTGCTCGGCGCCGCCGTGGAGCTGCCCGAATCGGGCGGGTTCCTGTTCGCCGGCCAGCTGTCGGTGAACCGCCAGCCGTGGCTGGGCCAGCACGTCGTGCTCGGCGCGAAACTCCTGCCCGGCACGGCGTTCCTGGAGCTGGCCGGCCGCGCCGGTGCCCAGGTCGGCTGCGCGCGCGTCGAAGAGCTGACCCTCGCGGCCCCGCTGGTCCTGCCCGCGACGACCGGGGTGCGGCTGCAGGTCGTCGTCGGCCCGCCCGACGTCGACGGCAGCCGCTCGCTGAGCGTTTTCTCGCAGCAGGACGACGGCGACGCCCAGACCTGGGTGCGGCACGCGAGCGGCCGCCTCGGTGTCGGCGGCGCCGTGGTCGCCACGGTCGGCCCGCAGTGGCCGCCCGCCGGAGCCGAGCCGATCGTCCTCGACGGCTTCTACGACGGGCTCGTCGACCAGGGCCTGGACTACGGCCCGGCGTTCCGCGGCCTGCGCGCCGCCTGGCGCGTCGGCGAGGAGATCTACGCCGAGGTCGCGCTGCCGCCGGAGCACGAGGCCGAGGCGTCGTCGTTCGGCCTGCACCCGGCGCTGCTGGACGCGGTCCTGCACGCGTCGGCCCACTACGAAGACCGTGACGGCCTCCCGTTCTCCTGGCGCGGCGTCGGCGTGCACCCTTCGCACGCCTCGACACTGCGGGCCCGGCTCGCCCCGGCGGGCGACAATGCGGTGTCCGTCGAGGTCACCGACACCGCGGGCAACCCCGTGCTGGCGGCGGAGTCGCTCACCTTCCGCGCGGTCAGCGCGGGCGAAGTCCGCGCCACCCGCCACGATTCGCTGTTCCGCACGGTGTGGACGCCGGTCCCCGCCGTCTCGATGACCAAGCCCGCCGACGACGCGGACTGGGTGCTCCTGGGCCACGGCGCGGACTTCGGCTTCTCCGCCCCGGCCGTGTTCGACGACCTGCGCACGATCCGGATCGCCGCCGACACCCCGCCCGCCGTCGTGCTGGCCCCGCTCCCGCCCACCGGCGAGGGCGACGCGGCCGCGGCTCACGCCGCCACCTCCTGGGCCCTCGAACTGCTGCAGAGCTGGCTGGCCGACGAGGACTTCGCCCGCTCACGGCTGGTGTTCGTCACCAGCGGCGCCGAGGCGGTCCTCCCGGACGACGACGTCGACCCCGCCGCCGCCGCGGTCTGGGGCCTCGTGCGCGCGGCCCAGGCCGAGCACCCCGAGCGGTTCGTGCTGGTCGACGTCACCGATCCCGACGACCTGGCCGCGGTCCTGCCGCGGCTGCTCGGCTCCGGCGAGTCCCAGGCCGCGATCCGCGACGGCGGCATCGTGCTGCCGCGGCTGGCCCGCTTGCCCGTCGGCGACGAGCCGTCCGCGCCGCGGATCCCGGACGGCGCCACGGTGCTCGTCACCGGTGGCACCGGGGGACTGGGCGGTCTGGTCGCGAAGCACCTGGTCACCGAGCACGGCGTCCGGCACCTGCTGCTCGCCGGCCGCCGCGGCCCGGACGCCCCCGGCGCGGCCGACCTCGTCGCCGACCTGGCCGCGCTCGGCGCACAGGCGTCGGTGGTGGCGTGCGACGCCGCCGACCGCGACGCCCTGACCGCCCTGCTGGCCGATATTCCGGCCGAGCACCCGCTCGGCGCCGTCGTGCACACCGCCGGCGTCCTCGACGACGGCGTCATCGAAACCCTGACGCCCGAGCGCGTCGCCACCGTCTTCCGTGCCAAGGTCGACGCGGCTTGGGCGCTGCACGAGCTGACCCGCGACCACGACCTCGGCGCGTTCGTCCTGTTCTCCTCGGCCGCCGGCGTGCTCGGCAGCCCCGGCCAGGGCAACTACGCCGCCGCCAACGCCTTCCTCGACGCGCTCGCCCAGCGCCGTCGCGTGCTAGGGCTTCCGGGCCTGTCGCTGGCCTGGGGCGCCTGGGCCGGTGACGCGGGCATGGCCGCGCACCTGTCCGACGCCGACCACCGGCGCCTCGCCGCCGCCGGCCTGCCGTCCCTCGATCCCGCCCAGGGCCTCGCGTTGTTCGACGCGGCGCTGGCCGAGAACGAACCCGCCGTGCTGCCGATGCGCGTGGACCTCGCCGCCCTGCGCGGTCGCCCGGGGATCCCGCCGCTGCTGCGCGGCCTCGTGCCCGGTGGTGGCCGACCGGCGGCCGGCGCGGTGCCGGCGTCCGCGCTGGCCGAACGCCTCGGCGCGCTGGACCCGGCCGACCGGGCCCGCGTCCTCGAAGACCTCGTCCGCGCCGAAGCGGGCCTCGTGCTCGGCTACGCGGCGACCGACACCGTCGACGTCCGCAGCGCGTTCAAGGACCTCGGCTTCGACTCCCTGACCGCGGTCGAGCTGCGCAACCGCCTCGACGCCGCGACGGGCCTGCGCCTGCCCGCGACGCTCGTGTTCGACTATCCGACCCCTGAAGCCCTGGCCACCCACCTCGACCGGGAACTGACCGGCGCCGCCGAAGCGACGACGGACACGCCGACGACGTTGCGGCCGGTGTCCGACGACCCGATCGTCATCGTCGGCATGGGCTGCCGGTACCCGGGCGGCGTCGGCTCGCCGGAAGACCTCTGGGGCCTGGTCGACGGCGGCGTCGACGCGGTGTCCGGCTTCCCGGTCAACCGCGGCTGGGACGTCGAAGGCCTCTACAACCCCGATCCCGACCACCCGGGGACGTCCTACACCCGCAGCGGCGGCTTCCTGCACGACGCGGGGCAGTTCGACCCGGCGTTCTTCGGCATGAGCCCGCGCGAAGCCATCGCCACGGACTCGCAGCAGCGCCTGCTGCTCGAGGTCTCCTGGGAAGCCGTCGAGCGCGCCGGGGTCGACCCGGTCTCGCTGCGCGGTTCCCGCACCGGCGTCTTCGTCGGCGTGATGTACTCCGACTACGGGATGCTTTTGCAGGGCAGCCCGGAAGCCGAGGCGTACCAAGGCAACGGCAGCGCGCCGAGCGTCGCCTCGGGCCGGATCGCCTACACGATGGGCCTCGAAGGCCCCACGGTCACCGTCGACACCGCGTGCTCGTCGTCGCTGGTCGCGCTCCACTGGGCCGCGCAGGCCCTGCGGCAGGGGGAGTGCTCCCTGGCCCTGGCCGGCGGCGTCACCGTGATGTCGACGCCCGGCTCGTTCATCGCCTCCAGCCGTCAGCGCGGCATCGCCGAAGACGGCCGCTGCAAGTCCTTCTCGGACACCGCCGACGGCGTCGGCTGGTCCGAAGGCGCCGGCATTCTCGTGCTGGAACGGATGTCCGACGCGCGGCGCAACGGCCACGAGATCCTCGCCGTGGTCCGCGGCTCGGCGGTCAACTCCGACGGCGCGTCCAACGGCCTGACCGCCCCCAACGGCCCCTCGCAGCAGCGGGTGATCCGCCAGGCGCTGGCCGCGTCCGGACTGTCCACTTCGGACGTCGATGTCGTCGAGGCGCACGGCACCGGCACCACCCTGGGCGACCCGATCGAGGCCCAGGCCCTGCTGGCCACCTACGGCCAGGACCGCGAGACCCCGCTGCGGCTGGGCTCGATCAAGTCCAACATCGGGCACGCGCAGGCCGCCGCGGGCGTCGCCGGGATCATCAAGATGGTCCAGGCCATGCGCCACGAGACGCTGCCGCGCACCCTGCACGTCACCGAGCCCTCGACGCACGTCGAATGGGCCGCCGGGAACGTCGAGCTGCTCACCGACGCCCAGCCGTGGCCCTCGCCCGGCCGCCCCCGCCGCGCGGGCATCTCGTCGTTCGGCATCAGCGGCACCAACGCCCACACCATCATCGAAGAGCCGCCCGCCGCAGCGGCCGCCGCCGTCGTCGTCGAAGCGACCGAACCGGCCTGCGTGCCGCTGGTCGTCACCGGCCGCACCCCGGACGCGCTGCGCGACCAGGCCGCCCGGCTGCTCGACGTCGTCGGCGCGACCTCGCTGCCCGACCTCGGGTTCTCGCTCGCCACCACGCGGTCGGCGTTCGACCACCGCGCCGTCGTCCGCGCGACCGACGCCGCGTCGGCCGCCGACGGCCTGGCCGCGCTGGCCGCCGGGCGGCCGTCTCCGCTGGTCAGCCTGGGTGAAGCAAAGTCGATCCCGAAGACGGCGTTCGTTTTCACCGGCCAGGGTGCCCAGCGGCCCGGGATGACCCGCGGGCTGTACGAGCGGTACCCGGTCTTCGCCGCCGCCCTCGACGAGCTGCTCGACCGCCTCGACGCCCGTGTGCGGGACGTCCTGTGGTCCGAAGACGCCGAGGCGTTGTCCCGCACCGAGTTCGCCCAGCCCGCGTTGTTCGCGGTCGAGGTCGCGCTGGCCAAGCTGCTCGCCGCCTGGGGCGTCCGGCCCGACTTCGTCGCCGGGCACTCCGTCGGCGAGATCGCCGCCGCGCACGTCGCCGGGGTGCTGTCCGCCGAAGACGCCTGCACGCTGGTCACGGCGCGCGCGTCGCTGATGCAGCAGCTCGAGCCGGGCGGCGCGATGGTCGCCGTCCGCGCCACCGAAGACGAGGTCGCGCCGTACCTGGGCGACGACGTCGCGCTCGCCGCCGTCAACGGGCCGCGCTCGGTGGTGCTCTCCGGCGCCGAGGCGGCCGTGCTCGCCGCCGCGAGCCACTTCGAGGAGACCAAGCGGCTGACGGTCTCGCACGCGTTCCACTCGGCGCTGATGGACCCGATGCTGCCCGCGTTCCGCGAGGTCGTGGCGGGACTGACCTTCAGCGCCCCGACGGTGCCGCTGATCGCCGACGGCGACGTCACCGACCCGGAACGTTGGGTCGCCCACGTCCGCGAACCCGTCCGCTTCGGCGCCGTCACCACCCGGCTGCGCGAGGCTGGGACCGGCCTGTTCATCGAGGTCGGGCCGGACGCCGTGCTGTCCGCGATGGTCACCGAGATCCTCCCCGACGTGCCCGCGGTCGCCGTGGCCCGCCGCAACCGCGACGACGTCGAGACGCTCAGCGGCGCCCTCGGGCAGCTGTACGTCGAGGGCGTCCGCGTCGACTGGCCCGCCTTCTACGCCGGTACCGGCGCCCGCCGCGTCGCCCTGCCGACCTACGCCTTCCAGCACGAGTGGTTCTGGCCGCCGACCGCCCCGGCCCAGCCGGCCGGCGGCGGCGACGCCGAGTTCTGGGACGCCGTGGACCGCCACGACGTCACCGGCCTGGCCGCCCGCCTCGACGTCGACGACGCCTCGCTCGGCGCGATCCTGCCCGCGCTGTCGTCCTACCGCCGGTCGCGCGCCGACGAGTCCCTTGTGGACAGATGGCGCTACCGTGCCACCTGGACCCCGGTCAACCCCGGCCGCTCCGGCACCCTCGGCTCGTGGCTCGTCGTCGTCCCGGCTGCCTTGGCCGACAACCCGTGGGTCACGACCGTCGCCGGGTACTTCGGCACCGAACCCCTGGCCCTCGACCCGGCGCTGGACCGCGCCGAGGTCGCCGCACTGCTGCCGAACGCCGTCACCGGGGTGCTTTCCCTGCTGGCGCTGGACGAATCCGGCTTCCCCGGCGTCCCGGCCGGGCTGACCGCGACGACCACGCTGCTGCAGGCCCTGGGCGACGCCGGGATCGGCGCGCCGCTGTGGTGCGTGACCCGCGAAGCCGTCGCCGTCTCGCCCGGTGAGCCGGTCGCCCACGCCGCTCAGGCCGCCGTCTGGGGCCTGGGCCGTGCCGCGGCACTCGAACTGCCCCAGCGCTGGGGCGGCCTGATCGACCTCCCGGGCGACCTCGACGCCGAGGTGCCTGGACGTCTCTCCGCCGCGCTGGCCGGTGCCGACGGCGAGGACCAGCTGGCGATCCGCCCGGCCGGGGTGTTCGGCCGCCGCCTCGTCGCCGCTCCGGCTACCACCCGCCGGTCCCGCGCCGACGTCACCGGCGGCACCACCCTGATCACCGGCGGCACCGGCGCGCTCGGCGCCGTGACGGCCCGGCTGCTGGCCCGCGCCGGCCGCACCCACCTGCTGCTGCTCAGCCGCCGCGGCGCCGGCGCGCCCGGCGCGACGGAACTCCGCGACGAGCTGGTCGAGCTGGGCGCCGAGGTGACGATCGCCGCGTGCGACGTCGCCGACCGCGACGCCCTCGCCGCCGTGCTGGCCACCATCCCCGAAGACCGGCCGCTGATCGAGGTCGTGCACACCGCCGGTGTGCTCGACGACGCCGTCCTCGACTCGCTCACCCCCGAGCGGTTCGCCGCCGTGCACCGCGCCAAGGTCACCTCAGCGGTGCACCTGCACGAGCTGACCCGCACCGCGGACCTCGCGAACTTCGTGCTGTTCTCGTCGGTCGCCGGCACCTTGGGGTCGGCCGGCCAGGCGGTCTACGCGGCCGCGAACACGACGCTCGACGCGCTCGCCGAGCACCGCCGCGGCCTCGGCCTGACCGCGACCTCGGTCGCGTGGGGCCCGTGGGCAGGCGACGGCATGCTCGAAGCCGGTGTCGCCGAGCGGGCCCGTCGCGGTGGCCTCGCGCCGATGGACCCGGACCGCGCGGGCGCCGCGCTGGAGCGGGTGCTCGGGCACGACGACACCACGATCGCCGTCGCCGACATCGACTGGACCCGGTACGCACCCGTGCTTTCCGGGCTGCGGCCGAGCCCGCTGCTCAGCGGCATCCCGGCGGCGAAGGACGTCCTGGCGGCGTTGCGCGGCTCGTCGCCGCGCGGCGACGAAGGCCTTCGCGCCCGCTTGGCGGCCGTGCCCGAGCACGACCGCTTCGACTTCCTGCTCGGCCTGCTGCTGGAACAGGTCGCCCTGGTCCTCGGGCACGCCGGGACCGGCGGTGTCGCGGCCGATCGCGCGTTCCGCGACCTCGGTTTCGACTCGCTCACCGCGGTCGAACTCCGCAACACCCTGACCTTGGCGACCGGGCTCGACCTGCCGCCGTCGCTGGTCTTCGACCACCCGACCCCGGAAGTGCTGACCGAGTACCTGCTCGGCGAGCTGGCCGGCACCCTCGAAACGCCGGTCCGCCTGGTGACCGGCGGCGCGGCGGCCGACGACGACCCGATCGTCATCGTCGGCATGGGCTGCCGCTTCCCCGGCGGCGTCGACGGGCCCGAGGACTACTGGCGCCTGCTGGCCGGCGGCGAGGACGGCATCACGGCGTTCCCGGCCGACCGCGGCTGGGACCTGGGCATGCTGGCCTCGGGGTACGAGTACGCGCTGACCGGCGGTTTCCTCGACGGCGTGGCGGGTTTCGACGCGGACTTCTTCGGCATCTCGCCGCGCGAAGCCGTCGCGATGGACCCGCAGCAGCGGCTGCTGCTGGAAGTCTCGTGGGAAGCGCTGGAGCGCGCCGGGATCGACCCGGCCACCCTGCGCGGCGGTGACACCGGCGTGTTCGTCGGCACCAACGGCCAGGACTACGTGAACCTGCTCGCCACCTCCGGCGAAGACGTCCAGGGTCACCTCGCCACCGGCAACACCGCGAGCGTGATGTCCGGGCGGCTGTCCTACACCCTCGGCCTCGAAGGCCCGTCGGTCACCGTCGACACCGCGTGCTCGTCGTCGCTGGTCGCGCTGCACTGGGCCGCGCAGGCCCTACGCCGCGGCGAGTGCGGCGCCGCGCTCGTCGGTGGCGTCACCGTGATGTCCACCCCGAACTCCTTCGCCGAGTTCGCCCGCCAAGGCGGCCTCGCCGCCGACGGCCGCTGCAAGCCCTTCGCCGACGCCGCCGACGGCACCGGCTGGTCCGAAGGCGCCGGCATGCTCGTCGTCGAGCGGCTGTCCACGGCTCGCGAGCTGGGCCACCCGGTGCTGGCGGTGCTGCGCGGCACGGCCGTCAACTCCGACGGCGCGTCCAACGGCCTCACCGCCCCCAACGGCCCGGCCCAGCAGCGCGTCATCCGCCAGGCCCTGGCCGACGCCGGACTGTCCACATCGGACGTCGACGCGGTCGAGGCCCACGGCACCGGCACGGTCCTGGGCGACCCGATCGAGGCCCAGGCCCTGCTCGCCACGTACGGCCGCGATCGCGACGGCGAACCCCTGTGGCTCGGCGCGGTCAAGTCCAACCTCGGCCACACCCAGGCCGCGGCCGGCGTCGCCGGGGTCATCAAGATGATCCTGGCCCTGCGCCACGGCGAACTGCCGCGGACGCTGCACGTCGACGAGCCCTCGAGCCGCGTCGACTGGACCGCCGGGGCCGTGAAGGTGCTGACCGAGCACCAGACCTGGCCCGAGACCGGCCGCCCGCGCCGCGCGGGTGTCTCGTCGTTCGGCCTGAGCGGCACCAACGCCCACGCGATCCTCGAGCAGGCGCCCGCGTTCGAAGCTCCCGTCACAGCGGAACCAGCGACCGTGCCCCTGCTGCTGTCCGCGCGCACCCCGCAAGCCCTCGCCGCGCAGGCCGGGCAGCTGCACGACCTCCTGTCCACCGAGCCGGCGCCCGCCGGGTTCGCCCGGGCGCTGGCCACCACGCGCACGGCGTTCGAACACCGCGCGGCCATCGTCGGCGACGACCCCCTGGCCGAACTGGCCGCCCTCGCCGCGGGGGAGACCCCAGCCGCGGCGCCCGCGCGGTCGCGGGCCAAGAGCGCGTTCGTCTTCGCCGGTCAAGGCGCCCAGCGTCCCGGCATGGGCCACGAGCTGTACCAGCGGTTCCCGGTGTTCGCCGACGCGCTCGACGCCGTCTGCGCCCACCTCGACCCGCACCTGGACCGCCCGCTGCGGGAAGTCCTGTTCGCCGAGCCGGGCACGCCCGAGGCGGCGCTGCTCGACCGGACCGACTGGACCCAGCCCGCCACCTTCGCCCTGAGCGTCGCGTTGTTCCGGCTGCTGGAATCCTTCGGCGTCAAGCCGTCCTGGCTCGTCGGGCACTCCGTCGGCGAGATCGCCGCGGCCCACGTCGCCGAGGTCCTGTCCCTCGCCGACGCCTGCACGCTCGTCGCCGCCCGCGGCCGGCTGATGGCCGCGCTCCCGGCCGGCGGGGCGATGGCCTCGGTGCGCGCGCCGGAGGCCGACGTCCGCGGGCTCCTGGCCGACGGCACGTCGATCGCGGCCGTCAACGGCCCCGACGCCGTCGTCATCGCGGGCACCGCCGACGCCGTCGAGCAGAGCGGCACCGCCCTGACCGCCGCGGGGTTCCGCGTCCGGCAGCTCGCGGTCAGCCACGCGTTCCACTCGCCGCTGATGGACCCGATGCTCGAGGACTTCGCCGCCGTCCTGGCGGGCCTGGAGTTCGGCGAGCCCCGGCTGCCGATCGTGTCCACCGTGACCGGCCGCCTCGCCGACGCCACCGAACTGCGCTCACCGGAGTACTGGGTCGACCACGTGCGCCGGCCCGTCCGGTTCGCCGACGCCGTCACCGCGCTCGGCGAGTACGGCGCCGGTGCCGTCGTCGAACTCGGCCCCGACGGCTCGCTGTCCGCCGCCACCGCCGCATCCCTCGACGCCGACGTCGCGTGCGTCCCGCTGCTGCGCCGCGACCAGCCCGAAGAGACCGCCCTCGTCCGGGTGCTGGGCCGCCTGCACGTGGCGGGTGTGGCCGTGAACTGGACGTCCTTCTTCGGCCCGGCCGCCGGTCCCGGCCCGGACCTGCCCACGTATCCGTTCCAGCGCGAGCGTTACTGGCCGCGTACCACCGGCGCGGTCCCCGGCGACCTCGGCTCGGTCGGCCTGGCCGCCGCCCGGCACCCGCTGCTCGGCGCCGGTGTCGAACTGCCCGACTCGGGTGGCTTCCTGTTCACCGCCCAGCTTTCCCTGCGGACGCACCCGTGGCTGGCCGACCACTTCGTGCTCGGCGCGGCCCTGCTGCCCGGCACCGCGTACCTCGACCTCGCGATCCGCGCCGCCGACCAGGTCGGCTGCGCCCGCGTCGACGAGCTCACCCTCGAAGTCCCGCTGGTCCTGCCGTCCGAGGGCGCCGTGCGCCTGCAGGTCGTCGTCGGCCCGGCCGGGTCCGCGGGCGACCGCGACCTCGCTGTCTACTCCAGCCCCGCCGGCGGCGGCGAGCAGCCGTGGACGCGCCACGCGAGCGGCCGCCTCGGCACCGGCACGACGCAGCCCACCGACGGCGACCGCACCTGGCCGCCGGCCGACGTAGAACCCGTTTCCCTGGAAGGCTTCTACGAGCGCCTCGCCTCCGGCGGGTTCGCCTACGGCCCGCTGTTCCGCGGCCTCAAGGCCGTCTGGCGCGGCCAGGACGCGGTCTTCGCCGACGTCGTCCTGCCCGAGGAAGCCGAGCGCGACGCGGCGGCGTTCGGCGTCCACCCGGCGCTGCTCGACGCCGTCCTGCACGCCTCCGAACACGCCGGACTGACCGAGGTGGACGGTGGCCGCCTGCCCTTCGCCTGGAGCGGCGTCACTCTTCATGCGAGCGGCGCTGCGGTCGTTCGTGCCAAGATCACCCGGCGCGGCGAGGACTCCGTCGCCATCGAACTGCGTGACGCGGCCGGCGACCCGGTCGCCACCGTCGACTCGCTGGTGCTGCGGCCGGCGGCCGTCGCGAAGGTCGGCCACGACGCCGACTCGCTCTACCACCTCGACTGGATCCCGGTGCCCCGCCCGGACGTCGAAGCGGGCCCGGCCTGGGCCGTTCTCGGCGTCGACCTGCCGGACTTCGCCGCGGTCGTCGCGGCGGCACCCGAGGTCGTCGTCTACCCGGTTCCGGCCCACACCGGCGATCCCGAGGGCGTCCGTGCCGCGACAGCCGACGCGCTCGCCCTGCTGCAGGCCTGGTCGGCGGCTCCCGAACTGACCGGCTCACGGCTGGTGTTCGTCACCACCGAGGCCGACACCGACCTCGCGGCCGCCGCGGTCTGGGGCCTCGTGCGCTCGGCGCAGCGGGAGAACCCGGGCCGGTTCGTCCTGGCTGACGTGGACAACACCGACTCTCTCGCCGCCGTCCTCGCCACTGGCGAGCCTCAGGTGCGCGTGCGGGCCGGGGAGATCACCGCCGCCCGCGTCGCCCGCGCCCCGCGCCGCGACGACGTCACGCCGATCGCCTGGGACGGCGACGGCACCGTCCTGATCACCGGCGGCACCGGGGGACTGGGCGCGACCCTGGCCCGGCACCTCGTCACCACCCACGGCACCCGGCGGCTGCTGCTCGTCAGCCGTCGCGGCCCGGACGCCCCGGGCGCGGCGGACCTGATCGCCGAACTGGCCGAGTCGGGCGCCGAGGTCACGGCCGCCGCGGCCGACGTCGCCGACCGCGCCGACCTCGCGCGAGTGCTGTCGGAGATCCCGGCCGCGCATCCCCTGACCGCGGTCGTGCACGCCGCCGGCGTCCTCGACGACGGCATCCTCGGCTCCCTCACCCCCGAGCGGCTCGACACGGTGTTCGCGCCGAAGTTCGACGCCGCCTGGCACCTCGACGACCTGACCGGCGACCTCGCCGCGTTCGTCGTGTTCTCCTCGGTCGCGGGCACCTTCGGCGCGGCCGGGCAGGCGAACTACACCGCGGCCAACGCCGCCCTCGACGCTCTCGTGCGGCGCCGTCGCGCCGCCGGCCTCCCGGCGCTGTCGCTCGGCTGGGGCGCGTGGTCCCGCGCCGGCGGCATGACCGCCACCCTCACCGACACCGACCTGCGGCGGATGGCCGCGTCCGGCATGCCCGCCCTCGAACCCGAACAGGCCCTGGCCCTGTTCGACGCGGCCTGCGCCACCGGCCTCGACACCGTGCTGCCGGTCCGGCTCGACTTCGCCGCGCTCAGCGTCCAGCCCGAGGTCACGCACCTGCTGCGCGGCCTGGTCCGGACGCCGGTGCGTCAGACCGCGGCCAATCTGCCGCGGCTGGACGACCCCCTCGCCGGGATGAACCCGGCCGAACGGTCCCGCGCGGTGCTCGACCTGGTCCGCGGGCAGGTCGCCGCGGTGCTCGGGCACAGCACGTCGGCCGGCATCTCCGCCGACCGCCCGTTCCGCGAACTCGGCTTCGACTCGCTGACGGCGGTCGAACTGCGCAACCGCCTCGACGCCGCGACGGGCCTGCGGCTGCCCGCGACACTCACCTTCGACTACCCGAGCCCCGCCGCGCTGGCCGCGTTCCTCATCGGCGAGATCGCCGGCGAGGCCGACGTGCCCGCCCAGGTGGTCGTCCCGGCGAAGGCCGTCAACGACGACCCGATCGTCATCGTCGGCATGGGCTGCCGCTACCCGGGCGGGGTCACCTCGCCCGAGGACCTGTGGGGCCTCGTCGACGGCGGCGTCGACGCCGTCTCGGACTTCCCGGCCAACCGCGGCTGGGACGTCGAAGGCATCTACGACCCGGACCCCGACCACCCCGGCACGTCCTACACCCGCAGCGGCGGTTTCCTGCACGAGGCGGGGGAGTTCGACCCGGCGTTCTTCGGCATGAGCCCGCGTGAAGCCCTGGCCACGGACTCGCAGCAGCGGCTGCTGCTCGAAGTGTCGTGGGAGGCCGTCGAGCGGACCGGCGTCGATCCGGCGTCGCTGCGCGGGTCCCGGACCGGTGTGTTCGTCGGCGTCATGTACTCCGACTACGGCATGTTGCTGCAGGGCAGCCCGGACACGGAGGGCTACCAGGGCAACGGCAGCGCACCCAGCGTCGCCTCCGGCCGCGTCGCCTACGCGCTCGGCCTGGAAGGCCCGACGCTGACCGTGGACACGGCGTGCTCGTCGTCGCTGGTCGCACTGCACCTCGCGGCCCGCGCCTTGCAGAACGGGGAATGCTCCCTCGCACTCGCCGGCGGCGTCACGGTGATGTCCACCCCGAGCACGTTCATCGGCTTCAGCCGCCAGCGCGGCCTGTCCGCCGACGGCCGCTGCAAGTCCTTCTCCGACACCGCCGACGGCGTCGGCTGGTCCGAAGGCGCCGGAATCCTGGTGCTGGAACGGATGTCCGACGCCCGCCGCAACGGCCACGACATCCTGGCCGTGGTGAAGGGTTCGGCCGTCAACTCCGACGGCGCCTCCAACGGCCTCACGGCTCCGAACGGCCCCTCGCAGCAACGCGTCATCCGCCAGGCGCTGGCCGCGTCCGGACTGTCCACTTCGGACATTGACGTCGTCGAAGCCCACGGCACCGGCACCACCCTCGGCGACCCGATCGAGGCCCAGGCGCTGATGGCCACCTACGGCCGGGAACGCGGCGACGCCGACCCGCTGCTGCTCGGGTCGATCAAGTCGAACCTCGGCCACACCCAGGCCGCCTCCGGCGTCGCCGGGATCATCAAGATGGTCCAGGCGATGCGGCACGGCACGCTGCCGCGCACCCTGCACGTCACCGAACCGTCCACGCACGTCGACTGGTCGGACGGCACGATCGCGCTGCTCACCGAGTCCCGCGCCTGGCCCGACCGCGGCCGTCCGCGCCGCGCCGCCGTCTCGTCGTTCGGCATCAGCGGCACCAACGCCCACACCGTCATCGAGCAGCCGCCCGCCGTCGCACCCGCGCCGGTGGACGTCCGGCCGGAACCCGCGGTCGTGCCGTGGCTGCTCTCCGGCCGCACCCCGGACGCCCTGCGCGACCAGGCGGAACGGCTGCTCACGCACACCCAGGCCCACCCCGCGTCCGCCGCCGACCTGGGCCTCGCGCTCGCCACCACCCGAACGCACTTCGCCGAGCGGGCCGTCATCGTCGGCAGCACCCGTGAAGAACTTCAAGCGCGGCTTGATGTTCTGGCCCGCGGTGGCTCCTCGGCCGGTCTCGTCACCGGGACGTCCGGGGAAGCCGTGCCGGCGTTCCTCTTCGCCGGCCAGGGCAGCCAGCGGGCCGGGATGGGTCGCGAGCTGGCCGACGCCTTCCCGGCGTTCGCCGACGCCCTCGACGAGGTCGTCACGCGGCTCGACCGCGAACTCGACCGCCCGCTGCGCGAACTGCTCTTCGCCGAGGAAGGCACCGAAGCCGCCGCCGCGCTCGACGAGACGCGCTACGCGCAACCGGCGCTGTTCGCGCTGGAAGTCGCCCTCTACCGGCTGGTCCGCTCCTGGGGCGTCGAGCCGCAGTACCTGACCGGGCACTCAGTCGGCGAGATCGCCGCCGCCCACGTCGCCGGTGTCTTCGGCCTCGACGACGCCTGCACGCTGGTCGCGGCGCGCGGCCGGCTCATGCAGCAGCTGCCCGAAGGCGGCGCGATGGTCGCCGTCCAGGCCACCGAGGACGAGGTCCGGCCGCTGCTCGACGGCCGCGAGGACGAGGTCGCCCTCGCCGCGGTCAACGGGCCGTCGTCGGTCGTCCTGTCCGGCGAGGCCGGGCGCGTCGAGGAGATCGCCGCGCGGTTCGCCGCGGACGGCCGCAAGATCCGCCGCCTGCGTGTCAGCCACGCCTTCCACTCACCCCGCATGGACGGGATGCTCGACGACTTCCGCAAGGTCGTCGCCGGGCTGACGGCCGCCGCGCCGTCGGTGCCGATCGTCTCGACGGTCACCGGCGACCTGGTCACCGCCGAAGTCCTCGCGTCCGCCGACCACTGGGTCGAGCAGGTCCGCCGCCCGGTGCGGTTCGGGCCCGCCGTGCGCCGCCTGGCCGAGCTGGGCGTCACCGTCTTCGCCGAGATCGGCCCGGACGGCACCGTGGCGGCCATGGCCGCCGAGTCGCTCGACGCCGGCCAGACCACTGTCGCGCTCCTGCGCCGTGACCGGCCCGAAGCCACCGCGGCGACCGAGGCACTCGGGCGGCTGCACGTCGCCGGCGTCACCGCGGACTGGCCCGCGGTGTTCGGCCCCGCGCGAACCGTCCCGTTGCCCACCTACGCGTTCCAGCACCAGCACATCTGGCCGCAGGGCCTGCTCGCCCAAGCGGGCGACGTCTCCGCCGCCGGGCTGTGGGCGGCCGGGCACCCGCTGGTCGGGGCGGCCGTCGAGCTGCCCGACACCGGTGGGCTGCTGTTCACCGGCCGGCTTTCGGTCGCGGCGCAGCCGTGGCTGGCCGGGCACACCGTCGGCGGCGCCGTCGTAGTCCCCGGGACCGCGCTGCTCGAACTCGCCGTCCGCGCCGGCGACCAGGCGGGCTGCCCGCAGGTCGACGAGCTCACCCTGGAAGTGCCGCTAGTCGTGCCGGACGCGGGCCGCGTGGTCCTGCAGGTCGCCGTGGCCGGAGCGGACGACGAAGGCCGTCGCTCGCTGCGGATCTACTCGCGGGCCGACGGCGACCCGGACGCGGCCTGGATCCGGAACGCGAGCGGCACGCTGGTGCCCGCCGCCGACGTCGAGCCCACCGACCCGATCACCTGGCCGCCGGACGGCGCCGAAGCCGTTGACCTCGAAGGCTTCTACGACACGATGGCCGAGCGCGGCCTCGGTTACGGCCCGATGTTCCAGGGCCTGACCCGCGCCTGGCGCCACGGCGAAGACGTCTACGCCGAAGTCGCCCTCGCCGAGGACGACCGCGACGAAGCCGCGTCGTTCGTCGTCCACCCCGCGCTGCTGGACTCCGCGCTGCACGCCGCGTCGCTCACCCGCTTGTCCGCGGACGGCGCCGGACGGCTCCCGTTCAGCTGGTCCGGCGCGTCCTTCCTGGCGGCCGGCGCGACCGGCCTGCGGGTCCGGATCACGCCGCAGGAGGGCGACGCCATCGCCCTCACCGCGTCCACTGTGGACGGCACGCCCGTCGTCGCGGTGAAGTCGCTGGCGCTGCGGGCCGTCCCGACCGGGATCGCCGCCCCGGCGCGCACCACGACCGGCTACCGGCTCACCTGGCCACTGCTGCCGGAAGCGACGCTGGTAACCGCCGGCACGTCGGCGATCGCCGGACCGGGCCTGACGGCCGAAGGAGCCGTCGAGTACCCGAGCCTGGCGGCGCTGCTGGAGTCCGCCGAGCCCGTGCCGCCGGTGGTGCTGCTGCCGGTCACCGCGGCCCCGCCTGGCATGCCGGTGCCTGCCGCCGTCCGGACCGTCACGACCGACGTCCTGCTCCAGACCCAGCAGTGGCTCGCCGACGACCGGGCCGCCGGTGCGGTTCTCGTCGTCGTCACGCGCCACGGCGTCGCGGTGGGCACCGAAGACGTCGACCTCGCGCAGGCCGCCGTCTGGGGCCTGCTGCGCGCGGCCCAGCTGGAGAACCCGGGCCGCCTGGTCCTGCTCGACCTCGACGACGGCGACCTCCCGTCGGCTGCCGTCGCCGGCGCTCTCGCGGCCGGCGAACCCCAGGTCGCGCTGCGCGACGGTCACCTCCACACGGCCCGCCTGGCCGCCGCCGAAGCCACCGCCGGACCCGCGCTGTGGGACCCCGACGGCACCGTCCTCATCACCGGCGGCACCGGCGGGCTCGGCGCGACGTTCGCCCGGCACCTCGTCACCGAACGCGGCGTGCGGCACCTGCTGCTGCTCGGCCGCCGCGGCGACGTCGCCCCGGGCGTCGGTGACCTCGTCGACGAACTCGCCAAGCTGGGCGCGGACGTCCGCGTCGCGGCCTGCGACGCCGCCGACCGCGCGGCCCTGGCCGCCGTGCTCGGCACGGTGCCGGACCTGACCGCCGTCGTGCACGCCGCCGGCGTTCTCGACGACGGCGTCCTCGGTGCCCTGACGCCCGAGCGGCTCGGCACGGTGTTCGCGCCGAAGGTCGACGCCGCCTGGCACCTGCACGAACTCACCGCCGACCGCGACCTGAGCGCGTTCGTCCTGTTCTCCTCGATCGCGGGCACGCTCGGCGCGGCCGGGCAGGCGAACTACGCCGCCGCCAACGCCTTCCTCGACGCGCTCGCCCACCAGCGGGCCGCCGCGGGCCAGGCGGCCGTCTCGATCGCCTGGGGCGCCTGGCACGCCGGCAGCGGCATGACCGGCGCGCTCACCGACGCCGAACTGGCGCGGATGCAGCGGTCCGGCATGCCCCCGCTGGCCACCGAAGAGGGCGTCGCGCTGTTCGACGCCGCC
Organism: Amycolatopsis sp. cmx-8-4; assembly: GCF_046548675.1. Taxonomy (NCBI): domain Bacteria; kingdom Bacillati; phylum Actinomycetota; class Actinomycetes; order Pseudonocardiales; family Pseudonocardiaceae; genus Amycolatopsis; species Amycolatopsis sp. cmx-8-4. Next base: position 52,310 of record NZ_JAEBDZ010000033.1, read on the forward strand.
CTCGCCACGGCGTCACCCGCGGTAGCGGCGCTGCGGCTCGACCTCGCCGTGCTGCGCGGGCAGGACCCGCTCCTGCCGGCCCTGCGCGGTCTCGTCACTACCGCACCGCGGCGCGCGGCCGCCGCGGCCCTCGAACCCGGGGGAGCGGACCTGGCCACGAGGCTGGCCGAACTGCCCCAGGACGACCGGCTGCCGTTCGCGATCGGGCTGGTCGGCAAGCAGGTCGGGGCCGTGCTCGGCCACGATGACGCCGTCGGGCCCGACCGCAGCTTCACCGAACTCGGCTTCGACTCGCTGACGTCGGTGGAACTGCGCAACCGCCTCGAAGCCCGCACCGGGCTACGGCTGCCGGCGACGCTGGTCTTCGACCACCCGACCATCACGCGGGTGGCGGATCTGCTCGTCACGTCCGCGCTGGGCGACGGCGCGGCCGCCCGCCCGGCACTGGCGGAACTCCAGAAGCTCGAAAACCTGCTGTCCGCGGTCGACGCCGACGACGACGCCCGCGCCGCGATCACCGTGCGGCTGCAGGCCCTGCTCGTCAAGTGGACCGGCTCGGGCGACGCCCGCGACGCCGGGGACTCGTCGGTCCCGGAGCTCAGCACCGCCGACGACCTGTTCGCGTTCATCGATAACGACCTGGGTGTGAGGTGACCAGTGGCGACCGAGACGCCGCAGCCGGACCGAACGGATGGTTCGATGAGCGAGGCCAAACTCCTCGACTACCTCCGGCGGGTGACCGCCGACCTGACCCGCACGCGCGAGCGGCTGGTGGAGGCGGAATCCGCGGGCGGTGAACCCATCGCGGTGGTCGGCATGAGCTGCCGCTACCCCGGCGACGTCGACACACCCGAAGCGTTGTGGCGGCTGGTCGACGGCGGGGTCGACGCGATCTCCGGCTTCCCGGAGGACCGCGGCTGGCCCCTGGCCGACCTGCTCGGCGAACCCGGCGCCCCCGGGACGTCGGCCACCGCCGAGGGCGGCTTCCTGCACGGCGCCGGCGGCTTCGACCCGGCGTTCTTCGGGATGAGCCCGCGCGAGGCGCTGGCCACCGACCCGCAGCAGCGGCTCCTGCTCGAAACGTCCTGGGAGGCCTGCGAATCCGCCGGGATCGACCCGCACACGCTGCGCGGCAGCGACACCGGCGTGTTCGTCGGCGTGATGTACAACGACTACGCGATCGCGCTGCAGGGCGTCACCGAAGACCTCGAGGGCTACCAGAGCAACGGCAGCGCCGGCAGCGTCGCCTCCGGCCGCATCTCCTACACGTTCGGCTTCGAGGGCCCGACCGTCAGCGTCGACACCGCGTGCTCGTCGTCGCTGGTCACCATGCACCTCGCGGCCCAGGCGCTGCGCCGCGGCGAGTGCTCGCTGGCGCTGGCCGGCGGTGTCGCCGTGATGTCGACGCCGATGGTGTTCATCGAGTACAGCCGCCAGGGCGCGCTGTCGCCGACCGGCCGCTCACGCGCGTTCGCCGAGGGCGCGGACGGCACCGGCTGGTCCGAAGGCGTCGGCATGCTCGCGCTCGAAAAGCTGTCCGACGCGCGGCGCAACGGCCACGAGGTCCTGGCTGTGCTGCGCGGCTCGGCCGTGAACTCCGACGGCGCGTCCAACGGCCTCACCGCCCCCAACGGCCCGTCCCAGCAGCGGGTGATCCGCCAGGCGCTGGCCGACGCGAAACTCTCACCGTCCGAAGTGGACGTCGTCGAAGCCCACGGCACCGGCACGTCGCTCGGCGACCCGATCGAAGCCCAGGCGCTGATCGCGGCCTACGGCCAGGACCGGCCCGAGGGCCGCCCGCTGTGGCTGGGCTCGCTGAAGTCCAACATCGGGCACACCCAGGCCGCCGCCGGTGTCGGCGGCGTGATGAAGATGATCCTGGCCATGCGCAACGGCGTCCTGCCGCGCACCCTGCACGCCGAGACGCCGTCATCCCGCGTCGACTGGGCCGCGGGTGACGTCGAGCTGCTGACGACGTCCCGGCCGTGGCCGCGCACCGGGGCCCCGCGCCGGGCCGCCGTCTCGTCGTTCGGCGTCAGCGGCACCAACGCCCACGTCGTCCTCGAACAAGCCCCGCCCGCCGAGGCACCGGCCGTTTCCGCCGAACCGCCCGCGGTGCCGTGGGTGCTGTCGGCCAAGTCGCCGGAAGCACTGGCCGCCCAGGCCGCGGGCCTGCTGGCCCACCTCGACGAGCACACCGGGCAGCCCCCGGCCGCGATCGCCCGCACCTTGCTGGCCCGCAGCCGCTTCGACCATCGCGCCGTCGTGGCCGGCACCGACGTCGCCACCCTGCGCGAAGGCCTGTCCGCGCTGGCGGCCGGAGTGCCGTCGCCGTACGCGGCCACCGGCGCCGCGACCACCACGGCCGGGCCGGTGTTCGTGTTCCCCGGCCAGGGCTCGCAGTGGCCGGAGATGGCCGCGAGCCTCCTCGACACCGCGCCCGTGTTCCGGCGTCACATCGAGGAGTGCGCCGAAGCCTTCGCCCCCTTCGTCGACTGGTCGCTGCTCGACGTCCTGCGCGGCGCCGACGGCGCGCCCTCGGTCGACCGCGTCGACGTCGTGCAGCCCGTCCTGTTCTCGGTGATGGTGTCGCTCGCGCACCTCTGGCGCTCCTACGGCGTCCGCCCGGCCGCGGTCCTGGGCCACTCGCAGGGCGAGATCGCCGCCGCCTGCTTCGCCGGCGCCCTGCCGCTGCCCGAAGCCGCGCGCATCGTGACCCTGCGCAGCCGCCTGATCGGCGACCGGCTCGCCGGCCACGGCGGCCTGCTGTCGGTGATGGCGTCCGAAGAGGACGTCCGCGCCCTGCTCGGCGACTTCGACGGCACGCTGTCGATCGCCGCGGTCAACGGCCCCCGCACGGTGACCGTCGCGGGCGAGCCGGGCGCGCTGACCACCTTGGAGAAGCGCCTCTCGGCGGCCGGGATGATGCGCTGGCGCGTCGAGGGCATCGACTTCGCCGCGCACAGCCCGCAGGTGCGCGTGCTGCACGACGAACTGGTGTCCCTGCTCGGCGAGCTGCACCCCACGACGTCGGAAATCCCGTTCTTCTCCACGGCCGACGAAAAGTGGCTCGACGGCCCAGAGCTGGACGGCGAGTACTGGTACCGCAACCTGGAACGCACGGTCCGCTTCGACTCCGGCGTCCACGCCGCCCTGGAGCGCGGCGGCCGGCACTTCGTCGAGGTGAGCCCGCAACCGGTGCTGAGCCTCGGCCTGCAGGCGATCCTCGAGGAGTCGGGCACCGGCGCCACGGCGTCGGCCACGCTCCTGCTCGGCCACGGCGGCCTGGACCGGTTCCTGGTCGCCGTCGGAGCCGCCTTCGTCCGCGGCGCCGACGTCGACTGGAACGTGCCTGCCGGCAGCCGTGTCCCGCTGCCGACGTATCCCTTCCAGCGCACGAACATCTGGCCGCAGACCAGCCTGCTCCCGGCCGGCGACGTCACGGCGCTGGGCCTCGGTGCGGCGAACCACCCGCTGCTGGGCGCGGTGACGGCGTTGCCGGACACCGAAGGCTTTCTCTTCACCTCGCGGCTGTCGGTGGCGACGCACCCGTGGCTGGCCGAGCACACCTTCGGTGGCTCGGTCCTGCTGCCCGGCACCGCGTTCCTGGAACTCGCGTTCCGCGCGGGTGACGAGGCCGGCTGCCCGGTCGTCGAAGAGCTGACCCTCGCCGTACCCCTGATCGTTCCCCCAGGTCAGGCCGTGCGGACGCAGCTCGTGCTCGGCCCGCTGACCCCGGCCGGCCGCCGGACCCTCGCCGTCTACGGGCGGCCCGACACCGACGGCGACGAGCCGTGGACCTGCCACGCCAACGGCGTCCTGCGCGCCGGCGAGCAGCCGACGGCGGGGGAGTTCCCCGCCGAGTGGCCGCCGCCCGGCGCCGAGCGCGTCGACCTGACCGGATTCTACGACCAGGCCGCCGAAAACGGCTTCGGTTACGGCTCGCTCTTCCGTGGTCTGGAGTCGGTGTGGCGCCTCGGCGAAGAGATCTACGCCGAAGTCGCGCTGCCGGAGGCCAACCGTGCCGAAGCGGGCGCGTGCGCCCTGCACCCCGCGTTGCTCGACGCCGCGCTGCACGCCACGTCATTCACCGGCGACGGCGGCCAGAGCCGGCTCCCGTTCTCGTGGACCGATGTCGAGCTGTACGCGGTCGGCGCGTCCCGGGCCCGGGTCCGGATCGTGCCGTCCGGCACCGGCAGCGTCCGCATCGACCTCGCCGACGCGACCGGGGAGCCCGTCGCGTCGGTCGGCTCGCTGCTGCTGCGCGCGGCCGCCACGGACGCTGTCGCCGTCGCATCCCCTTTCGGCGACAGCCTGTTCCGCTGGGAGTGGCAGGCCGTGCCCGCGCCGGAACCCGGCCGCCTGGCCGACGGCAGCTGGGTCGTCGCCGGCGCCGACGAGTTCGGCCTCACCGGCGCCGTCTACACCCTCGGCCGCGCGGTCGAGACGTTCCTCGGCATCGGCACGCTGTCGGCCGCCCTCGACGACGGCCTGGAACCACCCGAGCTGATCCTGGTCCCGCTGGTGCACGTGCGGCCCGAGGACCCCCGGGAATCGGCCCACCTCCTGACGAAATGGGTGCTGGGCCAGGTCCAGGCCTTCCTCGAAGAGGACCGGCTGCGCACCACCCGCCTCGTCTTCGTGACCCGCGGCGCCACCGGCGACGGCGAAGGCGCCGACCTGTCGGCGGCGGCCGCGTGGGGCCTGCTGCGTTCCGCGCAGACGGAGAACCCCGGCCGGCTCGTGCTCGTCGACCTCGACGAGTCCGGCGACCAGTCCATCCGCGACCTGCTCCCGATGCTGCCCGGTCTGCTCGCCTCGGGCGAGCCTCAGGTGGCGCTGCGCGACGGCGTTCCGCACGTCGGCCGCTTGGCCCGCGTGCGCGGCGACGCCTCTCCGACGGAGGTCTGGCGGGACGCGGGCAAGGTCCTCATCACCGGCGGCACCGGCGCGCTGGCCCGGACGATCGCGCGGCACCTGGTGACCGAACACGGCGTCCGCGAGCTGCTGCTGGTGAGCCGCAGCGGCGGTACGGCGCCGGGCGCGGCGGAGTTCGCCGCGGAACTCGGCGCCGTGGTGGAGTACCGCGCCTGCGATGTGTCCAACCGGGACGAACTGGCCCGCTTGCTCGACGCCGAGCCGTCGGTCCGGGCGATCGTCCACACCGCCGGCGCCCTCGAAGACGGCGTCCTCGGTTCGCTGACGCCGAAGAAGCTCGAGACGGTGTTCGCGCCGAAGCTCGACGCGGCCTGGCACCTGCACGACCTGACCCGCGACCGCGACCTGGCGGCGTTCGTCCTGTTCTCGTCGTTCGCCGGGCTGGCCGGCACCGCCGGGCAGGGCAACTACGCCGCTGCCAACAGCTTCCTCGACGCGCTGGCCCGGCACCGCCGCGGCCTCGGCCTGCCGGGGACGTCGGTGGCGTGGGGCAGCTGGGTGCGCGCCGACAGCGTGATGGCCGCGCGGCTCGACGACGCGGCTCGCCGCCGTCAAGCCCGTGGCGGGGCCCTGGAGCTGACGGGGGGGCAGGGCGTCGCCCTGTTCGACGCCGTAATGGCCCGCCCGGCCGACCCGGTGCTCGCCGCGATCCGCCTGGACCTGGCCGCGATGCGCGCGTCGGGCGAGGTGCCGCCGATGATGAGGCTGCTGGTCCCGCCGCCGTCCCGCCGGTCGGCGGTGTCGGCCGAGGCGGTGGGCTCGTTCGCCAAGACGTACACCGAACTGCCGGAAGAGGGCCGTGCCGCGGCCGTCCTGGACCTGGTCCGCAGCCTCGCCGCCGCGGTGCTCGGGCACCCGAGCGCGGCCGCGGTGGCGGTCGACGGTGGGTTCCCCGAACTCGGCTTCGACTCGCTGACGGCGATGGACCTGCGCAACCGCCTCCAGGCGGCGACGGACCTGATCCTGCAGGTCGGCGTGGTCTTCGACCACCCGACCCCGCTCGAGCTGGCCGATCACCTGGCCGCCGAGCTGGACCGGGTTTCCCGGCCGGCCGAGTCGTCGACGGCGCCGGAAACCGTGTCCGCGCAAGCGAACGAGACGATCTCCGGCCTGTTCACGCAGGCGCTGTACAACGGCCAGCAAGCCGACGCGATCGACTTCCTCCGCGCCGCGGCGACCCTGCGCCCGAAGTTCCGCACGTCGGACGAGCTGACTCGCCCGATCCGCCCGCTGCGCCTGGCCCGCCGCGACCCGGACGCGGCACCCGGCCCGCACCTGATCTGCGTCCCCGCGCTGGTCGCGATGGCCGGGGTGCAGCAGTACTCGCTGTTCGCGGCGTCCTGTCGCGGCCAGTACGACGTCTCGGCCGTCCCGATCCCGGGCTTCACCGACGGCGAGGCCCTCCCGGCCGACCGGGAATCGTTGGTGGCGGCCGAAGCCGACGCGATCTTCGCGTACGCGGCGGGGGAGCCGTTCGTGGTGCTCGGTGTCTCCACCGGCGGCCTGCTGGTGCACGCGATCGCGACGGAACTGACCCGCCGCGGGACCCCGCCGGCCGGGGTTGCGCTGCTGGACCCGTACGCGGTGGACAGCCAGTTCGTCGCCAGCGCGGGCGGGGGCCTGATGACGGGGCTGTACAAGCGGAACCAGCAGTACACCGAGGTCACGAGCGCCGGGCTGTCGGCGATGGCGTGGTGCTTCGACCTGATGGAGGGCTGGGACCTGGGCCCGCTGCCGTGCCCGACGCTGCTGGTCCGGGCGTCGGAGCCGATCGTGGCGGAGCAGGCGGCGGTCGAGTGGCGCTCGGCCTGGGCCCACGCGGACACGGTGACCGACGTACCGGGCAACCACTTCACCATCGTGGAGGAGCACATCGCCGAGGCGGTGGCGGCGGTCCGGGCCTGGCTCCCCGACGTCGGCTGACGGGCTGGCCGCGCCCAGACTTGTCGTGAGTGTTTAGGGCGGTTCTAACCGCCCTAAACACTCACGACAAGCCGTGGCAGACTCACCAGGCCGTGGGCTCGCGCAGCTGCTCGGCCGCTAGCCCGCGCTCGGGTCGAGGGAGCGCGCGACGATCCCGGTGATCCCGCCGAGCTGACCGAGCTGCTCCTCGCTCAGCAGGCCGAAGACGTGCTCGCGCAGGGTCGCGTAGTAGCCGGGTGCCGCCTCGTCGTACTTCCGCAACCCCGCCGGCGTCAGGGACGCGATCGTGTAGCGGGTGTCGGCCGGGTCGGACTTACGGACGAGCCAGCCCTGCTTCTCCAGCCGGGAGGCGATGCGGGACAGGTGCGACGGCGTGACCCGGGACATCTCCGCCAGCGACGTCATGGTGCGGTCCTGGTGCTGCGACAGGCACCACAGGATCAGGAACTCGGCGTGACTCAGGCCGTCCTGCTTGAGCCGCCCCTCCAGCGCCGCGGGCAGCCACAGGATCACCGACAGCAGCGACTCCCAGGTGTCCGCCTCGGCCGGGGCGAAGCTGTCATCCGCTTCCACGGGCGTGACTGTACACGCAGTCACTTTCCGCGGAAAGTGATTTGCGAGACACTTGCCATGGAAAGTAACTGACTCTAAGTTAGTTTCCAGGGAAAGCATCCGCGGATCGAGGAGTCATCATGCGCGCAGCCCGCTACCACGACTACGGCCCGGCGGAGGTGCTCGTCGTCGAGGACGTCCCGGAACCGCACGCCGGGCCCGGCGAGGTCCGGATCCGCGTCGCCGCCGCCAGTGTGAACCCGGTCGACTGGAAAGTGCGCTCGGGGGCGGCCCGCGCGATGTTCGACGTCGGCTTCCCGGCGATCCCCGGCCGCGACGCCGCCGGCGTGGTGGACGAGGTCGGCGAAGGCGTCACCGGCGTCACTGTCGGTGACCGGGTGTTCGGGCTCGGCGGTGTGTTCGGGGCGTCCGCGCAGTACGCCACGCTGTCCGCGTGGGCGCCCGTGCCGGACCAGTGGACCTTGGCGCAGGCCGCCGGGGCCGGGCTGGCCGTCGACACCGCCGGCAGCGGGCTCGACGCGCTCGGCGACCTGGCCGGCCGCACGCTGCTGATCGAAGGCGCGGCCGGCGGGGTGGGCAGTGCCGCCGTCGCGCTGGCCGTGGCGCGCGGCGCCACCGTCATCGGCACGGCGAGCGCGGGCAAGCACGAGTACCTGCGTGGTCTGGGCGCGCTGCCCACCACCTACGGCGAGGGGCTGGCCGATCGCGTTCGCGAACTCGCCCCCGGCGGGGTCGACGCCGTGCTCGACACGGCCGCCTCCGGCTCGCTCGCCGACCTCGTCGCCATCGCCGGCGACGCGGACCGCGTCGTGACGGTTGCCGACGCGGCCCGTGCGGGTGACCTCGGCGTCCGGGCCCGTTCTTCGGAGAACAATTCCGCGCTGCTCGCCGAGGGTGCCGCACTGGGGGCTCGGGGCGGGTACACGCCGCACCTCGCCGCGACGTACCCGCTGGACAAGATCGCCGAGGCGCACCAGGAGTCCGAAGGCGGCCACACCCAAGGGAAGATCGTCGTCCTCCTCTGACGAACCGCGCGAACTGGCCCGGCACCGGGGGATGGTGCCGGGCCAGTTCGCCGCTGGGGAAGGCGCGTTCTCGGGGTCAGGCCACCGGGTCGGGTGACGGCCGCGCGTCCAGCAACGGCGTCTTCGCGTCCGGCGCCAAAGTCGGCTCCTCGGGGGTGCCATCGGCCGTCTCGGACGCGACCGCGCGCGCCTGGGCCGCCTTGCGCTTCGCGGCCTGCTCGCCCAGCTTCTTGTAGCGGGCGCGGTTGATGAAGAACTCCGCGATCAGCAGGTTGACCACCCACGGCACCCACGACGTCAGCGTGGACACCTGGTCCTGCACCGCCGCCGGGCCGTCGACGCCCATCGTGAAGACCTCCGGCTCCAGCCAGAGGATCGCCGGGCCGAGCCAGAAGCGCGACGCCAGGATCGAGAAGGCCAGCGCGAAACTGCGCAGCATCCACTCGCGGTGCTCGACGATGCGGCCCTGGCGGGCGCGGCGGAACCCGGTGATCGTGGTGATCAGCCACAGCAGCCCGAGGATCGCGTTGCCGACCTTCTGGCCGGGGCCGTGCGTCAGCAGCGGCGTGATCGTGAGGATCGCGATCCCGGCCGGCAGCGCGCCGCCGAAGACGTAGATCCGGCCGGACACGCGGTGCAGCTTCGGGTACTTGTTGCGCAGCTTGGGCCACACCTGGATCGCCGCGGTCACGAACGCGACCGAGCCGAAGAAGATGTGCGTCACCAGCAGCGGGTAGTAGAACGGCACGTCGAGCCGGGTCGCCGCCGTCGACTTGCTCGGATCCAGGCCGACGTAGTTGGGCAGCCGGAACGCGAGGAAACCGAACGCGAGGAAGTAGAAGGGGACGATCCAGGGGCGTCTCAGCGCCGTTCCGATGCGTGACATGGGTGGGCCTTCCGTGGGAGGAACCGGCGCGAAGAGTGTGGCGCGAAGACAGTGGGGAAAACCGTAGAGTTCGCTCTCCACCGACCCCGGATCGGCCGCAACAGCTAGGGAAAACAGGGTCCGTCCGGCGGCATAGTCTGCCTGACCTCCGTGTCGGCGGTGGTTCGGGCGGCGGCGTACCGCGGCTTCCCCAGCGCACGCCGGAACGGACCCCGTCCGAACCCTTGGGAGCGCCGCGGTGGAACGATCCGAGCACGTGCCTGACGAGCGTGCCGTTGCCCGTGCAGGTGCCGTCGCGGTCGTGGGCCTCGCCTGCCGGCTGCCGTCGGCCGACGGGCCCGGCGCGTTCTGGACGCTGCTGCGCGAAGGCGCCGACGGCACCACCGACGTCCCGCCGGAGCGCCGCTCGTCGGTGCCGCCGGAGACCCGCCGCGGCGGCTTCCTGTCCGATGTGGACACCTTCGACGCCGCTTTCTTCGGCGTGCCGGCGCGGGAAGCCGCGACGATGGACCCGCAGCAGCGCCTCGCCCTGGAACTGGGCTGGGAGGCCCTGGAGGACGCGCGGATCGTCCCGGCCCGCCTCGAAGGCAGCGCGACCGGCGTGTTCGTCGGCTCCAGCGCGGACGACTACGCGACCCTGCTCAAGCAACGCGGTGCCGCCGCCATCGGGCACCACACGCTCACCGGCCAGAGCCGCGCCGTCGTCGCCAACCGCATCTCCTACACGTTCGGCCTGCGCGGACCCAGCATGTCCGTCGACACCGGGCAGTCGTCCTCGCTCGTGGCCGTGCACCTGGCCTGCGAAGCCTTGCGCAGCGGCGAAGCGGATCTGGCCTTGGCCGGCGGCGTCCAGCTCAACCTCGCGCCCGAGAGCACCGTCGCCGCCGACCGGTTCGGCGGCCTCTCGCCCGACGGCCGCTGCTACACCTTCGACGAGCGCGCCAACGGCTACGTCCGCGGTGAGGGCGGCGGGTTCGTCGTCCTCAAGCCCCTGGCAGCGGCGCTGGCCGACGGCGACCGCATCCACTGCGTCATCGAGGGCGGCGCGGTCAACAACGACGGCTTCAGCGACACCCTCACCACCCCGAGCGCGCAGGCGCAGGAAGCGGTCGTCCGGGCCGCGCTGCGCCGCGCGGGTGTCCCGGCCGACGCGGTGCGCTACGTCGAGCTGCACGGCACCGGCACCCGCGTCGGCGACCCCCTGGAAGCGGCCGCGCTCGGCGCGGTGTTCGCGCCCGGCCGCCCCGGCGACGACCCGCTGTGGGTCGGCTCGGTCAAGACGAACATCGGCCACCTCGAAGGCGCGGCGGGCATCGCCGGCCTGCTGAAGGTCGCGCTGTCCCTGGCCCACGGCGAGATCCCGCCCAGCCGCAACCACGAGCACCCGAACCCGGCCATCCGGTTCGACGAGTGGCGCCTGCGCGTCACCGCCGACGTCCGGCCCTGGCCCGAGGCGACGGCGTACGCGGGTGTCTCGTCCTTCGGCATGGGCGGCACAAACTGCCACCTCGTCCTTTCCGCCCCGCCCCAGCGGGTCGAGACCACCGGACGCTCCCGTGTGGACGGTCCGAGCACAGTCGTGCCGTGGGTGCTGTCCGCCCGAACCCCGGGCGGCCTCCGCGGCCAGGCCACCGGCCTCGCCGCCCTCGACGCGGGCCCCCTCGACGTCGCGCACTCGCTCGTCACCACCCGCAGCGCGTTCCCGCACCGCGCTGTCGTCCTGGCCGCCGACCGGGCGGCCGCGCTGGCCGCCCTCGCCGCCGGCGACCCGGCCGCCGACGTCGTCTCGGGCACGGCCGCCGACGCCCCGCGCCTGGCTGTCGTGTTCCCCGGCCAGGGCGCCCAACGGCCCGGGATGGGCCGCGAGCTGTACACGCGGTTCCCCGTCTTCGCCGATGCCATCGACGAGATCTGCGCGCGCTGCGACACCGAACGCCCGCTGCGGGACGTCCTGTTCGCCGACGAAGGTTCGGCCGACGCCGCGGTCCTCGACGAGACCGGGCACACCCAGCCCGCGCTGTTCGCGTTCGAAGTCGCGCTGTACCGGCTGTTCGCGTCGTGGGGTGTCGCCCCGGCGTTCGTCGCCGGGCACTCGGTCGGCGAGCTGGCCGCCGCGCACGTCGCCGGCGTCCTGTCGCTGGACGACGCCTGCATGCTGGTCACCGCCCGCGGCCGCCTGATGGGCTCCCTGCCTGCCGGCGGCGCGATGGTCTCGATCCGCGCCGCCGCCGACGAGGTCGAGCCGCACCTGACCGGCGACGTCGTGCTAGCCGCGATCAACGGGCCCGCGTCCGTCGTCATCGCCGGGCCCGAAGAGCCTGTGCTCGCACTGGCCGCCCGGTTTGCGGCCAACGGCCGCAAGGTGACGCGGCTGCCGGTGAGCCACGCGTTCCACTCGCCGCTGATGGACCCGATGCTGGCGGAGTACCGCGGCGTCGTCGACCAGCTCGACCTGCGCCCGCCGGCGCTGCCGGTCGTCTCGACCGTGACCGGCCGCCCGCTGAGCGCGGCGCAGCTGCAGTCGCCGGACTACTGGGTCCGGCAGGCGCGCGAGACCGTCCGGTTCGCCGACGCCGTGACGACGTTGTGGCGTCAAGGCGTCACGGCGTTCCTGGAGCTCGGCCCGGACGGCACGCTCACGTCGCTCGTCCGCGCGTCCCTCGACGGCCACGGCGCAGCCGTCACCGTGCGGGCCTCGCTGTCCGGCCGGCCCGAGGACCACGGCGTCATCGCCGCGCTGGCCGGGCTGTACGTGCACGGCCTCGACGTCGACTGGACCGCCGTGACCGGCGGCGGTGCGGTGCTTGACCTGCCGACGTATGCGTTCGACCGGGAGCGGCACTGGTTCGACGCCCCCGAGCCCGCCCCGGTCACGCCCGCGCCGCCGGCCGACCGTGACCTGCTGCGGCTCGTGCGCGGCGAGGCCGCCGCGGTCCTCGGCGTCACCGGCGGCGTCGACCCCGACACCTCCTTCCGCGAGCTGGGTTTCGACTCGGCGATGAACGTCGACCTCGCGGTCCGCGTCGGCGCGGCCACCGGCCGGACGCTGGCCACGACCGAGGTCTTCGACCACCCCACGGCCCGCGACCTGGCCGGCTACCTGGCCGGCTTCGCCGCCGAGCCCACCGGCCCCGCTCCGGCGGCCGGCGGCGCGGCCGACCCGGTCGTCGTGGTCGGCATCGGCTGCCGGTACCCCGGCGGCGTCCGCTCGCCCGAAGACCTGTGGCGCCTCGTCGACGGCGAGGTCGACGCGATCGCGGCCATGCCGGGCGACCGCGGCTGGCCCGCCGCCGTCCTGGACACCGGCCGTCCCGGCGGGTTCCTCGACGACGTCGCCGGCTTCGACGCCGGCCTGTTCGGCATCTCACCGCGCGAAGCGCAGTCCATGGAGCCGCAGCAGCGGCTGGTCCTGGAAGTCGCCTGGGAAGCCCTCGAACGCGCCGGCATCGCGCCGCTGTCCCTGCGCGGCACGCCGACCGGCGTGTTCGTCGGCGCCACCGCGCAGGACTACGGCCCGAAGCTCGCCGAAGCGACCGGCGACGCCGAGGGGTACGTCCTCACCGGCACCTCGCCGAGCCTCGTCTCCGGCCGGCTCGCGTACGTGCTGGGCACCGAAGGCCCCGCGGTCACGGTGGACACGGCGTGTTCGTCGTCGCTGGTCGCGCTGCACCTGGCCGTCCGGTCGGTGCTGTCCGGCGAGACGTCCCTGGCCATCGCGGGCGGCGTCACGGTGATGGCCGAACCCGGCATCTTCGTCGAGTTCGCCAAGCAGGGCGGCCTGTCCGAGGACGGCCGCTGCAAGGCGTTCGGCGACGGCGCCGACGGCACCGGCTGGGCCGAGGGCGTCGGCATGGTCGTCGTCGAACGGCTTTCCCGTGCCCGCGAGCTCGGCCATGACGTCCTCGCTGTGGTCCGCGGCTCCGCCGTCAACTCCGACGGCGCGTCCAACGGCCTCACCGCCCCGAACGGCCTCGCGCAGCAACGCGTGATCCGCCAGGCCCTCGGCGACGCGGGACTGTCCACATCGGACGTCGACGTCCTCGAAGCGCACGGCACCGGCACGCGCCTCGGCGACCCGATCGAAGCCCGGGCCGCGCTGGCCACCTACGGCCAGGACCGGCCGAGCCCGCTCGTGCTGGGCTCGGTGAAGTCGAACATCGGGCACACCCAGGCCGCGGCCGGGGTGGCCGGCGTGATCAAGATGATCTTCGCGATGCGCCACGGCTCGGTGCCGCGCACGCTGCACGCCGACGTCCCGTCGTCCCATGTGGACTGGACGGCCGGCGCGGTGGAACTCGCGACGGCGGCGCGTGACTGGCCGGCGGGGGAGCGGCCGCGCCGGGCCGCGGTGTCGTCGTTCGGCATCAGCGGCACCAACGCCCACGTGATCCTGGAGCAGGCGCCCGTCTTCGAGCCGGCCGAATCGGCGCGTGACGTCGTCCCCGCCGTCGTGCCGTGGGTCGTGTCCGCGCAGTCCGACGACGCCCTGCACGTGGCGGTCGAGCAGCTGCGCGCGGTCGACGCGGACCCGGTCGACGTCGGTGCGTCGCTGGTCACCACGCGCTCGTCGTTCGACCGGCGGGCCGTGCTGCTCGCCGGGCCCGACGGGCTCGCCGAGGTCGCCCGCGGGACGGCGCCGCCGGTCGAACCGCTCGTCGCGGTGCTGTTCGCCGGGCAGGGCACCCAGCGCGTCGGCATGGGCGCCGGGCTCGCCGCCCGGTTCCCGGTGTTCGCGGCCGCTTACCAGGAAGTCATCAGCCACTTCGACGCCGCGATCGGCACCGACGACGCCGCTGTCCTGAACCGGACCGGCACCGCACAGCCCGCGTTGTTCGCGCTCGAGGTCGCGTTGTTCCGTCTCGCCGAATCGCTCGGGGTGCGGCCCGACCACGTCGCCGGCCACTCGATCGGCGAGCTGGCCGCGGCCCACGTCGCCGGCGTGCTGTCGCTGGCCGACGCGTGCACTCTCGTCGCCGCGCGCGGCCGGTTGATGGAGGCGCTGCCCGAAGGCGGCGCCATGTTCTCGCTGCGCGCGTCCGAGGACGAGGTCCGGCCGCTGCTGGTCGACGGCGTCACGATCGCCGCGATCAACGGCCCGTCGTCGCTGGTGATCTCCGGCGTCGCGGATGCGGTTCTGCAGGTCGCGTCGGCGTTCGAGGACACGCGGCGGCTTTCGGTGTCGCACGCCTTCCACTCGCCGCTGATGGCCCCGATGCTCGACGACTTCCGCCGCGTCGCCGAAGGCTTGACGTTCCACGAGCCGTCGATCCCGGTCGTCTCGACGGTCACCGGCCGCGTCGAGCCCGGGCTGACCGACCCCGGGTACTGGGTCGAGCAGGTCGTCGCGACCGTGCGGTTCGCCGACGCCGTGACCACGCTGCAGGCCGCGGGGACCGAGGCGTTCGTCGAGATCGGCCCGGACACCACGCTCTCGGGCATGATCGCGCGGGCCCTGCCCGGCGCGGCGACCGTGCCGCTGCTGCGCGCCGACCGCGCCGAGGAACCGGCCGTCGCCGCCGCGCTCGGCCGGCTGCACCTGCTCGGCGTCCCCCTCGATTGGGACGCCTACTTCGCCGGGACGGGCGCGCGTCGCGTCGCGCTGCCGACGTACCCCTTCCAGCACGAGCGCTTCTGGGTCACCGCGCGCCCCGCCCCGGTGGAGCTGGGCCTGGACCGGCCGGGGCACCCGCTGCTCGGCGCGGCCGTCGAGCTGCCCGGCGACGACGGCTCGGTGTTCACCGGGCACCTCTCGCCGTCGTCGCTGCCGTGGCCGGTCGACCACGTCGTCGAGGAGCGGATCCTGTTCCCCGGCACCGGTTTCGTCGAGCTGGCCCTGCGCGCGGGCGTCGAGCTGGGCTGCGGCGCGCTCGCCGAGCTGACGGTCACCGCGCCCCTGCCCCTGGAACGCGACGGCGTGAGCATCCGCGTGCGCGTCGGCGGCCCCGACTCGGCGGGACGGCGTGAGGTCTCCATCCACTCGCGCCCGCCCGGCGGTTCGTGGACGCGGCACGCCATCGGCCGCTTGGCTCCTTCGGCCGCCGCACCGGTCCTGACGTCGTCAGGTCCCGCCGCTTCGCCGCTGGACGTCGAGGAGATGTACCGGACGTTGTCCGCGGCCGGGCTGGACTACGGCCCCGCGTTCCGCGGCGTCCAGACGGCGTGGCACGAGGGCGACGACCTGTGCGCGGACCTGGCCCTGCCGGCCGCGGCGGGTGACGCGGAGGGCTACCTGCTGCACCCGGCCCTGTTCGACGCGGCGCTGCACCTGGTCCCGTTCTTGGGCCTGGACGCCGAACCGCGGGCTCGCTTGCCGTTCGTGTGGTCGGACGTCGCACTGCACGCGGTGGGCGCTTCGGCCGTGCGGCTGCGGATCCGCCGCCTGGGCCCGGACACGGTGACGCTGTCCTTGACCGACGCCGCCGACGCTCCGGTCGCGACGGTGGGTTCCCTGGTCCTGCGCCCGCCGGCCGACCCGGCCCCGGCGGGCCCGCCGCCACTGCTGCGCGTCGAGTGGACGCCGAAGGACCTGGGCGCCCCGGCGGACCTGACGTGGGCTTCGGCAGGCCCGGACGACTTGGGTGCACTCCTGCCGAGCCGCCGCGCGGTGCCTTCGGCGGCCGACGTGCTCGTGGTGCCGGTCCCGGACCCGGTAGGCCTCTCGACTCCGGACGGCATCCGCTTGGTGACGTCGGCGGTCCTGGGTCACCTGCGTGACCACTTGGAGGACGAAGCGCAGCTGGTGTTCCTCACCCGCGGCGGCCCGGCCGCGGCGGCCGCGGAGGGTTTGGTCCGCTCGGCCCAGGCGGAACGTCCGGGCCGCTTCTTCCTGCTGTCGCTGGAAGACACAGAGTCCGAAGTGGACGAGACGCTGGCAGCGGCCCTGGCCGCGTTGCCGGAGTCGGGGGAGACCCAGATCCGCGTGCGCGGCGGCCGGGTGGAAGCGCCCCGCCTCGCCCCGGTGCCCGCACCCGCGACCGTCGCCGAGCCGATCCCGGCCGGCTGGGGTGATGGGGCTGTTCTGATCACCGGTGGTACCGGGGGGCTCGGCGCGCACGTCGCCCGGCACCTCGTCGCCCGCCACGGTGTCACCCGGCTCGTGCTTGCCGGGCGGCGTGGGGCCGAGACTCCCGGCGTCGCCGACCTCACCGCCGAACTCACCGAGCGCGGCGCGGACGTCACCGTCGCCGCCTGTGACGTCGCCGACCGTGGTGCGCTCCAAGCGTTGCTCGGCCAGCACCCCGTCACCGGCGTCGTCCACGCCGCCGGGGTCCTCGACGACGGCGTCCTCGACGCCCTCACCTCCGAGCGTCTCGCCCGGGTCCTCGCGCCCAAGGTCGACGCCGCCTGGCAGCTGCACGAGCTGCTGCCCGATCTCACGAACTTCGTCGTCTTCACCTCCGTCTTCGGCGTGCTCGGCAACGGCGGCCAGGGCGCCTACACCGCCGCCAACGCCGCTCTCGACGAGCTGGTCCGGGGACGGGCCGCCGCGGGGCTGCCCGGCCGGGCCGTCGCGTGGGGGCCGTGGGCGCAGCAGAGCGGGATGACCGGGATGTTGTCCGATACCGAACTGCGGCGGATGGCCCGCGCCGGCCTGCCGACGCACTCCGTCGAAGACGGCCTCGCCTGGTTCGACGCCGCGCTCCTCGGACCGGACCCCGTCGTCGTCGCCGCGCACCTCGACCGCGCCGCGTTGCGGGCCCTCGACTCCGTGCCGCCGATCCTGCACCGCCTGGTCCCGCCGCGCCCGCGCCGCGCCGCCGTCGCCACCGGGCAGCCCGCGACCGACCTCGGCGCCGTTGTCGTCACGACCGTCGCGAACGTTCTCGGCCACGCCTCCGCGGCCAACGTCGACCCCGCCCTGACCTTCCGCGAACTCGGCCTGGACTCCCTGACCTCGGTCGAACTCCGCAACCGCCTCGCCGAAGCGACCGGTCTCCGCCTGCCCGCCACGCTCGTCTTCGACCACCCGACCCCCGACGCGGTCAGCGCGTTCCTCAAGACCCTCGTCGAGGGCGACACCCCGGCGCCGACCCGGACCGTCACCACCGCGCGCACCGACGACCCGATCGTCGTCGTCGGCATGGCCTGCCGCTATCCCGGTGACGTGACGACCCCGGACGAGCTGTGGGACCTTCTCACCGAGGGCCGCGACGGGATCACCGGCTTCCCGGCCGACCGTGGCTGGCACGTCCCGGACGTGGACTTCGCGCGCGCCGGCGGCTTCCTGCACGGCGCCGCCGAGTTCGACGCCGACTTCTTCGGCATCTCCCCGCGGGACGCGCTCAGCGCCGACCCCCAGCAGCGGCTCCTGCTGGAGACGTCGTGGGAGGCGTTCGAGCAGGCGGGCATCAACCCGTTGTCGCTCAAGGGATCCGACACCGGCGTCTTCGCCGGCGTGATGTACCACGACTACGCGGCCGTCACCGCCGGGCAGGACCCGGAGGCGCGCGGCTTCGACGTCAACGGCACCGCCGGCAGCGTCGCCTCGGGCCGCGTCTCCTACGCGCTCGGCCTGGAAGGCCCCGCCGTCACGGTCGACACGGCGTGTTCGTCGTCGCTGGTCGCGCTGCACTGGGCGTCGCAGGCGCTGCGGTCGGGGGAGTGCTCCCTCGCGCTGGCCGGCGGCGTGACGGTGATGTCCACCCCGGCGACGTTCCTCGACTTCGCGCGCCAAGGCGGCCTCGCCGGCGACGGGCGCTGCAAGTCCTTCTCCGACGACGCCGACGGCACCGGCTGGTCCGAAGGCGTCGGCCTGCTGGTCCTCGAGCGCCAGTCGGACGCCCTCCGCAACGGCCACCGCATCCTCGCCGTCGTCCGCGGCTCCGCGGTCAACCAGGACGGCGCCTCCAACGGTCTCACCGCCCCGAACGGCCCGTCGCAGCAACGCGTCATCCGTCAGGCCCTCGCGAGCGCCGGATTGTCCACTTCGGACGTCGACGTCGTCGAGGCCCACGGCACCGGCACGAGACTGGGCGACCCGATCGAGGCGCAAGCCCTGCTGGCCACTTACGGTCAGGACCGTGAAACGCCGCTGCTGCTGGGTTCCGTCAAGTCCAACCTCGGGCACACCCAGGCCGCCGCCGGCGTCGCGGGCATCATCAAGATGATCCTCGCCATGCGCCACGGCGTCGTCCCGAAGTCACTTTGGGCCGGGACGCCGTCGTCCCACGTCGAGTGGGACACCGGCGCGGTCGAGCTGGTCGCCGAGGCCCGCGACTGGCCCGCGGTCGACCGGGCGCGGCGGGCCGGGATCTCGTCGTTCGGGATCAGCGGCACCAACGCCCACGTCGTCATCGAAGCCCCCGCGCCCGCGCGCACACCCGAACCGCGGCCGGTCCCGCCGGTCGTGCCGTGGGTGCTCTCGGCCCGCTCCGAAGCCGCCCTCGACGCCCAAGCCGAGCGGCTGGCCGGGCTCGACCCGCTCGACGCCGGATACTCCCTGGTCACCACCCGCGCGACCTTCGCCCACCGAGCCGTCCTCCTCGCGACTCCGGACGGCGTGCGGGAGGCGGCCCGAGGACAAGCGGCCCCGAGCCGCGTCGCGTTCCTGTTCACCGGCCAGGGCGCACAGCGGCTCGGCATGGGTCGCGAGCTGGCCGAGGAGTACCCGGTCTTCGCCGCGGCCCTGGACGAGGTCCTCGCCCATTTCGACCCGGAACTCCGGGACATCATCTGGGGCACGGATCCCGCGCTGATCGCCGAGACCGGAACCGCCCAGCCCGCACTGTTCGCCATCGAAGTCGCGCTCGCGGCACTGCTCGCCTCATGGGGTGTCCGCCCCGATTACGTCGCCGGCCATTCGATCGGCGAGATCGCGGCCGCCCACCTCGCCGGTGTCCTGTCCCTGGACGACGCGTGCGCGCTGGTCTCGGCGCGTGGCCGCCTGATGCAGGCGCTGCCGCCGGGCGGCGCGATGGTCGCGGTGCAAGCGTCCGAAGAGGACGTTCGCGCGGCGCTCACCGACGGCGTCGACATCGCGGCGGTCAACGGCCCGCGTTCGGTCGTCCTGTCCGGCGCCGAAGCCGCCGTGCTGGAGACAGCGGCGAAGTTCGAGAAGACCACCCGCCTCAAGGTGAGCCACGCTTTCCACTCGCACCTGATGGACCCGATGCTCGACGACTTCCGCGCGGTCGTCGCCGAGCTGACCCTCAACGAGCCGCAGCTCCCGGTGATCGCCGCCGGGGATGTGACGTCGCCGGAGTACTGGGTCGAGCACGTCCGGGCCACCGTCCGCTTCGGTGACACCCTCGGCCGGCTCGCCGACGCCGGCGTCACGACGTACGTCGAGGTCGGGCCGGACGCCGTCCTGTCCGGGATGGTCGACGCGGACGCCGTCGCCACCTCGCTGCTGCGCCGGGACCGCCCCGAAACCGTGGCCGTCCTCGAAGCCCTGGCCCGGGTGCACGTCGCCGGGACCACCGTCGACTGGGCCGCGTGGTTCGCCGGCCGCGGCGCGCGGACCGTCGACCTGCCCACCTACCCCTTCCAGCGCAGCAGGTTCTGGCCGAACGCCCGCGCCACCGGCGACCTCCGCGGCGCCGGTCTCGTCGCCGCGGGACACCCGCTGCTGGGTGCGGCGCTCGACCTCGCCGACGACGGCGGGGTTGTGCTCACCGGTCTGCTCACCACCGCGACCCGGCCGTGGCTCGCCGACCACACCGTGCACGGCGAGCCCGTCCTGCCGGGTACCGCGTTCGTCGAACTCGCCCTCGCCGCGGGCGCCGACCTCGGCTGCGAGCGCGTAGAAGAACTGACCATCGAGGCCCCGCTGTTCCTCGAGCCGAGCGGACGGCAGCTCCAGCTGCGCGTCAGCGCCCCCGGTGACGCGGGCGCCCGCGAGTTCACGTTCTCGTCCCGCCCGGATGGCACCGACGAACCCTGGATCCGCCACGCCGCGGGCTGGCTCGTCCCGGACACCGCCGTGCCCGGCACCCCCGAGCCGTGGCCGCCCGCGGACGCCGAGCCTCTCGACCTGACCGGCCTGACCGAACGACTCGCCGAAGACGGCCTCGGGTACGGCCCCGCGTTCCCCGGCCCGTCCGCCGCCTGGCGCCGCGACGGCGAGATCTTCGCCGAGGTCGCGCTCCCGAGCACGGACCAGCCGGACGCCTACGGCCTGCACCCGGCCTTGTTCGACGCGACCCTGCGCGTGGTTTCCCTGCTGAGCCCCGACTTCGCGGGCAGCGTCCCGTTCTCCTGGCACGGCGTCTCCCTGCACGCCACCGGCGCGTCCGCCCTGCGCGTGCGGCTCACCCCGGGCGACGGCGACGCGATCCGCGTCACCGCCGCCGACCCGTCGGGCACCCCGGTCGTCACCGCCGACCGACTCACCCTGCGCCGCACCGGCCCGGCCACCCGGACGCAGGCCCGGTCCCTGCTGCGCCTGGACTGGACGCCGACCCCGGTGCAGGTCGCGGACCCGATCAGCGAGACCGAGGATCCCGCGTCGCTGACAGAACCGCCGGAGTTCGTCGCCTGGCCGGTCGCCGGAGACCCGCGCGCCGTGCTGCTGTCCCTGCGCCGCGAGACCAGCCGGGTCCTGACCCAGCTGCAGCACTGGCTGACCCGGGACAGCGCGGCCACCCTGGTCGTCGTCACGCGGGGCGCGTGGGACGGCACCGACCCGGTCGCCGCGGCCGCCGCGGGGCTCGTCCGCTCCGCCCAGGCCGAACACCCCGGCCGCTTCGTGCTCGTCGACACCGACGACTCGGCGCCGCTGACCACCGCCGTCGTGGCCACCGGCGAACCGGTGCTCAAGATCAGCGACGGCCGGGTCCACGCAGCCCGGCTCGCGCGGATCACCGAAACACCGCACGAGATCGACGAGCGGGACGGCACCGTCCTGATCACCGGCGGCACCGGCGGCCTCGGCAGCGCCGTCGCGAAGCACCTGGCCGCCCGCGGGCGCCGTGACCTCCTGCTGGTCAGCCGGTCCGGCCGCACCGCGCCGGGATTGCTCGACGAGCTGGACGCGCTGGGCGCGCACGTCGAGGTCGCCGCGTGCGACGTCGGCGACCGTGCCGCCGTCGAGGGGCTCCTGGACGGCCGGGATATCACCGCCGTCGTGCACGCCGCCGGCGTCCTCGACGACGGCACCCTCGCCGCCCTGACCCCCGAGCGGTTCGAGCAGGTCCTGCGGGCCAAGGCCGACGGCGCCTGGCACCTCCACGAGCTGACCACCGGCCTCACCGACTTCGTGCTGTTCTCCTCGGTCGTCGGCACGTTCGGCGGCGCGGGGCAGGCGAACTACGCCGCCGCCAACGCCTTCCTCGACGCCCTCGCCCGCCGCCGTCACCGCGACGGCCTGCCCGCGCGTTCGCTCGGCTGGGGCCCGTGGGAGTCCGGTAGCGGCATGACGTCGACGCTCTCGGACACCGACCTGCGGCGCCTCGCCGAAGCCGGCATGCCGCCGGTGTCCACAGAGGACGGACTTGCGCTGTTCGACGCGGCCCGCGGCAGCGGCGAACCCGCCGTCCTGCCGTTGCCGCTCGACCTGGCCGCCGTGCGACGGCAGCCGGAGATCCCGCACGTCCTGCGCGGCCTCGTCCGCCCGGCCCGCCGCCGGGCTACCGCGGCCGCCGGGGACCTCACCGGCACGCTCACCCAGCTCCCCGTCGCCGAGCGCGCCGACGCGCTGAAGGGCTTGGTCGCCACGCACGTCGCCCTCGCGCTGGGGCACGCCGACGCGGCCGCGATCGAGCCGGGCCGGGCGTTCTCCGACCTCGGGTTCGACTCGCTCAGCGGCGTCGACCTGCGCAACCGCCTCGCCGCGGCGACTGGGCTGCGGCTGCCGAGCACCCTCGTCTTCGACCACCCGACCGTCACGGCCCTGGCCGAGCACCTCCTGGCCGAGCTGTTCGACGCCGACGCGCCGGTCGCCGAGGTCCGCAAAGCCGCGACCACGACCGACCCGATCGTCATCGTCGGCATGAGCTGCCGCTACCCCGGCGGCGTCACCACGCCCGAGCAGCTGTGGGACCTGATCAACGACGGCGGCGACGCCATCTCCGGGTTCCCCGCCAACCGCGGCTGGGACCTGGACGCGCTCTACGACCCGGATCCCGGCCACGCCGGGACGTCCTACACCCGTCACGGCGGGTTCCTGCACGACGCCGGGCAGTTCGACGCCGAGTTCTTCGGCATGAGCCCGCGTGAGGCCGTCGCCACCGACGTCCAGCAGCGGCTGCTGCTGGAAACGTCGTGGGAGGCCATCGAGCGCGCCGGGATCGACCCGCTAGTGCTGCGCGGCAGCGCGACCGGCGTCTTCGCCGGAGTGATGTACCACGACTACAGCCGCCTGCTCGACGGCAGTGAGGACGCCGAGGGCTATCAGACCAGCGGCAGCGCGGGCAGCGTCGCCTCCGGCCGGGTGTCCTACGTGCTCGGCCTGGAGGGACCGGCCGTCACGGTCGACACCGCCTGCTCGTCGTCGCTGGTGGCGCTGCACCTCGCCGCGCAGGCGCTGCGGTCGGGGGAGTGCGACCTGGCGCTGGCCGGCGGCGTCACGGTGATGTCCACCCCGTCGACATTCGTCGAGTTCTCCCGCCAGCGCGGCCTGTCCGAAGACGGCCGCTGCCGCTCCTTCGGCGACGGCGCGAACGGCACCGGCTGGTCCGAGGGCGCCGGAATGCTGCTGCTGGAACGGCTGTCCGACGCGCGGCGGCTCGGGCACCCGGTGCTGGCCGTCGTCCGCGGCTCCGCGCTCAACCAGGACGGCGCCTCCAACGGCCTGACCGCGCCGAACGGCCCGTCGCAGCAACGCGTCATCCGCCAGGCCCTCGCCAACGCCGGACTGGCTGCATCGGACGTCGATGCGGTGGAAGGTCACGGCACCGGGACGTCGCTGGGCGACCCGATCGAAGCCCAGGCCCTGCTCGCCACCTACGGCCGTGACCGCGAAACGCCGCTGCTGCTGGGTTCGGTGAAGTCGAACCTCGGGCACACCCAGGCCGCCGCCGGCGTCGCCGGGATCATCAAGATGGTCCTGGCCATGCGCCACGGCGTGCTGCCCCGGACCCTGCACGCCGAGACGCCGTCGTCACGCGTCGACTGGGCCGAGGGCGGGGTCACCCTGCTCGCCGAGCCGACCGCGTGGCCGGAGACGGGCCGCCCGCGCCGCGCGGCGGTCTCGTCGTTCGGGATCAGCGGCACCAACGCCCACGCGATCGTCGAACAGCCGCCTGCCACACCAACCGCCCCCGCAGCGCCCCGGCCGGAAGTCGTGCCCTGGGTGCTGTCGGCGAAGTCCGAAGAGGCCCTGCACGCCCAGGCCGCGCAGCTGGCCGGACTGACCGCCGACCCCCTCGACGTCGGGCACTCACTGGCGACGACCCGCTCCCGGTTCGCGCACCGGGCCGTCGTCCTCGCCGACCACGCCGACGCCCTGACCGCACTCGGGTCGCACCCCGCGGTCGTCACCGGCGAGGTCGTCCCGGGCCGCACCGCGTTCGTCTTCAGCGGGCAGGGCGGCCAGCGCACCGGCATGGGCCGCGAGCTGTCCCGGCGGTTCCCGGTGTTCGCCGAGGCTCACGACGCCGTGCTCGCGCAGTTCGGCGACCGGATCGCCGACGTCGTCCGTGGCGACGACCAGGCCGCGCTCGACCGCACGGAGTTCGCCCAGCCCGCGCTGTTCGCGCTCCAGGTGGCGCTGCTGCGGCTGGCCGCGTCGTGGGGCGTGGAACCCGACCTCGTCGCCGGCCACTCGATCGGCGAGATCACCGCGGCCCACGCCGCTGGGGTCCTTTCCCTCGAAGACGCGTGCACACTCGTCGCCGCCCGCGGCGCGCTGATGCAGGCGCTGCCCGCCGGCGGCGCGATGATCGCGCTGCAGGCCACCGAACACGAAGTGCGCCCGCTGCTCGGCCCGGACGTCTCGATCGCCGCGGTGAACGGCCCGCGTTCGGTCGTCGTCGCCGGGGCGGAGGACGCCGTCGTCGCGATCGCCGCGCGGTTCGGGAAGACGCGGCGGCTCACCGTCTCGCACGCGTTCCACTCGCCGCTGATGGAGCCGATGCTCGGGGACTTCGCCGACGTCCTCGCGGGCCTGACCTTCCACGAGCCGCGCCTGCCGCTGGTCTCCACCGTGAGCACCGACGCCGACGTCACGACGGTCGAACACTGGGTACGCCACGCGCGGGATGCCGTCCGCTTCGCCGACGGTGTCGGCGCGCTGGTGGCCGCGGGTGCGTCCCGCTTCGTCGAGGCCGGCCCGGACGGGGTGTTGTCCGCGCTGGTCGCGGGCTTGGCGCCGGACGCCGTCGCGGTGCCGCTGCTGCGCCGTGACCGCGGCGAGGAAATCGCCTTCACCGAAGCCGTCGCGCGGCTGCACGTCTCGGGCGCCGACGTCGACTGGACGCCGGCGCTGACCGGCGGCCGCCGCACCGACCTGCCCACTTACCCGTTCCGGCGCGAGCTGTTCTGGCCGCCGGCCACCCGGACCGGCGGCGACGCGACGTCGCTCGGACTCGGCGCGCCGGGGCACCCGCTGCTCGACGGGACCGTCCGCCTCGCGGGCTCCGACGAGGTCGTGCTGACCAGCCGGCTGTCCCTGCACACTCAGCCGTGGCTGGCCGAGCACGTCGTGTACGGCCAGGTCCTGCTGCCGGGCACGGCGCTGGCCGAGATGGCCATCCGCGCCGGCGACGAGACCGGCTGCCCCCGCATCGACGAGCTGACCATGGCCGTCCCGCTTGTCGTGCCGCCGCAGGGCGGCGTCCAGGTGCAGGTCCGGGTCGGCGAGCCGGACGACCGCGGCCGACGCCCGGTCGGCATCCACTCGCGGACCGCGGACGCCTGGACCGAACACGCCACGGGCACCCTGAGCCCGGCCACCCCGGCGTCCACATCGGACACCTTGGCCTGGCCGCCACCGGACGCGATTCCGGTGCCCCTGGAAGACTTCTACGAGAGCTTCGCCGCGGACGGCTTCGACTACGGCCCGCGATTCCGCGGCCTGCGGGCGGCGTGGCGGCGCGGCGACGACGTCTTCGCCGAGGTCGAACTGGATCCCGCCCACCACGCCGAAGCGGCCGGGTTCGGCCTGCACCCGGCGTTGCTGGACGCGGCCCTGCACGCCGTGACGCTCCGCCCGGACGCCCCGGCCGCGCGTGAACTCCCGTTCTCCTGGCAGGGCTTCTCGCTGCACGCCGCCGGAGCCGTCGCCCTGCGGGTCCGCGTGACCCCCGGCATCGGCCTCGAACTGACGACCGCCGACGGCGCCCCGGTGGCGACCATCGACTCCCTGGTCGTCCGCGAAGCCGGCCGCGACGCCGTGCGCCGGAACGATTCCCTGTTCCAGCTCGACTGGACACCGATGCCGATCCCGGAGGCGACCTCGCTGTCGGTCGCGCTCCTGGGCGACGACCCCTTCGGCATCGGAGTGGCCGCGCTGGACGACCGCACCGACGCACCCGACGTCGTCGTCACCTGCCTGACCGGCGACCCGGCCGACGTGCCGGGCTCGGCGGCCGACCTCGCCGAACGAGCCCTCGAGCTGGCCCAGCGCTGGATCACGGACGACCGGTACGCCGACGCGAAACTGGTCTTCGTGACCCGCGAGGGCGACCTCCCGGCCGCCGCCGTGTGGGGTCTCGTCCGGGCCGCGCAAGCCGAGCACCCGGGCCGCTTCGGCCTCCTCGAACTCGACGGATCCACGCTGGCGCAGGCCGTGCTCGCGACCGAAGAACCGCAGGTCGCGCTGCGTGACGGCAAACTGCTCGCGGCCCGTTTCGCGCCCGCCGTACCGACGGAAAGCGCGACCTGGGACCCCGAGGGGACCGTCCTGATCACGGGCGGCACCGGGGGACTGGGCGCCGTCCTGGCCCGGCACCTGGTGACCGAGCACGGGGCCCGTCGCCTGCTGCTGGTCAGCCGCCGCGGCGCCGACAGCCCAGGCGCCGCGGAACTCGTGGCGGAGCTGCGGACCGCCGGTGCCGACGTCGTCGTCGAAGCCTGCGACGTCGCCGACCGCGCCCAGCTCACCGCACTGCTGGCGAACCACCCGCCGACCGTCGTCGTCCACGCCGCCGGGGTCCTCGACGACGCGCCCCTCGAAGCGATGACGCCCGAGCGGCTCGCGACCGTGCGCCGGCCGAAGGCGGACGCCGCCTGGCTGCTCCACGAACTGACCGGCGACCTGACCGCATTCGTCCTGTTCTCCTCGGTCTCGGGCACCCTCGGCATCCCCGGCCAGGCCAACTACGGTGCCGCCAACGCCTTCCTCGACGCCCTCGCCGCCCACCGCCGCGCCGAGGGCCTCCCGGCCGTCTCCCTCGCCTGGGGCCCGTGGGTTCCGACCACGGGCATGACCGCCGACCTCGGCGCGGCCGGTCTCGACCGCCTCGCCCGCGCCGGCTTCCCGCCGCTGTCGGTCGAGCAGGGCCTCCAGTTGTTCGACGCGGCCCTGTCCGCGGCCGCGCCGGTACTGCTGCCGGTCCGCCTCGACCGCGCCGCGCTCCAGGCCCGCGACGACATCCCGCACCCCCTGCGCGGCCTGGTCCGCGCGCCCGCCCGCCGCACTCTCGCGGTCACCGAAGGCGCGCTCGAACGCCGCCTGCGCACCCGGTCCGCCGAAGAACGGCTGCAGGAAGCGGGCGTCGTCGTCGCCAACGAGGTCGCGCACGTACTCGGCCACACCGGCACCCGCAAGATCGCGCCGACCCGCTCCTTCGCCGAACTCGGCTTCGACTCGCTCACCGCGGTCGAACTGCGCAACCGCCTCAACGCCGCCACGGGACTGCGGCTCCCGGCGACGCTCGTGTTCGACTACCCGACCGTCGGGGCCCTGGCCGCGCACATCGTCGGGGAGATCTTCGGGGACGCGCCGGTCGAGACCGTCCGCGCGACGGGTGTCGTCGACGGCGACCCGATCGTCATCGTCGGCATGGCCTGCCGGTACCCGGGCGGCGTGACGTCGCCCGAGGACCTGTGGCGGCTCGTCCGCGAAGGCGGCGACGCGATCAGCGAGTTCCCCACCGACCGCGGCTGGGACGTCGGCGCGCTCTACGACCCCGACCCGGACCACGCCGGAACGTCCTACACCCGCCACGGCGGCTTCCTGCACGACGCCGCGGACTTCGACGCGGACTTCTTCGGCATGAGCCCCCGCGAAGCCGTCGCGACCGACGTCCAGCAGCGGCTGCTCCTTGAGACGTCGTGGGCCGCGGTCGAGAGCGCGGGCGTCGACCCGGCTTCGCTGCGCGGCAGCGCGACCGGCGTGTTCGCCGGCGTCATGTACAGCGACTACAGCCGCCTGCTCGACGGCAGCGAGGACGTGGAGGGCTACAAGACCAGCGGCAGCGCGGGCAGCGTCGCCTCCGGCCGCGTCTCGTACGCGCTCGGGCTGGAAGGCCCGGCCGTCACCGTCGACACCGCCTGCTCGTCGTCCCTGGTCGCCCTGCACTGGGCGGCGCAGGCCCTGCGCGCCGGCGACTGCGACCTCGCCCTCGCGGGCGGCGTCACGGTGATGTCGACGCCGGCGGCGTTCGTCGAGTTCTCCCGCCAGCGCGGCCTCGCCGCCGACGGCCGCTCGAAGCCGTTCTCCGACAGCGCCGACGGCGTCGGCTGGTCGGAAGGCGTCGGCATCCTGGTCCTGGAACGCCTCTCCGACGCGCGGCGTCACGGCCACGAGATCCTCGCCGTCGTCCGCGGCTCGGCGGTCAACCAGGACGGCGCCTCCAACGGCCTCACCGCCCCGAACGGCCCGTCCCAGCAACGCGTCATCCGGCAGGCCCTCGCGGGTGCCGGACTGTCCACATCGGACATTGACGTCGTCGAAGCCCACGGCACGGGCACGAAACTCGGCGACCCGATCGAGGCCCAGGCGCTGCTGGCCACCTACGGCCAGGACCGGGAAACCCCGCTGCTGCTGGGGTCGGTCAAGTCGAACCTCGGGCACACCCAGGCCGCGTCCGGGGTCGCCGGGATCATCAAGATGGTCCAGGCGATGCGCCACGGCGTCGTGCCGCGGACGCTGCACGTCACCGAACCGTCGAAGCACGTCGACTGGACCGTGGGCGCCGTCGACCTGGTCACCGCTGAAACCGCGTGGCCCCATGCGGACCGGGCGCGCCGCGCGGGTGTCTCGTCGTTCGGGATCAGCGGCACGAACGCCCACGTCATCCTGGAACAGCCCGAGATGCCGACCCCGGCCGCCGCGCGGCCCGAAGCACCGACCGTCCCGTGGCTGCTCAGCGCCAAGACCCCGGAGGCGTTGCGGGCCCAGGCTTCCGCCCTCCTTGCCACGCGAGCCGACCACCGCGACATCGCGTGGACCCTCGCCCACGCCCGGTCCCGCTTCGACGCGCGGGCCGTCGTCCTCGCCGGTCCGGATCACGATGCGGCATTGACTGCCCTGAGCGCGGGCAGCGCGCACCCGGACGTCGTCACCGGCACCCCGGCGACCGGCCGGACGGCGTTCCTGTTCTCCGGCCAGGGTTCCCAGCGCCTCGGCATGGGCCGGGACCTGGCCGCGGCCGACGCGGTGTTCGCGGCCGCGCTGGATACTGTCCTCGCCGGGTTCGCCCCGGCGGTCCGCGACGTCATGTGGGGCGACGACGCGGCCGCGCTCAACCGCACCGAACACACGCAGGCCGCGCTGTTCGCCGTCGAGGTCGCGCTGTTCCAGGCCCTGACCGCGCGTGGCGTGCGCCCGGACTACGTCGCCGGGCACTCGATCGGCGAGATCGCCGCCGCACACGTCGCCGGCGTGTTCTCCCTCGACGACGCCTGCCGCCTGGTCGCCGCGCGTGGCCGGCTGATGCAGGCACTCCCGCCGGGCGGCGCGATGGTCGCCCTGCGCGCCACCGAAGCCGACGTTCTCCCGCTGCTCGGCGACGACGTCTCCCTGGCCGCGGTCAACGGCCCCCGCTCGGTCGTGATCGCCGGGCCGGAGGCCGCGGTCCTGGCCGTCGCGGAGCGGTTCGGCGACGCCAAGCGGCTGAGCGTCTCGCACGCGTTCCACTCGTCGCTGATGGACCCGATGCTCGCCGAGTTCGCCGCCGTCGCGGCGGAGCTGACCTACCACGAGCCGTCGATCCCGGTCGTGGCCGCGGGCATCGTCACCTCGCCCGGCTACTGGGTCCGGCAGGTGCGCGAGCCCGTCCGCTACCTCGACGCACTGCGCGCCCTCGAAGCGTGGGACGTCGACCGGTACGTCGAACTCGGCCCGGACGCGGTGCTCGCCGGGCTCGCGGCCGACGTCGTGGGCGACGCCGTCGTCGTCCCGACCCTGCGCCGGGATCACGACGAATCCCGCACGTTCCTGACCGCGCTCGCCCGGCTCTTCGTGTCCGGCCTGCCGGTGTCGTGGGACGGCCTCGTCGAGGGCCGCGCGGTCCCGGTGCCCACTTACGCCTTCCAGCACCAGCGGTTCTGGCCGCACGCCCGCGTCAAGGCCGGCGACCCGGCCGGGCTGGGCCTCGGCGCGCCCGGGCACCCGCTGCTCGGCGGGTCGGTCGAGCTGGCCGAAGGCGCCGGGCTGCTGTTCACCGGCCGGCTTTCGACGCAGACGCAGCCGTGGCTGGCCGACCACACGGTCCTCGGCACGACGGTGCTGCCCGGCACGGCGTTCGTCGAACTCGTCCGCCGCGCCGGCGACGAGGCCGGCTGCCCGGCCGTCCGCGAGCTGACCCTCCTGGAACCACTGGCCCTCGACACGGCCGCGCACCTGCAGATCCGCGTCGCCGCACCGGACGCCGCGGGCCTGCGCGACGTCGACGTGTTCTCCCGCCCCGAAGGCGACCACGGCAGCTGGACCCGGCACGCGACCGGCGTCCTGGAGCCGTCGACCGGAACGGCCGCGATCGACGTGACCCGCCCGGCCGACGCGATCCCGGTCGACGTCGACTACGAAACCCTGGCCGCCCTCGGCCTCGGTTACGGGCCAGCGTTCCAGGGTTTGCGCCGGGTCTGGCGCAGCGGCGACGACGTCTACGCCGAGATCGAACTGGGCGAGGACACCGCCGCGTTCGGCCTGCACCCCGCGCTGCTCGACTCGGTTCTGCACGCAGTGGCCCTCACGGCGGACCACACCCGCCCGCACGTGCCGTTCAGCTGGCGCGGCGTCCGGTTGCACGCCGCCGGGGCGTCGTTCCTGCAGGCCCGCATCACCCCGGCGGGCACCGACACCGTCTCCTTGGCCCTCGCGGACGCCGACGGCAACCCGGTCGCGACGGTCGACGCCGTGACGTTCCGGCCCGCCGCGGTCACCCGCGCCCGGTCCGCCGTCAAGGACGCGCTGCTCCGGCTCGACTGGATCCCGGCCACGGCCGCACCGAGCACGTCGTCCCTGCTCCTCGAAGGCACGCTGGCCGACCTGGCGGAGGTGCCGGACCACGTCGTCGTCCCGATCTCCGGAGGAGATGTCCACGAAGTCACCGCCGGGGCGCTCACCCTGGTCCGCGACTGGCTCGCCGACCCCCGCTTCGCCGACGCGAAACTCGTCTTCCACACCCACGGCGCCACCGACGGCACCGACCTCGCCGCGGCCGCCGTCTGGGGGCTCGTCCGCTCCGCGCAGACCGAGCACCCGGACCGGTTCCTGCTCGTCGACGGCGACCTCGCCTTCGCCGCCGGAGAACCGCAGGTCCGCGTGCGTGACGGCGAGCTGTCCGTGCCGCGCCTGGTGCGCGCCGACGTGACGCCCGAGCCGTGGACCTGGGATCCCGACGGGACCGTCCTGATCACCGGCGGCACCGGGGGACTGGGCCGGCTGCTGGCCCGGCACCTGGTGCGGGAACACGGGATGCGGCACGTGCTGCTGGTCAGCCGCAGCGGCCAGTTCGACTTCGACCTCGGCGCCGAGGTGACCGTCGCCCGCTGCGACGTCACCGACCGCGTCGCGCTCAAGGCCCTGATCGACGGCCTCGAGCACCCGCTCACCGCCGTCGTCCACGCGGCCGGCGTCCTGGACGACGCGACCGTCGAAACCCTGACCGACGACCAGCTCGACCGCGTCCTGCGCACCAAGGCCGACGCCGCCTGGGCGCTGCACGAGCTGACCGCCGACCTCGCCGGCTTCGTGCTGTTCTCCTCGATCGCCGGCACCATCGGCGGCGCGGGCCAGGCGAACTACGCCGCCGGCAACGCCTTCCTCGACGCGCTCGCCCACCATCGCGCCGCCCTCGGGCTGCCCGCCGTCTCGCTGGCCTGGGGCCCGTGGTCCGGCACCGGCGGCATGACGGCGGACCTCACCGACGCCGACGTCCGCCGGATGGCCCGCGACGGCATCTCTGTCCTGACGGCCGAGGACGGCCTGGAGCTGTTCGACGCCGCCCTCGGCGCCGGAACCCCCGTGCTCGCACCGGTCCGCCCGGCCGCGTCGGCGACCGGCGAGGTCGCCCCGCCGCTGCGGGGGCTGGTCCGTGCGACCACCCACCGCGCCAAGACGGCGAGCACCGGCGAGCTGGGTCGGCGGCTGGCCGGGCTCACCGAAGCCGAACGCCGGGACGTCGTCGCGGACCTGGTCGCCGGGCAGGTCGCCGCGGTGCTCGGGCACGCCGACAGCACGTCGATCGACCCCGGCCGGGCGTTCTCGGCCATGGGCTTCGACTCGCTCACCGGCGTCGAGCTGCGGAACCGGATCGCCACCGCGACCGGGCTGCGGCTGCCCACGACGCTGGTCTTCGACCACCCGAACGCGGCCGCGCTGACGGCCCACCTGCTCGCCGAACTGGTCGGCACGACGGAACCCGCCGCGGAAACGCGCCCGGTCCGGGCGGCCGACGACGACCCGATCGTCATCGTCGGCATGGGCTGCCGCTACCCGGGCGGCGCCGGCTCCCCGGCCGAGTTCTGGGACCTGGTCGCCGCCGGCACCGACGCGATCGGCGGCTTTCCGGCCGACCGCGGCTGGGACCTCGGCGCGCTCTACGACCCGGACCCCGACCACGCGGGCACGACCTACACCCGCGAAGGCGGTTTCCTGCACGCCGCGGCCGAGTTCGACGCCGCGTTCTTCGGGATGAGCCCGCGCGAGGCCGTCGCCACCGACGTCCAGCAGCGGCTCCTGCTGGAGACGTCGTGGGAGGCCCTGGAACACGCGGGGATCGACCCGGTGAGCCTGCGCGGCTCGTCGACCGGCGTGTTCGCGGGCGTGATGTACAGCGACTACGGCGGCCTGCTCACCGGCGGCGAGTACGAAGGCCAGCAGGGGTACGGCAGCGCCCCGAGCGTCGCCTCCGGCCGCGTCGCCTACACGCTCGGACTCGAAGGTCCCGCGGTCACGGTGGACACGGCGTGCTCGTCGTCGCTGGTGGCGCTGCACTGGGCGTCGCAGGCCCTGCGGGCGGGGGAGTGCTCCCTCGCTCTGGCCGGCGGCGTGACGGTGATGTCCACCCCGGCCACCTTCGTCGAGTTCTCCCGCCAGCGCGGACTGTCCCCCGACGGCCGGTGCAAGGCGTTCTCCGACGGCGCCGACGGCACCGGCTGGTCCGAGGGCGTCGGCCTGCTGGTCCTCGAACGCCGGTCGGACGCGCTCCGCAACGGCCACGAGATCCTCGCCGTGGTGCGGGGTTCGGCGGTCAACCAGGACGGCGCGTCCAACGGTCTCACCGCCCCGAACGGACCGTCGCAGCAACGGGTCATCCGCCAGGCCCTGGCGAGCGCCGGACTGTCCACATCGGACGTCGACGTCGTCGAAGCGCACGGCACCGGCACGAAACTGGGTGACCCGATCGAGGCCCAGGCCCTGCTGGCCACCTACGGCCAGGACCGCGAAACGCCGCTGCTGCTGGGCTCGGTGAAGTCCAACTTCGGGCACACCCAGGCCGCCGCGGGCGTCGCGGGCATCATCAAGATGGTCCAGGCGATGCGGCACGGGATCGTGCCGAAGTCGCTGCACGTCGGCGAACCGTCGTCCCATGTGGACTGGGACGCCGGCGCCGTCGAGCTGGTCGGCGAAACCCGCGGCTGGCCGGAGGTCGGCCGCGCGCGGCGGGCCGGGATCTCGTCGTTCGGGATCAGCGGCACCAACGCCCACGTGATCATCGAGCAGGCTCCCGAGCCGCCCGCCGCACCGGCCGCCGGACTCGCCGTCTGGCCGCTGTCCGCACGCTCCGCTGCCGCGGTCCGGGCCCAGGCCGCGCGGCTCGCCGGCGTGGTCGGCAACCTGGACGCGGGTGACGTCGGCCGTGCGCTGGCCCTGCGGTCACCGTTCCCGCACCGCGCCGCGGTGGTCTCCGAAGGCCCGACGGCCGCGCTGGCCGCGTACGTCGAGGCGGGCACCTCCACCGACGTCGTCGAGGGCACGATCCTGACCGGGCCGACCGCGTTCCTGTTCTCCGGACAGGGCGCGCAGCGACCGGGGATGGGCCGGCAGCTGGCCGAGCGGTTCCCGGTGTTCGCCACGGCGTTCGACGAGGTCCTCGCGCTACTGGACCCGGACGTCCGGGCGGCGCTGGACACCGATCTCGTCGACCGCACGGAGTACACCCAGCCCGGCCTGTTCGCCTTCGAGGTCGCCACGGCGCGGCTCCTGGAGTCGTGGGCCGTGCGCCCGGACTTCGTCACCGGCCACTCGGTGGGGGAGATCGCGGCCGCGCACATCGCGGGCGTGCTGACGCTCGAAGACGCGTGCACGCTGGTCTCTGCCCGGTCGCGCCTGATGGGCGCGCTGCCCGAAGGTGGCGTGATGGTCGCCGTCCGGGCGTCCGAGGCGGACGTCCTGCCGCTGCTGAGCGCCGGCGTCGACATCGCCGCGGTCAACGGCCCTGAGTCCGTCGTGTTGTCCGGGCTGGAAGACGCCGTCGAGGCGGTGGCGTCGAAGTTCGGGAAGCAGCGCCGGTTGCGTGTGTCGCACGCGTTCCACTCGCTGCTGATGGAACCGATGCTGGCCGAGTTCGGCGAAGTCGTCGCGGGCCTGGAGTTCTCGACGCCGGCCGTACCGATGATCGCGGCGGGCGACGTCACGTCACCGGATTACTGGGTCCGGCAGGTGCGGGACGCGGTCCGGTTCGCCGACGCGGTCGAGCGGCTCGCCGGGTCCGGCGTGACGCGGTTCGTCGAGGTCGGCCCGGACGCGGTGCTCGCGAGCCTGGTCGACGTCCCGGGCGCGCTCGTCGTCCCGGTGGCGCGCCGCGACCGCGACGAGGAGCGGACGTTCCTGACCGCTCTGGCCGAGCTGTACGTCTCCGGCGTCGACGTCGCCTGGTCCACCCCCGGGCCGCGCGCGGACCTGCCGGGTTACCCGTTCGAGCACCGCCGCTTCTGGCCGCCCGTGCGTCAGGGTGACGCGCGTGGCGCGGCCGGGCACCCGCTGCTCGGCGGCGTGCTCGACCTGGGCGCGTCCGGCACCGCCGTCTGCACCGGCCGGCTGTCCGCGGCGGCCCAGCCGTGGCTGGCCGACCACACGATCTTCGGCTCGATCGTGCTGCCCGGCACGGCGTTCCTCGAGCTGGCCCGCCACCTCGGGACGCAGGTGGGCTGCGACCGCGTCGACGAGCTGACCCTGCTCGCCCCGCTGGTCCTGCCCGGCGACGGCGCCGCCACGATCCAGGTGTCGGCCGGCCTGGCCGACGACGCCGGGAACCGGCCGGTCGGGGTCCACTCCCTGCTCGAAGGCGGCACCTGGACCCGGCACGCCACCGGCGTCCTCGCCCCGGCCACCCCGGCACCCGCGTCCGACACGGGCGAGTGGCCGCCGGCCGGCGCGTCGCCGGTGGATCTCACGGACGCCTACCCGCTGCTGGCGGACCGTGGTTTCGACTACGGCCCGGTGTTCCAGGGCCTGACCGCGCTCTGGCGGCGCGACGACGAGCTGTTCGCCGAAGTGCGGCTCGACGACCCGGAGACCAGCGCGTTCGGGCTGCACCCGGCGTTGCTCGACGCCGCCCTGCACCCGAGCATGGTGGCCGACCCGGACGGCAAGGCCGCCCTGCCCTTCACCTGGCGCGGCGTCTCGCTGCACCAGACCGGCGCGGCGGACCTGCGCGTCCGGCTGGAGCCGGCGGGCCCGGACACGATCAGCATCACCATCACCGACCCGGCGGGCGCACCCGTGGCCACGGTCGACGGCCTGACGGTCCGTGAACCGGCCGCCGACCAGCTCCGGGCCAACCACCTCTACCGGCTCACCTGGACCCCGCTGCCGGCGAGCCCGGCGGCCGAGGTGACGGCCCCGGACCACACGCTGACCGATCCGGCCCGCGCGCTCGACGACCTCGCCGCTCTCGGCGTGGACGGGCCGGTCGTGGTCACCGTCCCGGCGTACCCGGGCGGCCCGACGGCCGCGACCCGCGCCGCGACCACCGCGGTCCTGGCGTTGCTGCAGGCCTGGCTGGCGGACCCGCGGTTCGACGACGTGCTCGTCCTGCGCACCAGCGGAGCCCTGACCGGCGACGACCTCGCGGCCGCCGCGGTGTGGGGCCTGGTGCGCTCGGCGCAGCAGGAGAACCCGGGCCGGTTCGTCCTGGCCGACACCGACGATTCGCTGCCCTTGCGGGACTTCCTCGGCGCCGGCGAGCCGGAACTGTCCATTCGGGACGGAGCCGCGTCGGCCGCCCGGCTCGATCGCGCCACCACCGGCCCCGACGTTACCGAGTGGGACCCGGAACGCACGGTCCTGATCACCGGCGGCACCGGCGGTCTCGGCGCCCTCGTCGCCCGGCGGCTCGCCGCGGCCGGGCAGCGGAAGCTGCTGCTGGTCAGCCGATCCGGCGTCGCCGAGGACGGGCTCGAAGCCGACCTCCGCGCGCTGGACGCCGCGGTCACCGTCGCCGCCTGCGACGTCGGCGACCGGACAGCCCTCGCGGCCCTGCTCGACGGCGTCGACCTCACGGCCGTGGTGCACGCCGCGGGGGTGCTCGACGACGGCGTCCTCGGCTCGCTGACCCCGGATCGTTTCGAGACGGTGCTGCGGCCCAAGGCCGACGGCGCGTGGCACCTGCACGAACTCACGGCCGGGCACGACCTCGCGGGCTTCGTCCTGTTCTCCTCGCTCGCCGGGACGATCGGCGGCGCGGGACAGGCCAACTACGCCGCGGCGAACGCGTTCCTCGACGCCCTCGCCGTCCACCGGCACGCCCACGGCCGGCCCGCGGTCTCGCTGGCGTGGGGCCCGTGGACGCCGGAGGCGGGCATGACCGCCGCCCTGCCCGACGCCGAGATCCGGCGCCTGGCCCGGGCCGGCGTCGAGCTGCTGGCCGCCGACGACGGGCTGGCCGTGTTCGACGCGGTCCGCGCGGGCGGCGACCCCCTGGCCGTGCCGGTCCACCTGAACCTGCCGGTGCTGCGCGGCCAGGACGTCCCGCCGGTGCTGCGCAAGCTGATCCCGCCGCGCCGGACCGCGTCGTCGGCTCCAGCCCGGGCCGACCTCGCGCCGCGGCTGGCCGGGCTGTCCCCGGCGGACCGGATCGAGGTGCTCCTGGAGGTCGTCGCCGACGCGGTGGCCGTGGTGCTGGAACACGGGCCCGAGGACGTCGTCGGCCCGGACCAGGCGTTCACCGAACTCGGCTTCGACTCGCTCACCGCGGTCGAACTGCGGCGGCGGCTGGAGAGCGCGACCGGGCTGCAGCTGCCGGCGACGCTCGCGTTCGACCAGCCGACCCCGCGCGACCTCGCGGCCTACCTCGCCGAGCTGGTCGCCCCGGAGGAGAAGCCGGAGCAGGCGATCCTCGCCGACCTCGCGCGGCTGGAGAAGGTGCTGCAGGACGCCGTGCTCGACCCCGGTTCGCACGAGGAGATCGCGACCCGGCTGGAGCAGCTGCGTGGCACGTGGAGCGCCCGCGAAGACGTGGAAGGCGACGGCTTCGACTTCGACGCCGCCAGCGACGAGGACGTCTTCGCGCTGCTGGACGAGAAGCTGAGCGCCGACTGGGACTGACCGCGAGCACACGAAGGGGCCGCACTTTCATAGGGAAAGTGCGGCCCCTTCACATGGGCTTTACTTGAGCTTGGTGCCGGCGGAGCCGAGGGCCTGGCAGGCCTCGACGATCCGGGCGGCCATGCCCCCTTCGGCGGCCTTGAGGTAGGAGCGGGGGTCGTAGAACTTCTTGTTGCCGACCTCGCCGTCGATCTTCAGGACGCCGTCGTAGTTCTTGAAGAAGTGGTCCACGATCGGGCGGGTGAACGCGTACTGCGTGTCGGTGTCGACGTTCATCTTCACCACGCCGTAGGAGACGGCTTCGCGGATTTCTTCCGGCAGTGAGCCGGAGCCGCCGTGGAAGACCAGCTCGAAGGGCTTGGAGCCGGCGTCGAGGCCGAGTTTCTTCGACGCGGCTTCCTGTCCGCCCTTGAGGACGTCGGGGCGCAGCTTGACGTTGCCGGGCTTGTAGACGCCGTGGACGTTGCCGAAGGTGGCGGCGAGCAGGTAGCGGCCGTTTTCGCCGGAGCCGAGCGCGTCGATGGTTTTGAGGAAGTCGCCTTCGGCGGTGTAGAGCTTTTCGTTGATGTCGTGGGCGACGCCGTCTTCTTCGCCGCCGACGACGCCGATCTCGACTTCGAGGATGATGTTCGCCGCGGCGGTCTTGGCCAGCAGTTCCTGGGCGATCTGCAGGTTTTCGTCGAGGT
>NZ_JAEBDZ010000034.1:0-88484 GCF_046548675.1 Amycolatopsis sp. cmx-8-4
GCGACCAGCGAATCAACTGCTCACGCTCGACATCAGCCAACACCAGCTCAGCCTTCGGACGCCCGGTTCTCGACATATCCCCATACTACCCACTTAACTCACGAATTTACGACGCGACACACTAGTCGCCGACGCCGAGCCGGGTGAACGCGCCCCTGTGCAGGGCGACGACCACCGTCGTCAGCGCGAAGATCCCCGCCCACACCGGCACCGCGCCGGCACTGAGCACAACCGTTTGCCGGTGCGCCACCACGCTCGGCAGCACCACCGCCGTGACCCACACCGCGCCGAGCACGCCGGCCGCGCGGGTGACGCCGATCAGCCCACCCAGCGCGAGCGTGCCGGTGGTGAAGGCCAGGCTCGGCACCAGCCAGAGCGCCGGCCCGGTGCCGGTCAGCCAGCCCGCGAAGCCGAGCACCGGCAGGACGACGACGAGCACCGCCACCGTCCGCCGCGCGATCAGGTACAGCCCCGCCCGCGGGGTCGCGACGACGACCTCGTACGCCGGATCGAGGCCCCGCGCCCACGACGCGGCGACGCCGAGCACCGGCAGCAGCGGCGCGAGCAGCTGCACCGCCGTCGTGTCGAACGTCGTGGGCCAGATCCGGTCGAACGCGACCACGAGCAGCGTGAGCAGCACGATCATCGCCAGCCACGGCACCATCACCGGGGTGGTCCAGGTGAACAGCCACCGCCGCCGCGGGTGCGCTTGTGACTGCGGGTGCGCGGGCGTGCCCGCCAGCTCGATGTCCACGGCGAGCCGCGACCAGACGAGGTCCACGACCGGCTGCGCGGGCCTCAGCACGGCCAGCCGCGCCCGGCACACCGCGCAGGTCTCGAGGTGCGCCTCGACGCCCCAGAGCTGGTCACCGGGGAGGTCGTCGCCCGCCGTGTAGCCGGCGATGAGCTCGTCCGACGGATGCTTCATGACAGTGCCTCCCGCATCGCGATCCGCGCCCGCCGGGCCCGGGTCTT
Organism: Amycolatopsis sp. cmx-8-4; assembly: GCF_046548675.1. Lineage (NCBI taxonomy): Bacteria > Bacillati > Actinomycetota > Actinomycetes > Pseudonocardiales > Pseudonocardiaceae > Amycolatopsis > Amycolatopsis sp. cmx-8-4. Next base: position 976 of record NZ_JAEBDZ010000034.1, read on the forward strand.
GACGGTGCCTTCCGGCAGCCCGAGCAGGACGGCGGTCTCGCGGACGGTCAGCCCGTCGAGCACCATCGCCTGCAGCACGGCCCGCAGCTCGGGCGCGAGGTCGCGCAGCGCGTCGCCGACCTCGTCCCCGACCGCCGCCGCCAGCGCTTCTTCCTCGGCCCCGGGCACCGGCGCGACGTCGAGCGCCATCACCGGCGGCGGCTGCGCGTGGTGCGCCCGCCGGCGGAACGCGTCGACCAGCCGCCGGGCGGCGATGATCCACACCCAGCCGACCGCGGAACCGCCGGCCGTGGACCCCGCGAACGAGCCCGCCGCACGCCAGACGGCCAGGTACGTCTCCTGCATGACCTCGGCGACGACCTGCTCGTCCGCGCACCGGCGGCGCAGGCGCACGGCCAGCCAGGGCGACGTGCGGCGGTAGAGCTCCTCGAACGCCGCGCGGTCGCCCTTGGCCGTGCGCCGGACGAGGTGCTCCTCGTCGGCGTCCTCCAGTGGCTTCATCCTCACACCAGGGAAGACGCCGGAAGATCGCCACCGGTTCTCACCCGAATGTGTGCTGCGTCACACTTACTTTCATAGGGAAAGATGCGTCTCCGGGTGCCCCGGACGCATCTTTCCCTATGAAAGTGACGCCTTGGGTCAGTCTCGGGTGGGCCAGAACTTGCGCCAGCCGTCCGCTTCGAGGGTGGTCGGCTCCAGGCCCGCGTCGCGGGCGGCCTGCTCGGCGGCGCGGACCTCCAGCGCGAACTCCTTCGCCAGCGCTCGCAGCTCGCCCTCCGGGTCGACGCCCGCGCGGCGCGCCGTGGCCGCGATCCGGAACAACTGGGCCGCCGCGTTCGAGCCCTCGGGAAAGAGGTCCAGCGGGATGCCGGCGCGGCCGCTGCGCTGGCCGAGCTTGCCCGCCAGCGCGACCGCGGGCTGGCCGAGCGCGACGCCGTCCACAATGGACAGACGCTGCTTCTCGCGCTGCTTCAGCTCTTCCCACTTGACGTTCTGGTGCTCGACCGTGCGCACCTCGTCGGCGCCGGCGAAGACGTGCGGGTGCCGGCCGACCAGCTTCTCGACCAGTGCGGCCGCGACGTCGTCGATGCCGAACGGGTCCGCGGGGTCCTCGGCGGCGACGCGGGCGTGGAAGAGCACCTGCAGCAGGACGTCGCCGAGCTCCTCGCGCAGCGCCTCGCGGTCGCCGTCTTCGATCGCGTCGAGCAGCTCGTAGGTCTCCTCGACCAGGTACTGCCGCAGCGACTCGTGCGTCTGCACGGCGTCCCACGGGCAGCCGCCCGGCGAGCGGAGCCGGTCCATCACGTCCGCGGCTTCGACCAGCGGCGGGACGGGCGTGTCGATGACCTGCGCGCCGGTCGCGATGAGCACGGCCGCGGCGGGCTCCTCGCGGGACGTCGTGAGCAGCACGATGCCCTTCAGGGACAGCGCCTCCGTGATCGCCGGGACCCCGAACACCGCGGGGTCGACGTCCGAGGCCGCGAAGACGGCGGTGGACTCACGAAGGATCTTCAGCGCCGCGGCGGGCAGTGTCGCCCCGCGGACGACTACGACGACGCCCCGGCTCACTGCTGCGCGGGAGCGGCACCGCGCAAGGGCAGCACGGTGCCCTGGGTGGCGTCCTGGTTCGGCGCGAGGTTCATGCTCACAACATCCCACACGCCGTACCGGGGGTTGACGCGCAGCCCGCTCGGGCCCACGTAGGGCTGCAGGAGCCGGGTGCCGATGGCGGTCAGCTGCTCATCGGTCGGCTTCTGCGCCTCCTGGTCCGCCGGCACGGCCTTGTCGGTGCCGCGGGTGCGGACGACGAAGACGTACCAGTCGGGCTTGGTCGGCATCCGCGCCTGGAACACGACGACGCTGTTCGCCGCGGAGCCGAACAGCGTCGTCTGCGCCAGCGCGAGGTACTGCGAAGCGCCGAATAGCTCGGTGAGACCGGCGTCGGAGACGTCGCCGGGGGCCGGGCCGGGGCCGCCGGCCTGCTGGGCCTGCTGCGCGGCCTGCGCCGCCTGGCTCGCCTGCTGGATGGCGCCCTGGATCTTGCCCGGGTCGTCGGTGAACTGCTTCGCGAGGTCGAACGCGCGGGCGCGGGCGTCCTTGTCGTTCGCGGCGGCCGCGCTGATCCCGACGTAGTCCGCGCCGACCGACAGCTTCGGCAGGTACTTCTCGGCGAGCTGCTGCTCCAGGACGACGTCGCCGGCCGTTTCGTTCCGGTCGCGCAGCTTGGAGACGATCTCGGTGACGGCGACCTGGTCGCCCTGCCCGGTGTCGGTGACCGGGGCGGCGGACTCCTTCGCGGCGAGGCCGGCGATCTTCGCCTGGTCGGCGACGATGCCCTCCTGCTTCGCGGCGCGCAGGGTCAGCTCGTGGAGCACGGACTGCCGGATGATCTCCCGGCCGAGCAGGTCGACCTTGCGCTCACGCGCGAGTTTCTGCGCGTACGGCTGGTCCCGGACGGCTTGGTCGATCATCGACTGCACCTGGTCGAGGGAGACCGAGCGGTCGCCGACGATCACCGCACTGCCGACCTGACCGGGGCCCGCACCGCACCCGGCGAGCAGGAGAGCGCCGGCAACGACCGCCACCAGCGCGCGAGGGCGCCCCATGATCCGCATCACAGCGCATACCCTCTCACACCTTCGCGGCCGAAACGCAACACCCGTTCGGTTTCGCCGGGCGTACCGTCGTCGGCATGGACCACTGGCTGACCATCGAGGTCTTCGATGGCGAGTCCACGGCTTCGTTGTGGCGGCTCGCCCGGGGTGACGCACTGACCGAAGCAGCACTGACGAACGGCGCCGAGCAGTGGGTGTGGCACGAACACCGCTGGGGCGTCGTGCTGGAGATCGAATTCCGTTCCGAGGAAAGCCGCGACGCGTTCCGGGCGTTGCCGGTCGTGACGGCGGCGCTCGACGCCGTGCCCGATCCGGCACGCGGGTTGCTGGTGTACCCGGGCCGCGGTGGTGGCGCGGGGACGCGGAACCCACGCCGGCCACGGCCGAAGCCGATGTCGGACGCCGGGGCCGTTCCGGTACCGGTCGAGCAGGTGCGGATGGGGCTGGCGAACCCGATGCCGCCGATGTTCAGCGAAGTCGGCTGAGCGACGGACGTCCGGTACGCAACCGGACGTCCGTTTCCCTTATACGGACGCGGGTTTCTTCGTCAGCTGCGTCAGCAGCTTGGCGCACCAGTCGAGCAGCTCCTCGTCGCGCAGCGTCGGGGCGCCGATGCGGCCGCCCGCCGCGCCTTCCGTGGGCTTCGGCACCGACACGGTGTTCGTCACGGCCTTGAACGTCGCCTTCGGGTACAGCCGCTTCAACCGCACCATCTGCGAGTCCTGCAACGGCAGCGGCGCGAAGCGGATCGTGTTGCCCTGGACGGCCACCTCCGTCACGCCCGCCTCGCGGCAGGTGTGCCGGAACCTCGCCACCGAGAGCAGGCGGTTGACCGGCGCCGGTGGCTGGCCGTAGCGGTCGACCAGCTCTTCGCGCACCGCGTCCAGGCCCTCGGTGTCCGGCGCCGCCGCGATCTTGCGGTACGCCTCCAGCCGCAGCCGCTCGCCCGGGATGTAGTCGTGCGGGAGGTGGGCGTCGATCGGGAGGTCGACGCGGACGTCGGCCAGCTCCTCGTCTTCGGCCGGCTCCGCGCCCGCGTGCCGGCGGAAGGCATCGACCGCTTCGCCGACCAACCGCACGTACAGGTCGAACCCGACACCGGCGATGTGCCCGGACTGCTCCGCGCCCAGGATGTTGCCCGCGCCGCGGATCTCCAGGTCCTTCATCGCGACCGCCATGCCCGCGCCCAGCTCGGTGTTCTGGGCGATCGTCGCGAGCCGGTCGTGCGCCGTCTCCGTCAGCGGCGCCTCCGGCGGGTACAGGAAGTACGCGTACCCGCGCTCGCGACCACGCCCGACGCGGCCGCGCAGCTGGTGCAGCTGCGCCAGCCCGAGCAGGTCGCCGCGCTCGACCAGCAGCGTGTTCGCGTTCGAGATGTCCAGCCCGGTCTCGACGATCGTGGTGCACACCAGGACGTCGTACTCGTTTTCCCAGAAGCCCTGGATGATCTTCTCGAGCTTGTCCTCGTTCATCTGGCCGTGCGCGGTGACCACGCGCGCCTCCGGCACCAGCTCCCGGATGTGCCGCGCGGCCTTCTCGATCGACGAGACGCGGTTGTGGACGTAGAAGACCTGGCCGTCGCGCAGCAGCTCGCGGCGGATCGCGGCGCCGACCTGCTTGTCGTCGTACGAGCCGACGTAGGTCAGGATCGGGTGCCGGTCTTCCGGTGGCGTCAGGATCGTCGACATCTCGCGGATGCCGGCCAGCGACATCTCGAGCGTGCGCGGGATCGGCGTCGCCGACATCGTCAGGACGTCGACATGCGTGCGCAGCGCCTTGATGTGCTCCTTGTGCTCGACGCCGAAGCGCTGCTCCTCGTCGACGATCACCAGACCGAGGTCCTTGTAGCGGATACCGGTCTGCAGCAGGCGGTGCGTGCCGATGACGATGTCGACCTCGCCGCCGGCGAGCTGCTCCAGGATGATGTCCGACTCGGTCTTGTTCGTGAACCGGGACAGGCCCTTGATCGTCACCGGGAACGAGCGCATCCGCTCGTGGAAGGTGTTGAGGTGCTGCTGGGCGAGCAGCGTCGTCGGGACGAGGACGGCGACCTGCTTGCCGTCCTGCACCGCCTTGAACGCGGCGCGCACGGCGATCTCCGTCTTGCCGTAGCCGACGTCGCCGCAGATCACGCGGTCCATCGGGACGCCGCGCTGCATGTCCGACTTGACCTCGTCGATCGCGGCGAGCTGGTCGTTGGTCTCGGTGAACGGGAAGGCGTCTTCCAGCTCGCCCTGCCACGGCGTGTCCGGGCCGAACGCGTGCCCGGGCGCGGCCTGGCGCGCGGCGTAGAGCTGGACCAGCTCGGCGGCGATCTCCTTGACCGCCTTCTTGGCCCGCGCCTTGGTGTTCTTCCAGTCGGAGCCGCCGAGCTTGTTGAGCGTGGGCAGCTCGCCGCCGACGTACTTGGACACCTCGTCGAGCTGGTCGGTCGGGACGAACAGCCGGTCGCCGGGGTGGCCGCGCTTGGACGAGCCGTACTCCAGCAGCAGGTACTCGCGGGTCGCGCCGGCGACGGTGCGCTGCACCATCTCGACGAACCGGCCGATGCCGTGCTGCTCGTGGACGACGTAGTCGCCGTTCTTGAGCGCCAGCGGGTCGACGGCGTTGCGCCGCCGCGACGGCATCTTGGTGGTGAGGTCCTTTGTGGACGTTCCGGCGCCGGCGCCGCGGCCGGTGAGGTCCGCTTCCGACAGCACGACGAGGGCGCGCTCCGGCGAGACGAACCCTTCGGTGAGGGCACCGCAGGTGACGGTGACCGTGCCGGGCCGGAGCGAGCCCGTGACGCCCTCACCCGCCAGCGACGCCGGGACGTCGGCGCTCGACAGCTGTTCGACGGCGCGGGCCGCGGTGCCCTGGCCGGCGACGACGAGCACCGCCGTGCCGCCCGCCGCGGTGTGCGCGCGCAGGTCCGCCGTCGCGCGGTCGATCTCGCCGCGGTAGGCCGGCGCGGCCTCGACCGAGACGCGGTAGACGTCCGGGTCTTCGCTGGTCAGCTGGCTGAGTGTCCACCACGTGCGCTTGGTGTCCTGAGCGTGGGAAGCGATCCCCTCGAGCCCGCGGTAGGCGGATGAACCGAGGTCGATCGGGGCCAGGCCGCCCGCCGCGGCCGTCGTCCAGGACGCTTCGAGGAACTCCTGGCCGGTGCGCACGAGGTCGGCGGCGCGGGCGCGGATCTTCTCCGGGTCGGTCAGCAGCACGTGGGTGCCGACCGGCATCGCGTCGGTGAGCAGCTCCAGCTCGCCTTCGCAGAGCACCGGGATGAGCGCTTCCATGCCCTCGACGGGGATGCCGTCGGCCAGCTTGGTGAGCATCTCCGACAGGTGCGCGTCGGCTTCGTAGGTCTTCGCCAGCTCCGCGGCCTTGTCCTTGACCGGCTGGGTGAGCAGCAGCTCGCGGCACGGCGGCGCGGTGACGCGCGGGATCTCGCCGGGCAGCGACCGCTGGTCGGAGACGGCGAACGCGCGGATCTCGCTGACCTCGTCACCCCAGAACTCGACCCGGACCGGGTGCTGGGCGGTCGGGCCGAACAGGTCGAGGATGCCGCCGCGGACGGCGAACTCGCCGCGCTTCTCGACCATGTCGACGCGGGTGTAGGCCAGCTCGACCAGCCGTTCCAGCAGGGCGTCGAAGCTCTGCTCCTCGCCGACGATCAGGTCGACCGGGGCGAGTGAGCCGAGCCCGGGGGCCATCGGCTGGATCAGGCTGCGGACGGTGGCGACGACCACGCGCAGGTCGTCGGCCCCGGTCTTCAGCCGGTGCAGCACCTCCAGCCGCCGCCCGACGGTGTCGGCGCGGGGCGAGAGCCGCTCGTGGGGCAGGGTCTCCCAGGACGGGAAGTCGGCGACCCGGCTCGTGCCCAGCAGCGCGCCCAGCGCCGCGGTCAGCTCGTCGGCCTCCCGGCCGGTGGCGGTCACGACGAGCACGGGTTTGCCGGCGCCGTCGTCCGAGGCGAGGGCGCCGGCGACGAGCTGGCGCGCGGCGATCGGCCCTTGGAGTTCGAGCAGCGGCGCACCGGCGCGCTCGACCACTCCACGCAGGGCCGGGTCGGGAAGTACGGCGGTGAGGAGTCCGGACAGTGAAGCGTTTGTCACGGTCCCCAGCCTACGTGCCACCCCCGACAGGTTTCCGATCACCGCTGGCCGCGCGGGTGCCCGGAGCCGGTCGGCGCGCGGGCCGGGATCGACGGCCGCGGGGCACCGGCGCCCGGTCGTGGCGGCCCGCGAACCGCCGGACCACCTCCTCGGCCAGGTCGCCCAGCGCCCGCAGGTCGACCCAGGTGGCGTTGAGCCGCCGGCAGTGCTCGACGCGGCCGTCCCACGGCTCCGGCGGGAGCCGCACGACCGGACCGGACCCCGCCGCGTCGGCCGGCATGAAGTGGTGGGTCCGGCCCGGTCCGCCGACGGTGACCAGCCCGAAGTCGTGGACGAGCGAGCAGCGCAGGGCGTAGAGCGCTTCCCGTTCCGGTTCACCCACCCGGGGCGCGAACTGCCGCAGCGCCCGGACGACCGGCGGGCCGGGCGCCCGGCAGGCGCTCCCCACCTGGTCGACCAGCAGCAGGTAGCCGACGGCACCCAGCCAGTTCCCGCTCAGCGCCGCTTTGCCCGGCTCGATCCGGCCGGTTTCGCGGTCGCGGCCGGTCGCCCGGCGCGCCTCGCGCAGCACGGCGGTCAGGCGGCAGGCCGGGACCGCCGGCGGCGGCTGCCGCGCCGACCAGTTCACCTTCGCCATGCCGATGAGTCGGTGCCGCCCCGCCCGCGTTACGCGGCCCGCAGTTTCGCCGCCACCTCCGCCAGCCGCGGCAGCTGCTCGTCGAAGACCTTCGGCTCGGTGCTCGCGACCCGCAGCAGCACGTGCTCGGCGCCGGCGTACTCGCGCAGGTGCGACGCCACCTCCGCGGCCGAGCCCGTGACCTGCATCTGGATGCGCTGGACGAAGTCCGCGGGCATGCCGTAGTTGCGCCGGCAGTACTCCTCCAGCAGCGCCGTCCCGCGATCGGCGTCGTCCTCGACCAGGACCGTCGCGAACAGCGCCGGGGTCACCGGCCGCGACGCCGTCGAGCGGATCCCGGCCAGCCCGGCGACGTAGTCCGCGGGGTCGGGCGGGTACGGGAGCCAGCCGTCGTAGAGCCGGCCGGCCCGCTCCAGCGCTCCCGGCGTGTGCGCCGCCAGCCACACCGGCGGGCCGCCCGGGCGCGCGGGCGCCGGGAACACCGGCAGGGAGCCGTAGTCCAGCACCGGCCCGTGAAACGACGTCTCGCCGCGCCACGCGGCCCGCCACAGCGCCACGATGTCGTCCAGCCGCGCGCGCCGGCGGGCCCACGGGACGCCGGTGAACGCGAACTCCGGCTCACTCCGCCCGGCGAACCCGGCGCCGACGGCCACCGTCAGCCGGCCGCCGCTGAGCAGGTCGAGGCTCAGCAGCTGGTTCGCCGTCAGGAGCGGGTCGCGCAACGCCGGGAGCAGCGACGCCGTCCCGAGCGTGACGCGGGACGTGCGGGCCGCGAACGCGCCGAGGATGGTCAGCGCGTCGATCGGGGCGCGGGCGAGCGTGTCGCCCACCCACACCGAGTCGAGGCCGAGGCGTTCGGCCTCGACGGCGGTCTCGACCAGCTCGGGCGCGGTCCGCCCGGCGTCGAGGATGGGCTGGTAGGTCGGGACGACCAGGCCGTATTTCGTCATGCCGCGAGCGTGTCCGTACCGGGGTATGGGCTCAATTCCTCGCGGGGAATGGCACGGACCGCGATGATGGAGGGGTGAACTTCGGAACGGCGCTCAAGGACTGGCGGATACGGCGGCACCTCAGCCAGCTCGACCTGGCGTTGCGCGCCGGGACGACGCAACGGCACGTGAGCTTCATGGAGAGCGGGCGCTCGCTCCCCGGCCGCGGGATGGTGCTGCGCGTCGCCGAGTCGCTGGAACTGCCGCTGCGCGAACGCAACGGCCTGCTCTACGCCGCCGGCTTCGCGCCGTCGTACCCCGAAACACGGCTCGATTCCCCGGCGATCAAGCCGGTCCTCGACGGCCTGCGGCGGCTGCTCGACGGCCATCGCCCCTACCCGGCGATCGTCGTCGACCGCTACGGCGTGCTGGTCGCGAAGAACGACGCGTTCGGCCTGCTCACCGAGGGCGTCGCGGCGGAACTGCTGGAGGAACCGGTGGACACGCTGCGGCTCGCGCTGCACCCCGAGGGCATGGCGCCGCGCGTGCGCAACCTCGACGACTGGGCGCGCCACATCCTCGAGCGCATCCGCAACGACCTCGCGCGCAACCCCGACGACCGGCTGGCCGCGCAGCTCGCCGAACTCGAGTCGTACCTGCCCCCGGCGTCCCCGCCGGCCCCGGACCACCTGGGGTTCGCGGTCCCGGTCCGGCTGTCCACTTCGGTCGGTGAGCTGCGGCTGATCACCGCGATCACGACGTTCGCGACCGCGGCCGACGTCACGGTGTCGGAGCTGAAGCTGGAGACCTTCCTGCCGGCGGACGCCGAAACCGCGGAAGCCCTGCTTCAGACGGCCAACGCCGTCAGCTGACCCACCAGCAGTTCCGCGCCCGCCCACAGCACCGCCGGGACGCCGGAGCGCGCGACGGCCGCCTCCGCGCGGTCCCGACAGTCCCGACCCGGCCCGACGCGCCAGCCGCCGTCCCTCCAGATACGCGAGCTGGTCGCCGAGCACGACCGCCGTCGCCGCCACGGCGAACGCGAGTCCCAGGTGGAGCGTGCCGCGTTCGGCGAGGAAGCCCATCAGCAGCAACGCCGACAACGTCGGGAGCGCGATTCCCGGCAGCAGCGCGGTTTCCGCCGCGATCAGCAGGCCGCAGACCAGGTAGACGACCACCGCCGGCGGCTGCGCGACCGGGTGCACGCGGTGGTGTTCGCCTACGAGTCCGGCTTGGTCCAACCTGGGGCGTAACACTCCCTATTTATCCACTTGATGGGGAAGGTTAGAGTATTTTGCATGACGATATACAAGTCCGAGGCGGGCGCCCGGCTGCTGCGTGAGCGCTACCTCGACGTCCTGAAGGCGTGGCCCGTCCCCCACGAGCAGGTCCGGGTGCCGACGCCCGCGGGCGAGACGTTCGTGCTCGTCTCCGGCCCGGCCGAGGCTCCGGCGCTGGTGCTGCTGCACGGCTCCGGCAGCAACTCCGGCGAGTGGGCGCCCCGGCTGCCGGCGCTCGCCGAGCGCTTCCGGGTGTACACCGTCGACATCGTCGGCGAGCCGGGGCTGAGCGCCGAGACGCGGCCGCCGCTCGGCACCGACCGCTACGCGGCCTGGCTGGACGCCGTGCTCGGCCACTTCGGCGTGCCGTCGGCGGCGTTCCTGGCGTCGTCGCTCGGCGGCTGGCTCACGCTCGACTACGCGACCCGGCGCCCGGACCGCGTCACCGCGCTCGCGCTGCGCTCCCCGATCGGCCTCGGCCCGATGAAGAAGGCGTTCCTGGTCAAGGCCGTGCTGTGGGCGCTGCTGGGCGAGCGGGGCCGGCGCAGGTCGGTGGCCGGTGTCCTCGGCGACGCGAGGTCGCCCGACGTCCTCGAACACCAGCTGCTCGTCTCGGCGAACTACCGCTACCGCACCGGTCCGTTCCCGCCCTTCGACGACGCCGCGCTGGCCGGGCTGGCCGTGCCGGTGTACGCCGTCGCCGGCACCGACGACGTCATGGTCGACTCCGCGACGACCAAACGACGGCTGGAGACCTTCGCGCCGGACGCCGTCGTCGACCTGGTGCCCGGCACCGGGCACTACCTCCCCGGAGACGCGGACCTGGAGTTCCTCACGCGCGCGGCGGTGAACGGCGATTTCACCGCTTGATGGCAGGATGAGCCGTATGCGGCGTGTGCTGGGTCTCATCGGTGTGGTGTCCCTGCTGGTCACGGGCTGCTCGGGGGCGTCGAGCGCGCCCGTGCAGAGCGTCTCGCCACCGCCGTCCACTCCGGCGGCGGCGACCGGGAAGTTCAAGGTCGAGACGGTCACCGCGGGCCTCGAACACGGCTGGGACATCGGCTTCCTGCCCGACGGCGGCATCCTCGTGCCGCAGCGGCCCGGCAAGCTCGCGCTGGTCCGCGACGGCCGGGCCACCGACGTAAAGGCCGACTTCTCCGATGTCTTCGCCCAGGGCGAGGGTGGCCTGCTCGGCATGGTGATCAGCCCGGACTTCACGACCAGCCGCGAGTTCATCACCTGCCAGGACCATCAGGAGGGCGGCAAGCCCGTCGACATCCGGCTGGTCACCTGGACGCTGGCGGGCGACGGCGGGAGCGCGACGAAGGTCAAGGACCTGCTCACCGGGCTGCCGATCAACCCGAGCGGCCGGCACTCCGGCTGCCGCCCGACGTTCGCGCCGGACGGCGCGCTGCTGGTCGGCACCGGCGACACGGCGAAGTCGACCGTCTCGCAGGACCGCCACGCCCTCGGCGGCAAGGTGCTGCGATTGGACGCGAAGACCGGGAAACCGTTACCGGACAACCCGTTCATCACGTCGTCGGACCCGCACGAGCGGCTCATCTACACCTACGGACACCGCAACCTGCAGGGCGTGGCGATCCGGCCGGGCAGCGGCCAGGTGATCACCGCCGAGCACGGCCCGACGTTCGACGACGAGGTCAACCTGCTGAAGCCCGGCGCGAACTACGGCTGGGACCCGTCGAAGGGCGGCACGGACTCCAGCTACGACGAGAGCGTGCCGATGACCGACCTCAAGCGCTTCCCGGACGCGGTGAGTCCACTGTGGACGTCCGGCAAGATCACCGAGGCGATCAGCGGCGACGCCTTCCTGACCGGCGCCCAGTGGGGCCGCAACGACGGCGCGCTCGTCGTCGTCGCGCTCAAGGGCCAGAAGCTGCTGCTGTACCACTTGGACCCCGTGGGCAAGGTCCTCGACGTCACGCTGCCCCCGGAGTTCGACGACAAGTTCGGCCGCCTGCGCGCGGTCCGCAGCGGCCCGGACGGTGCCCTGTACGTGACCACCTCGGACGGGACGAACGACAAGCTGCTGAAGGTCACGCCCGCCTGATTCATGCGAAAGACACACCGAGCCGGTGCCGGGAACACTGTCGGACCACGCGGCGATCGCGGAACATGGTGTGCACCAAGAGTTTCGCCCGCCACCGACGAGTGTTGGACGCGGTCCGAAGAAAGCTTTCCCGCGGCAGCACCCGCGCCGGTCCCCGAGCGCCATCGCCGACCTGGCGCCCGGGGACCGGCTTCCAACCGTCCTAACCGCCCAGGTAAGCCCCGCCGTTGACGTGCACGACCTGGCCGGTCACGTGCCCGGCGGCCGGGCTGGCCAGGAACGTCACCACGGCCGTGACGTCCTCCGGCGTGCCGGGTCGCTTGTTCATCGTGTTCGCGACGAGCCGCTCGCGGCGGCGGTCGCCGAGCTTGCCGTGGAAGAACTCCGTCTCCCCGATCAACCCCGGCGCGACGACGTTCGCGGTGATGCCGCGCGCGCCGAACTCCTGCGCCACACTGACGTTCCACGCCTCGACCGCGGCCTTCGCGGCACCGTAGGAGCCGGCGCCGGTGTGGGCGGCGATCGAGCCGATCGTCACGATCCGCGCGCCGTCGGCGAGGCGGTCGCGCAGCGCGTGCGTCACCAGCGCGGCACTGACCACATTGGACCGGAGGTTCCGCTCGAACGCGGCCGCGAACCCGGCGAGACCCTCTTCGGTGTCGCCGGCGAAGTCCGTGTTGCCGCCGGCGTTGTTGACGAGCACGTCGACCCGGTCCGGCAACTCACCCAGTGCGGTCTCGACGGCCGCGGGATCGGCGGCGTCGAACACGACGGGCCGCGCGCCGAGCAGCGCGGCGGCCTCGGTGAGCACCTGCTCGCGGCGGCCGGTGATCGTGACGCGGTCGCCGGCCGCCGCGAAAGCCGCCGCGACGGCGTACCCGATGCCCGTGCCGCCGCCGGTCACCACTACTTCCCTGCTGTTCCCCATGTCCCCGACCCTAGTGCCTAGGATCGGGTCATGACGAAAGCCTCGGCGAGGCCGGCATGATCGACAAGATCGCGTGGCTGCACCTGGTGGACGGCCGCATCCTGAGCACCCGCTCGCGCGGCAAGGACGTCTACTACCTCCCCGGCGGCAAGCGCGAGCCGGGCGAGACGGACGTGCAGACGCTGGTGCGAGAAGTCCGCGAAGAGGTTTCCGTGGCGATCACCGAGCCGACGATCGCGCCGGCCGGCGTCTTCGAGGCCCAGGCGGACGGCAAAGCGTCCGGTGTGGTGGTCCGGATGACGTGCTTCACGGCGGAGTACACGGGAACGTTGGTGGCGAGCAGCGAGATCGAGGAGATCACCTGGCTCGGCTACGAAGATCGTGACCGGGTGTCGGCAGTGGACAAGATCATTTTCGACCACCTGCACCAAACAGGACTGCTGCGATGAACGACGGTGCCGAACAGTTCTTCGACCTGAACATCGAACGGGTGCTGGAGCACTGGCCGGTGGCCTTCGCGATCCGCGAGATCATCGCCAACGCCCTCGACGAGCACGCCCTCACCCGGACCGTCGAACCGGTGATCACCAAGGATCCCGCGGGCGCGTGGCACGTGGCCGACTTCGGCCGCGGACTGCGTTACGAGCACCTCACGCAGAAGGAGAACGACGAGAAGCGCGGCTCCGACGTCGTGATCGGCCAGTTCGGCATGGGCCTCAAGGACGCGCTGGCCGTGTTCGACCGCCACGACGTCGACGTGGTGATCCGCAGCGGGCACGGCGACATCACCACCCGGCAACGGGCGAAGGAGTCGTTCGCCGACGTGCGCACCCTGCACGCCGTGATCCGCCCGCCGGCCAACCCGGGCCTTTCCGGGACGGACGTCGTGCTGCGCGGCGTCACCGACGACGACGTCGCGGCGGCCCGGAGGTTCTTCCTGCACTACAGCGGGGACGAACTGCTGGAGGGCACCTCGGTCGGCCAGGTCCTGAAGCGGACCGATCCCGCGGCTCCCGGCCGGATCTACGTCAAGGGGCTCCTCGTCGCGGAAGAGCCGAACTTCCTGTTCTCCTACAACATCACCGACATCAACGCGCCGTTGCGGCGCGCCCTCAACCGCGAGCGCAGCAACGTCGGCCGGTCCGCCTACACCGACCGGGTCAAGGCGATCCTCAAGCAGTGCCGCTCGGCCCAGGTCGCCTCGCCCCTGGCCGACGACCTCGCCGAGTTCGCCACCGGCCGGATGCACGACGAGCTGAGCTGGCGCGAGATCACTCTGCACGCGTGCACGGTCCTGGCCACCCACGAGAAAGTCGTCTTCGTGACGCCGTCGGAGCTGCAGGAAGGCACCCCGCAGCTCCGCTACGCCGAGCAGGAGGGCTACCGCTTGGTGACCGTCTCCGGGGAGGTGTCGGCGAAGCTGAACCAGCAGACCGACTTCGACGGCAAACCGTTGCTCGACCTGAGCGGCTACCGCGAGGCCTGGAACGACAGCTTCGTCTTCACACTGGTGAGCACGGCCGAGCTGACACCGCGGGAGAACTCCGTCTACGCCCTGACCGACGCCGTCGCCCGCCTCGCGGGGATCGACCTGCGCCGAGCCGGCGTGCAGAGCGTCGTGATCTCGGAGACCATGCGCCTCGACGTGACCGGGGAGTCCACCCTGGGCCTGTGGGAGCCGGGCGAGAACCGGATCGTGATCCACCGCAGCCAGCTGGCCGGAGCCGCCGCGTACTGCGCGACCCTGCTGCACGAGCTCACCCACGCGGTCTCCGGCGAATCCGACAACTCACTGGAGTTCGAAGCCGCGCTCACCGCGATGCTCGGCAAGATCGCGCTTCAAGCCTTGAAGTGACTCACCTCAGCCGGAGCTTGGGCTTGTCCTCCAAGTGCGACAGCCCGTTCCAAGCCAGGTTCACGAGGTGCGCGGCAACCTCGTCGCGCTTCGGCTTCCGCGCGTCGAGCCACCACTGCCCGGTCAGCGCCACCATGCCCACCAATGCCTGGGCGTACAGCGCCGCCAGTTTTTCGTCGTAGCCGCGCGCCGCGAACTGCTGGGCCAGGATGTGCTCCACCTGGCTCGCGATGTCGTTCAGGACCGTGGAAAACGTGCCCGTGGAACTCGCCACCGGGGAGTCGCGGACCAGAATGCGGAAGCCGTCGTGGGAATCCTCCACGTACGACAGCAACGCGATCGCCGCCTGTTCCAGCATGACGCGCGGGTGGCCGCCGTGGAGCGTCGAGACCATGCGCTCCAGCAGCAGCTGGGTTTCGCGGTCGACGACCACCGCGTAGATGCCCTCTTTGCCGCCGAAGTGTTCGTACACCACGGGTTTCGACACGTTGGCGCGGTGCGCGATCTCTTCGATCGACGTGCCGTCGAAACCCTTTTCGGCGAACAAAGCCCGCGCCACGTTCAGCAGCTGCTGACGGCGCTCGGTGCCGGTCATCCGGACGCGGGTCACCGGGGCGGCCGGACGTGCCCCGGTGACCTGCTCACGTTTTGAACGTCGTCTCCCCGCCACTCGCCGAACCCTACAGTGAGGCTAGCTCTTCTCCGTGGCGATTCGGGCCAATCGCTGCGGCGTCGGCCAGCGCACGTCGTGCACCCAGCCGAACTTCTCGAAGATCCAGATCAGGCGCGCGGAAATGTCGATCTGGCCGCGCTTCACGCCGTGCCGGGCGGACGTCGGGTCCGCGTGGTGCAGGTTGTGCCAGGACTCGCCGAACGAGAAGATCGCCAGCGGCCAGAAGTTCGCCGACTTGTCGCGCGCCGCGAACGGGCGCTCGCCGATCATGTGGCAGATCGAGTTGACCGACCACGTCACGTGGTGCAGCACGCAGATGCGGACCAGCCCGGCCCAGAAGAACGCCGTCACGGCGCCCCACAGCGACCACGAGATCAGCCCGCCCGCCAGCGCCGGCAGCGCCAGGCTGACCAGGGCCCACAGCCAGAACAGGTCGTCGACCTTCTTGATCGCCGGGTCCTTCACCAGGTCCGGCGCGAAGCGCTCGGCGTTGGTCTGGTCGCGCTCGAACAGCCAGCCCATGTGCGCGTGCCAGAAGCCCTTGGCGATGGCCCACGGCGAGGTGCCGAACGCCCACGGGGAGTGCGGGTCGCCGTCGCGGTCGGAGAACGCGTGGTGGCGACGGTGGTCGGCGACCCAGGTGATGACCGGGCCCTGCAACGCGATGCTGCCGGCGATCGCCATCACGACGCGCAGCCACTGCTTGGCCTTGAACGACCCGTGCGTGAAGTAGCGGTGGTACGACACGGTGATGCCGAGCCCGCTGATCGCGTAGAACGCCACGAAGACGCCGACGTCGACCCAGCTCAGTCCCCAGCCCCAGGCGAACGGCACCGCGACCAGCAGTGCCACCAACGGCGCGATCACACCGAAGTAGACCGAAAGCTGCACGCCGATTCCGCGGGTGCCTTCGGTGACAGGTTTGGGCCCCTTCGGAGCCGACGGCTCCCCGGTGGGCTGCGAACGGTCGAGCGTGGCCGTCATACGCTTCACTTTCTTCCTGCGCGGTTCCCTTACATAGGGTAACCTAACCTACGATGCCGTAAGTTACGGTACAGGAGGTTCCGCCGGGTGGGGAGTGGCTGACCTCTCACCGGTTCTTCGGACCCGGGTACCCGGCAGACGGGCGCGTAACGCATCCCCCGCGCGGACGACACCCGATCGTCGCTATCCTGACCAGGAGCAATCCGCCGTAGTGTAATCGGCAGCACTTCAGATTTTGGTTCTGACAGTTCAGGTTCGAATCCTGGCGGCGGAGCAGCGGAAACACCCTTTGCCGAGTACCCGAACCACGACACCGGGAGGTTGGCGCTGACCGAAGAGGCGACCGACCCGGTAGCGGCCAGGCGACCAGCGCTGGTCGAGATGTCCGACGCCTGGCTCGTCGGGCGCGCGCGCGAGCTCACCGCCGTGGTCCAACGGTCCGACTACGCCAGCCAGCTCGAGATCGTCGCGCAGATGGACGAGCTCCTCGACGAGACCCAGCGCCGCGGCGAACCACTGCTGGTCGCGCGGCTGCTGCGCGCGTCCGCGACCGCGCGGCTGGTCACCAAGGGCCTGGCCGCCGAGGCGGAGCCGCGGCTCGACGAGATGCTCGCGCACACCCGGCGCCACGGCCTCGCGTTGCTGCGGGCCGACGCGCACGCGCTGCGCGGGCGCCGCCTCGTGCTGGCCGCGCAGGAGGACGCCGCGCTCACCGAGATCGCCCGCGCGCTCGCCATCCTCGACGACTCGACGACCCCGGACCGTCAGGTCGGCGTCCGCGCCTGGAACCGGCTGCTGTGGTCGACGCTGAACGACTGCTGGATCGTGCTCAACCAGCTCGGCGTGTACGAGGCCGCCGAAGAGGTCAGCAGCCGCGCCGCCGTCGCGATCCGCGAGAGCGCCACCCCGCACGAGATCACCCTGCAGCTGCTGAACCGGGTGAAGATGCTGCTCGGCTGGGGCCTGCGGCTGGAGCGGATCGAAGAGTACGACGAGAGCGCCGAGAAGTTCCGCACCGCCGCGTCGATGGCGATGGCCATCGAGGGGCCCTACAGCGAGTCGCTGTTCCCGCGCCAGGCCGGCGTCGCCGCGGTCGACGAGGTCGGCGTGCTCGCCGCCGCGCTCGCCCTGCACCAGCCCGACGAGGACCAGATCGACCGGCTGCAGCGCCTCCACGACGGCATCGGCTACCCGGGCGAACGCGAGATCGTGACGATCGCGCTCGCCCGCTGCTTCGACAAGGCCGGCCGCCGCGAAGACGCGCTGGACGTGCTCCGCGAGGCCCGCGAATCACTGGGTGACAACTCCTCGCAGCCGTCCATGCGGCTGAACATCGCCCGCGAGCTGGCCCGCCTCGACACGAGCCCGGACTACGCGTCCGGCGCCAGCCAGTCGCTGATCGACTACGCGACCCGGCTGGAGTCGGAGATGTGGAGCCTGCGCGAGTCGCAGATCGCCACGCTGAACGCCCGCCGCGAGCACGAACGGCTGTCCGCCGAGCACGGCGCGATCACCCAGCAGGCACTGCAGGACCCGCTCACCGGCCTGCCGAACCGGCGCGCGCTGGACGAGAAGCTGCGCCAGCTCGCGTCCTCGGCCGACGCGCAGCCGCTGGCCGTCGCGCTCGTCGACCTCGACGGCTTCAAGAACGTCAACGACAAGCAGTCGCACGCCGAAGGCGACAACGTGCTGCGCGTCGTGGCGAGCACGCTCCGTGACGCCCTGCGCGGCGACGACCTGGTGGCGCGCTACGGCGGCGACGAGTTCATCGTGCTGCTGCCGGGCACGCCGGTGTCGGCGGCGAAGATGGCGCTCGGCCGCGCCGTGAAGTCCGTCGCCGGCCTGCCGCACCACCTCTCGCACGGCGTCACGCTGTCGATCGGGCTCGTCTCGCTGCGCCCGCAGGAGCGCGGCGAGCAGGTCCTCGCGCGTGCGGACGCGGCGATGTACCAGGCGAAACGCGGCGGCGGCAACCAGGTCGCGTCGGCGAACTCGATGGCCGCCGACCCGGCCGCGGCGTGGGCGAGCGAGGGCCTACCGACCGACCCCGCGTGGGACCCCGAGGAGCACAGTTAGCAATCCGGCCGAAAGTAGGCGGATACGTTCGGCGAGCAAGCCTGCTCACCGGCACCTTTTCCGCCGTGGCTGCCGGTCGGATTGCTAACAATCGGCACAGTAGGATCGGTGCCCGACAGAAGCCATTTAGTGGTAACCGTTGGGAGCGTCGTTGACCGGCCCGCTGAGCACGTTGATCCTCGCCGCGGGTGAAGGCACCCGCATGCGTTCCTCGACGCCGAAGGTGCTGCACCCGATCGCCGGGCGGCCCCTCGTCGAGCACGCCGTCCGCGCCGCCGCCGGCCTGGACCCGGCCCACCTCGTCGTCGTGATCGGCCACGGTCGCGAAGCCGTCGGTGACCGCATCACCGACGTCGCGAAGGACCTCGGGCGCGAGGTCGGCACCGCCGTGCAGGCCGAGCAGAAGGGCACCGGCCACGCCGTGTCCTGCGCGCTCGCCACGCTCCCGGCGGGCCTCACCGGCACCGTGCTCGTCAGCTACGGCGACGTCCCGCTCCTGGACACCGAGACGCTGGCGGCCCTGCTGGCCGAGCACACCGGCTCGGGCAACGCCGTCACCGTGCTCACCGCCGTGGTACCCGACCCGACCGGCTACGGCCGGATCGTCCGCGACACCGCGGGCGCGGTCACCGCGATCGTCGAGCACAAGGACGCGAGCCCCGAGCAGGCCGAGATCACCGAGATCAACTCGGGCGTCTACGCCTTCGACGCTGCGGTCCTCGCGGACGGTCTCGGCCGGCTCTCGACCGACAACTCGCAGGGTGAGCTCTACCTCACCGACGTGCTGGGCATCGCCCGCGGCGACGGCAAGGGCGTCGGCGCGCTGGTCGTCGACGACCCGTGGCTGACCGAAGGCGTCAACGACCGCGTCCAGCTGTCGGTGCTCGGCGCCGAGCTGAACCGCCGGATCGTCCGCCGCTGGCAGCGCGAGGGCGTCACGGTCGTCGACCCGGCCTCGACCTGGATCGACGCGGGCGTCACCCTCTCGCGGGACGTCGTGATCGAACCCGGCGTGCAGCTCAAGGGCACCACGTCGGTCGGCGAAGGCAGCACGGTCGGCCCGGACAGCACGCTGACGAACGTGCGCGTCGGGGCGGGCGCGTCGGTGGTGCGGGTGCACGGCTCCGACTCCGAGCTGGGCGACCGCGTCAACGTCGGCCCGTTCACGTACCTGCGGCCGGGCACGAAACTGGGCGTCAAGGCCAAGCTCGGCGCGTTCGTCGAGACGAAGGCCGCCGACATCGGCGCCGGCACGAAGGTGCCGCACCTGACCTACGTCGGCGACGCCACGATCGGCGAGAACAGCAACATCGGCTGCTCCAGCGTGTTCGTGAACTACGACGGCGTCAACAAGCACAAGACCGTTATCGGGTCACATGTCCGGTTGGGCGCGGACAACACGTTCGTCGCCCCGGTGCGGATCGGTGACGGCGCTTACAGTGGTGCAGGTGCCGTGATCCGCGAGGATGTCCCGCCGGGCACACTCGCGGTGTCGGCGCCGCCGCAGCGCAACATCGAAGGCTGGGCGATCCGGCGCCGGCCGGGTACGCCCGCGGCGGAGGCGGCCCAGGCCGCCCTCGACGCCGATTCAGCAGCAGGAACCGACGGGGAGTCGCCAGCATGAGTCCGAAGTCAGGTACGCCGAAGAAGAACTTGATGCTCTTCTCCGGACGGGCGCACCGGGAGCTCGCGGAAGAGGTCGCCGAGCACCTCAACGTGACGATCACCCCGCAGACGGCGCACACCTTCGCCAACGGCGAGCTGTTCGTCCGGTTCGAGGAGTCCGTCCGCGGGACCGACGCCTTCGTCATCCAGGCGCACACCACCCCCATCAACGAGTACGTGATGGAACAGCTGATCATGGTGGACGCGCTCAAGCGGGCGAGCGCGAAGCGGATCACCGTGGTGATGCCGTTCTACCCGTACGCGCGCCAGGACAAGAAGCACAAGGGCCGCGAGCCGATCTCGGCCCGGCTGATCGCGGACCTGTTCAAGACCGCGGGCGCCGACCGGATCATGACGGTCGACCTGCACACCGCGCAGATCCAGGGCTTCTTCGACGGCCCCGTCGACCACCTGATGGCCCAGAGCGTGCTGGCCGACCACATCAAGAAGACCTACGGCGACGCCGACATCACCGTCGTCTCGCCGGACTCGGGCCGCGTGCGGCTGGCCGAGAAGTGGGCGCAGACGCTGGGCGACCGCCCGATCGCGTTCATCCACAAGACGCGCGACCCGGACAAGCCGAACCAGGCCGTCGCGAACCGCGTGGTCGGCAAGGTCGAGGGCAAGCTCTGCGTCCTGATCGACGACATGATCGACACCGGCGGCACGATCGTGAAGGCCACCGAAGCGCTGATCGACGAGGGCGCGGCGGACGTCGTCATCGCGACGACCCACGGCATCCTCTCGGACCCGGCGACCGAGCGCCTCTCGCAGTGCAAGGCGCGCGAGGTCATCGTCACGAACTCGCTCCCGATCCCCGAGGAGAAGCGGTTCGACGGCCTGACGGTCCTGTCGATCGCCCCGATGCTGGCGGAAGCCATCCAGCAGGTCTTCGAAGACGGCTCGGTCACGTCGCTCTTCGACGGCCAAGCCTGACGAACCCGTCCGCCGGGCGCGAACTCCGCGCCCGGCGGCGGTTTTCGGCGCTAGCGTCGCCGGCATGGGGAAGTTCAAGTTCGGCGTCAGCTTCCGCGAGATCGGCAGCCGGGACGCGTGGATCGCGAAGTGCCGGCGGGCCGAAGAGCTCGGTTACGACGTCATCACCGTGCCCGATCACCTCGGCACCGGGCGGTTCGCGCCGTTCCCGGTGCTCGCCATGGCCGCCGCCGTCACCGAGCGGCCGCGGCTCGGGACGCTGGTGTCCAACGTGCCCTTCTACAACCTCGCGCTCTTCGCACGCGAAGCGTCGTCTACGGCCGCGCTGCTCGACGGGCGGCTCGACCTCGGCCTCGGCTCCGGCCACATGAAGGCCGAGTTCGACAACGCCGGCCTGCCGTGGCAGAAGGCGTCAGCCCGGATCGATTACCTCGAAGAGAGCCTCGGCTACCTGCGGAACCACTTCGACGACGAAGGCCTCGCGATGCCGCGGCTGCTCATCGCGGGCAACAGCGACGGCGTCCTCGGACTGGCCGCGGCGCACGCGGACGTCGTCGGGTTCGCCGGGCTCCGGCAGCAGCCCGGCAAGCCACCCGGCACCTTCAAGCTCGACAACGCCGAGGCGATGGACGAGCGCGTCGGCTACTTCCGGTCCAGAACGAACCGGGACGTCGAGTACAACATGCTGGTCCAGCACGTCGAAGTCACCGGCGACCGCGAACAAGCGGCCGAGGCGTGGCACGAGAAGACCGAGCGCAGCGCCGTGCCGGACGCCCGCGAGCTCCTCGACGCGCCCCAGCTGCTGCTGGGCACGGTCGAGGAGATCGCCGGGCAACTGGAAGAACGGCGGAAGCGTTACGGCTTCACCTACATCACCGTCTTCGAGCCGATGCTCGAGACGTTCGCGCCGGTGCTGAAAACCGTCAGTAGGCAACGGTGAAGCGGGCCCGGCGGTGCTTCGGGTCCTCGATCTCGTCGACGTACGCGATCGCGTAGTCGTCGCCGCCGATGTGCGACTTGCCGTTCTCGTCGGTCACCAGGACGTCGCCGCCGACGCGGTACTCGCCCCGGCGCTCGCCGGGAATCCAGGCGCCGAACTCGGCGGCGGGGCTGACGTAGAACCAGTCGAGGTCCGCGGGCTGCTCGCGCAGCAGGGACAGCACCTCGGCGTGGTTGCCCGCCTCTTCCTTGTACTCGTCCGGGAACTTCGGGGTGTCGAACAGCCGCGGGCCGCCCTCGGCGACGAGCAGGCTCGACGCACCGCCCACGAACGACAGGCGGACACCCTGCTCGCGCGCGATCCGGGACAGCGCGGGCACGGCGTCGATCAGCTTCTCGCCGTCGAGCGCGCGGGCCGGGGTGGCGACCACGATGACGTCCGCGTCCTTCACCACCCGCGCGACGAAGTCCTCGTCGTGCAACGAACCCTGCACCGCTTCGACGCCGTCAGGCACCGCGCCGGGGTTGCGCGCGACGCCGACGACCTCGTGCCCGCGGCGCAGCGCCTCCGCGCCGATCCTGCTCCCGGCGTACCCGGTCCCCCCGAAAACCACCAGCTTGGCCATCACGTTCTCCGTTCGAATTCGGCTGTCACAGCCGATGTTAGGAACGGAAGATCACCTACTTCAACGGGCGCAACGCACCCCGGGGTAGGTGTCCAGGTCAGCCGCCCAGCGCCGCGAACTCCGTGGCCAGCTTCTGCTTCACCGCGTTGACGTCGAGCGCCGCTCGGACCTCCGCGGTCGCGTTCGGCTTGGACAGCACCTGGTAGCTGGCCGTGCGGTTGGGGAGCTTGAACTTGACCGCGCAGGACATCTTGACCGTCGCGTACGGCTCCGCGTCGGCGGCCGCCGTGCAGGTCTGCGCCCCGAGCGAGTCGGCGCTCACCTCGACGGAGAGGGTGATGTGCACGGTGCTCTTCCCGCCGGACGCCGGCGTGCCGACGACGCTGGTCGAGACGTCCACGGTCGTCGTGCACGAGCCGACGAAGTCCTTGCAGTCGAGGTTGTCGTTCGTGACGACGGCGCTCGCCTGCACCAGTCCCTCGAACGGCTGCCCCAGCCCGCCGACGGTGTTGTCGAGGTCGGTGTGGAACGTCTTCAGCGCGTCCCCGGTGAGCGGGGTGACCCGGAACTCGGCGCCGAACTTCGGCCCGGCCTGCGGGTCGAGCAGCACCGGGGCGAAGCTGACGACGCGGTTCGGCTTGGCGGTGCTGACGCGCAGGACGCTGGGCGCGGCGCCCAGCTGGTAGACCTCGGTGCCGTCCGGCAGCTTGGCTTTGACCGGCTCCCGCGTCTGGTCCATCCCGGTGACGGCCTTGCGCAGGGCGCCGGCGAGCGCGGCGGGGGCGAACTTGGCCGCCGGGTCCAGCGGCAGCTCGGAACCGAGCGAGCGCACCCAGCTCGTGCCGAACTGCGTGCCCTCGTCGATCGCGTGCGCCTTCCAGTAGTCGGCGTCGGCCTGCAGGTAGAACTGGCCGTCGGCGGCCGCCACCTGGACGGCGCGGCCGTCGAGCGGCAGGGCGCCGGCCGCGCTGCCGCCGCGGGTGACCCGGAACTGCTGCTCGGCGCCCTTGAGCGTCGACTTCAGCGCGAGCGCGGGCGCCTGTTCCAGCGCGGCGAGGGCGGCGTCGACGGCGGTGCGCTGCTCGGCGCGCCGATACGCCTTCTCCTGGTCGGCCGCGGAGACGCCGGCCGTGCCGGGGACCGCCACCTGACAGCCGGCCAGCAGTCCGCTCACCAGCAACACGGCCGCCACCGTGCCTCGAGCCCGCATCTTTCGCCCCCTGCTCTCCCGCTCCGCCGAGCACACCCCGGCAGGCGGAGTTCCGCCACCGGATTTGTGTCGTCACGTCCCGGGCTCAAGAGGGTTCTAGCCTGGTCCTGGCACCCGCCGCAACCCACCGTGATGAGGTTGGTTTACACTCTTGAGGTTGTCTCGGCGAGGCGGGGCCCTTCCAGGGTGCCCGGCGTGATCGACGCGGCGGCTCGGAGTAGCTCCCGGCTGTTGTGCACGCCCGGAAACTCGCCGCCGAACGCGACCACCCGAACGATCAAGACCACCGCATCCCCGCCGCAGCATGCTGTTCACCGCACCATGTTCGTGATTTGAAGGAGTGCCACACCGTGTCCGAGGTACGTCTGTCCGTCGAACCGCGCACCGAGTTCGGCAAGGGTGCCGCGCGTCGCACGCGTCGCGCCGGCAAGATCCCCGCCGTGCTGTACGGCCACGGCTCGGACCCGCGGCACTTCGCGCTGCCGGCCATCGAGTTCGCCCGCGTCGTCCGGGAGAACGGCTCCAACGCCGTCATCACCCTGGCCCTCGAGGGCTCCGACGAGCTGGCGCTGACGAAGACCATCGTCGTGCACCCGCTCAAGAACTACATCGAGCACGTCGACCTGCTGGTCGTGAAGCGCGGCGAGAAGATCGTCGTCGACGTCCCCGTCGTCGTCACCGGCAACCCGGGCCCCGGCGGCCTGGTCAACCAGGACGTCGGCACCCTGCAGGTCGAGGTCGAGGCCCTGCACATCCCGGACCAGTTCGAGGTCTCGATCGAGGGTGCCCCGATCGGCACCCAGATCACCGCCTCCCAGGTCGAGCTGCCCCAGGGCGCCGTCCTGATCACCGACCCGGACTCGCTCGTCGTGGCCGTCAACGAGCCGCAGCGTGAAGAGGAAGAGGGCGAAGACGCCACGGGCGAAGCGGGCGACGAGTCGGCCGAAGCCGGCGAGTAGCTCAAGCGTGACCGAAGACCTGCCCGGGGCCGGCGAGCTGATCCTGCTCGCCGGCCTTGGCAATCCCGGACCCCAGTACGCCGGAAACCGGCACAACGTCGGTTTCCTGGTGCTGGACGAGCTCGCCGGCCGGATCGGCGGCAAGTTCAAGTCGCACAAGAGCGGCGCGGACGTGGTCGAAGGCCGTCTCGGCGGCCGCCGGGTCGTGCTCGTGAAGCCGCGTTCCTTCATGAACCTCTCCGGCGGGCCGGTGGCCGGCGCGGCGAAGTTCTTCAAGGTGCCGCCGACCGGCGTCGTCGTGGTGCACGACGAGCTGGACGTCGACTTCGGCGCTCTGAAGCTCAAGTTCGGCGGCGGCGACAACGGCCACAACGGGCTCCGCTCGATCACGAAGTCGCTCGGCACCCGCGAGTACTACCGGGTGCGGTTCGGGATCGGCCGCCCGCCCGGCCGTCAGGACCCGGCGGACTTCGTGCTGAAGGACTTTTCGACGGTCGAGCGCAAGGAGCTCCCGTTCGAGGTGGACCGCTGCGCGGACGCCACCGAGGCCCTGGTCGGGACCGGCCTCGCTGCGGCGCAGAACACCTTTCACGCGGGCTGACACGGGTGGCAGACGGGTGACAAGGTGACTCCATGACCCCTGACGAAGTCCGGGCGATCGCGTTCGGCAAACCCCGGTTCGGCCGTCGCGGTTACGACGAAGACCAAGTCGACGCGTTCCTCGACCTCATCGCCGAGGCGCTCGCCGGGCGCAACATCCTGACCGCCGACGACATCCACTACGTCGACTTCACGGTCATGCCGATCGGCGCGCGCAGCTACGACCAGGCGCAGGTCGACATGTTCCTCGACGAAGCCGAGACGGCGCTGATCGCATTGCGGACCCCGCCGCCCCCGGTGGCCGGGGAAGCCCCGCCGCCGGGCACCCGGAAGTGGTTCGGCCGCGGCTGAACTCGCTGGTCGAAGTGTGAAACTCGCCACATGGCGCTGGGTAGTTCCGCTCACTCGATGGCGGGCGCCGGGGCGCCCGTCGGGGTGAGCTTCGGGGTTGCCCCTTCCGAGGAGCCTGTTCACGGGTTAGGACGGTATACGGGAGTTCGCACCGCCAACCCCGGAATCGGAGAGAGTTCCATGTCGTTCACCGCCGAAGACCTCGCCGAGGTCACATTCGGTAACGCCCCGATCGGTCGCCGTGGCTACGCCAAGCACGAGGTCGACGAGCTCGTCCGGCGCATCGCCAAGACGTTCGCCGAGGAGGACGACCTGACCGCCGCGGAAGTGCACCACGTGATGTTCTCGAAGCCCCTGATCGGCAAGCGCGGCTACGACGAGCGCGAGGTCGACGAGTTCCTCGACTCGGCCGAGGACCAGCTCGCCGCCCGCTCGGGCCGCGCCCCGGACCTCCCGGGCGCGCGCACCTCGGCGGAAGCCACCGCGGATCGCGCCACCCCACCCGCCCCGACCCAGCACCTACAGAACTACTGACCGAACGCCCCAATGTGGCGTTGGGTGCATCTGACGCACCCAATGTGGCGTTCGGTGCGTCTGACGCACCGAACGCCACATTGGGGCGCATGGGCGTCACGCGTCGGCGTTCTTCTTGATCTTGTCCGCGAACTGGGTGGCCGTCGCCGCGCGCTTGACCTTGCCGGACGGCGTCTTCGGCAGGCTGCCCGCCGGCAGCACGACCACCGCGTACGGCCGCATGTCGACGGCGTCGCGGACCCGGGCCGACACCTGCTTCACCAGGTTCTTCTCGGCGTCGGCGTCACCCGCCAGCTTGGACTCCAGGACCACCGCGAAGCGTTCACGACGGCTGCCGGCGTCGATGCGCACGGCGACCGCGTTGCCCGCGCGCACGCCCTCGACCGCCGTGGCCGCGCGCTCGATGTCCGTCGGGTACAGGTTGCGGCCGCCCATGATGATGACGTCCTTGCGGCGGCCGCAGATGACGATCTGGCCGTCGATCAGGTAGCCGAGGTCGCCGGTGTCGAGCCAGCCGTCGGCGTCCTGGGTGTCGAGCGGGCCGTTCATCGTCAGGTAGCCGGGCGTCACGGCCTCGCCGCGCAGCCGGATCTCGCCGACCTCGCGCTCGCCGAGCCGTTCGCCCTTGTCGTCGACGATCTCCGCCTCGAGCCCGTCGAGCGGCCGGCCGAGGACCGCGAACGAGCGGACGCTGTCGGTGCCACGCCGCTCGTCGCCCTCGGGCACCGGCACCGCGCGGTTGTCGGCCTCGAGCGCGTCGGCTTCGACGACGTCCAGGGTGAGCCCGGTGAACAGCGGCGCGAACGACACCGCGAGCGTCGCCTCGGCCATGCCGTAAGCCGGGAAGACGCACTCCGCGGGCATCTTGAAGCGGGCGCCGGCGTCCACAAAGGTCCGGACGGCGCTCTCGTCGACGGGTTCCGCGCCGTTCAGGGCGATCCGCAGCTTCGACAGGTCGTAGGCGTCGTCGTCGTCGACGCGGGCCATCCGGCGCCCGACGATCGCGTAGGCGAAGTTCGGCGCCGCCGTCGTCGTGCCGTGGTACTTCGTGATCAGCTCGGGCCAGATCAGCGGCCCGGACAGGAACTCGACCGGGGTGATCTTGACCAGCTCGACGCCGAACGTCATCGGCACGGTCAGGAACCCGACCATCCCCATGTCGTGGAAGGTCGGCAGCCAGGACACCATCACGTCGGTGTCGAAGTCGAACTCCGCGCGGTCGACCATGGCCTTGACGTTGGAGTACAGGTTGCCGTAGGTGATCCGCACGGCCTTAGGGTCGGCGGTCGACCCGCTGGTCAGCTGCAGCAGCGCGGTCTCGCCCTCATCGGTGACGACGACCTCGGCGAGCGGCTCGGCGTCGGCCAGCTCGTTGATGAGCTTGAAGCCGATGCCCTTCTGCTCCAGCACCGGGGCCAGCTGGTCGAACGGCTCGCCCAGCAGCACCAGGTCCGACCCGATCATCCCCAGGATGCGCACGGTGTCCTCGGCCCATTCGGCGAGGTCGGTCCGCGGGGTCGGCTGGTGCAGCATGGTGACGCTGCCCCCGGCCAGCCACACGGCCTGCACGGTGGGCGCGATCAGCACCGGCGCCGCGGCCAGCACCGCAACGGCCCCGCCCCGCTCGAACCCCCCGGCGACCAGGCCACCGGCGATCCGCCGGGCCCGTTCGTGCACCTCACCCCAGGTCCGCCGGACCGGCTCCTTCGGCTCCCCGGTAACCATGCCACGCTGCTGACCTCGCCCCGCCGCGGTGGCGACGAGCGTGTCCACGAACCTGCTCATGCGCGTCAGATTACTGGCTGGGTGTCAACATCCGCCGACCAACGCGGAAACCGGCCTGAGCACCTGCGCACGAAAGCCGTACGGCGGTCATTCCAGCAGCTCGGACGTCTCCAGCCAGCGCGCCTCGACGTCCTCGATCTCGCCCTTGACGCCCTTCAGCTGGGCGTTCAGCTCCATCAGCTTCGCCGGGTCCGTCGCCGCCTCGAGCAGGGCCGTGTGGAGCTTCTCCTCCTTCGAGTGCAGCTGGTCCAGCTTGCGCTCCAGGCGCCCCAGGTCCTTCTGCGCCGCGCGGAGGTCCGCCGCCGACTTCTTGGCCTCGGCCTTCGCCGCGGTCGGGGCCGTCGCGCCCGCCGGCTCCTTGGCGAGGGCGCGGCGGTTCAGGTACTCCTCGATGCCGCCCGGCAGGTGGGTGATGCGGCCGTCGCCGAAGAGGGCGACGATCGTGTCGCAGACGCGTTCGACCAGGTAGCGGTCGTGCGAGACGACGATCATCGTGCCCGGCCAGCCGTCGAGCAGGTCCTCCAGCTGCTGCAGGGTGTCGATGTCCAGGTCGTTCGTCGGCTCGTCGAGGAGCAGGACGTTCGGCTCGGCCATCAGCAGCCGGCACAGCTGCAGTCGGCGCCGCTCGCCGCCGGAGAGATCGCCGACCGGCGTCCACTGGCGGGCCTGCGGGAAGCCGAGCTTCTCCCCGAGCTGCGACGCCGTCATCTCCTGCTTGCCGAACACCACGCGTCCGGCGACCTGCTCGATCGCCTGCAGCACCCGCAGGTCCGCGGGCAAGTCGTCGAGCTCCTGGCGCAGGTGCGCGAGCGCGACGGTCTTGCCCTCGATCCGGCGCCCGGTCGAGCCCTCGACGTCGCCGCCGAGCAGCTTGAGCAGCGACGTCTTGCCGGAGCCGTTGATGCCGACCAGGCCGATCCGGTCGCCGGGGCCGACCCGCCAGGTGACGTGGTCGAGCAGCGTCCGCTCGCCCACCGTGTACGTCGTGTCTTCCAGCTCCAGCACGGTCTTGCCGAGCCGCCGCTTCGCGAACGCCATCAGCTCTACGGAGTCGCGCGGCGGCGGCACGTCCGCGATCAGCGCCTCGGCGGCGTCGATGCGGTAGCGCGGCTTGGACGAGCGCGCCTGCGGGCCGCGGCGCAGCCACGCCAGTTCCTTGCGCGCCAGGTTCTGCCGCTTCTCCTCGGCCGTCGCGGCCAGCCGCGCCCGCTCGGCGCGCGCGAAGATCCAGTCCGCGTAACCGCCTTCGTAACTCTCGACGCGGCCGTTGGCCACCTCCCAGGTCACGCTCGCGACGGTGTCCAGGAACCACCGGTCGTGCGTGACGACCACGACCGCGATGCGCCGGGTCAGCAGGTGGTCGGCGAGCCACTGGACACCTTCGACGTCCAGGTGGTTGGTCGGCTCGTCGAGCACGACGAGGTCGAGCTCGCCGGTCAGCGCGGCGGCCAGCGAAACCCGGCGCCGCTCACCGCCGGAGAGGTTCGCGGTGGGCGTTTCGAGCCCGATCGCGGTGATGCCCAATCCGTCCACAATGGACCGGACGCGCGCGTCGGCAGCCCATTCGTGCTCGGCGCCGTAGCGTTCGAGCACGACTTCGCCGACGCTGCTGCCGTCCGGCAGCTCGGTCCGCTGGGTGACGACGGCCATCCGCAGGCCGCCGACGTGGCTCACCCGCCCGGAATCCGGCGCGGCGAGTCCGGAAAGGACTTCGAGGAGCGTGGTCTTGCCGCCGCCGTTGAGACCGACGACGCCGATGCGCTGCCCGGCCGCGACGCCCAGCGAGACGCCGTCCAGCAGTGGCTTCACCCCGTAGGACTTGCTCACCGCCTCCAGGTTGACCAGGTTGGCCATGCGCTCAGCCGATCCTTTCCACGATCGTGAACCGGGTCGCCACGACCAGCGTCGTGTCGTCCACGGTGAATTCAGGATCTCCCAGCTCGGCGCGTACTTCGGCCGTGTGCCAGAAGGAGGTGTGGTCCGCGCGCCACTCGGCGACGGTGGTGAAACCCTCACCCTCACCGACCGCGTGCGCGAGGTCCACTTCGGACAGTGGGACGACCCGCACTTCGCGGATCTCGACGATCGCGACGCCCTGGCCGGCGGAGTCGACGACCAGCTCGCGCTCGCCGGCCACGGGCGGCGCCTCGCCGTCGGCTTCGTAGCCGGCGAGCAACGCGGAGGTCGTCGTCTTCGTGCCGTCGAGGATCGCCCCGACGAGCTTGTCCCGCAACGGCCCCGGGAACGCGAACTCGGCGCGCTTCACGCGTGCACCCGCGGCGGCGACGGACGCGATGCGTCGTCCCCGCCGACCACGCGCGCTCCGGGCACCGGGCCGTGGGCCACGCGGACCGTGCGGCACACCCCCGCGCCCGACAGCTCGGCCGCGACCTCGACCGCCGCCTGCGCGTCTTCGCAGAGGAACGCGCACGTCGGGCCGGAGCCGGAGACCGTGCCCGCGAGCGCGCCCGCGTTGACGCCGGCACGCAGCGTGCGGCGCAGGCCCGGGCGCAGCGAGACCGCCGCCGCCTGGAGGTCGTTGCCCAGCAGCAGAGCCAGCTGACGCGGGTCGCCCGAGGCCAGCGCCTCGGCGACCGGCGTGTGCGAGCCGATCCGCGGCGGGTTGCCCTCCGCGCGCAGCCGGTCCAGCTCGCCGAACACCTTCGGCGTCGACAGGCCGCGCTGGTCGAAGGCCAGCACCCAGTGGAACGTGTGCCGCGACAGCACCGGGACCAGCTGCTCGCCGCGGCCGGTGCCCAGCGCCGTGCCGCCGTAGAGCGCGAACGGGACGTCGCTGCCCAGGCCGGCGGCGATCCCGGCCAGTTCGTCGCGCGTGATCTCGAGGTTCCAGAGGGAGGCGAGCCCGACGAGCGTCGCCGCCGCATCGGCGCTGCCGCCCGCCATGCCGCCGGCGACCGGGATGCCCTTGCGCAGCACCACGCGGATCTTCGGCTCTTCGGTGCGGCCGACGTGCGCGGCCAGCGCTTCGACGGCGCGCCAGGCCAGGTTCGTGGCGTCGGTGGGCACCGAACCCTCACCCTCGCCGTAGATCTCCAGGCCCGGGTCGTCGGTGACCGCGACGGTCACCTCGTCGGTCAGCGACAAGGCCTGGAACACGGTCACCAGCTCGTGGTAACCGTCCTCGCGCAGGTCGTCGACCGCCAGGTGCAGGTTGACCTTGGCCGGGACCCGGACGGTGACTGGGGGCGGGACTACAGCGAGCACGCGACCAGCCTACGTGCCCGCACCGGCCGGCTTCCCGTCAGGAGAAAGGACGTCGAGCGCGACGGCGAGCGCGACGTCCGGCGGCGTGCCCGGGCCGCCCTCGGCGCTGTTGAGCTGGACGGCCACGAGCGCGAGCCGGGCCCGCAGATCGGACTCGGGGTCGGCCGAACCGCCGCGGAGCCGTTCGTGCAGCCGCACCATCCGATCCGCCAGGCCCGCGCCGGCCGCGATCGCCTTCAACGCCGACGTGTTGCGCTGGACCAGGCCCATCACCGGGCCGAACCGGGTCTCGACCAGCCCGGCGTACGCGGTGAGCAGCTCGGCCGGGCCCGTTTCGCGCGCCAGGAGGTCGTCGAGCGCGGTCCCCCAGTCCTCGAGGAGGCTCGAGACGATGTCCTCCTTCGTGCGGAAGTGGTAGTACAGCGCGGCTTTCGTGACGTCCAGCCGCTCGGCGATCTCCCGCAGCGAGCTGCCTTCGTAGCCCTGCTCGGCGAACAGTTCGAGCGCGACGCGCTGGATGCGTTCGCGCGTGTCGGTGCGCCGCCCGGCCATGCCTCACTCCTCAACTTACTTGACGGCCGACTAGCAATAACCTGCTTTCGGCATTGCTAGTCGGCCGTCAAGCAATGCATCCACAGCCTACCTCGGGGGTCCACCATGACCGCACTCGCGCCACCGCGCGCCGTGAGCCGCTGGCTCGCGCTCGCCGCGCTGGGTCTGGCCCAGCTCATGGTCGTGCTCGACACGACCGTCGTGAACATCGCGCTGCCCTCGGCGCAGCGCGCGCTCGGCATGTCCGACACCGGCCGCCAGTGGACGATCTCCGCGTACACGCTGGCGTTCGGCGGCCTGCTGCTGCTCGGCGGCCGGCTGGCCGACCGGCTCGGCCGCCGCACGACGCTGCTCGGCGGCGTCGCCGGGTTCGCCGTCGCCTCCGCGCTAGGCGGCGCGGCCCCGAGCGCCGGCTGGCTGATCGCCGCGCGCGCCGCTCAAGGCGTGTTCGCCGCGCTGCTCGCGCCGTCGACGATGTCCCTGCTGACACTCACCTTCACCGACCCGCGCGAGCGCGGGAAGGCGTTCGGGATCTTCAGCGCCATCATGATCTCCGGCTCCGCGCTCGGCCTCACGCTCGGCGGCGCGCTCACGCAGTTCCTCGACTGGCGCTGGTCGCTCTACATCAACGTACCGCTCGCCGTGGTGGCCGGCCTGGGCGCCTGGTTCGCCGTGCCGGCCACGGCCGGGCACCGCGACACCAAGCTGGACTGGACCAGTGCGCTGCTCAGCTGCGGCGGCGTCGTCGTACTGGTGCACGCGCTGTCCGAAGCCGCGACTCTCGGCTGGAACTCGTTGTGGGTACTGGGTTTCCTCGCGCTCGCGGCGGTGCTGCTCGGCGCGTTCGTCGTCCGGCAGGCCCGCCATCCGCACCCGCTGCTGCCGCTCGCGGTGGTGCGTGACCGCGCTCGCGCCGTCGCGTACTTGACCGTCGGGACCGCGGCGTTCGGCGCATTCGGGATGTTCCTGTTCCTGACGTACCAGCTGCAGGTGGTGATGGGTTACGGCGCGCTCGCCGCGGCGCTGGCGTTCCTGCCGACGCTGGGCGCGAACCTCTTCGCCTCGACGCAGCTGTCGGGGCGGTTGCCGGCCCGCTTCGGCCCGCGTCCGCTGCTCGCCGGCGGGCTCTTCGTGCTGGCGTGCGGGTTGCTGCTGGCCACCCGGTTGACGCCGGATTCGTCGTACGCCGCGGTGATCCTGCCGATGGAGCTGCTGCTGGGCCTGGGCGCCGGGCTGTGCATGCCGGTGGTGCTGAACGTCGCGACCCGCGACGTCGGCGCGCGGGACGCGGGCGCGGCATCGGCGTTCGTGACGACGTCACAGCAGGTCGGCGCGTCACTGAGGACGGCGACGCTGAACACGATCGCCACCGCGGCGGCGGCCGGGCTCACGACGTCGACGGCGATCGTCCACGGCTACACGACAGCCGCGGCCTGGGCGGCCGGCCTCGTCGCCACGGCCGCCCTCACCGCGCTCCTGCTGCTCCCGCGCGGCACCCGTTGAAAGCCGTGAAGGCCTCCTTCCCGGCCATAAGAGCCGGTAAGGAGGCCTTCACGGACGTTCGGGTCAGGCTGCGGCGACGCCCTGGGGGCCGCGCGCGGTGTGCGTGACGTGGCCGCCGCGCTCGGCGACCCACGCCAGCGCGGCGTCGGCCCGCTCGCCGCGGACGCCGAGGCGGAACCGGCCGACCGGGGTGTCGCCGATCCGGGTCAGACCGCCGCCGATGGTGGCGAACTCGACGTCGAAGCGGCCCGCGGCCTCGGGCAGCAGCGCGCCGACCGAAGCGAAGCCGACCAGCACGACGTCGACCGAGCGGTCGTAGCGCGAGGACTGCGAGCGGGTGGTCTCGATGGCGGGCAGCAGCGCCTGCGCGGTGCGGCTGGCCGGGTTCGAGATCAGGTCGAGCACGGAGCCACGCTCGACGACCGTGCCGTCTTCGAGCACCGCGACGTCGTCGCACACCCGGCGGACGACGCTCGCGTCCGGCGTCGTGATCACGATGGTGACGCCCAGCTCGGCGCGGGCCCGGTCGAGGACGGTGAGCACCGCGCCGGCCTCCTCCGGGTCGATCCCGGCGGTCGGGTCGTCGGCGAGCAGCACGGCGGGGGCCGCGGCCAGGGCCTTCGCCACGGCAACGCGGCGGAGCTGCCCCTCGGTGAGCTCGCCGGGACGCTGCGCGGCGCGCGGGGTCAGGCCGACGAGGTCGAGCAGCGAGCCGACCTTGCTGCGGCGCTGCGGGCCGTCGACGCCCAGCTGCTCCAGCGGCGACGCGATGTTGCCGGCGATGGTGCGTTCGGCGATCAGCTCCGGCTTGGTGCCGACGACGCCGAGCTGGCGGCGGATCTCGCGGAGCCGGCGGCCGTCGAGGGTGCCGGTGTTGAGGCCGTCGAGCCGGACGACACCGCGGTCCGGCCGCTCCTGCAGCGCGATGCACCGGGCGAGGACGGACTTGCCGGAGCCGGCCGGGCCGACCACGCCGAACAGCGAGCCGGCCTGGACGTCGACGCTCACGTCGCGCAGTGCGACGACCGGATTTCCGTTGAGGGCAAAGGACTTGGACAGGTTTTCGACGGTGATCACGAAGGCTCCAGAAAACGGGGCGCGCAGAGATGCGCGTCCGGCCGCAAGCGAGTGTCCGTCCTCTATGGACGGTGCATGAAGAAGAGGTGTGACGGGTCGAGCAAGCTCAGTTGGAGCGTCGACATGCGGTCACGGAGCGGCGACCCTCGTCGACAACGCGGCGTTTGGTCAGCAGCAGCGGGCGAGCAACCCTCTTCATCGGTACGGCCTCCATCGGTCCTGGCGGTAGCACCTGCCCTGCGGAGGGTGGTTGCTGCGACTTCGGCGAGCCAGGTCTCTCAGTCGCTCGGGATGGACGTACTGAGTAAAACCGATCCCGAGGAGCGAAAGCAAGCCTGTTGGGCCAGATCACACGACTGGAGGTGTCCGAATCGCGGGAACAGCGCTCAGGAAGACGTATTTCGCCGCGACGCGCACGCTCCGGCGTCGGCGGGCACCGTCAGTTCCACTGAGGACGCGTCACCTGACGGCGGCGAGCCGGGCGAAGTCGTGCACGTCCAGCTGCTCACCGCGGGTCTTCGGGTCGATCCCGGCGGCCACCAGCAGCTCGCCGGCCCGCTCGGCCGACCCCGCCCAGCCGGCGAGCGCGGCGCGGAGGGTCTTCCTGCGTTGTGAGAACGCGGCGTCCACGAGACCGAACAGCCGGTCCCGGTCCTCGGACGCCGGCGTGTCCCCGCGTTCGAACGCGACGAGCGCGGAATCGACGTTGGGTACCGGCCAGAACACCGAGCGTGGCACGGCGGCGACCTTGCGTGCCGGGCCGTACCAGGCGAGCTTGACGCTCGGGACGCCGTAGATCCGGCTGCCCGGGCCCGCGGCCATCCGGTCGGCGACCTCGGTCTGGACCATCACGAGGCCGGACTTGAGGGAGGGCACCTCGGCGAGCAGGTGCAGCACGACCGGCACGGCGACGTTGTAGGGCAGGTTGGCCACGAGCGCGGTGGGCGCGGCGGGCAGGTCGGCGTTCGCGACGCGCATGGCGTCGGCCTCGAGGACGTCCAGCCGGTCCGCGACGTCCGGCCCGCGTTCGGCGACGGTCTTCGGCAGCCGTTCGGCGAGCTTGCGATCGATCTCGACGGCCACGACCCGCGCCCCGGCGGCGAGCAGTCCCAGCGTCAGGGACCCGAGCCCGGGCCCGACCTCGAGGACGACGTCGTCCGGCCCGAGGTGCGCGAGGTCGACGATCCGCCGCACGGTGTTGGGATCGTGCACGAAGTTCTGCCCGAGCTTCTTGGTCGGCCGCACGTCCAGCTCGGCCGCCAGCCCGCGGATCTCGGCAGGTCCCAACAGTTCAACCACCGGACGAGCCTACCCAGGACAACCCGGCCCCCTCTGCACGCCCGCCCGGAGGGCCCGGCCCACGTACCCGGAGAGTCGGCTCACGTACCCAGACAGTCGGCTCACGTACCCAGCGGGTCGGTTCCCGCACCGGTGGGTCGGCCCGCGTACCCGCACGGTCGGCTCGCGTACCTGGAGGGTCGACTCGCGTGATCGGAGGGTCGGCTCGCGTGATCAGCAGGCCGACACGCGTGATTGAGCGGTCGACACACGTGATCGCAGGCGGAACCGACGTGATCAGACCCGACACTCGCGTGATCAGAGCTGGGACTCACGTGATTGGCGGCGGGACTCGGGTTCCGGGACGCGAAACGGCCCCCGCTGGGAGCGGGGGCCGTTTCGGGAACTGGGTCAGGCCTTCTTGCCGCAGACCGGCCAGGCGCTGTAGCTGCCGCCGCGTCCGGCGCGGACCTTCTCCGCCACCGCGATCTGCTCTTCACGCGAAGCCTGGTTCGGGAGCGCCGCGTACTGGGAGCCGCCGTAGGCGTTCCAGGTCTGCTTGTCGAACTGGAGGCCGCCGTAATAACCGTTGCCGGTGTTGATGGCCCAGTTGCCGCCCGACTCGCACTGCGCGATGCGGTCCCACGCGGAGCCGTCGCCGATGTCGGGGGTCGCGGCCTTCTTGGTGCCGACGTGGATGATCTTCGGCTTGGCCGGAGTGATCACCTGCTCCGACATCGACTGCCGCGAGACCTCTTTGCCGTTCTTCTGCGTGACCTTGTAGGTCACCATCTTCTCGCCGGGCGTGCCCGGGTCCTCGACCTGGGTCTTGCCCTTGTCGAGGTCCGGGTCGTCGACCTTCTGCTCGGGCGGGTCGATGGTCTCCTTCTGGTTGACCATCGAGACGCCGGTGCGGCTGATGTGGACCTCGGCACCGTCGGTCAGCTTGACGTCCAGGCCGCCCTCGGCCGCGTCCTCCGGGCCCAGGGTGAGCTTGTACTCGCCCAGGAACTCCTTCGTGGTGACCGCGGTCGTGGTGATCTGCTTCGGCTGGTTCGCGCCGTCGTAGAGCGTGATGTGCTTGAGGGTCTTGATCTGGACGGTCGCGCCCTCGAGCGGCAGTTCGCCGTCCTTCGGCATCGACATCCACGTGCCGGACTGCTCGGCCTGCTCCATGCCGAGCTGGGACAGGGCGTCACCTAGGTGGGTCGCGCGGACCCAGGAGGTGCGCTCGGCGCCGTCCACGACCAGCTTCAGCTGGCGGCCGCGCTCGAGCTTGATGACGCCGCCGTCGCCGACCTCGGCCTGCGGGGACGGGGAGAGCGAGTCGTGCGCGCCGACGGACAGGCCCGCGTCCTCCAGCACCTCGCCGACGGTGTCGCCGAACGAGTGCACGGTGGTCTGCTGGCCGTCGACGTCGACGGTGACGCTCTTGTTCATCGCCAGCGCGGCCGCGCCGCCGCCGGCGATGCTGATCATGACGCCGAGGACGGCGCCCTTGAGGAAGCGGCGCTTCCAGACCTTGGACGTCTGCCGGATGCTCTCGTCCATCAAGGCCTTCTTGGCCTGCGGGGACGCGGTCCGGTCCGCTTCGATCTCATCCGGGATGACGATCGGCGGGAGGTACGTGGTCTCGGCGTTGATGAGGCGGATCAGCTCGTCGACGTCGACGTCGATCGACGCCATCATCGCGTCGGCGTCGGGGCCGAGCGCGGCGAGGATGTCCTGCTGCGTGATGTTCGGGTCGTCAGAAAAGTCGAGCTGGCCGTACGCGGTGTCCTCGAAGTAATTGCGGTCGAGGACGGCGGCGGAGCGTGCTCCAGCCTGTCTGGTACCTGTCACCGGGTCGTTCCCTTTCCCAAGACGCCGTTCGGGGCGGCATCTTTACGTCTGGGCCCGCAGTCGGCGCCATCGTCACGGTCCCGGTCGTACCACCCGGTTCCGCTTCCCCGACGTGCACTGACGTGACTGAGGGCGTAACAGCCGGCAACTGCATGGTGCAGTACCGACCGGCACGATCACGGGACAGTAACGGGTCCCGCCGGGTTGCGCAAACACCCCCCGGAGTGTCGTGATCTGGGTCACTCCATCGAGTGGGCGATCATGGAACCCGGTTGTCGCAATGCGTTCAACCCGTTGTGACGCTGGGGAGTCGGTAGACCCGCTCGGCCGTGGTCCGGACCGCTTCGGCGACCTCGTGGACAGCTTCGCCCCTGAGCGCCGCTAGGTGACGGACGGTGTAAGCGGCGCCGTACGGCTCGTTCGGCCGCCCACGGAAGGGGTGGGGGGTCAGAAACGGTGCGTCGGTCTCGACGAGGTAACTGTCCGGCGGGCAGAGCCGCGCCGCCTCGTGGAGCCCCTTGGCGTTCTTGAACGTCACCGTGCCGGCGAACGAAAGCACGTATCCGGCGTCGATGCAGCGACGCGCGATTTCCGCATCGCCGGAAAAACAATGGAAGATTACGGCATTCGGCGCACCCTCTTCGACCAGAATGCGCAATACGTCCTCGTGGGCCTCGCGGTCGTGGATCATCAGCGGCTTGCCGAGCCGCTTCGCGAGGTCGATGTGCCAGCGGAACGCTTCCTGCTGGGCGTCGTGGGGCGAGTAGTCCCAGTAGTAGTCGAGGCCGGTCTCGCCGACGGCGACCACGCGGTCCTGGCCCGCCAGGCGCTCCACTTCGGCCTTCTCGGCGTCGCCGAAGGCCTTGGTCCGCGTCGGGTGGATCGCGACCGCGGCCCACACCCGGCGGTCCCACGTCGCCGCCTCGGCCGCCCAGCGGGCGGACGCGAGGTCGTCCGCCACCGTCACCACGCGCGCGACGCCCGCGCGCTCGGCGCGGTCGACCATGGCCGTCACATCGGCCGCGGTGACCGCGCCGCACGCGTCGAGGTGGGTGTGCGCGTCCACCACCGCCACCGGGAGCCGGTCCGGGACCGGCGGCAGTTCGCGCTTCTCGTCACCCAACTCGCGTACCTCTTACTTCGTGATCGGGGCCCACTCGGGGCCGGTCTCCCCGAGTTCCGGGTCGAGCTTCGTGAACAGCGGCGACGGCTTGGCGAGCGGGACGCCGACCTCGATCGGCTTCGACTCCCACTTCGCCTGCTCCGCCGCGTAGTCACCGGTGAGGATCGGGTTGATCCGCCCGGCGATGTCGAGGTCCTCGACCTCCTTGAGCTCCGGCTGCGCGGCCCAGACGCCGGTGCCGCCGAGGGCCTCGTGGATCTTCTGGGCCGAGTGCGGCAGGAACGGCGTCAGCAGCGTGTTGGCGTCGCTGACGACCTGCAACGCGGTGTGCAGCACGCTGTCGCGCCGCGCTGGGTCGTCCTTGAGCTTCCACGGCTCCTGGTCCGACAAGTACTTGTTCGCCGCCGTGACGACGCGCATCGCCTCGCCGGCCGCCTGCTTGAACCGCGACCGGGCCAGGTGCGCCCCGACGGTGTCGAACGCCTTGCGGGACAACGCCTTCAGCTCTTCGTCGGCCGGGGCCGGCGCCTCCGGGCGCGGGATCGCGCCGACGTTCTTGTGCGCCATCGAGATGGACCGGTTGACCAGGTTGCCCCACTCGTTGGCCAGCTCGAAGTTGGTCCGGCGGACGAACTCGTCCCAGGTGAAGTCGGTGTCCTGGGTCTCCGGGCCGGCGACCGAGATGAAGTACCGCAGCGTGTCCGGGCCGAAGTCGCGCAGGAAGTCCTCGACGTAGATGACGCGCCCGCGCGAGGTCGAGAACTTCGAGCCGCTCATGGTGAGGAACTCGCTGGAGACGATCTCGTCCGGCAGGTGCAGCTTGCCGTACTTCCCGGGCCCGGCGCCAGGCAAGACACTGTCGCCCTCGCCGTTGTGGCCGAACAGCAGCGCCGGCCAGATCTGGGCGTGGAAGGTGATGTTGTCCTTGCCCATAAAGTAGTAGGACCGCGCGTCGGGGTTGGTCCACCACTCCTGCCACGCGTCCGGGTTCCCGGAGCGCCGCGCCCACTCGACGCTGGCCGAGAAGTAGCCGATCACCGCGTCGAACCAGACGTAGAACCGCTTCATCGGCTGGTCGCTCCAGCCGTCGAGCGGGATCTTGACGCCCCAGTCGAGGTCGCGGGTGATCGGCCGGGGCCGCATGTCGTCGATCAGGTTCTTGGTGAAGTTGAGGACGTTCGGACGCCAGTCGGTCTTGGTCGAAAGCCAGTCGCCGAGGGTCTTGGTGAACGCCGGGAGGTCGAGGAAGTAGTGCTCGGTCTCGACGAACTTGGGCGTCTCGCCGTTGATCCGCGACTTCGGGTTGATCAGCTCCGCGGCGTCGAGCTGGTTGCCGCAGTTGTCGCACTGGTCACCGCGCGCGCCGTCGTACCCGCAGATCGGGCAGGTGCCCTCGACGTAGCGGTCGGGCAGCGTGCGGCCGGTGGACGGGCTGATCGCGCCGCGCGTGGTCTTCGGCACGACGTAGCCGTTGCGGTGCAGCGCCAGGAAGATCTGCTGCGTCACGTCGGCGTGGTTGCCGGTGGTGGTCCGGGTGAACAGGTCGTAGGACAGGCCGAGGCCCTGCAGGTCGTTGCCGATCTGGCGGGTGTACTTGTCGGCGGTCTGCTGGGAGGTGAGGCCTTCCTTGTCGGCCTGGACGGTGATCGGCGTGCCGTGTTCGTCGGTGCCGGACACCATGAGCACCCGGTTGCCGGCCATTCGCTGGTAGCGGGAGAAGACGTCGGACGGGACGCCGAATCCGGACACGTGGCCGATGTGGCGGGGGCCGTTGGCGTAGGGCCAGGCCACCGCAGTCAACACTGGGGTGCTCATACCTTATTAGCCTACGGATGCCGTCCAAGGCGATTCCGGCAGGTACAGGAGGCCAGGGTGTCCGCGACGCGTCTGCTCGTGCTCGGGGTGGTGCGCATGTACGGCCGCGCGCACGGCTACCAGGTGCGGCGCGAGCTGCTGAGCTGGTCGGCGGACAAGTGGGCCAACGTCCAGCCGGGGTCGATCTACCACGCGCTGAAGAAGATGACCACCGAAGACCTGCTGGAGCAGATCGACGTCGAGCCGGGCGACGGCGGCCCGGACCGGGTCGCCTACCGGCTCACCGACGTCGGCGAGCAGGAGTACCAGCTCCTGCTGTCGAAGGCGCTGTCCGACCCGGAGCTGAACCACCCGCACCTGTCGGCCGCGATCTCGCTGATGACCACCCTGCCCCGCGCCCGGGTGGTCAACCTGCTCCGGCACCGGCTGGTGCACCTGGAAGCCGAGCGGCGACAGGCCACGCTGATGATCGAAGAGCTGAAGGCCAGCATGGAGCTGGGCACGCCCGAGCACGTCGGCGAGCTGTACCGGCTGTGGGGCGGGATCTCCGAGGCGAGCTTCGACTGGCTCC
Source organism: Amycolatopsis sp. cmx-8-4 (assembly GCF_046548675.1). Lineage (NCBI taxonomy): Bacteria > Bacillati > Actinomycetota > Actinomycetes > Pseudonocardiales > Pseudonocardiaceae > Amycolatopsis > Amycolatopsis sp. cmx-8-4. The sequence continues at coordinate 41,709 of NZ_JAEBDZ010000034.1, forward strand.
AAGGCCTGATCGCCCGGCTGGAAGCCGGCGAATACGTGATGGCCGACGAACAGGGCGGCGCCTTCGGCGAGCCACCGGCCGATCCGGCCGAGTAATCAAGTTTGACCAACCCCCGACCCGCGGGACTACAGTGTCGGCTTCCGCTAGTCAAATTTGACTAGATCGTCGAGAGGGGATCTCATGATCAGGGCACGCGGTCTCGAGCGGCGCTTCCGCCGCAAGGGCCGCAACGGGGGCGAAGTGCACGCGGTGAAAGGCGTCGACCTCGACGTCGAAGCGGGCGAGCTGGTCGGCTTCCTCGGGCCGAACGGCGCCGGGAAGACGACCACGCTGCGCATGCTGACCACACTGCTGAAGCCGACGGCGGGCACCGCGACCGTCGGCGGGCACGACCTGCTGGCCGACCCGCGGGGCGTGCGCGAACACATCGGGTACGTCGCGCAGGGCGGCGGCAGCGCGCCGGAGAGCAAGGTCGCCGACGAGCTGGAACTGCAGGGCCGGCTCTACCGGATGAGCAAGGCCGACGCGATCGCGCGCGGCACCGAGCTGTGCGAACAGCTCGACCTCACCGGCCTCGGCCGGCGGCTCACGAAGACGCTGTCGGGCGGGCAGCGGCGCCGGCTCGACATCGCGATGGGGCTGATCCACTCGCCGGGCCTGGTGTTCCTCGATGAGCCGTCGACCGGGCTCGACCCGCAGAGCCGCGCCAACCTGTGGGAACACATCCGCCGGCTGCGCGCCGAGCAGGGCGTCACGGTCTTCCTCACCACCCACTACCTCGACGAGGCCGACGCGCTGTCGGACCGGCTGATCGTGATCGACGACGGCCGGATCGTCGCGGAGGGCACCCCGGACGCGCTGAAGGCGCGGGTGTCCGGTGACGGCGTCGAGGTCGGCGTCGACCCGGCATCGGTGGCCGAAGCGGCCGAGACCGCCGGACGCCTGCCCGGCGCGCACGAGCTGTCGGTCACCGGCGGCGTGCTCCGGTTCCGGGTGCCGCGCGGCGACGTCGCGCTGCCGGAGCTGCTGCGCGCGCTGGACGGCAGGGGCATCGCGATGACGTCGATGCAGGTGCACCGCCCGACCCTGGACGACGTCTTCCTGACGCTGACCGGGCGTTCACTGCGTGAAGCCGAGCAAGGCACGCACACCGCGAAGGAGACCGCCGATGTTGCGTGACACCTGGCTGATCTTCCGGCGCGACATGCTGGCCGCGCTGCGGAACCCGACCTGGGTGCTGATCGGGATCATGCAGCCGCTGCTGTACCTCTTCCTGTTCGGGCCGCTGATGGTCCGGGCCGTGCAGGCCCAGGGCCTGTCCGAAGTGGACGGCTGGATGCTGCTCACCCCGGCGCTGATCGCGCAGCTGGCGCTGTTCGGCAGCTCGTTCGTCGGGTTCGGCCTGCTGGCCGACTACCGGTCCGGCGTGGTCGAGCGGTTCCGGGTGACGCCGGTCAGCCGCGCGGCGCTGCTAATGGGGAAGGTGCTGGCCAACGCGCTGCAGGCGGTCGTGCAGGCGCTGCTGATCATCGCGCTGGCCTACCTCGCGTTCGACCTGGACGCGCCGGTCGGCGGCGTTCTGCTGAGCCTGGTGATCGTGTTCCTGCTGGCGATCTCGCTTGCGTCGTGCTCGTACGCGCTGGCGTTGACGCTCAAGAGCGAGGAGACGTTCCCGGCGCTGCTGAACGCCGTGCTCATCCCGGTGCTGCTGCTGTCGGGGATCCTGCTGCCGATCACGGCGGGCTCGGCGCCGGGCTGGCTGTACACGATCTCCCGGATCAACCCGTTCCGGCACGTGGTGGACGTCGAGCGCAACAGCTTCCGCGGCGACTTCACGATGGACGCGCTCTTCACCGGGAGCGTCGTCGTGCTGGCGCTCGCGGTGCTGTCGGTGTGGTGGGGCACGCGGACGTTCCAGCGAGAGAGCGCCTGACCGAAAACGCCTGATCAACCCGGTGTGGTGTGACTGCGGGTCCGCTCCCGGCGACGTATGGTGTGCTCTCATCTACGCGCCGGGGGCGGACTGTGACGGAGCCGGAAGCCGAACTCGGCATCTCGCTGTCCCACCGCGAGCGCGTCACGGACTGGCAGGCCGTCCGCGGCGCGCAGGCCAAGTTCGTCTCGGTGACGATCAGCGAGAACGTCAACTGGAGCAGCTCGGCCGCGGAGCGGAACCTGGCCGGCGCGCAGGAAGCGGGACTGCACGTCGGCGGCCGCCACTACGCGCGGCCCGGCGCGGTGCACGACCAGGCCGACCACTTCGTCCGGACGGCGAGCAAGCTCGGCGCGTTCTCGCCCGGGTCGCTGGCGCCGGCGCTGGAGGTGGCGGCACCGAGCGTCGACGACCGGTTCATCAAGCTGTGGATCAAGCACGTCCGGCACGCGGCGCGGATCGAGCGGGTGCTGATCTACGCCGACTACGACTGCTGGCAGCAGCGCCTGCACCCGGACCGCTGGGCCGACTCCGAGGTCGTGCTGTGGCTGATCCGGCACAACGGCATCCCGGGCCGGGCGGGCTGGTTCCACGCGCGGCTCGGCATCCACCAGCACGCGTGCGCACCGGGGGTGCCGGGGATCAGCGGGCCGGTGGAGCAGAACGCCGTCGTGTATCCGTTCACATTGGGCGACCTTTTGCTGTAGGACCGGTGACAATGTCGCCATGCGCGTGCAGAGCAGGACACTCCGGACGAACGTGACGCCGTCGCGCGCGCTCCTGGTCCTGGCCGCGCACGCCCGGGCTCGCGGCCTGCCGCCGCCCGCGATGCTGTCGGGCGACTGGTTCGGCTCACGTGCGGTGATCGCGCCGTCGCTTCAGGTGTCCCCGGGCCCGATTTCCTGGCCCGCACCGGTGGACGCCCCGCACGGCGTGGTCGGCGGCGGCTGGTTCGGCTACCTGTCCTACGACTCGGCGGACCCGTCGGGCCGGAGCGGCGCACTGCCCGCGACGGCGTGGGGCTGGACGGACCACGTGCTGCGGTGGTCGGCGTCGGGCACCTGCTACCTGGAATCCCTGGACGGCGGCGGCCCGTCGGTGTCCACAATGGAGTCCCTCTTGGCCTCTTCGCCGGTGGCTCCTTCGTGGACGGCCGGTCCCTTACGACGTCCGCTGCCTTCGGAGCACCGGGACGCGGTGAAGGCGTGCGTGCATGCGATCGAGGCCGGGGAGCTGTTCCAGGCGAACATCTGCACCCGCTTCACAGGCTCGTTCTCGGGCTCGCCGGCCGCGCTGTTCGCCACCGGCGTCTCCCGGCTGAACCCGCGCCGGGCGGCGTTCCTGTCGGGTTCGTGGGGTTCGGTCGTGTCGTTCTCGCCGGAGCTGTTCCTGGCGCGCCACGGGCGTTCCGTGCTGTCGACGCCGATCAAGGGGACGCTCCCCCGGCGTGGGCCTCTCGACGCCGGGAATGCTTCGCTGCTGCGTCAGTCCACGAAAGACGTCGCGGAGAACGTGATGATCACGGACCTGGTGCGCAACGACCTGGGCCGGGTGTGCGAAGTGGGCTCGGTGACGGTGCCGTCGCTGCTGCGGGTGCGCCCGGCGCCGGGAGTGTGGCACCTGGAGTCGACGGTCTCGGGCGTGCTGGGCCCGTCGGTGTCCGACGCCGAGCTGCTGGCGGCCACGTTCCCGCCGGGCTCGGTGACGGGCGCGCCGAAGATCCGCGCGCAGGACCTGATCGCGGAGCTGGAACCGTCCGGCCGCGGCGTCTACACGGGAGCCATCGGCCTGGTTTCGCCGGCGGCGGGCCTGGAGCTGAACGTCGCGATCCGGACGTTCGAGATCGCGGGCGGCTCGATAGCCCTGGGCGTCGGCGGCGGCATCACGGCGGATTCGGACCCGGAGGCGGAGTGGCAGGAGTGCCTCCACAAGGCCGCGCCGCTGGAGGCCCTGCTGGCTTCAAAGCCGTGAAGGCCTCCTTACCGGCTCTTATGGCCGGCAAGGAGGCCTTCACGGCTTTACTTCGTCGGGTCGAGGAGGAGCTTGCCGACCGTGCCGCGTGAGCGGAGGGCTTCGTGCGCGCCGCGGGCGTCCGTCAGCGCGTACTCACCGCCCGGGATCGCGCGGAGTTTCCCGGCCAGGACCAGGTCGAACAGCTCGGTCAGCGCCGTGCCGAAGACGTTGCCCGGCAGGCGGAAGACGTGCGGCAGCCACATGCCGCTGATCGTCGTGCTGTGGCCGAGGATGTTGCGCAGATCCACCGGCTTCGGCGACTCGCGCCCGGCCATGCCGTAGAACGCCAGCCGGCCGAACGCCGCCAGCGCGGCGATGCTCTGGTCGGTCGTCTTGCCGCCGACCATGTCGAGCACGACGTCGACGCGGCGGCCGCCGTTGGCCTCGAGCAGCGTCGCCGTCATGTCCTCGGCGCGCGAGTCGACCGCGACGTCGGCGCCGAGTTCGAGGGCGAGCGCGCGCTTCTCGTCGTTGCTCGCGGTGGCGATGACGCGGCCCGCGCCCCACGCCTTGGCGAGCTGCACGGCGATCGTCCCGACCCCGCCGGCGGCCGCGTGCACGACGACGGACTCGCCCTTCTCGAGGTGCGCGTTCTTTCGGAGCAGCACCCAGGCGGTCGCGCCCTGGACCAGCATGGACAGCGCGGTCAGGTCGTCGATGCCGTCGGGCACCGGGAAGGTGGTGACCTCGGGTGCGGCGGCCTTTTCGGCGTACCCGCCACCGCTGTTGAGCAGCGCGACGACGCGCTTGCCGTCCGGCGTCCGCCCGACGACCTCGCCACCGGGCACGAGCGGCAGCTTCGACGGGGCGAGGTAGGAGTTCTCGGCCTGGTGCGTGTCGGCGTAGTTGACGCCGATCCGCTCGACGTCGATCAGCACCTCACCGGCCCCGGCCACCGGATCGGGCAGTTCGACGGGCGTGAGCACCTCGGGTCCGCCGAACTCGGTCACCTGAACTGCGCGCATCTGCTGGTCCTCTCGATCGTCGTGTGAGACATTCTGACATATGTCTCACGAGTTCGAGCTGGCCCGCACCTGGTTCCTGTCCGGCCGCCGGCTGGACATGGGAGAACTGGCGGCGGCGCTGTCGATCAGCCGCGCGACGCTGCACCGCCGCATCGGCTCCCGGGACCGGTTGCTGGGCGAGATCCTGTGGTCCCTTTCGTCCGCATCGATTGCCCACCTGCTGCCCTCGTGCGTCGGACGCGGAACCGCCGGTATCGCGGACTTCGTCAGCGGCTTCGTCCGATCGGCGAACGAGTCCCCGCCGTTCCGGGACTTCCTGCGCCGGGAGCCGGAGCGGGCCCTGCGCCTGCTGACGACCCGGGCAAGCGTCTGCCAGCAGCGGACCATCGCCGAACTGGAGTCCCTGCTGTCGACGGAGGCCAAGGCGGGCCGTCTCGTACCCCCGTTACCCGTGCCGGACCTGGCCTACCTGCTGGTGCGGATCGGCGAGTCGTTCGTCTACACGGACGTGATCACCGGAGGCGCGCCCGATGCCGGGAAGGCGCACGCCGCGGTGACGGCACTGCTGTCCTAGGGGTGGTCCGGGACGGTTGACCCGTCAAGCGCCACCTGCGAAGGAGACGACATCGGCGAGCGCGTCTTCGGCGATCCCACCGAGAACAAGATCCTTCTCCAGCTCGCGCAGCCTGGCCACGAGCGCCGGACCGATCTCGTGATCGAGCCGGGCGACGTGCCCGGCGCAGGTGACCGCGAGCGCCCGGACCTGCCGGTTCACCCCGGATCCGAGGCACTCCAGGAGGAACCTCTGCAGCCAGCTCCGATCCGGCTCGTGGTAGGTGAGGCTGAGCAAGGCGTCGGTCGCATCCGCGACGTCACCTCGTCGAACCAGCTCGACCATCTCCGCGCGCCACGGCCCGTCTCCCGCATCGGTCACCACCGCCGTCCTAGGGGTGGTCGAGGATGGTGTCGACGTTGATGTGCTGCTGGTCGAGCACGCCGCTGTAAACCCGGATGCCTCGCAGGTCGCCGTACCAGTGATCGCTGTCCTGGCCGTTGACACGACCACGCCCGAGGAAGAGGTCCTCGAGATCGCTCGCGCCGTTCCAGCCGGTGACGTCACCGACGCACTTCGGGCTGTACTCGTACGCGTCCGTCGTCGCGTACAGGCACGCCTGGTGCGTCACGGCGTCGTACGTCCCGGCGAGGTGGGTCCAGACGCCGGACTCGGCGTCCCCGTCCGGCGTCACCTGGGTCGTGCCCAGTGTCCAGTTCCACCTGGGGCGCCAGGTGCCGTTCGCGTCCTGCGCGCCGCGGTAGCCCAGGAGGTACGGCGAGGAGGACGCGCTGTTCGCGCCGAGCGCCGTGCGGCCGGCCTTGTCCACGCCCGCGGGGTCGGACGGGTCACGCTGCTTCTCCCGCTCGGCGTCCGCCTCGGTCCAGGTGTGCTTGACCCAGGCTTCGGCCGTGAAGCTCCGGTCGCTGCGGAAGTTCTGCGGGCGCGGCCCTTCGACCTGAGCGCCCCCGTCGAACGGGAAGCGGCCGACGTCCGCGCCGTCGTCGTCGGTCGTCAGCTGGAAACTCCCGCCCGGGGTGCCCGTGACACCGCTGACGGAGTCCGTCGTGGTGCCGTCGAGCTGGTAGTTCGCCCGCAGCACGGCGGTGTTGGCGAGCTCGGCCACCTCGGCGGCCGGCAGCGCGCGGTCCCACACCTGGACCTGGTCGATCGATCCCGCGAAGGCGCCGATCCGGAACGGGCCGGTCGACCGCCACGCGGTGCCCGCCGGGATCGTCGTTTCCGCGGCCAGCGTGCCGTCGACGTACAGCCGTTCCTTGCCCGCGAGCACGTCGTGGACACCCGTCAGGTGGGTCCACTTCCCGAGGTGCGGGGTGATGGAAGTCTTCGCCCACCGCCAGAGGCCCCCGGTGGTGCTCAGCCCGAACTCGAGGCTGTCGGACGTGGCACCGAGGCTGAACGCGTCGCCGGAGGCGCCTCCCTGCGCGGCGAAGGTGTAGCAGCCGGGCTTGTCCAGCTTCACCCAGGCCGAAACCGCCAGGCCTCCCGCGGTGTCCACCACCGGGGACGACGTCGCCGCGCCGGTGCCCGCCAGCGCCTGGCCCCGGCCGTGGCCGATCGAGTCGTCGGTCGCGGACCGGCCCGGCGAATCCGAGTAGCCCGGACCGTAGGCGACGTTCGCCCCGATCAGCGTGCCGTCGGCGCCGGTGGCGTCGGCCGTGTCACCGTCCAATGTGTACTCACGGGTGGCGGATAGTCCGGTCGGGACGCCGTTCTGGTTGTAGAGCGTGGTGACGTCGGCGGCGGACAGGGCGCGTCCGAAGGCCGTCACCTCGTCGATCGCCCCGTGGAAGAGGTCCGCCCGCGCTCCCGCGGCCAGGCCGCCGCCGAGGACCAGCGGGCCTGCCCCGCCCGAAGCCGTGGCCGGGATCGTCTGCTGGGCCTGGCCGTCGACGTACAGCGTCGCCGTGTGCGCCGCCGCGTTGTAGACGCCGGCGAGGTGCGTCCACACGCCCGTCGCCGGAGCCGCCGTCGAGACCGCCGACCGCACGACCGGGTTCGCGACGTCCGAGCCGCTCAGGCTGAACGCCCACTTGCCGGTTTCCAGGTACTGCAGGGCGAACCCGCTCGTCCGGGCGCCGTCCTGGGACAGCACCACCCGTCGCTTGGTCAGGTCGGCCGCGTCGACCCACGCCGACACCGAGAACGACTTGCCGAGGTCCAGGACCCGCGCGCTCGTCGCCAGGTAGTCGCCGGGCCGGCCGCTCACAGGCACCGCCTGACCGAGCTTGCCCGGCGCGAAGGGGGCCGAACCGGCACCCGCGTAGCGCAGGCCGGCGAACTGCGAGCGGGTGTCGCCCTCGAACTGCCACGCCGCCACCGGCGCCGCGGCGTCCTTGACCGAGAAGGAGTAGTCGGTCCGCGCCGACGGTGTCTCCGCGCTGTCGCACGCCCACGCGCTCAGCACGTGCGGGCCCGAGCCGGCGGGTGCGATGGTCGTGGTGGCGGGACCGCCTGGCACCGCCGGCTTCACCGTGCCGGCCTCGACGCCGTTGCAGCTCGGCGAGACCGCGTTGTCCAGTCGCCAGACGTAGTGGTCGACCGGGGACCCGGTGCCGGCCGGCGTGAACGTGAAGTCACCGGGCACACCCGGGCCGCCGCCGAACGTACCGGCCGGGTACGTCTGCGAGGAAACCGCAGGCGCGCCGGGCGCCTGCGCGACGGTCGCGCCGTCAGCCGGACGCGCGAAGACCGCGGCGGGGATGATCCCGGACACCACGGCCAGCACGAGGAAGAGCCCGCCACGGCCGGCTCTCGACCGGGAAGAACGCACAACGGAAGACACGCGGAAACCCCTCCTCCGCGACCTGGACAGTCCTGGCCGCGCCCACCGGGAACGATCGTCGATGATCGACTGCGGCGGTAGCGACCGAACGGCTCAATCTCGATCTCACACGCCACAAGTCGCACATACAGGACATAACCCTGGAGTGAACGGCCGGTTCGGCACGACCCTCGCCGGCCCGGAGCGCGTCATTCGGGCGGCCGCGACGTGCGGATCCGTGCCGCCTCGGCGCGGGCTTCGACCGCCTCCGCGGCCGCCCGGCGCCGGTCTGCCGGGAAGATCAGCAACGGTGCCAGCGTCTCCAGGGCCTCCGCGACCCGCTCTCGCCACGCGGCGAGGTCTCCGCCGTCAGGCTTCTCGTCCCGCGCCTTTCCCAGCGCGCGCAACGCGGCACGCAGCTCAGGTGAGATGGGCGAGGGCACCGGCTCAGGACTTCCGCGCCGCCAGGACCGCGTCGTACAGTTCCTTTTTGGACACTCCGGTCGCCTCCGCGACCTCCGCCGCCGCGGACTTCAACCGCTCGCCCGAAGCCACCCGGTCCGCCACTTCCGCCACCAGGTCCGCCACCGACACCGAACGCGGCTCGGCGCCCGACAGCACCACCGTGATCTCGCCGCGCACCCCGTCCGCGGCCCACGCCGCCAGCGACGCCAACGAGCCCCGCTTCACCTCTTCATACGTCTTCGTCAGCTCACGGCACACCGCCGCCCGCCGGTCCGCGCCCAGCACCGCCGCCGCGTCCGCCAGCAGGGATGCCAGCCGGTGCGGGGACTCGAAGAACACCACCGTCCGCGGCTCGGAGACCAGCGACGTGAGCCACTTCGTCCGTTCACCCGGCTTGCGCGGCGCGAAACCCTCGAAACAGAACCGGTCGCACGGCAAACCGGACAAAGCGAGCGCCGTCGTCACCGCGGACGGGCCCGGCAGGCACGTCACCGGAATGTCCGCTTCGACGCACGCCGCCACCAGGCGGAAGCCCGGATCGGACACACTGGGCATACCGGCGTCCGTCACCAGCACCACCGTCTCGCCCGCCTGTAACGATTCGAGCAACCTGGGCAGGCGCGCCGTCTCGACGTCCTCGTAGAAACTCACCACGCGGCCGCGTGGGGTGATGTCCAGGGCCGAGGCCAGCGACCGGAAGCGGCGGGTGTCCTCAGCGGCCACGACGTCGGCTTCGGCCAGCGCTTCCGCCAGGCGGGGCGAAGCGTCGCGGACGTCGCCGAGTGGGGTAGCGGCCAGGACCAAGCGGCCGGTTGTCACCGATGAGCTCACCCGGCCAGCCTAGGCGGGTCGGCGGATCCGGACGACGTACGCCCTGTCCCGCCCGTAGGATCGCCCCGTGACCGCCGTGCTGACCCGTCCCGACGACGAAAGCGTCCGGCCGGGCCCGGTCGAGGCGCTCCGGCCGCCGACCGACCGCGAGACGACCCTGCTCGGCCGCGGCATGCCGGACGACCGGCTGCGCGCTTGGCTCGTGACCATCGTGCTCACCGTGATCGGCGGCATCGTCCGGCTGCAGAACCTCGGCAGCCCGACCGACAAGGGCAGCCCGGTCTTCGACGAGAAGCACTACGTCCCGCAGGCGTGGCAGGTGCTGCGCAACGGCGGTTACGAGGACAACTACGGCTACGAGCTGGTCGTCCACCCGCCACTGGCCAAGCAGCTGATCGCGGTCGGCGAGTGGCTGTTCGGCTACAACGGCTGGGGCTGGCGGATCATGCCCGCGCTGGCCGGCACGCTCATCATCTTCCTGACCATCCGCATCGCCCGCCGGCTCACCCGGTCCACGCTGCTCGGCGCCATCGCCGGCATCCTGGTGATCAGCGACGGCGTCCTGCACCTGCAGTCGCGGATGGGCATGCTCGACATCTTCATCGCGCTGTTCGTGCTCGCCGCGTTCGCCTGCCTGCTCGTCGACCGCGACCAGGTGCGCACGAGGCTCGCGACGGCCGTCCGCGAGGGCTGGGTCAACGAGACGGTCTGGGGGCCGAAGCTCGGCTTCCGCTGGTGGCGGTTCGCGACCGGGCTGATGATCGGCCTGACCTTCGGCGTCAAGTGGTCGGCGCTCTACTACATCGTCGCGTTCGGGCTGCTGTGCGTCGGGTTCGACGTCGCGGCGCGGCGCGCGGCCGGCGTCGAACGGCCCTGGCTGGGCACGATCCGCCGGGACGTCGCGCCCGCGCTGTGGGCGATCCTGCTCATCCCGCTCGTGATGTACCTCGGCGCGTACTGGGCCTGGTTCGCCAGCGAGACGGCGACCGACCGGCACTACACCGAGATCAAGGACATCGCGCCGGGCGTCTGGGGCTGGATCCCGGCGTCGCTGCGCTCGCTCGGCGACTACTCGGCGAACGTCCTGCACTTCCACGAAACCCTGGTCACGCCCAAGGACAACCCGCACCCGTGGGAGTCGAAGCCCTGGACGTGGCCGATGGGGCTGCGCCCGATGCTCTACAGCTACGACGGCGAAGTCACCGGCTGCGGCGAGTCCCGCTGCGTCAGCGCGACGATGCTGATCGGCACGCCGGCCATGTGGTGGCTGGCCATCCCGATGCTCGCCTGGTCGGCCTGGCGCTCGATCTTCCGCGCGGACTGGCGCTACGCCGCCGTCCTGGTCGGCTACCTCGGCGGGTACGTCTTCTGGTACACCAACATCGACCGGCAGATGTACTTCTTCTACGCGACGCCGCTGGCCGCGTTCCTCGTGCTGGGGCTGACGTTGTGCCTGGGCCAGATCCTGGGCAGCGCGAAACGCGGGTTCGAAAGACGCGGGACCGGTCTGCTCGTCGTCAGCCTGTACGTCGGGCTGGTCGTGGCGAACTTCGCCTGGCTGTGGCCGATCCTCAACGGCATCGCGATCACGACCGGCCAGTGGGAGGCCGAACGCTGGCTGCCGTCCTGGCGGTAGCTCAGCCCGCGAAGTACGCCCTCGGCGTGACGCCGACCGCGCGCCGGAACGCGGCGACGAACGCGCTCGCCGAGCTGTAGCCGACGCGGTGCGCGACCGTCGTCAGCGGGATTCCCTGCGCCAGCAACGGCAGCGCCGCACGAAGGCGCACCTGGGTGCGCCACGTCCCGAACGGCATCCGGCATTCGCGGACGAAGATCCGCGCCAGCGTGCGCTCGGCCGCGCCGACGTCCCGGCCGAACTCGGCGAGGCCGCGCGGATCGGCTGGGTTGGCCAGCACCGCCGCCTCGACGTCCCGGGCCCGCGGGTCGGTGGGCGACGGCACCACGATCGGCACGACGTCGAGCGGTTCCAGCAGGTCGAACGCGACGGCTTCGGCCCGCAGCCGCGCCTCCGGGGCGACGCCGTCGCCGGTCAGGTACTCCAGCAGCTCGTGCAGCAGCGGCCGGACGGCGACCAGCCGCGGCTCCGGCCACGACACCGGGCTGCGGTCCGGGTGCGCGTAGATGCCGCGCAGCGCGGCCTTGCCGAGCGCGCCGGTCCGATGCTGGACGCCGGCGGGCATCCACAGCGCGCGTGTCGGCGGCAGGACCCAGCCGGCGTCGCCCGCCTTGACCGCGATGACCCCGCTGGCCGCCCAGACGAGCTGGTGGACGGGGTGTTCGTGCCACGGGAACCAGGTGCCGGCCGGCAGGTCGACCTCGCCGAGCAACATCGCGTGGGGTTGGCCGGTTCGCGACATCGGTTGTCAGTCTATCGGCTACCGGTCACCGCGGCGGCTCCCTAACGTCGACGGCATGCCGATGAACCTGATCCACCGCAAGATCTGCAGCTCGGAGAAGTGGGCGAACACGGTCGAGGAGCGCCTCACGCCGTGGCTCGCGGAGCGGGAACTGGGTGACGACGTCCTCGAGATCGGCCCCGGCTTCGGCGCCACGACGAAGGTGCTGCTGCGCGTCGTGCCGAAGCTGACGGTCCTGGAGATAGACCCCGCGTCGACCCAGCTGCTGCGCGCGAAGTACGGCGCCCGCGCGGACGTCGTCGAGGGCAGCGGCGCGGAGATGCCGTTCGAGTCCGGCCGGTTCTCCGCGGTCGTCTGCTTCACGATGCTGCACCACGTGCCGACGAGGCAGCTGCAGGACGCGATCTTCGCCGAGGCCGCGCGGGTCCTGCGCCCGGGCGGCACGTACTGCGGCAGCGACGGCCAGCTCAACCTCAGGTTCCGCCTGCTGCACATCGGCGACACGATGAACGTCATCGACGCGTCGATGTTCTCCGGCCGCCTCGAGAAGGCGGGCTTCGAGCAGGTCAACGTCGAGGTCCGGCCGAAGGAGCTGGTGATCTTCTCCGCGTCGAAGCCGGCTTAGCGGTGCGGCTGGCGCGGGACCACCCGGGTCACCGGGCCGTCCAGGGACTTGCCCGCCCTCGACAGCCAGCCCTCGACCTCCCGCCGCACCGAGTTGAGCGTCGGACGGCGACGTGGTTCCGGGTCCAAAGACGCCGCCAGGAGCCGCGCGTGGGCGCTGCGCTGCGGCAGCCGGGACACCGGTTCCGCACGCGCCGCCGCCATCAGCGCGGCCATCGGCGTCTCGCGGGTGCCGCGTGGGGGCTGGCCCGTCAGTGCGTAGCTGATCGTCGCCGCCAGCTGCCAGGCGTCGGACGCCGGTGAGGCCGTCGCGCCCATCGCCTGCTCCGGGGCGACGAAGTCCGGCGTGCCGATCATCATGCCGGTCGCCGTCATCTTGGAGTCGCCCTGGCTGCGGGCGATGCCGAAGTCGATCAGGTGGGCCAGGCCGCTGGGGTCGAGCACGACGTTCGACGGCTTGATGTCGCGGTGCAGGACGCCCTTCTCGTGGGCGGCCGCGAGCGCGCCCGCCATCGTCGCCCACAGCCGGCCCGCGGCGATGTCGTCGAGCGGGCCCTGCCCGTCGACCAGCTCGGCCAGCGGCCGGCCCTCGAGGTACTCCATGACCAGCGCGAGGCCGTCCGGTTCCTCGGCCAGGTCGTACACCTTGACGCAGTTCGGGTGGCTGACGACGGCCAGCGCGCGGGCCTCGCGCTGCATGCGCTCGGCGGTGTCGCGGTCCGGCGCGTGCGCGATCTTCAGCGCGACCGTGCGGTTGAGCTGGGTGTCGACGGCCTGCCAGACCGTGCCGAAACCGCCGGCGCCGAGCTGCTTGATGCGCCGGTAGCGGCTGCCGCCGGCGTTGCGCGAGCCGGGCGGCGCCGGGATCGGGCCCGGCGCCGCGGCCAGCGCGCCCGCCATCGGGGGCGGCTCGGGCGCGGACGCCAGCGCCGTCTTCGGGTACGGCTTGTTGATCGGGGGCGGCGGAGGCGGCGGGGTGGGCCGCGGCTGGACCTGCGACGGCGGCTGCTGCGGCGGCCGGTAGGGCTCCTGCTCGCGGCGCGGCGGCACGTCCGGCCGGTTGATCACCGACCACGGCGGCGGGCCGACCATCGCGACCGGGATCAGGCCCAGCACGCTGAACGGCAGGAACCCGAGCCAGAAGTGCAGCGCGGTGTTCGCTTCCATACCGACACTGAACAAGGCCATCGCGACGAACGGGATCCAGAAGAACCGGGACGGCCACTTCGGACCGCGGCGGAACGCCGTGCGCCCCTGCAGCATCACGAACAGCAGTGACCCGGCCGGCAGCACGATGAAGGCCAGCAGGTACACGAAGAACGGGAGGTCGTCGGCGCCGGTGCTGCCGGAGGAAAGCACGTCGAAGACCGTCTGACGGCCACCCAGGTAGTTCACCTGCGAGTCGACCCAGCAGCCACCGGGCCCCTTCAGCGTCGCGACCTCGCTCGCGGACAGCCCGGACTTCTGGCCGGCGAACACCATGCGGTAGACGCCCGAGACGCCGTTCGACAGCAGCCACGGCAGCACCAGCGTGCTGAGCAGGCCGATCACGCCGAACACCGACAGCGTGGTCAGGTCGTACCGGTTGCCGGTGCCCTTGCGGATGATCGAGACGACGAGCGCGCCGATCGGCGGCAGCAACGCGACGAGCGCGCCCGCCGCACTCGTGGCCCAGACCCATTCGCCGGGGCAGAAGCCCGGGCCGAACAAGGAATGGGCTAGCGAGAGCAACGCGCTCGCGAGTCCGTTCACTGCCGGGCTCCCCTCACTGTCCGTGTTCACGTCTTACCGTCACGCGGCATTTCCCCGCGGTCCAGCTTAGGACGCGCGCCGCCGCCGTTGGGTTGCCGGGTCTTTCCGGCGCCCGGATCCCGCACGGAATCCGGCGGGCCCGCCGTCGCGGCGTCATGATGGGACCGGCGGGACGTTCGACGCGAAGGAGCGGCAATGGGCGCGTACTCCGAGGCCTACCGGCGGAGCCTGGCCGAGCCGGACGCGTTCTGGCTGGAAGCGGCCAAGACGATCACCTGGACGAAGGCCCCGGAACGGGCCCTCGACGACGCGAACCCGCCCTTCTACCGCTGGTTCCCCGACGGCGAGCTGAACACCTCCTACAACGCCCTGGACCGCCACGTCGAGGCCGGCCGCGGCGGGCAGGACGCGCTGATCTGGGACTCCCCCGTGACCGGACAGCAACTCACGTTCACCTACGAACAGCTCCGCGACGAGGTCGCGCGCTTCGCCGGTGCGCTGGGTTCGCTCGGTGTGACGCACGGTGACCGGGTGATCGTCTACCTGCCGATGGTCCCCGAAGCCGTGATCGCGATGCTGGCGTGCGCGCGGATCGGCGCGGTGCACTCGGTGGTCTTCGGCGGGTTCGCGCCGAAGGAGCTGGCGGCCCGGATCGAGGACGCGAAGCCGAAGGTCATCCTGGCCGCGTCCTGCGGGATCGAGCCGACGCGCGTCGTCGAGTACAAGCCCATCATCGACGCCGCGCTGGCGCTGACCGAGCACCAGCCGGACCACGTCGTCGTGCTGCAGCGCGACCAGGCGCCCGCCGAGCTGGGCGAGCGGGACGTCGACTGGCGGGAGCTGGCGGCGAACGCGTCGCCGGCCGATCCGGTACCGGTGAAGGCGACCGATCCCCTTTACATCCTCTACACGTCCGGGACCACCGGGAAGCCGAAGGGCGTCGTCCGCGACACCGGCGGGCACGCGGTGGCGCTGGCCTGGTCGATGGCCGCGATCTACGACGTCCACGCGGGTGACGTCTGGTGGACGGCCTCCGACGTCGGCTGGGTCGTCGGGCACTCCTACATCGTCTACGCGCCGCTCCTGGCCGGGGCGACGACGGTGCTCTACGAGGGCAAGCCGGTCGGGACGCCGGACGCGGGCGCGTTCTGGCGCGTCATCGCCGAGCACGGCGTCCAGGCGCTGTTCACCGCGCCGACCGCGCTGCGGGCGATCAAGAAGGTCGACCCGGACGCGAAGGAGCTGGAGAAGTACGACCTGAAGCAGTTCCGGACGCTGTTCATGGCCGGTGAGCGGCTCGACCCGGAGACCTACCACTGGGCGCGCGAGAAGCTGGGCACGCCGGTGATCGACCACTGGTGGCAGACCGAGACGGGCTGGCCGATCGCGGCCAACCTGCGCGGCCTGGAGCCGATGGACGTCAAACCGGGTTCGGCGACCAAGCCCGTGCCGGGCTGGGACGTCCGCATCCTCGACCAGGCCGGCGACGAGCTGCCGGCCGGTCGCGAGGGCGCCATCACGATCAAGCTGCCGCTGCCGCCGGGCTCGCTGCCGACCCTTTGGGGCGACGACGAGCGCTACCGCGAGGCCTACCTCTCCCGCTACGCCGGCCACTACCTGACCGGCGACTCCGGCTACCTCGACGAAGACGGCTACCTGTTCGTCATGGGCCGCACCGACGACGTCATCAACGTCGCCGGGCACCGGCTGTCGACCGGGTCGATGGAGGCCGCGCTGGCCTCGCACCCGGCGGTCGCGGAGTGCGCCGTGATCGGCGTCGCCGACCAGCTCAAGGGCCAGCTGCCGCGCGGGTTCGTCGTGCTGAAGGCGGGCGTCGACACGCCGGCGGACCAGCTGCGCGACGAGCTGGTGGCGACGGTGCGCCGGGACATCGGGCCGGTCGCCGCGTTCCGTGACGTGTCCATTGTGGACGCTCTGCCGAAGACGCGGTCCGGGAAGATCCTGCGCAAGACCATGCGCGCGATCGCCGACGGCCGCGACGAGGCGGTGCCCTCGACCATCGAGGATCCCGCCGTGCTGGACGCGATCCGGGCGGCGTTGCGCACTTCGTAAAGTATTGTTCCAAATACACCGGCTGGTCTGTACCTTTGTGGGGGAGTCCCCGACCGGAGGTGCCTTGATGCGCTTGTCCAGAGCCGTCTTGACCGCGGCTGTCGTGAGTCTGACGGCAGCCGGCCTGCCCGCCGCCACCGCCGAAGCCACTCCGGCGGCCCCAGAACGGAGCGTGACCGACGTCGTCCCCGCGCCGGTGTCGGCGAAGGCCGACGCGAAGGCGGACTTCCGGCTCACGCCGTTCACCGTGATCAGCGCCGACCGCGGCGCCGGCCAGGTCGCGGACTACCTGCGTGGCCTGCTGCGGCCGGCCACCGGCTACCCGCTGCCGGTCGTGCCGCGCGCGTGGGGCCTGCCGGCGATCTCGCTCGAACTGGGCCACGACGCCCGGATCGGCACCGAGGGTTACCAGCTGAAGGTCGCGCGCGACGGCGTCAAGCTCAGTGCCAACACCGCGGACGGCCTCTTCGAAGGCGTCCAGTCGCTGCGGCAGCTGCTGCCGTCGGCGATCGAGGCGAAGCACGTGCAGCACCGGACGTGGACCGTCGCGGGCGGCACGATCCTCGACTACCCCCGCTTCGGCGAACGCGGCGCGATGCTCGACGTCGCGCGGCACTTCTTCCAGCCGGACCAGGTCAAGCTGTACATCGACCAGATCGCCCAGTACAAGCTCAACACGCTGCACCTGCACCTGGCCGACGACCAGGGCTGGCGCATCGAGATCAAGAGCTGGCCGAAGCTGGCGACGGTCGGCGGCAAGACGGCCGCGTACGGCGACCCCGGCGGCTACTACACGCAGAAGCAGTACAAGGACATCGTCGCGTACGCGGCTTCGCGGCACATCACGGTGATCCCCGAGATCGACATGCCGGGCCACACGAACGCGGCGCAGTCGACGTACGCGGAGCTGAACTGCGACGGAAAGGCCGTCCCGGTGCGCACCGACACCGAGGTCGGCTACAGCTCGCTGTGCATCTCCTCGCCGATCACGTACAGGTTCGTCGACGACGTCGTGCGCGAGCTGGCGGCCATCACGCCGGGCCAGTACCTGCACATCGGCGGCGACGAGGCGCACGCGACGCCGCCGGCGGACTACATCACCTTCGAGCAGAAGGTGGCGCCGATCGTCGCGAAGTACGGCAAGAAGATCACCGGCTGGCACGAGATCGCGAAGGCGTCGCCGCCGGTGTCGGCGATCCCGCAGTACTGGGACTTCGGCGGTGACGACGCCTCCGTCGCGGCCGCGGCCGCCCGGGGCAACAAGATCCTGATGTCGCCGGCGAACTACGCGTACCTGGACATGAAGTACGACGAGTCGACGCCGCTGGGCCAGGACTGGGCGGCGCTGATCGAGGTGCGCGACGGCTACAACTGGGATCCGGCGTCACTCGTGACCGGCGTCGATGAGAACCAGGTCGCGGGCGTCGAGGCTCCACTGTGGACGGAGACCATCCGCACGAGCGACGACCTCGAGTACATGGCGTTCCCGCGCCTGCCGGGCATCGCGGAGATCGGCTGGTCCCCGAAGTCCACGCACAACTGGGACGCCTACCGCGTACGCCTCGCAAAACAGTCCCCCCGCTGGGTCCTGCAGGGCATCAACTTCTACCGCAGCCCCCAGGTCGACTGGAAGTAGTCCAAAGCCGTGAAGGCCTCCTTACCGGCTCTTATGGCCGGCAAGGAGGCCTTCACGGCTTTTGCCCCAGGTGGGCGCGGATGGCGCGGCGGGCCACGGCGTAGGGGGTGACGGTGCCGGTGAGGACGGAGTCCGCGTTGGCCGCGCGGCCCAGTGCGTGCAGCTCGAAGGCCAGGACTTCGGGGTCGACGTCCAGGTGAGCCAGGGTGACGGCTTCGAGAGCCGTCGCGCGGATGAAGGCCGCGAACGAGCCGTTCGCCGCGGCCACCGCGTCGTGCACCCGGCCCGGGCGCGCGTCGAACTCCGCGCCGGCGTTGAAGAAGAAGCAGCCGCCCGGGAAGATCCGCTTTTCCGAGTAGTCCAGCCAGTTCTCGCAGATCGCCCGCAGCCGCGGCAACCCGGGCTCCGACGAAAGAGCCGGCGTCACGACGTACGAGCGGAAGATCTCGAGGGCCGCTTCGACCGTCGCGAGCTGGAGGTCCTCCTTGGACCCGAACAGGGCGAAGACGCCGCTCTTGCTCAGCTCCAGCTCGGCGGCCAGCCGGCCGAGGGACAGCCCGTCGAGGCCGTCCACCGACGCGACGTCCACCGCCCGCCGCAGCACCAGCCGGCGCGTGGCGTCGCCGCGGGCGACCCGGCCGTCAACCGGCACGCCGCGCCCGCCATCGGTCCACAGTGGACTGTACGCCGGCGCTCCACTGCTCGGCCAGCGTGGGCGTCGCGAGCACACGGTCCGCGAAGTCCAGCGCGGCCCCGACGTGCTCCGGTGGCAGCTGCCCGTAGTTCGCGAACGAGATGACGTACACCTCGGCGATCGTCGGCCCGTCCGCGCGCTCGACCAGCTCGACCGCGCCCGACGTCGGCACGGTGCCCGGCCGCAGCACGCGCAGGTACCACCCGGAGCGCCCCGAGTCGATCATCGCCGGGGTGATGTCCTTGCGGCCGGTCTTCATCGCGAGCTTGAAACACGGCGAACGCGGCTGGGAGACCTGCACGAGCGCGTCACCCCAGGCCTAGACGTCCCCGATCCGCACGTCGTCTTCGGTGACCCCGGACAGGGAGATGTTCTCGCCGAAGTCGGCCGTCGACACCTCGAAGCCGTCTTCGCGCCAGGCCGCGTAGTGCTCGGCCGGGTAGACGTAGACGGCTTTGTCGGGGCCGCCGTGCACGGTGAGGTCGGCCTGCCGGTCGCCGTCGAGGTTCAGCTCGGCGAGCTTCAGCTCCGGCGCCGTGACCAGCGCCTTGGTGATCCCGCTCAGCACCGGCAGCTCGCGTCGGTACCCCAGGACGCTCGGTTCCCCCACGTAAACGCTGTCGACGTTCATGCCTCGAAGATAGCACGATCGTTCGTATTGTTTCCCACCTCTAGGCTGAGGTCATGGAACTGCTCGACCAGGCCCGCGCCCACGTCGACTCCGGCGCCCTCTTCGCCGAACTGGCCACGCTCGTCGCGTACCCCACGGTCAGCGACGCCCCCGAGGGCCGCGTCGCCATCCAGGCCTACCTCGACGAAGTCCTCACCCCCGCGTTGACGGCGTTGGGCTGCGAAGTCACGCAGCACGCCAACCCGGACCCGGCGGGTGGCCCGTTCCTCGTCGGCGTCCGCACCGAATCACCGGACCGGCCGACGCTGCTCTGCTACGGCCACGCCGACGTCGTGGGCGAAGCCGGCGAGTGGGGCGAAGGCCGTGACCCGTGGACGCTCACCGCCGACGGCGACCGCTGGTACGGCCGCGGCACCGCGGACAACAAGGGCCAGCACCTGATCAACCTCACGGCGTTGCGGCTCCTGCTGGCCGACCGCGGAAAGCTCGGCTTCAACCTGAAGTTCCTCTTCGAAACCGGCGAAGAGATCGGCTCGCCCGGCCTCACCGAGTTCGCCGAACAGGAACAAGACCTCCTGAAAGCCGACGTCCTCATCGCCTCCGACGGCCCGCGCCTGGACGCCGCGACGCCGACGCTGTTCCTCGGCGCGCGCGGTGCCATCCGGTTCGCGCTCGACGTCGACCTGCGCCCAGACGCCTACCACTCCGGCAACTGGGGCGGGGTCCTGCGCAACCCCGCCACCACGCTCACCGGGGCGATCGCGAGCCTGGTCGACGGCCACGGCCGCGTCCAGGTACCCGAGCTGCTGCCGCCGGAACTGCCGGACGGTGTGCGCGCGGCGCTCAAGGGCCTCGAGATCGCCAACACGCCCGGCGACCCGGTGCCGGACGAAGGCTGGGGCGCGCCGGGCCTGACCGGCGCGGAACGGCTCTACGGCTGGAACACCCTCGAAGTCCTCGCGCTCGACGCGGGCGACGTCGACCGCCCGGTCAACGCGATCCCCGGCCGTGCGCGGGCGGTGCTGCAACTGCGGTACGTCGCCGGGACCGACGTCGGGAAGATCCCCGACGCCGTCACGGAACACCTTGCCGCACAAGGGTTCCCGATGGTCGAGGTGAGGGTCGGCGGCGACTTCCGGGCCAGCCGCACGCCGGTCGACGACCCGTGGGTCGGCTGGGCGAAGGCCGCGCTCGACGAGGTCGCCGCGACGCCCGTCGCGGTCCTGCCGAACTTCGGCGGCGGCCTGCCCAACCACGTCTTCACCGACGTCCTCGGCCTGGCGACGCTGTGGCTGCCGCACTCCTACCCGGGCTGCCTGCAGCACGCGCCGGACGAGCACCAGCTCGCCCCGGTCGCCCGGGAAGGGCTGGTACTCGCCACGGCGTTGTTCGGTGCCTTCAGTTCAGCGCCGCCGACTCTTCGTCGGTGAACAGGCGGGAGCGGATCAGGAACCGCACGCCTTCGGGCGCCTCCAGCGAAAACCCGCTTCCGCGGCCCGGCACGACGTCGACCGTCAGGTGGGTGTGCTTCCAGTACGCGAACTGCGGCCCGGACATCCAGAACGGCACGTCTTCCATGCCCTCGACGACCAGGTCGCCGAGGCGCACGTCGGTCTGGCCAGTCTTGAACTCGCCCTTCGGGTAGCACATCGGGGCGCTTCCGTCGCAGCACCCGCCGGACTGGTGGAACATCACCGGTCCGTGGGTCGCCGCGAGCTTCCGGAGGAGGTCGGCCGCCTCCTCCGTCAACGCCACCCGCTCGGTCATCAGAAGAACCCGAGCGCCTGGTCGGAGTAGGAGACCAGCATGTTCTTCGTCTGCTGGTAGTGATCCAGCATCATCTTGTGGTTCTCCCGCCCGATGCCGGACGCCTTGTAGCCGCCGAAGGCCGCGTGGGCCGGGTAGGCGTGGTAGTTGTTCACCCACACGCGACCTGCCTGGATGTCGCGGCCGGCCCGGTAGGCGGTGTTGCCGTCCCGGGACCAGACACCGGCACCGAGGCCGTAGAGGGTGTCGTTGGCGATCTTCATGGCGTCGTCGTAGTCGTCGAACTTCGTCACCGACACGACCGGGCCGAAGATCTCCTCCTGGAAGATCCGCATCTTGTTGTCGCCCGCGAAGACCGTCGGCTCGACGTAGTAGCCGCCCGACAGCTCGCCGCCGAGGTCGCTGCGGCCGCCGCCGATCAGGATCTCGGCGCCTTCCTGCTTGCCGATGTCGATGTAGGACAGGATCTTCTCGAGCTGGTCGTTGGACGCCTGCGCGCCGATCATCGTGTCGGTGTCGAGCGGGTGACCCTGCTTGATCTTGCGGACGCGCTCGACGGCGTCACCCATGAACTTGTCGTAGATGCCCGTCTGGACCAGTGCCCGCGACGGGCAGGTGCAGACCTCGCCCTGGTTCAGCGCGAAGAGCGTGAAGCCCTCCTGCGCCTTGTTGTAGAAGGCGTCGTTCTGCGCGGCGACGTCGTCGAAGAAGATGTTCGGGCTCTTGCCGCCCAGCTCGACGGTCACCGGGATGATGTTCTCGCTGGCGTACTGCAGGATCAGGCGCCCGGTCGTGGTCTCGCCGGTGAAGGCCACCTTGCGGACGCGGTTGCTGGAGGCCAGCGGCTTGCCGGCCTCGACGCCGAAGCCGTTGACGATGTTCAGCACGCCCGGCGGGATCAGGTCGCCGATGATCGACATCAGCACGTGGATCGACGCCGGGGTCTGCTCGGCCGGCTTGAGCACGATCGCGTTGCCCGCGGCCAGCGCCGGGGCGAGCTTCCAGACCGCCATCAGGATCGGGAAGTTCCACGGGATGATCTGGGCGACCACGCCGAGCGGCTCGTGGAAGTGGTAGGCGACGGTGTTCTCGTCGATCTGCGAGATGCCGCCCTCCTGGGCGCGCAGCGCGCCGGCGAAGTAGCGGAAGTGGTCGATGGCCAGCGGGATGTCGGCGGCGAGCGTCTCGCGGACGGCCTTGCCGTTCTCCCAGGCCTCGGCGACCGCGATCTTCTCGAGGTTCTGCTCCATCCGGTCGGCGATCTTGAGCAGGACCCCGGCGCGTTCCTCGACGGAGGTCTTGCCCCACGCGGGGGCCGCGCCCCAGGCCGCGTCGAGGGCCTTCTCGACGTCCGGCGCGGTGCCCCGGGCGATCTCGCAGAAGGTCTTCCCGGTGACGGGAGTCGGGTTCTCGAAGTACTGGCCGCCGGCCGGCGGCACGTATTCGCCGCCGATGTAGTGGTCGTAGCGCGATTCGAAGCTGACGACGCTGCCTTCGGTGTTCGGTGCGGCGTACTGGACCATCTTCCCTGCCTCATTGCTCGGAGTGACGGCGGTGCTCGGGCTCCCGCCGAACGTAGGCCGGGCAACGTTGCACGAGCGTTGCAGCGCTGTGAGCTGGGTCTCTACTCTGAAGGGCGTGGCAGAGGCGCCCGAGCCCGAGATGCTGCGCGATCCGGAGTCGTACGCGCGGCTGCTCGAACACGTCCGCGCGGCGGTGCTGTCCGGGCTGCCGGGCCCGCGCTCGCCACGCTCGGTGGTCTCGGAGTCCTGGGACCGATCGCTGGCCGCGCACGTCGACCCGGACGAGGGCGAGGCCCCGTTCGTCTACGACGTCGACGTGCTGACCGCGTTGCGGGAAGCCCACCCGCTGGCGCCGGTGCTGCCGGTGCTGCGGCAGATGCTGGTGAGCATCGCCGACGACGCCGAGCACGTGATGATCGTGACCGACGCCGAGGGCCTGATCCTGTGGCGCGAGGGCGCGGCGAACCAGCTGGTGCGCGCCGACCGCGTCGGCCTCTCCGAAGGCACCCGGTGGAGTGAGTCGGCGATCGGCACGAACGCCATGGGCACGACGCTGGCGACCGGACAGCCGGTGCAGATCTACTCGGCCGAGCACCTGGTCCGGCGCTACCACACGTGGACGTGCGCGGCGGCGCCCGTGCGCGACCCGGAGACGGGCGTGCTGCTCGGCTCGATCGACGTCAGCGGGCCGCTGCGCACGGTGCACCCGGCGATGTTGTCGCTGGTCACGGCCACGGCGCAGCTCGCAGAGGGGCAGCTGCGCGCCCAGCTCGCGGTCCGCGACGAGCGGCTGCGGCGGGCCAACATGCCCCACCTGGAGGCCCTGCGCGGCCGCCCCGGCGCCCTGCTCTCGGCGGGCGGCCGGGTGCTCGCGGCCCAGGCGTGCCTGCTGCCGGCCACAGTGGACGTCCGCCGCGGCGGCGGCACGGTCGCCCTCCCCGACGGCCGGATCGCGACGCTGGAGCCGCTGGCCGAGGGCTACCTGCTCCGGCTGCGCGCGACGGGCGGCACCACCGGCGGCGGCCACCGCGCCCGGCTGCGCCTGGAGTACCTGGCCGAGGGCGCCGGAACGACCACAGTGGACGGTCGCGACGTGCCGTTCACCCTGCGCCACGCGGAGATCCTGACGCTGCTGGCGTTGCACCCGAACGGCCTCTCGGCCGATCGGCTGGCCCTGCAGCTCTACGGCGAGACGGGCAACCCGGTGACGGTCCGCGCCGAGATCCACCGCCTGCGCTCCCAGCTGGGCGCGACGGTGGTGCAGACCCGCCCGTACCGCCTGGCGGCCGAGGTGGACGCGGACTTCGTCCAGGCTCGCGCGGCCCTGCGGTCCAGTTCCCCGGCGGACGTCATGCGCGTCTTCCGCGGGCCACTGCTGCCGGAGTCGGAGGCCCCGGCGATCCGCGAAGAGCGCGAGACGCTCACGGCCCAGGTCCGCCAGGTGGCGTTGAACAGCACCGACCCGGCGGTGCTGTGGTCGTTCTGGGAGACCCCCTGCGGCGTCGACGACTTCGAAGTCCTGGACGCGCTGCTGGCGACGCTCCCGCCGGCGGACCCCCGCCGCGCGGCCGTCGCGGGCCACCGCGCCCGGCTGCGCTGACCTGGCTCCGAACGCCCCAATGTGGCGTTGGGTGCGTCCAACGCACCCAATGTGGCGTTCGGTGCGTCCAACGCACCCAACGCCACATTGGGGCGCTTGCCCTGCCCCGGCGGGACACGCGTCCCAAGATTCAGTCCACGGTGATCGATAAGTAGACAGCGTCTACAGAAGTTTGATAGACAGTGTCTACAAGATGAACTGCTGGTTACGGAGATCGGGATGAGCTACCACCGTTTCGTCGTCCTCGGCGACAGCTGCGCCGAAGGGCTCGACGACCCGTACCCCGGCCGGCACCAGTACCGGGGCTGGGCGGACTTCGTCGCCGCGCGGCTGGCCGAGGAGGACCCGCGCTTCCGGTACGCGAACCTCGCCGTCCGCGGGCGGCGGCTCGACCAGATCGTGCCCGAGCAGGTGCCCGCCGCGACGAAGCTCGAGCCCGATCTCATCGCGCTCTTCGGCGGCGGCAACGACGTCATGAGCCGGGGCTGGGACGCGCGGACCGTCGCCCGGCGGGTCGACGCCGCGATCCGGGCCTGCACGGAGATCGCGCCCACCGTCGTCACCTTCACCCTCAGCGACGTCTCCAGCCGGATGCCGCTGGGCGCGCGGATGCGGCCGCGGATCGTCGCGCTCAACGAGGCCATCCGCGAAGCCGCCGTCAGCTACGGCGCGCGGCTCGTCGACCTGTGGCCCGACCAGGCCGCCACCGACTCGCGCTACTTCGGGGCCGACCGGCTGCACCTGTCCACGCACGGCCACCACCGGCTCGCCGCCTACGTCCTCGACCGGCTCGGCCTCGACCACGACCCCGCGTGGCTCGCCCCGCTGCCGGGCACCGCGGCCGCCGGCAGCCGGCGCGCCGACCTGCGGTGGCTGGCCCGCGAGGTGCTCCCGGTCGCCGTCACGCGCACGCGCAACCGGCTGATCGGCCGCCAGCCCGGCGACGGCTTCTTCGCCAAGCGCCCCGATCTGCTCCCGATCACCCTGGACGAGGCGTGGGCACCCGGCAACGCCTGATCGACACGGCGTCCGAGCTGCTGGCCGGTGAAGGCGTCGACGCCGTGACGCTGCGCGGGATCGCTAAGGCGGCGGGCGTGTCGCACGGCGCTCCGCTGCGGCATTTCGCCGGCCGCGCCGAGCTGCTGTCGGCCGTCGCGACGCGCGGTTATGCCGACCTGCTCGCCCGCCGCGAGACGCTGCCGGAGACGTCGCCGCGAGCCCGGCTGACCGCCGCCTGCCACAGCTACGTCGACTTCGCGCTCACCAACCCGGCGATGTTCGAGCTGATGTTCCGCCGCGACCTGATCGACCCGGCCGACCCGGCGCTCTCGGCCGCGGCGAGCGCCGTGTTCGACACCTTCGCCGTGCTGGTGGCCGCCGTGCCGACGCCGATCGCGCGGTCCGGCGCCGACCTGCGGCTGGTCGCCGCGTCGTTGTGGGCCGCCTTGCACGGCCTCGCGCAGCTGTGGCTCTGGGGCGGGCTGGCCGGGGCGAGCTTCGCGCCGTCGCCGGAGTCGGCGCTGGCCGTCACGCTGGACGCGTACCTCGGTTGACGCCCGGCGAGGTTGACGCCCGGCGAAGAGGGGCTCCGGAGACCTCCCCCGGCCCCGGTGGGGCACCCTCTCCGCCGAGTCAAGGGCCGACCGTAGTGGCGAACGACCACGCAGCGGAAGCAACTGACGACGTAGCCGCGGTAAACCTTCGCGGTACACCGGTAGCTTTCTGCCGGTGACGACACTGCGGGGACTTCGCGCGCGGCCACGGCTGACCGACGCCGTGCTCGCGGTGCTCGTCGCGGGTTACCAGCTGGCGGGCGCCACCGAGCTGGGCGGCGCGTTCGGCACGCACGCGCGCCCGCTCGGGCTTGTCCTGGCCGCGCTCAGCGCCCTGCCGCTCGCGGTGCGCCGCCGGTTCCCGATCACGACGGTGGTCACCTGCGTCGCCCTGATGGGCGTGTTCTACGCACTCGGCTTCCGGTCGCAGCTCGGGCAGCTCAGCGTCATGATCGCCGCCTACACGGTCTGGGCGCACTGCCGCTTCCGCGACGCGCTCGCCGTCACCGTGCTCGGCCTGATCGCCTACGAGACGTCGATGCTGTTCGGCAGCCCGGTCTCCCCGGTCGGCGACACGCTGCTGTCGCTGCTGCTCGCGGTCGGCGTCGCGGCGATCGGGCGCACCGCCTACGTCCGCAGCCACCGGATCCGCGACGCCGAGCACGACACGGAGCTGGCCGTCGCGGAGGAACGCGTCCGGATCGCGCACGAGCTGCACGACGTCGTCTCGCACCACCTTTCGGTGATCTCGGTGCAGGCCAACCTCGCCCGGTACGTCTTCGAGTCGGCGCCGGACACCGCTCGCGGCGCGCTGGACACGATCACCGGCACGACGACCGAAGCGCTCGACGAGCTGCGTCGCCTCCTCAGCGTGCTTCGCCCGCCGCAGTACCCGCTCGAGGGGTACCGGCCGCAACCCGGGCTCGGCGACCTCGAAACGCTCGCCGCCCGGGTCCGCGAGGCCGGGATCGCGGTCGACCTGCGCGTCACCGGCGCGGCCCGGACGCTGCCGCCCGGCCAGCAGCTGTGCGCGTTCCGCGTCGCCCAAGAGGCGCTGACGAACGTCCTCAAGCACGGCGGCGCCACGGCTGAGCTGACCCTCGACTACCGCGCCGAGCACCTGGTCCTCGGCGTCACGGACCCCGGCGGCGCGCCGGCCGCCCCGCCGAACCCCGGCGGGCACGGGCTGATCGGCATGCGCGAACGCGCCCGGATGTACGGTGGCGTGATCGAGATCGGCCCCTGCGATCCGGCCGGGTTCGCCGTCGTGCTGACGCTGCCGTACCCGCGGCCGGTCCCCCAACCGCAGGAGCCCGAGTGACGAGTGTGCTGGTGGTCGACGACCAGGACCTCGTCCGCGCCGGGTTCGTCGCGCTGCTGGGCGCCGTCCCGGACATCGACGTCGCGGGCGAAGCGCGTGACGGCCTGGAGGCGGTCCAGAAAGCGGCGGCGCTGCGGCCGGACGTCATCCTGATGGACATCCGGCTGCCGGGCCTGGACGGCGTCAAGGCGACCGAGCGGATCCTCGCCGCGGCGACGCCACCGCGGCCGAGCGTGCTCATGCTGACCGTCTTCGACCTCGACGAGTACGTCTACACGGCGTTGCGCGCGGGCGCGGCGGGCTTCCTGCTCAAGGACAGCCCGACGGAGACGCTGGTCGCCGGCATCCACGCGGTCGCCCGCGGCGACATGCTGTTCGGCCCGACGATCACCCGCCGGCTCGTCGAGGCGTTCACCCGCACCCCACCGGAACCACCCACCGCGTCACCGGCACTGGCCGCCTTGACCGACCGCGAGCTGGAGGTGCTGCGGTTCGTCGGCACGGGCGTCCCGAACGGCTGGATCGCGGCCGAGCTGCGGGTCAGCGAGGCCACGGTGAAGACCCACCTCAACCGCCTGATGACCAAGCTCGGCATCTCCAGCCGCGCGCAAGCCGTGGTGGTGGCCTACGAAACCGGGCTGGTCCAGCCGGGCGGCTGAGCGAGATCCCGCCGCACGGCGAGCAGCCACCGCACCCTGTGCGCTTTGACGCAGCGCCCCGATCCGCGCCCGCGGTGCGCGACCCGGTGCGCCGCCGGTCCCGTGCCGGACACGGTCCCAGTGTCCGCGACACGCTCACCCGGTGCGAGCGTCCGAACACCTGATCGAATAAGCTCCGCCCATGTCCGAGTCAGACCCGCAGCTCGAGCGCATCCGCAAGCTCCTCGCCAAGGCCGAGGACCCGGCGGTCACCGAAGCGGAAGCCGAGGCGTACAACAAGAAAGCCGCCGAGCTCGTCGCCCGGTACGGCATCGACCAGGCGATGCTCGCCGAGGCCGGCGCGAGCGTCGACGACATCGGCACGCTCACCATCCCGATGAACGACCCGTACAGCCGGGACAAGGCAAGCCTGCTCACCTCGGTCGCCTACCCGCTGCGCTGCCGGACTCTCCTGCACCGCGTCGGCCAGAAGGTCGAGAGCGTCACGGTGTTCGGCTACCAGTCCGACCTCGGCCGCGTGGAGCTGCTGTTCACCAGCCTCCTGCTTCAGGCGAGCACCCAGCTGAACCGCGTCCGGCCCGGCGGGTTCTTCCCCGGCGAGTCGCTGGCCGCGTACCGGCGCACGTGGCTGCACGGTTTCGCCCGCGCGGTCCACGAGCGGCTTTCGCTGGCCGAGCAGGAGGCCGTCCGCACGGCCGCGCCCGGCGCGCGCTCGGCGGAGCTGGTCGTCCGCGACCGCTCGGCGATGGTCCAGCACCGGTTCGACGAGGAGTACGGCGACCTGCGCTCGGCCGCGCCCCGGCGGCTGTCCGGCAGCGGCTACCTCGACGGCCACGACGCCGGCACGAAGGCGAACCTCGACCCGTCGGCACTCACCCGGCGTCGCAAGGCCCTGCCCGTCCGCTGAGTGTCGCCCGGTTGCCGCTATCCCGGCGATGATCGTTTCCGCTTGACTGGGCGGATGCGCGTGGTGGATCTTGCCGACCGTCCCGACCTGCTCGAATCCGCCTTGGACCTCGGCGACGTCGGCGGCCAGTTCATCTACCAGGGCGCGAGCGGCCGGATGATCACCGGCGAGCGGTTCCTCCGGCACTGGGCGCGGTACTTCCTGATCGCGCTGGACGACGACGGCGTCCCGATCGCGCGCGCCCTCTCGGTCCCGCTGGCGTTCCCGGCGGAAGACCGCACGGAGCTGCCGGACCACGGCTGGGACCAAGCCATCGAATGGGCGGCACAGGACGTCATGGACGGCCGCCCGCCGAACGCGTTGTGCGCGCTGGAAGTCGTGATCGCGCCGCACCTGCGTGGCTCCGGCCTGTCGGCGCCGATGCTGAAGGCGTTGAAGGCGCGGGCCGCGGAAACGGGGCTGCGCAAGCTGATCGTGTCGGTCCGCCCGATCGGCAAGGAGCAGGAGCCCGCCGTCCCGATGCCGGAGTACGCGGCCCGCCGCCGGGAAGACGGCCTGCTGGCCGACCGCTGGCTGCGCACGCACGAGCGGCTGGGCGCCCGGGTCGTCAAGGTCTGCCCGTTCGCGGTGACGCTGGCGGGATCGCTGGCCGACTGGTGCGAGTGGACCGGCGTCAAGCTGGCGGAAGGCGAGAACTTCATCCCCGGCGGCATCGCCCCGGTGTACGCGTCGACGGCCCACGACACGGCGACCTACGTGGAGCCGAACGTCTGGATGGACCACCCGATGTAGGCCTCGGGGATCACCCTGATGGACCTCCGCGCCGCCACCTGCTAGTTTTTGTTTGCATGTGGAGGACGCCGTGACCGAGCCCACCGGGGACGAGCTCGTCCGGCTGCTGGGGACCCTGGCGAACCCGCACCGGCTGCGGATCGTCGCGGCCCTGCTGACCGACCGCGCCTACGTCAGCGAACTGGCGCGCACGCTGCGGATCAGCCGCGCGCTCCTGCAGGTGCACCTGCGCAAACTCGAAGCCGCGGGCCTGGTCACGGCCAGCTTCGAGGTCGGCGAAGACGGCAAGACGCTGCGGTTCTACGAGCTCACGCCGTTCTCCGTCGTGCTGACGCCCACGGCGATCGCGGCCGCCGTGCCGACGCTGACCACACCGGAGTCCGTCCACGCGGACGGCGAGGAGGGACGGACATGAACTGGCACCAGTGGCAGGAGATCATCGGCGTGACCGGGGTCTTCGTCCTGATCACCGTCGTGCTCACGGTCGCGATCGTGCAGCTGGCCTCGACCTGGCGCGCCAAGGCCGCGCTGGCCCGCGAGCACGAATACCGCTCGCTGGCGGAGAAAGCCGTCCGGACGCAGGAAGAAACCGAACGGCAGCTGCGGGACGTCCAGGACCGCCTGCGGTCCATCGAACACGTGCTCAAGGAGGTCGACTGACCTGAGGCCCTGGACCGCCGAGCGGCAACTCGGCGGCCCAGGAGGAAGAAGCACCCACTCGCCCGAGGGCGAGCTCTCATCGGATCACTCCTTCACGGAAGGACTTTAGTTCATGCTGCCTGCAGGCAGGCCCGTGGTCGAACGCGTCGCGAACTGGGCGGTGCACCACCGCGCCGCCGCGATCTTCGGCTGGCTGGCGCTCGTCGCGCTCGCCTGGGTCATCGGCACGTTCACCCCCGGCACCGACGCGCGCTCGAGCCCCGCCGGCGACGCCGGCACCGGCCAAGCGGTCCTCGACCGCCAAGACGCCCGCGAACCGTTCTGGGAGAACGTCCTCGTACCCAGGGATTCCCCGGCCGTGGCCGACCTGGTGACGACGTTGACGACGTCCGGCGCGGTCGCGGACATCCGCTCCCCGCTCGACGACCCGGCCCAGGTCTCCGCCGACGGCCGGGCCGGCCTCGTCACCTTCCGGATCCGCGGTACCGGCCCGGAAATCAAGCCGCACCTCGCGACGACGACCGCCGTCGTCGGCACCGTCGCCGCCCGGCACCCGGACGTCCGGCTCGCGCAAGCGGGCGACCTCAGCGTGTCCGGCGCGGTCGACCAGAGCATCAAGGAGGACATCAAGCGGTCCGAGACGCGCTCGCTGCCGCTCACCCTGCTGATCCTGCTGGCCGTGTTCGGCTCGCTGGTCGCGGCGGCCGTCCCGGTGCTGCTCGCGGGCACCACGGTGCTCGCGACCTTCGGCCTGCTGTCCGCAGTGGACAACTGGATCCCGTTCAACAGCGCCACTTCCTCGATGACGTTGCTGATCGGCATGGCGGTCGGCGTCGACTATTCGCTGTTCTTCCTGCGCCGGGTGCGGGAAGAACGTGCACACGGCGTCGACGAGTCCCTGCGGATCGCCGCGCGGACGTCCGGGCACGTCATCGTCGTGTCGGGGCTGACCGTGGCCCTGTGCGTCACCGGCCTGCTGTTCACCGGACTCGACAACCTCCGCGGCCTGACCGTGAGCACGATCCTCGTCGTCGGCCTCGCCGTGCTGGCGTCGGTGACCGTGCTCCCCGCGACGCTCTCGCTGCTCGGCACCCGCGTCGACCGCCTCCGGATCCCCTGGCTGGGCAAGCGGGGCACCCGCTCACGGTTCTGGGCCGGCGTCGCCTCGACGGTGACGCGGCGGCCGGCGCTGTGGACCGGGATCGCCGCCGGGCTCCTGGTCCTGCTCGCCCTGCCCGCCGCCGGAATCCGGTTGCAGGACCCGGCCCCGACCGAAAGCCTGCCGCGCAGCGTCCCGGTGATCGACGCGGCCGCGCGCGTCCAGGAAGCGTTTCCCGGCGTGACGATGCCGGCGCACGTCGTCCTCTGGAGCGACCGCGGCCCGGTCGACACCCCGGCGGTCCGGCGGGCGATCGACGAGCTCACCGCGCGGACGCCGAAGCCGGCGATCGTGGCGCCGGTGGGCGACGCCCTCGTCGTGCGGATCCCGCTCGGCGGCACCGGAAACGACGAGGTGGCCGACCGCTCACTCACGGCGTTGCGGGAAACCCTGCTGCCGCAGACCATCGGCCGGCTCGACGGCGTCCACTTCGCGGTCGCGGGCCGGACCGCGGAGGCCCACGACTTCACCGCGCAAGTGCTGCAGCGGGCGCCGTACGTCTTCGGGTTCATCCTGCTGCTCGCGTTCGTGCTGCTGCTCGTGGTGTTCCGGTCGGTGGTGGTACCGGCGGTGTCGATCCTGCTCAACCTGCTGTCGGTCGGCGCGGCCTACGGCGTGCTGACCTTGGTGTTCCAGGACGGTTTTCTCGCGCCACTACTGGGTTTCACGCCCTACGGCGGGGTGCTCGGCTGGCTGCCGATGTTCCTGTTCGTGCTGTTGTTCGGCCTGAGCACGGACTACCACATCTTCATCCTCAGCCGGATCCGCGAACGCCGTCAGGCGGGCCACCCGGCGCGTGCGGCGATCGTCGAAGGCACGGCGAGCAGCTCCGGCGTGGTGACGAGCGCGGCGTTGATCATGACGGGCGTGTTCAGCATCTTCCTGAGCCTCGCGGCGATCGAGTACAAGATGCTGGGGCTGGGCATGGCTTTCGCGATCCTCCTGGACGCGACGGTGGTCCGGGGCATCCTGCTCCCGGCGGCCCTGTCCCTGGTGGGCGACCGCCTCTGGAACCCTGCGTGCCGGCCCTGACCGGCCTGGACCCCGTCCACCTCGCGCTGATCGCTCAGCCCTGGGCACCGAACGGCGCACCGCCGGCGTTGTGGGCCGCCCAGCTGATGACCGCGACGGCCCTGACGGCGTCGCCCTCCCGACGGTCACGGCCGTCGGCTACCTGCTCCCGGTCGTCTCCATCGCCCTGGGCGCGCTCCTCCTGGACGAGCCGCCGACCCCGCGGACCAACGGCGGCATGGCGATCGTGCTGGCCGCCGTCGCCCTGACGCGCCGGAAGGCTCAGACGAGCAGCTCCACGACCGCGCCCGGCGCGCTGGCGGTGCCGAAGTAGTCACCGGTGGCCAGTTCCGCGCCGGCGTCACGCCACCAGTCCGCCTGGCCCGCGGTGTCGATCCCGTCGACGACCAGCGTCGCGCCGACCTGCCGGACCAGCGGCACCAGCTCGCCGAGGAACGTCGATTCCGTCCACGCCTGCCATTCGGCGAGCCGGCGGGCGACCCGCACGACCCCGACCGGGAGGTCCTCGACCGCCCGCAGGTCGTCCGGCCCCATGCCGAACTCGTCGAGCAGCACCCGGACGCCGAGCCCGGCCAGCGCGGTCAGGTTCTCGACGACCCCGGACGTCGCCACCGCGCCGACCGGGACGCCGATCATCAGCTGCTCCGGCGGCAGGCCGGAGTCCGCCAGCAGGCCCGTGACGCGGGTACCCAGCGCCTCGTCCGTCACCTGGTGCTCGGTGAGGCCGGCGACCACCGGCAGCCCGAAGTCCAGGCGCTGGTGCCACCACTCGCCCTGCCGGCTCGCCGTCCGCAACGCCCAGTCGCCCAGCGGCAGGACGAGCCCGGTCGCCTCGGCCAGCTCCGCGCAGCGTTCGTGCGCCAGTGGCGGCCGGCCGGGCCGGTCCCACTGCAGCCGGGCTTCGACGCCGGCCAGCCCGCCGTCCGCCAGCCGCACCATCGGCCGGTACCGCACCTCGATCTCGCCGTTCTCCCACGCCCCGGCCATGCCGACGGCGAGGCCCTGCGCCCGCCGGTCCGCGGCGTCGGCCACCGGGTCGAACATCTTCCACTGACCGCGTCGCCGGGCCTTGGCCCGCCGCAGCGTCTGGTCCGCCGCGCGCAGCAGCTCGGCCGGGTCGATGCCCTTCACCGGCCGGTGCACCACCCCGGCGCTGGCCGACAGCGCCAGCCCGTGGCCCTCGACGAAGAACGGCTCGGCGAGCTCGTCGTTGATGGCGCGCACGATGGTGTTGATGTCCGGCGTCATCGCCGTGTTCTCGATCAGGATGCCGAACTCGTCGCTGTGGAAGCGGGCGATCATCGCCCGCTCGCGGGCCACGACGGCCTTCAGCCGCTGCGCGAAGTGCACGAGCACCTGTTCGCCGACGCGCCGGCCGAGGCTGTTGCAGACCATGCCGAACGCGTCGAGGTCCACGTGGAGCAGCGTGACGCCGTGGACCGGGTCCGCGCGCCGCAGCGCGGTCTCGAGGTGGGTGCCGAAGTACTGGCGGTTCGGCAGGCCGGTCAGCACGTCGTGCAGGGCCTGCCGGCTCAGCTCGCTCTGCAGCAGCATCAGCTCGGTGCCGTCCTCGGCCACCACGACGAAGTACGCGGGCCGGTCACCGGCGTCCCGCAGCAGCGAGGCGGTGAGCGAGATGCGCGCGACGTCGCCGTCCTTGCGCAGCAGCCGCTGGGACTGCCGGACCCGGTCCCGGCCGCCGTCCTCGGCCAGTGTCCGCAGGGCCTCCCGGAGGCCCTTGACGGAGTCCGGGTGCACGAGGTCGTAGAGCCCGGTCCCGGTCAGCTCGCTCGTGGGGCGCCCGAGCATCTCGGCCAGGGCCGTGTTGGCCCGCACGATGCGGCCGTCGAGCCCGACGACCGCGATGCCGCTCGCCGAAGACGTGACGACCTCGTCGAAGCGCGCCTCGCTCTCCTTGAGGTTCCACTGCGCGTCCCGCACCGCCTTGAGCAGCGACAGGTGCATGATCTCCTGCTGGTCGAGGACACTGCGTTCGTGCGCGATCAGGAACCCGCACGAGAGCGCGCCCAGCCCGAGCACGATCCGCTCGGCGAACCGGTCCGGCGGCCGGAGCTCCGCCAGCGACGGCAGGCCCTTGCCGAGGACTTCGAGCGTGCACCGCAGCCCCGGCTCACCGACGTAACCGAGCGACACCAGCCGGGCGCCGATCCGCTCCGCGGGCGTCGTGTCCGCCGAGCCGTCCAGCAGGTTCGCGCAGAACGCGTCGAGCAGGCCACGCAGTTCTTGCTCGAGCCCCTCCCGGCTCAGCGACACGACGGTGACGCCGCTGAGCAGGTACGCCCACTTGCGCGCGAGCAGATTCCGCTCCCGCTCCGGATCGGACGTGTCCGCGCGCGCGTGATCGGGTTTCGCCATGGGTTCAGCCTTGCTGTGTTTTCGCGTGCGCGGACCGGCCACCTGCGGCGTTCTTGCGACCGATTCCGGCGTAAACCAGCATATTCATCTCGGATGTGCCGGAGATGTCCGCCGGACCGGCCGGACGCCATTCGCCGCACCCGACCAGACCGGGTTCGACGATTTCGAATCCGGCGAACAACTTCGTCACTTCTTCGTGCGTTCGCAATGTCACCTGGTCCGAGCTCCGGCTTTCCTTGATCACGTCGGTCGCTTCCGTGAGGTTCTCGCCCTGGTGGTCGCCGGTGACGTGGGTGATGGCGAGAAAACTGCCGTCCGCCAGCGCCGCCCGGTAGCGGCCGACGAGCTCGAGCGGGCCCGACTCGTCCGGGATCCAGTGCAGCATCAGCAACATCAGCAGCCCGACCGGCTCGTCGAGGTCGAGCAGGCCACGGACCTGCGGTGACTCGAGGATCTTCTCCGGGTCCCGCATGTCAGCGTGCACGATAGCGGCGTGATCGTTGCCCGCCAACATCAATTCGCTGTGCGCGACCGCCACCGGGTCGCGGTCCACGTACACCACCCGGCACTCCGGGTCGCGGGCCTGCGCCACCTCGTGCACGTTCGCCACCGTCGGGATTCCCGAGCCCACGTCGAGGAACTGCCGGATCCCGCGGTCGGCCATGAACCGCACCGCGCGGCCGAGGAACGCGCGGTTCACGCGCGCGGCCTCGCGCAGGCCGGGCATCGCGTGCTCGATCCGCGTGCCCACCGCGCGATCGACGGCGAAGTTGTGCCCTCCCCCCAGCATGAAGTCGTAGGTGCGGGCCATGCTCGGCACGGAGATATCGACACCCGGTGGCACCCATTCCGGTGATCGTGTCACAGAGAACACCTTCTAGTCACATCGGGAATGGCTCCGAGTTTAGCCATCGCGCGCGATCTCTTCGCTGCGCCATATGCGTGACCCCAGACCACCCGTTCGGGCACTGTCACGCTCGGCCGGACGCGCCTACCGTAGGCCGTCTCGTTGGCGGAATCCACACAATGGCGTAACGAGGAGTCCTCATGACCGTCCCGGTCGCGCCGGGCCGGTGGCCTTTTCTCGGGCACACCCCGGCGCTCCTGCGGCGACGCTTCGCATTCACCGACGCATTGCGCGAACACGGCGAGATCGTCAAGGTCTATCTCGGCCCGTCGCCCACGTACTTCGTCACCAGCCCACGATTGAGCCACGAGGTGCTGGTCACGGCCGGGCCGAAGTTCCGCAAGGGCGCCATGTTCGACAAGTTCCGGCCGTTCGTCGGGAACGGCTTGGTGCTTTCGAACGGTGACTTCCACCTGCGGCAGCGACGGCTGATGCAGCCGGCGTTCCACCGCGACCGCTTGACCGCCTACGTGGAGACCATGCGCCACGCGGCGGCCGACCTGAGCGACTCGTGGCAGCCGGGGGAAGTGCGGAAGATCGACGAAGACCTGCAGGGGCTGGCGGTCACGATCGTCGGCGAGGCCCTGTTCTCCACCGAGCTCGGAAAAGAGGCGATCGCCGAAGCACGCCGTTCCATCTACGTGATCATCCAGCAGGGCATGATTCGCGCACTGTCGCCGAAGTTCGTCGAAAAGCTGCCGATCCCCGGCAACCGCCGGTTCGACGAAGCCATCACCCGGATGCAGGCGATCGTGCTGGAGGTGATCCGCGAGTGGCGGGCCGACGGCGTGGACCGCGGCGACCTGTTGTCGATGCTGCTGCTGGCCGGCATGACCGACGAGCAGGCGCGCGACGAGGTCCTCACCCTGCTCACCGCCGGCATCGAGACGACCGCGCTCGCGCTGGCCTGGATGTTCCACGAGCTGGGCCGGAACCCGGACGTCGAAGCGCGGGTGCACGCCGAAGTCGACGAGGTGCTGGCCGGCCGTCCGGTCACCGGCGACGACCTGCACCGGCTGGTCTACGTCCGGCAGGTCGTCGACGAGGTGCTGCGCCAGTACCCGCTCTGGATGCTGATGCGCCGCACCCTCACGGAAGTCCGGCTCGGCGACGAGCGGCTCCCGGAGGGCGCCGAGGTGATCGTCAGCCCGCACGCGCTGCACCACGACCCCGCCAGCTTCGAGGCCCCGGAGAAGTTCGATCCCGGCCGCTGGTCGCCGGAGCGGGCGAAGCAGCTGCCGAAGGGCGCGTTCATCCCGTTCGGCGCGGGCACCCGGCAGTGCGTCGGGAACGTCTTCGCCCAGAACGAAATCGTCATCACCGTGGCCACGGTGGCCGCGCGCTGGCGGCTGGTCCCGGTCCCGGGCCGGCCGGTGCGCGTCAAGTTCACCTCGGCCGCCTACCCCGAAAGCCTGCCGATGACGGCAGTCCGTCGCTAGTTGGAGGTAGTTCTCCTTGCTTCGCCAAGCTTTCCGCCGCCTTTGTGCTGCCCTGCTCCTGATCGCGGCGGCGATGTCCGTGCCCATCCCGGCGCACGCGGACACGGTCACCTGCCAAGACCTGTACGTCCCGGTCGCGCTCGGCCAGATGCACGGCCGGCTCTGCGCACCGTCCCAGGCCGAGACAGTGGTGGTCCTGATCCCCGGCGGCACGTACAACGCGTCCTATTGGGACATCGCCTACACCCCGGAGCTCCGCTCGTTCCGCCTGGCCATGAACCAGTCGGGCGTGGCGACACTCGCAGTCGACCGCATGGGCACCGGCTCGAGCTCCAAACCCCTCAGCGCCCTCTTGTCGGCAACGGCCCAAGCGAACGCCGTCCACCAGGTGATCCAGTCGATCCGGGCACGGTTCACGAAGGTGATCGTCGGCGGCCACTCGATCGGCTCGGCCATGGCGATGATCGAAGCGGGAACCTTCCACGACGTCGACGGCGTCCTGGTGACGGACATGACGCACCGGATGAACTACGTCACGGTGATCCCGGTGCTGGCGAACATGATCCCCGCACCCCTGGACCCCCGCCTGTCCAGCCGCGGCCTCGACGTGGGCTACTTGACGACGTCCCCGGGCACCCGCTACACGGCCTTCCACACCCCAGGCCCGAACGACGCGGGCGCGATCGCCTACGACGAGTCCACAAAGGACGTATTCGCGGCAACGGAGGCCGTGGACACGATCGCCCTGACCACAGTGATCATCCCGGCATCCCTGCAGATCACGGTCCCGGTGTTCTTGGTGGTGGGCGACGACCCCCACTTCTGCGGCCCCTTGGCCAGCGACTGCTCGACTCCGGAGGCGTTGCGAGCGTCAGAGGCCCCGTTCTTCGCCCCGGCCGCCCGCCTCCAGACGTACATCCTGAACGGCTACGGCCACGCGATCAACTACGCCCCGAACGCGGGAACGTACTTCGCCCAGGTGACGAACTGGCTCAAGACCTCGGTCTGACAGACAGAAACAGGACAAGGAATTGCCAGTTCGATGACACCCCCGCGCGCCGCCCCGGCATCTGCGAAAGTCGTAGACCGAATCGGCGAACGGGGAGAAGCCTTATGCGGGTCGTGGCGGTCATGAACTACAAGGGCGGCGTGGGCAAGACAACCCTCACCGCGAACCTGGGCGCGGTAGCCGCCGCCCGCGGCCTGCGCGTACTGCTCCTCGACCTCGATCCGCAGACCAACCTGACCTTCTCGTTCTACTCGATCGACGATTGGCACCACCAGCTCAAAGACAGCAACCGGACGATCAAGCAGTGGTACGAGGGTGAAATGCCCGGAAGGGACATCTCCCTGGCCGACCTCGTCGTCACGCCGGAGCGGGTCAACAAGGTTCTCGACGGCACCGGCGGCCGCGTCGACCTGATCTCCTCACACCTCGGCCTCATCGACATCGACCTGGAACTCGCCGCGCGGCTGGGCGGGGCGACCACGCTCGAAGCCTCGAAGCGGCGGTTCCTGGACCTGCACAGCTGCCTGCGGCACGCGTTGCGGGACAACCACTTCACCCAGTACGACCTGGTACTGATCGACTGCGCGCCCAACTTCGGCATCGTCACCAAGACGGCGATCGTCGCCAGCGAGCAGGTCCTCGTACCGGCCAAGGCGGACTACCTGTCCACCTTGGGACTGGACTACCTGGTGGGCAACTGCGCCGAACTGGTCCGGCAGTTCAACGACTTCGTCAGTCACAAGGGCGGCAGCGGGGACCACCGCCCGATCGACCCCGGGATCCTGGGGGTGGTGTTCACGATGGTGCAGATCTACTCGCAGCAGGTGACTTCCGCTCAGCACGCCTACATCGAAGAAGTAAGCCTGAACTCGCGGGTACCCGTGCTGGAGAGCTGGGTCCGCAACAGCCCGGTTCACTTCGGTGACGCGGGTGAGAGCGGAGTGCCGGCGATGCTGCGCACCGCCGGCAGGGACCTGGTCGTCCGGGAGTTCGACCAGCTGGCCGACGAGGTCCTGGGTTCGCTCGGCCTGGCGTCGGGTGATCACCGGTGAGCGACTTGAAGAAGTTCGTCGCCCTGCAGGCCCAGCTGTTCGCCTTCCTGACCGAACAGGACGACGCCACACTGGAAGCGATCGCCGCCGGGACAGCACAATTGGCCGTTCTCGGCGCCGAGGTTTCCGTGACGCCATCCAAGGATCCGCTGCAAGTCGCGCAAAACCTGTCGAGACTCTCATCCGAAGATGCCAAGCGGCGCCACCTGACGGAATGTGGACTCGTCGTGCCAGACCTGAAGAAGGTCGCCAAATCGCTCGGAATTCGTGGTTACGGCGGCTTCACCAAACTCAAGCTCATCGACCTGCTCGCCGGCCACGGTCAGAGCCAGACGACAGCAGCGCCGGCGGCCCCGGCACCACCACCTCGGGCTCCGGTTCGCGACGAACCGGCGGTCGAGCGACAGGTCGCTCCGCGAGAACCCGAGCCATCGACCGGACCGGTGAACCGAGACGTCGACGTGGCTGCCATCGCCGCGAACCTTCGCGAGACCGAGACCGAGGAAGAAGGCGCGGCCTACCTCCGCGCTCAGCGCCTGGACCGGGAGAGCCTGCTCGCGGTCGCGGGTGAGCTGCAGCTCACCCGGGTGAGCCGGCTGAGCCAGACCGAACTCGAGAAGCGGGTCCTGAAGCAGGCGATCGGTGCCCGGCGCAAGTTCGCCGGGCTGCGGAAGTGGTGAGCCCGGTGGCCGGCGAGACGGAGACGCCGGACGAACAGGCCGGCGGGCGCTCGATGCACCTGATCGGCGAACGCCGGGTCATGGTCTCGGACCTGCTGGAGGCCGGGCTGCTGGAGCCCGGCGCGAAGCTCAGGTTCAAGCGCAACCGCATCGGCGCGATCTTCGACGCGACGGTGACCGACAAGGGGCGAATCCGGCTCGAGCCCGGTGGCGAGGAGTTCCGCACCCCTTCACGAGCGGCCATGGTGGCGGCCGGCATGCGGGCGGTCGACGGCTGGCGGGCGTGGCGGGTGGTCGACCAGGACCGGCTGCTGGACGTCGTCCGCCAAGAGCTGCTCGATCGGGCGATTTCCCGGGTGACC
Organism: Amycolatopsis sp. cmx-8-4; assembly: GCF_046548675.1. Classification (NCBI taxonomy): domain Bacteria; kingdom Bacillati; phylum Actinomycetota; class Actinomycetes; order Pseudonocardiales; family Pseudonocardiaceae; genus Amycolatopsis; species Amycolatopsis sp. cmx-8-4. The sequence goes on from NZ_JAEBDZ010000034.1 coordinate 81,840, forward strand.
CAACCGCAGACCGACGACGTGGAGCGTCAGCGCATCCACGAGCGCCTGAGGCAGGCACGCACGCGCGCCGACGAAAACGCCCCGGAGCAGATCTCCGTCCGCGAACTCCTGTCGTACTGGGGAACGAAGGAGCGCGGCGACCAGGTGAGCCAGATCGAAGCGGATCTGGCCAACCACGGGTTGGTGACTTCACCCAGTTTCCGAGCCGTCACCCTCGACACGATGGTCTTCCTGATCACGCCGACCGACGAACCGGAGGGGAAGCCCGAAGTCCTCGACGAGCTACCGGTCACCGAGGACGACGAGGGGGACGACGACCTGAACGTCCGCCTGACGGTGGGCAACTTGTCACCGCTGGAGGGCGTGGAGTTCGTCGGGCCGAACAGCACACTCCACGAAGCGATCACGAAGATGGTCATCAACGACTACTCGCAGCTGGCCGTCCTCAGCGGCCCCCGCAACCCACGCGGCGCCCTGACGTGGCGCTCGATCGCACAGGCACTGCACCAGAAACCGGACGCGACCGTCGCCGACGCGACCATCACGCACGTGGAGGCCGTCGCGTACGACCGGGACCTCTTCGAGGTTCTTCCCGCACTGCAACGACACGAGTTCGTGTTCGTCACGAACGTCAGCAAAGAGGTAAAGGGCATAGTCACGACGGCGGACGTGGCCCGGCGCTACGGCGAGATGGCCACACCGTTCTTCCAGCTGGGCGAGCTGGACCAGACGCTCCGCTGGATCCTGAAGGGCGCCCTGGACCTGGCCACCGTCCAACCACTGTGCAGCAGGAAGATCAAGAATTTCGACGACCTGGCCTTCGGCGACTACGAACACATCCTGGAGAACAAGGATGTCTGGCAGAAGCTGGGCTGGCCACTGGACCGCCAGGTCTTCATCGCCCGCCTGGACGAGATCCGCAACATCCGCAACAAGGTGATGCACTTCCACCCGGACCCGATCCCCGAGGACGCCACCAAAACCCTGCGAAACTTCAACAGCCTGCTACACCACTACCGCGACCTGACCTGAGCCGAACGACCACGAGAACGCAACCACACGGGGGTCCGGGGGCGTGCCCCCGGGCGGGGTCTGGGGGTTGCACCCCCAGAAGAAACAACGAAGAGAGCCCCATTCGCGCTTTCCGCGAATAGGGCTCTCCGAGGATCGGAGTGGACCTTGCGGGGCGTTACTGGAACCGCTTTGACCTGCTAAAACAGCTCGAAAGGCTGGCTCTCGCGGCGGCTCTGGCAGCCAAAACCAGGCGGGCGACGCCCGAGCGACAAGGGTGGAGCGTCGCCGACCGCTACACCCCCGAAGAGCTTACGGCTGTGATCGATCTCTACCGATCCGGGGCGAAGGCGGCCGACGTTGCGGAGGCGTTCGGGCTCAGCGTGAGCACCGTTCAACGCCTCATTCGCAAACACGGAGCGTGTCGCAAAGATCAGCGGTAGGAGTAGGAGTCGCCGAACGTAGGCAGCAGAGGGGCAGTCTCTAAGCGCGGAGACTGCCCCTCTGGCTTCCAGGAAAGCTGCCCACAGGTGTGGATAACTTCGGGTGTAGCTGGGGACGAACGCAGCTCACAGCGGTTACGGGTCCTGCGCGTGAGCCTGGCCAGCTCACCCGGTTGGGGTATCTGCGGGCGCGCGTGTGGCTTGTCTGGTGTGGTCCTGGTGGCTTACTGGTCCGTAACGCTCCACCCGGGGTGACCGATCCGCTACCGTGATCGGTGCGGCTGATCGGCCTACCCGGTCACGGTCTGATCGGCCGCGACGATCGGTGCCACGCTTGAGCGGTTAGAGGAGATTTCGAGGGGCCGTGACACAACCGAGCCAGCAGGTCAACCCGTGGTTGACGGGTGTGGATTTCGCTATCCAAGATCCGGTGCAGCGCGCCTACGCGCTGGCCGACCGTACGTATTCCGACTACGGCAGCGCGGTCACCGGTGGCGCGGGTTACAGCTTGTCACCCGATGAAGCTCACAACATGCTTAAGCAGGCACAGAACGCGTTGACCGAACTTCAGAAGTTGCGCGATAATGCAACGAGCTTGCAAAAAGTGCAGCCTCCCGCGCAGGACCCCGCGAGTGTTTCCTATAACGCGAAACTGGCGAATGGCTCAGGTGTTTTCGACGCCGGGCTTAGCCATATCAATACTGAGATTGCTTACTTGAACGAGCTGATCATTAAGATCAAAGAAGCGTTCAAGAAAATTACCGGCCACGAGCCGACTGCTGCCGATGAGATCAACCGAGCAGGGCAGAAGCCGGGCGGCCCGACACCCGCAGCGCCGAAGGAAGGTACCTACTCATGAACCGCCGCTTACCCTTTATGGCCGTAGTTGCGGCGGTCGCTATCTTTTCTTGCGCTTGCACGGGAAAAGGTTCAAACGACGGTACTACTTCGTTAACGAACGCGCCATCGGCGTCAGACTCGGAAACGCCATCGCCGTCAAATCTTCCCTATGCTGGAGCTCCGCCTGTCGCCAGTCCTTTGCCGGCATCTGCGCTCTCGGGTAATCCTTGCGTGGACGCTTTGCCGTCAGCCAAAGCGGAGGAATTCCTTGGTGCACCCCTAAAGACGGAGCGAAACGATAACCCCGAATTTGGTGCGGGGTGCTCGTGGGCGAACCAAGACCGTGGTTCACAAATCGGTGTCACATACGACACCAAGACCGGCTCGGGGTTAAGCGGCGTCTTTCAGAACACCCAACCGCAATCTGGGATATGGAAACCGCTGTCTGAAATTCAAGGGTTCCCGGCCGTGGCGCACGCTGGAACAAAAGGAACAACGCCACGCGACTACTGCCAGGTCAGCATTGGTTTAGCCAACGATCTTTCGGCGGACGTAACCCTCAACTTAGGCACCGCCAAAGTGGGGACCGTTGACCCATGCGACGGCGCGGCCGATGTCGCTAACGCGGTCGTGGTTTCGCTCAAGGCGAAGGCGGGTTCGTGATGTCTCTGTTTGAGGACATGGGGCATGCGGTGCACTCGGCGATAGAGGGAGCCAAACGCGCGGGAACCGCCGTGGTGCACACAGTCGAGGGTGCGGCCGGATGGGTTGACGACGTGTGGCACGGCAACGTTGGTACCCAGGCCGCCCCGATTCCCGAAGTCGTGAAACAGGTCACCGGGGGCGGGTCTAGCAGTTGGGCGGAAAACAGCAATCGTGCTCAGCTTGCGTCGAACGACCATAGCCAGATCGCGGCGCAGTTGACCAACATGCTCGTCAACCTAGAACCAGCGTGGACAGGAAAAGCCGCCGAAGCCGCTCGAACTCGCACACAAAAGTTTTCACAGGTGATCGACTCAGCTAGTACCGCGTTCAATGTCAACGGAAACAATGTGGCGGACGCTGCGAACGGTTTCGACGATGCGAAGAATTCCATGGAACCCATGGGGGATCCGCCGCACAAGAATTTTCTTGATGTCGCGACTCCGTGGGATACCGACACCGAAGCAGCAATTAACGCCTATAACGCGACCGCGCAAAAGAATTTAGGCGTGTACAACACGTACGCCGCACACTTGGACGGGCAGGCCTCCGGCTTGCGGTCGGACTATGGGGAGATCGGCCCGGATACGGACAGCTCGTCCACCTCGGACGACACCGGTACGACGCACACCCGGAACGACACCACCGGCAAGACCGGCCGAGTGACCACCCCTGCCACGGTGACACCGACCGTGAACCCGCATATCAGCGGCCCGGACGCGTCCACCCCAGGTAGTCACGACTCGAGCACTAGCACCGGTCACACGACTGGGAACGACCCGTCCGACCGGGAGACCACGAGCAGCGATGGAACGACCACGGCAGGGTTTGTGCCGTCGGACCCTCGTTTCGGCAATGGGCCGACAGGGGGACCGGGGATGTTGCCGTGGTCGGCGTCCGGGTCGGGATCGCAGACCGGCAGCGGCCCTCTGTCCGGCGTTCCCGGAGCGCTTTCCGGTGGCGGGTTCGTTCCGGGGCCTGGCGTCGGGTCTGGCTCGGTTCCCGGTTCGGGTGGGCGTGGGACTGCGGGGGAACCCGGTACTCCTGGTGGAGGTCGTCAGACCGGCGCGCGCGGCCTAGTCGAAGAACCGGTACGCGGCTCCAGCGTCGGCCGCACGGCAGGCGGACGGCTCACCGGTAACAACCCGTCCGGGATGGCTCCGGGCGCGGGACGCGGCAAAGGCGAAGACGACCGCGAGCACAAACGTAAATTCATGCTCGACGAAGACACCCTGTTCACCGACGAGGACCGTAAACACCTGGACCCCACCACCGGTTTACCCCCGGTGCCGCCGACGATCGGCGCATAACAGCACGAGTCCCGCGCCCGCAGCGTTTCCAGTCGGAGCGGGAACGAGAACGAGTTTCGGGGCGGCTTGGCCGTTCGCCTGTGGTTGTGTCGTCCGTTTGTCGCTTCTGTGGAGCGTATGCGCTGTGGCTGTCCTCGATCGGCCCGTGGTCCTGCCCAAAATGATGTTTCTCGCCTGCTGGGACATGATCGACCTCGGGCCGCTGCCCACTGCGATGGGCGGAAATCTGCACCACTGGATGACTGGCCAAGCGCGGCGCGATCTCGAACGCGGCGCGCTTGACAGCCTCACCAACGTGGGCATGGCCCGCAACGGACGAGTAAACCCCCTGTGGCGTGCCACGCTCGCGACTCTGGCGAAGGCTGAACGGGAGTGGTACGCGTTTAGCGTGTTCGCGTCCGGCCGTGACTGCTCGACGCTGGTGGCGTCGAAAGATGGTGATTGCGTGCGGGTGGTCATCGATGACGCGGTGATCGTGATCGAATCCCTGCCTGATAAGTGGCACGCCACCGCGTTGCTAGATGCGCTCCCCGATATCGCCGGGGCAGCAGTGCGCCCGTTAGCGGTGCCAAAAGCGTTCTACGACGACCCCGACGCCGGCCGGGCAAGCGTGCTCGACGAACCACCCGACACTCGCGATCTGGACGCCTTGCGGGTAGTCATGACCCGGCCCCGGCACGCGACCCACCAGCTCTACACCGCCAAACACGACAACGACGGCCGACTCAGCAGCACCCCAATCACCGCGCTAGACCTCGCCGACCAAGGCGGACGCGTCCTGACCTATGTCACCGGGGATGATCAGATAGTGATGACACCGGGCGGGCCCCGTGAGGTCATCGTGGCGTTGAACGACACCCACAACGCCCTCAGCGACTGCTAGATGTCGGGGTCCCGGTCGGGCCAATGCCAACCACGCGGCAACCGCGACGAGGCCGCCTCGGATGGCGGGCTTTGGCCGGCCGATTCACGATGCCCGCGGGCATCGTTTGTGCTGGTAGAGCGCTTGATCACGTCAGCTACGGTGGGCCGGTTGGCGGTGCGGCGTGCTCGTCGCCGGGCGTTGTAGATGATGATCCCGACCGCCCACGTTAGCGGAGGCGCGAGGATCAACCCGGCGCACAGCAGCAACCGCCCGGTATCCACCGTGTGAGCCTCCCCCGGTCGGTATCTGGGGGTGATCGAGAGCCACGGCGGCACCGAAGCGGCAACAACCGGCCTAGGGTCACCACCACGCCCCAGATCGAGCAGGGGCGCGGTTCTCCGTCGGGCCAGCGGAACGCTTCGGGCGGGTCCGCGTTCGGTGGCTCTCGACCACCAGCGCACCGGGGCGGGACATCGCGAACCGCCCGGACACGCGCCCGGAAGCCTTCCGAAAGTCAGCCGGGCCGGGGAAGCGGGCGCGTGGGGTTCGGCTTGGCGTTCAGCCGCACCGATCACAAAGGTGATCAGTAGCGCCGATCTATAGGCCGGGTTGTTGCCTCCGCGCGTCCGCTTGGCGGCGATCGATGAGCGCCGCCGCCGTTAACGCGCCTTCGCCAAGCATCACGAGTTGATCCCTGGTTAGTTGGGAGCTGGTCCACTTTCCTGACTTGATTGTGGATATTTCGATTTCGCCGTGTAGATCACTGGTGACTGTGCACCTGATATAGGGCGAATCCAACACTGTGACCACTTCAATACGCACCCCTTCAGTCTTGGTCATTGTCGTCACCGTCACGAACAGGCCATTCACTCAAAATCCGTTGAAAGAGATCGAGCGCTTCGCCGGCCGCTTCCCTGCTGGTCAGTAGGGTTAAATTGAGCGTCGCCAGCTGACTTCCAAAATGGATCTCCGCGACGTCGGTGTACTGACGCAGGTACGTCGGCACAAATCGATCAAAGTTGTATGAATTGCCCGCATTTATTTCGTCCAAGGCCCGAATTCCTCACACTTAGCGGTTAAATGGATGCACAGCGCTACGCCATATTGCGAAGCGTTTTCAATGCGCCTACCCGTTTATTCAGCGCGTCGACTATTGCTATTTTCGCTAAGCAACCCCTACGAGTGAAAGGTGCAAGTCTGCCGACAACTGCTTTAGATTAGGTGCAAATCCACCCTAAGTCATTCGCCCGAGTTAGTGAATAAGTCGCCGACCATATACGTGTCGTATCTAATGTTGCTGGGTTGACGGGGCATGGTGTTGGCTGGCTTGGTGGAGTTGACGACGGGGCAGCGCGGCGAGTTGCAGGCCTTGGTGTACAGCCCGGATGTGGCGGGGACGGTCGCGACGCGGGCCCGGATCGTGCTGTGGTGCGGCGAGGGCAGGCAGAAGAAGGATGTGGCCGTGCTGGCCGGG
>NZ_JAEBDZ010000035.1:0-86138 GCF_046548675.1 Amycolatopsis sp. cmx-8-4
CAGACCGCCAGACCGCCAGACCGCCAGACCGCCAGACCGCCAGACCGCCAGACCGCCAGACCGCCAGACCGCCAGACCGCCAGACCGCCAGACCGCCAGACCGCCAGACCGCCAGACCGCCAGACCGCCAGACCGCCAGACCGTTAGTCGGTTAGACCGTCAGACGGTCAGACCGTCACACAGTTAGGCCACCAAGCTGTTAGACGGTTAGGCGGTTAGACCGCCACACCGTTAATCGCTGCCCACCCGAGGCGCGGCAGGCGCCACCGGCGCCTGCGCTACGTCCGCCGGACCCGCCGGACCCGCGTCGCACCGCCCGGCTCGCGCAACCCGCCCAGCACCACCGGAAATGCCCGCCTGAGGAGGCACTCGTGTCCACCGCCACCGTCGATCTGACCGATCCCAGCCTCTGGGCCCGGCCCGACGTCGGCGGCATCGTCGCCGATCTGCGGGCTCAGGCTCCCGTCCACCGCACCGAAAACGCGCTCGACGGGGCCGTCTGGTCCGTGCTCGGTTACGACCTCGGCTCCCGCGTCCTCACCGACGCGGCCACCTTCAGCTCCACCGGCGGATCGCTGCTCGGGACCGGTGGCACCCCGGCCGGCGCCGGGAAGATGATGGCGCTCTCCGACGGGCCGCGGCATCGTGAACTGCGGGCGCCCGTCCTGCCGTACTTCTCGCCCAAGGGCGTGCGCGGCGCGGCTCAGAGCATCACCGAGCTGGCCAAGAAAGTCGTCAGGGGCGCTGTCGAGCAGGGTGAAGCCGATCTCGTCGACGTCCTCGCCACCGTGCCGCTCGTCGTGATGTGTGATCTGCTCGGCATTCCCGGCGACGATCGCGATCTGGTCGTCTCCGTCTGCGACGAAGCCTTCCTCGCCCAGACGCCGGACGCGCGCCGCGCCGGGCATCAGAAGCTCCTGCCTTACCTGTTCGAGAAGGTCGTCCAGCGGCGCAAGAACCCGGCCGACGATCTGATCAGCACCCTCGCCACCCACCGCATCAACGGACGGCGCCTGCCGATCGAGGACGTCGTGCTCAACCTGGACAACATCGTCGTCGGCGGGGTGCAGACCGTGCGGCACACCGCGGCCATGAGCGTCCACGCGCTGATGCAGCGCCCCGACCTCTGGAAAGCGCTGGCCGACGGCGCCGACCTCGACCTCGCCACCGACGAGCTGCTGCGGTTCACCTCCGTCGGCCTGCACGTCCTGCGCACCGCCACCACCCAGGTCGAGCTCGGTGGGCACGTCATCGACGCGGGCGACAAGGTCGCCGTCTGGACGTGGTCGGCCGACCACGACCCCACGATGTTCGACCGGCCCGACGAGCTCCTGCTCGACCGGTCGCCGAACCGGCACCTCGCCCTCGGCGTCGGCGCGCACTACTGCGTCGGCGCGCCGCTGGCCAAGGCCGAGCTGAAGGCGATTTACGCCGCGCTGCTGGATCAGGTCGCCGTGCTGGAACCGGCCGGCGACGCGGTGCACAACCGCTCGATCATCAACTTCGGCTTCGACCACCTCCCGGTGCGCCTGCGGGCCCGCTGAGCGCGACGGAACGGACACCAGCCATGACACAAGCACCCGTGCGAGAGACAAGGCCCGCCGCGATGTGGGGCAAGGTCGGCCTCCTGCTCACCGGCCAGGGCGTCTCCCTGATCGGCGACCAGGTGTTCTTCATCGCCGCCGTCTGGGCCGCCGCCCAGCTCGGCGGGACGGCCGCCGTCACCTGGGTGACCCTGGCCGAGTCCGTGCCGCGCGCGCTCGCGATGATCTTCGGCGGCGTCATCTGCGACGCCTTCGGGCCCCGCTCGGTCCTGCTGCGCACGACGTCGGTGCGGATCGCCGTGCTGGCCGTCTCGGTCGTGGTCGCGCTGTCCGCGCAGTCCGTGACGCTGCTGGTCGTCGTCGCGGCGCTCGAAGGCGCGATGCTCGGGCTCGGGTCGCCGTCGTTCGGCACGCTCATGCCGCGCATGGTCCCGAAGGACCGCTTGAGCACGGCGAATTCGGTCCGCACCATGGTCGCCCGGTTCGCCCCGATCCTCGGGTCGCCGTTCGGCGCCTGGCTGGTCGCGACCGGGCACCTCGGTGTCGCCCTCGCCGTGGTCTGCGGCGGCTGCATGGTTTCGCTCGTCTGCCTCGCCCCGGCGACGAAGGCGATCGACGCGCCGCGCACCGTGTCGAGCGTTCCGCTGTGGCGGCGCTCGGGTGACGGCCTCAAGCTGCTGCGCGCCGACCGCCGGCTGCGGTTGCTGTTCCTTTCCGGGCTGTGCCTGGACTTCGCGTTCGCGTGGCCGATGAACCCCGGCCTGCCCGAGGTCGTCATCGAACGCGGCTGGGCGGTTTCCGCGGTCGGTCTCCTCATCGCCTGCTGGGCGGCGGGCGCGCTGGTGTCCGCCGGGCTCGGCGCCCTGCTCGGCGACCGCGTGCCGATTTCGGTGCGGCTCGTCGGCAGCGGGATCGGCATCGCGGTTCTGTTGCTGGGCATGGTCCTGGTGCCGTCGCTGTGGGCGATGGCCGGGATGGCCGTCTTGCTGGGCGTGTGCTCCGGGCAGAACGGCCCGGCCGCGGTGACGCTCTACCAGCAGGCCGCGCCGATGGACCGCCTCGGCGTCGCCATGTCGATGGTGTCGCTGTCCGGCATCGGCTGCGCGCCGCTCGCCTACGCCGTGTCCGGCGCCATCGCCAGTTTCACCACTCCCGTCGTCGCCTGGATCTGCAGCGCCCTGCTCGCCTTCGGCGGTCCGGTGTTCGCGGCCCGGGCCCTGCGCCTGCCCCAGTGAAGGGATCTCCCGTGCGTCCGTTGTCGTTCGGCCAGCAGCGCCTGTGGTTCCTGGACCAGCTGGAAGGCCCCAGTGCGACCTACAACGTCCCGTTCCCGCTGCGCCTGCGCGGCCGCCTCGACCGCCGCGCGCTGCGGCAGGCGGTCGCCGACGTCCTCGGCCGGCACGAAATCCTGCGCACCGTCATCCCGGTCGACGGTGGCGTACCCGGCCAGCAGGTCCTGTCCACTGTGGACGCGGCCGCACGGCTGATCTTCGACGTCCGGTCCGGCGACGATCTCACCGAAGCGATCGCCCGGCCCTTCGACCTCGCCGCGGACCTCCCGCTGCGCGTCACGCTGTTCGAACTCGGCCCGGACGACCACATCCTGCTGCTCGTGCTGCACCACATCGCCTGCGACGGCTGGTCGCTCGGTCCGCTCGGCCGTGACCTGGCAAGCGCTTACACGGCGCGGCTCGACGGCCGGGCGCCGGACTGGGAACCGCTCCCGGTGCAGTACCTGGACTTCAGCGAGTGGCAGCGCGAGGTGCTCGGCACCGAGGACGACCCGGACAGCCTGCTCTCGGCCCAGCTCGCCTACTGGACCGAACGGCTCGCGGGCATCCCCGAACGCATGGTCCTGCCCGCCCACCGCACCGGCGGTACGACCGGCGCCGCGGGGCTCGTCGAAATCGACATCCCCGCTGACGTGCACGCCCGGCTCGTCGCGGTGACGCGCGCCGCGCGCTGCACGCCGTTCATGGGCCTCCAGGCGGCGCTGGCCGCGGTGCTGCACCGCTGGGGCGCGGGCGACGACATCGTGCTCGGCACCCCGGTGGCCGGCCGCGGCGAGGAAGCCCTGGAAGACCTCGTCGGCTTCTTCGTCAACACCTTGGTCCTGCGCACCGACCTGAGCGGCGACCCCGGTTTCACCGAACTCCTGGCCCGGGTCCGCGACACCGGCCTCGACGCCTACGCCCACCAGGACGTCCCGTTCGACCGGCTGGTCGACCGCCTCGGCGCCGGCCGGTCCGCGCACCCGCTGTTCCAGGTCATGGTCGTCCTCCAGCACGACGACGGGACGGCGGTCACCCTGCCCGGCCTCGACGTCCAGCCGGTTCCCTTGGATCTGGCGACCGCCAAGCTCGACCTCAGCGTGGTCTTCGCCGAGCACGCGGACGGCGTCTCGTGCCAGTTCGAGTACGCCGTCGACCTGTTCGAGAAGTCCACTGTGGATGCAATGGCGGACATGCTGGTGCGCCTGCTCGACCTAGCACTGTCCGATCCGGACCGTCCACTCGGGACTCTGGAACTCGCAAAAGTCGAAGCCGTCGAGACGGAAGCCGCTCCCGAGGTCGCGCCGGTGACCTTCCGCGGCGCCCGGACCGCCCGGGAAGAGATCCTCTGCGCCCTGTTCGCCGACGTCCTCGGGCTCGACAGCGTCGGCCTCGACGACGGCTTCTTCGCCCTCGGCGGCCACTCCCTGCTCGCCACCCAGCTGATCAGCCGTGTCCGCACGGCGTTGACCGCCGAACTCGGTGTCCGCGCGCTCTTCCGCGCCCCGACCGTCGCCGGAATCCTCGCCACTCTCGACGCCCAGGCGCCCGGCCCGGTCCGCCCGGCCCTCACCCCGCGACCGCGCCCGGACCGCGTGCCGCTGTCGTCGGCGCAGCGGCGGCTGTGGTTCCTCGCCGGGATCGACGGCCAGGACCGCGCGTACAACATCCCGCTCACCCTCGGGCTCACCGGGCCGGTCGACGTCGCCGCGCTGGCCGCCGCCTGCCGGGACGTCGTCACCCGCCACGAAACCCTGCGCACGGTGTTCCCGGTGGCGAACGGCGAGCCGTGGCAGCACGTCCTGCCGCCCGGTGAGGTGCTCGAAGTCGTCGACTGCGCGCCGAACGAGCCGGCCGTACTGGCCGAGGCGGCCGGGAGCGCCGCGTTCGACCTGGCCCGCGAGATCCCGCTGCGCGCGCGGCTGTTCCGCGCCGGCGACGAGTCCGTCCTCGTGCTCTGCCTGCACCACATCGCCGCCGACGGCTGGTCGACCGGCCCGCTGATGGCCGATCTCGCCACCGCGTACACCGCCCGGCTCGCCGGGCGGCCGCCGGCGTGGCCGCCGCTGCCGGTCCAGTACGCCGACTACGCGCTCTGGCAGGCCGACCTGCTCGGCGACGAGGCCGACCCGGACAGCCTGGCGGCCCGCCAGCTGCACTACTGGACCGAGACGCTCGCCGGGCTGCCCGACGAACTCGCGCTCCCGGCCGATCGGCCCCGCCCGGTCACCCCCAGCTACCGCAAGGACGTCGTCTCCGCCGACGTCGACGCGGCCACCCACGCGGCGCTCAAGGCCCTGGGCCGGGACAACCAGGCCACGCTGTTCATGGTCGTCCAGGCGGCGTTCGCGCTGCTGCTGACCCGGCTCGGCGCGGGCGAGGACGTCCCGATCGGCACGCCCGTCGCCGGTCGCGGCGAGGAGGCGCTCGACGACCTCGTCGGGTTCTTCGTCAACACCCTCGTGCTCCGCACCGACACCTCGGGCGCGCCGACGTTCCGCGAGCTGCTCACCCGCGTCCGCGACGCCGACCTCGGTGCCTTCGCCCACCAGGACCTGCCGTTCGAGCGCGTCGTCGAAGAGCTCAACCCGCCGCGCCTGCTGGCCCGGCACCCGCTGTTCCAGGTGCTGCTCTCCTTCCTCGGCAGCGAAACCTCAGGTGACGGGTGGAGCCTGCCGGGGCTGACCGTGACGGCCGGGGACACCGTGTCGGGCACCGCCAAGTTCGACCTCGGCCTGACGGTCGAGGACCGCCGCGCCGGGCTCGGGTGCAGCCTCGAGTTCGCCACCGACCGGTTCGACCGCGCCACCGCGCAGGACATCGTCGACCGTCTCGTGCGTCTCCTGCAAGTGGTCGCCGCGAACCCGGAGTCGCGAGTGGACAGTGCCGACTTGTTGTCCGATGTGGACCACCGGCAGCTGGCGCAGTGGAACGACACCGCGGCGCCGGTCTCGGCCGCGACGCTGCCGGAGCTGTTCGCCCGGCAGGTGGCGCGGACGCCGGACGCGACCGCCGTCGTGTTCGAGGGCGACTCGCTGACGTACGCGGAGTTCGACATCCGCGTGAACCGGCTCGCACGGGCCCTGAGCGGCCAGGGCGTCCGGCCCGGCGACGTCGTCGCGGTGCAGCTGCCGCGCTCGATCGACCTGGTGGTCGCGGTGTACGCCGTGCACCGCGCCGGTGCGGCGTACCTGCCCGTGGACCCGGGCTACCCGGCCGACCGGGTGGCGTTCATGCTCGCCGACGCCCGGCCCGCGCTGGTCCTCACCCCCGGCACGGACCTGGACGGCGACGGCCCGCTGCCCGTCCTCACCCCGGATCACCCGGCCTACGTGATCTACACGTCCGGCTCGACCGGCCGCCCCAAGGGCGTGCTGATGTCGCACGCCGGGATCGCCAACCACCTCGCCTGGATGCAGGCCGAGCACCCGCTGACCGGCGGCGACCGGGTGCTGCAGAAGACGCCGTCCAGCTTCGACGTCTCCGTCCTCGAGTTCTTCCGCCCGCTGCTGGCCGGCGCGACCCTGGTCGTCGCGCGGCCCGACGGGCACCGCGATCCCGCGTACCTCCTCGACACGATCCGCGCCGAGCGCGTCACCGTGCTGTACGTCGTGCCCGGCATCCTCGACGGGATCCTCGGGCTGTCCGAAGAGGACTGCCCGGCGCTGCGGCAGGTGTTCTGCGGCGGCGAAGTCCTGACCGCCGCGCTGGCCGGCCGCTGTGCGACCACGTTGACCGCCGAGCTGATCAACCTCTACGGCCCGACCGAGGTCGCCGTCGACGCCACCGCCCACGCCGTCGGCACCGGACCGGTGACGATCGGCGCGCCGGTGTGGAACACTCGCGCGTACGTGCTGGACGGCCGGCTGAGCCCGGTACCGCCGGGCGTGCCGGGGGAGCTGTACCTCGCCGGCGCGCAGCTCGCGGACGGCTACCTGCACCGCGGCGGCCTGACCGCGGACCGGTTCCTCGCCGACCCGTTCGGCGGGCCGGGGGCGCGGATGTACCGGACCGGCGACCTGGTCCGCTGGACCGCCGGCGGCGAGCTGGACTACCTCGGCCGGACCGACGAGCAGGTGAAACTCCGCGGCCTGCGCGTCGAACCCGGCGAGATCGCGGCCGTCGCCGCCGAGTACCCGGGCGTGCGCGAGGCGGCTGTCGTCCTGCGCGAGGACCGGCCGGGCGACCAGCGCCTGGTCGCCTACGTCGTCGGCGCCGCCGACCCGGACGCGCTGCGGGACCACGTCGCGGCGTTCGTCCCGCGGCACCTCGTGCCGTCGGCGTTCGTGACGCTGGCCGAGCTGCCGAGGACGCCGAACGGCAAGCTGGACCGCAACGCTCTTCCCGTGCCGGACCTCGTCACCGGAGCTGCGAGGGAACCGCGTGACGCCCGTGAAGAAATCCTTTGCGGACTCTTCGCGGACGTCCTCGGCGTCGAGCGGGTCGGAATCGACGACGGCTTCTTCGACCTCGGCGGCCACTCCCTGCTCGCGACGAAGCTGGTCAGCCGGATCCGCGCCGCGTTCGGCGCGGAGATCGGCATCGGCGACCTGTTCGACGCGCCCACCGTCGCCACGCTCGCCCCGCGACTGTCCACAGCGGACGCTGCCCGACCGGCGCTGAAGCCGATGTCACGACCCGAGCTGATGCCGCTTTCCCCGGCGCAGCAACGGCTGTGGTTCATCCTGCAGTTCGGTGACGATACCGGCGCCTACGACATGCCGCTCGCTCTGCGGCTGCGGGGCGAGCTGGACCGGGACGCGCTGAGCGCGGCCCTCGGCGACGTCGTCGAGCGGCACGAAGTCCTGCGCACGATCTTCCCGTCGGTCGACGGCGAGCCGCACCAGGTGGTCCTGGACGGCCGGCGGCCGGAGCTGACGGCCTCCGAAGCACGGCCGTTCGACCTGACGTGCGAGCCGCCGTTCCGCGCGTCGCTGGTCGCCGACGCGCCGGACGACCACGTGCTCCTGCTGACGCTGCACCACATCGCCGCCGACGGCTGGTCCATGGGCCCGCTCGTCGACGACCTCACCGAGGCCTACACCGCGCGCCGCGACGGCCACGCGCCGGAGTGGGCGCCGCTGCCGGTCCAGTACGGCGATTACACGCTCTGGCAACGGGATCTGCTCGGCGACGCCGACGATCCGGCGTCGCTGCTGGCCGCCCAGCTGGCCTACTGGCGGGAGCAGCTCGCCGGTATCCCGGACGAGCTGCCGCTGCCGTCCGACCGGCCGCGCCCCGCGGTGGCGTCCCACCGGGGCGACTCGGTGCCGGTGGAGATCGGCGCCGAACTGAGCGATCGGCTACGCGCGCTGGCCGGCTCCGCGCAGGTGACGCTGTTCATGGTGCTGCAGGCCGCGCTCGCCACCGTGCTGACCCGGTCGGGCGCGGGCGAGGACGTCCCGATCGGCACGGCCATCGCCGGCCGCACCGACGAGGCCCTGGACGGCCTCATCGGGTTCTTCGTCAACACCCTCGTCCTGCGCACCGACACCAGCGGCGCCCCGAGCTTCCGCGACCTGCTCGGCCGCGTCCGCGAAACCGACCTCGCCGCCTACGCCCGGCAGGACGTCCCGTTCGAGCGACTGGTGCACGAGCTGAACCCGGCCCGGTCACTGGCCCGGCACCCGCTGTTCCAGGTGTTCCTGGTCCTGCAGAACACCGGCGACGCGGACCTGAGCCTGCCCGGCCTCGACGTCACCCCCGAGGTCCTGGACTCCGACGCGGTGAAGTTCGACCTCGGCCTGAACCTCGCCGAGCACGCCGGCGGGATCACCGGCTCGCTGTCCTTCGCCGCCGACCTGTTCGACCACGCGACCGCCCACGCACTCGCCGACCGGCTGGTCCGTCTCCTGTCCGTCGTCGTCGCCGAGCCGGACACCCCGGTCGACCGGATCGATCTGCTGTCCGATGTGGACCGCCGGTCGCTCACGGAGTGGACGGCGACCGAGGCGCCCCTCTCGTCGGAGACGTTGCCGGAACTGTTCTCCCAGCAGGTGTCGCGCACACCGGACGCGACCGCGGTGGTCTTCGACGGCGAGTCGCTGACCTACGCCGGACTCGACGGCCGGATCGAGAGCCTGGCCAGGGCGCTGAGCGGCCACGGCGTCCGGCCCGGCGACGTCGTCGCGGTGCAGTTGCCGCGGTCGCTCGACCTGGTCGTCGCGGTCCACGCCGTCCACCGCGCCGGCGCGGCCTACCTGCCGGTCGATCCCGGCTACCCGGCCGAGCGGATCAAGTTCCTTCTCGACGACGCGCGGCCGTCGCTGGTGCTGACCGAGGACACTCGCCTCACCGGTGCCGGGCCGCTGCCCGCGATCACCGCGAGCCACCCGGCGTACGTGATCTACACGTCCGGCTCGACCGGGCGGCCCAAGGGCGTGCTGATGTCGCACGCCGGAATCGTCAACCACCTGGCGTGGATGCAGGCCGACTACCCCCTCGGCCCCGGCGAGCGGGTGCTGCAGAAGACGCCGTCCGGCTTCGACGTCTCGGTGTGGGAACTGTTCTGGCCCTTGCTGACCGGCGCGACGCTGGTGATCGCGCGGCCCGACGGGCACCGCGATCCCGCGTACCTCCGGGACGTGATCCGCGCCGAACGCGTCACCGTAGCGCACTTCGTCCCGGCGATGCTGGAAGCGTTCCTCTCCGAACCCGGCTCCGGCGAAACCCCGCTGCGGCAGATCTTCTGCGGCGGTGAAGCGCTTACCCCGGCACTGGCCGAGCGGTGCGCGGCGACGCTGCCCGCGCGACTGTCCAATTTCTACGGACCGACCGAGTTCGCCGTCGAGGCGAGTCATCATCCTTTCACCTCCGGAGAATCCACTGTCCCCATCGGACGTCCGGTGTGGAACACCCGCGCGTACGTGCTCGACGGGCGGCTCGACCCGGTCCCGCCCGGCGTGCCCGGTGAACTCTGGCTCGCCGGGATCCAGCTCGCCGACGGCTACCTGCACCGCCCCGGCCTGACCGCCGAACGGTTCGTGCCCGACCCGAGCACCCCCGGCGCGCGGATGTACCGCACCGGCGACCTGGTGCGCTGGACCCACGCGGGCGAGCTGGAGTACCTCGGCCGCACCGACGACCAGGTCAAACTCCGCGGACAACGTCTGGAGCTGGGCGAAGTCGCCGGCGCGGCGGCCCGGCACCCGGGCGTCACGCAGGCCGTCACCGTCGTGCGGGAAGACGTCCCGGGCGACCGGCGGCTCGTCCTGTACTACACCGGTGACGCGACCGACGTCCGAAACCATCTCGCGGCCGTCCTGCCGGAGTTCATGGTCCCGGCCGCGGTCGTCGCGCTGCCGGAGTTCCCGTTGACCCCCAACGGGAAGATCGACCGTCGCGCCTTGCCCGCCCCGGACGCGGAGGCCGGCTCGTACCGCGCGCCGCGGGACCCGGCCGAAGAGATCCTTTGTGGACTGTACGCCGAGCTGCTCGGCGCCGGCCGGGTCGGGATCGACGACGGCTTCTTCGACCTCGGCGGCCACTCGCTGCTGGCGACCCGGCTGATCAGCCGGGCCCGCACCGCGCTCGGCGTCGAGCTGGGCATCCGGGACCTGTTCCAGGCGCCGACCGTCGCCGGGCTCGCGGCCCGGATCGACCACGGCCGGCCCGTCCGGCCCGCGCTGCGCCCGCGTCCGCTGCCCGACCGGATCCCGCTGTCCCACGCCCAGCACCGGCTCTGGTTCCTCAACCAGCTGCACGGCCGTGACGCCGGGTACGCCGTCGTCTGCGCGTTGCGGCTCACCGGCCAGCTCGACCGCGGGGCCCTGGCCGGCGCGCTCGCCGACGTCACCGGCCGCCACGAGTCCCTGCGCACGATCTTCCCCGAGCTGGACGGCAGCCCGTGCCAGCAGATCCTGGACGTCTCCGAGATTCCCTTGGACGTCCGCGCGATCGCCGAGTCCGATCTGTCCGAAGCACTCGACGCGGCGGCGGCCGCGACCTTCGATCTCACCACCGACCGGCCGTTCCGGCCCGAGCTGCTCGCGCTCGGCGCGGACGACCACGTGCTGGTGCTGGTGCAGCACCACATCGTCAGCGACGGCTGGTCGATGGGCCCGCTCGTCCGCGACCTCTCGGCCGCCTACACCGCCCGGTGCGCGGACGAGCGTCCGAAGTGGACGCCGTTACCGGTCCAGTACCGCGACTACGCCCTGTGGCAGCACGACGTCCTGGGTGATCCGGACGACGACGGCTCGATCCTCGGCGCCGAGCTGGCGTACTGGCGCGAGCGCCTCGCCGGGCTCCCGGAGGAGCTGGCGCTGCCGGCCGACCGGCAACGGCCCGCCGTGGCCGAGCACCACGGCGACTCGGTGCCGGTCGAGATCGACGCCGAACTCCACAATGGACTGCGAGAGCTGGCGCGCGACGGCGGTGTCACGCTCTTCATGGTGCTGCAGGCCGCGTTCGCCGTCCTGCTGAGCCGGCTCGGCGCCGGGGACGACATCCCGATCGGCACGCCGGTCGCCGGTCGCACCGACGAAGCCCTCGACGACCTCGTCGGGTTCTTCGTCAACACCCTGGTCCTGCGCGTCGACACGGCGGGGGAGCCAACGTTCCGCGAGCTGCTCGCCCGCGTCCGCGAAACCGACCTCGGCGCGTTCGCGCACCAGGACGTCCCGTTCGAGCGGCTCGTCTACGAGCTGAACCCGGCCCGGTCGCTGGCCCGGCACCCGCTGTTCCAGGTGCTGTTCGTGCTGCAGAACGCCGACGACGCCGACCTCGAACTGCCCGGCCTGCGCGTCAGCGGCGAGCCGGTCGCGGTGCGGACCGCGGCGTTCGACCTCGCGCTGTCGCTGCACGAGCTGGACCCCGGCCGGGCGTCCGGCATCGGCGGCGGGCTCACGTACCGCACCGACCTGTTCGACCGCTCCACGGTCGACAGTTTCGTGACGCGGCTGGTCCGGCTGCTGACGGCGGCGGTCGCGTCGCCGGACACCCCGATCGGCGGCCTGGAGCTGCTGGCGCCGGGGGAGCGACGCCGGCTGCTGGCCGCGCCGGACCCGGTGGACTTCGGCCCGTGGCGCGCGGTGCCGGACCAGGTCGCCCGCACCGAGGGCGTCGCGGTCGTGAGTGACGACGGCGAACTCGGCTACGCGGAGCTGAACCGGCGCGCCAACCAGCTGGCGGGGTACCTCGGGATCGCGCGGGGCACGCTCGTCGGCGTCTGCCTGCCGCGCGGGCCGGAACTGCTCGTCGCCCAGCTCGCCGTGATGCGGGCCGGGGGCGCGTACGTGCCGCTCGACCCGGGTTATCCGGCCGACCGGCTGGCGTACATGCTCGCCGACGCCGCCGCGCCGATCGTCGTCACGACCACTTCGCTGGCCGCGCGGGTGGCCGGCACCGCCCGCGTGTTGTGCCTCGACACCGAAGCCGCCGCCATCGCGGCCCAGCCGATCGAGGCGCCGCCGGTCTCGCTCAGCCAGCGCGACGCCGCGTACGTCATCTACACCTCCGGCTCGACGGGCAAGCCGAAGGGCGTCGTCCTCGACCACACCGGCCTGGCTCACCTTTGTGCCTGGTACCAAGGAGAATTCGGCGTCACCGCCGCCGATCGAGGCGGGCACGTGGCCGCACTCGGGTTCGACGCCACCGTCTTCGAGACCTGGCCGCTGCTCACCGTGGGCGCGTCGGTGCACCTGCCGGCGCAGCGCGTGCTCGACGACACCGGCGCCCTCGCCGAGTGGCTCGCGGAGTCCGGGATCACCGTGGCGTTCCTGCCCACGCCCCGGCTGGAACTGATGCTCGACGAGCCCGGGTTCGCCGGCCCGGACCTGCGGGTCGTCGTCGCCGGGGGTGACCGGCTGCGGCGCCGTCCGTCGGCCGGAGACGGTTTCCGGCTGGTCAACGGCTACGGGCCGACCGAGTGCAGCGTGATGGCCACCGGCGGCGACGTCACGCCGGACGGCGACGGGCCGCCCGGCATCGGCGGGCCGGTGCCGAACACCCGGGTCTACGTCCTGGACCGCCGGCTGAACCCGGTGCCGGCCGGGGTTCCGGGGGAGCTGTACCTGGCCGGGGCCGGGCTCGCGCGCGGCTACCTCGGCCGCCCGGGCCTGACCGCGGGCGCGTTCGTCGCGGACCCGTTCGGCGGGCCGGGGGAGCGGATGTACCGCACCGGCGACGTCGTGCGGTGGCGGCGCGACGGCGGGCTCGACTTCCTCGGCCGGGCCGACCAGCAGGTCAAGGTCCGTGGGGTGCGGATCGAGCTGGGCGAGATCGACGCCGTGCTCGGTCGCTGCCCCGGCGTCCGCCAAGCGGTGACGGTGCTGCGTGACGACCGGCTCGTCGCGTACCTGGCCGCGGAGTCCGGCGTCTCGCCGAAGTCCCACGCCGAGGCGTTCCTGCCCGCGAACATGGTGCCGTCGGCGATCGTCGTGCTGGACGACCTCCCGCTGACCCCGAACGGGAAGCTCGACCGGACGGCGCTGCCCGCTCCGGCCCGGGTCGTCGCGGCCGGCCGCGCGCCGCGGACGGCGCTGGAGCGCGCGCTCTGCGGGCTGTTCACCGAGGTGCTCGACGTGCCCGAGGTGTCGGTCGACGACGGCTTCTTCGACCTCGGCGGCCACTCGCTGCTCGCCGGGCGGCTGATCAGCCTGATCCGCCGGGAACTGGGCGCTGAGCTGGGCATTCGGGTGCTGTTCGAGACCCCGACCGTCGCCGGTCTGGCGCGGCGGCTGGGTACCGGCACGGCCACCGGCACCGACCGCGACGAGCTGGCCGTCCTGCTGCCGCTGCGTGCGGACGGCGCGGGGGCGCCGCTGTTCTGCGTCCACCCGGCGGCGGGCATCGGCTGGGTGTACTCGGGTCTGCTGGCGCACGTCGACCGGCCGGTGTACGCGCTGCAGTCGCGCGGCCTGACCCAGCCCGATCGCCGGCCGGGCACCGTCGACGAGCTGGTCAAGGACTACCTGGAGCAGATCCGCCGGGTGCGCCCACACGGGCCGTACCACCTGCTGGGCTGGTCGTTCGGCGCGCAGGTCGCGCACGCGATGGCCGCGCAGCTGCAGGCCCAGGGCGAGGAGGTCGGGTTGCTGGCGATGCTGGACGGCTACCCGCCGAGCGGTGCTGCGCCTTCGGATGAGCCGCTCGCCGCGTTGCTGGGCTCGCTCGGCCACGACTTGTCGGCTCGGCCGGACTCGGCGCCGCTGGAGCTGCCGGAGTTCCGCTCGATCCTGCTCGCGGAGGGCAGCCCGCTGGCCGCGCTGGCGCCGGGGGCGGTGGACGCGTTGCCGGAGGTGTTCGCGCACAACAGCACGCTCGCCCGGACGCACCGGCCGAGCGGGTTCGCCGGGGATGTCCTGTTCTTCCGCGCCACGGAGGGGAAACACGCCGGTTCGCCGTCGCCGTCGATGTGGGAGCCGTACGTCGAGGGGCGGTTGGCGGTGCACGAAGTCGCGGCCCGGCACGGCGAGCTGATGCGGCCCGGATCGCTGGCCGGGATCGGCCCCGTCGTGGCGGCGAGGCTGGCCGAGGCAGGCTGGTCGTGAGTGTTGAGGGCGGTTAGAACCCGACTCACCACTCACGACCGGAACCTCGCCGGTCCGCGCCAAGCAGGCCCGGTACCCAGCCACCGCACCAGAAGTCACATGCGCCACACCAGTACCGGTCGTGAGTGTTCAGGGGGGTTAGAACCCTCCTAAACACTCACGACAAGCCGCGGCAGACCCGGCAGCGGCAGCCGGAACCCGGGAGGTCACCAAAAGCAGGCCCCAACCCCGCTGAGCACTCACGACCCCAGCCCGGCGGAGTCTCGTCAGACCGCCAGGCGGTGGTCCAGGCCCAGGGCGTTCACCAGGTCCAGGGTGCGGAACCGGGTGCGGTCCGGGCCGGCCGGGCGGATCAGGCCGTGCTGGACCAGACGGCGGACGAACCGGGCGCCGGCCGCGGCCGGGATTCCGGTCAGGCCCGCGACGTCGACCACCGACCAGCCCGCGTCGAGGCCCGTCAGGCGGGCCAGGAGGGACACCTCGGCCGCGTCCAGGCCGCGGACCGCCGAGTCGAGGGTGTCGCGCAGGCCCGGCAGGTGGTCCGCGGTCAGAGCGAACGGGTCGGTCCGGACGTGCTCCAGCACGGCCGCCGGCTCGTAGACCAGGAACCAGCAGGCGGCCGCCTCGAGTGCGGCCGGGATGCCGTCGAGACGGCGGCAGAGCGCGGCGACGTCCGCGGCCGTCGTCCGGTCGAGGGTGAACCCCGGCCGGACCTGGCGAACCTCGCGGACCAGCAGCCGGACCGACGGCACCGCCGCCAGCGCGACCGGGTCGTCGGTGCCGGGCTCGGGGACGGCGAGCGGCGTCAGCGGGAAGACCCGCTCGCCGGGCAGGCCGAACGGCGCCGGGGCGGTGGCGAGGACCCGCAGCCCGCGGCATTCGCGCAGCAGGACGGCCAGATCGTCCAGCCGGACGCGGTCCGGTTCGTGGCCGTCGAGGACCAGCAGGGCCGGGCGGTCGCCGATGAGCACGGCGAGGTCGCCGGGGCCGGCCGGCCCGCCGGTTCTCAGCAGCGGGTTCCGCTCGGACGACCACAGCACGAGGACGCCGCCGGATTCGTGCACGCCGCCCGCGACCTCCTGGGCCAGCCGGCTCTTCCCGACGCCGCCCAGCCCGGTGATGGTCACCAGCCGGTGGCTGCCCGCGGCCAGGAGCTCGTGGACGGCGGCGACCTCTTCATCACGGCCGAGCAGCGCGTCCAGGGGCGTGGGCGGTGGTGCCGGGTCGGCGCACCGGAGCCGCAGGTCGCCGGCCGCGACGTGATAGCCGGCCGCCTCGAAGTCGGCGCGTTCGCGGCCCCGCAGGCCGAGGCCGTCGGCGATCAGCCGCACGGTGTCCCGGCGCGGCCGGTGCGCCCGCCCGGACTCGAGATCGCGGATGGCGCGAATGCTCACCGTGGACAGGTCCGCCAATTGACGCTGGGTGGCACCGCGTTTTGTGCGATGCGCCTTCAGCAGTTCACCGAATTTCCGCTGCACGAATCGTCCGTTCCTGTCAGCGCCGTTCCCGATCACGGGGCCCGGCTGTCCGGATGCGGTTTCCGCCATGGGACGAGCATCGTGAGCACGGCTATCCCGGCGGTATCACGGAGCCACTGCGGGGGCGATAACCCGGACGATAACGACTGTGACACCCACGCGATAGCGGCGCGATGCCGAGCTTTCCTAACGTCGGTGGGGCAGGTAGCGCAGTAATTCATCAGCTCACGAACGAAAAGAGAGACGACGGTGCGTATTCTCCCGGCCCTCACCGCGATCGCCGCGGCGGTTCTCCTCCCGGTCCTCGCCGCCACGACGGCCCAGGCGGCGCCCGCGGACACCCCGTGGCCGGCGACGGCCGGCGACACGCCGTGGGGCACCGGCCCGGCCGACACCCCCTGGGCGGCGCCGTCGGACACCCCGTGGACCGGCACCGGCGACACGCCCTGGACCGGCACCGCGTCCGACACCCCGTGGTGACCCCGGCCGTCGCCGCCCACGCCGTCGTGAGTGGTAATTCGGGTTAGAACCCTCATTGCCACTCACGACAACCGGCACCGCACGCAAGCCGGGCGAACCGGTCACCCAGACAGCGCCTGCAATGCCGCCAGGTCGGCGCGCACCCCGTCATCGGGTGCGCCACCGGTGATCCGCTCGTGCAGCTCCAACGCCTCCACCAGCAGCCGTTCCGCCGTGTCGCGGCGGCCCAGCTGCGCGTGCACCAGGCCCAGCCGGTGCAGGATGCGCGCCTCGCCCGCGAGATCGCGGGCCGCGCGGGCCCGGGTCAGCAGCTCCGTCAGCACGTCGGCGGCCTCCTCGTGCCGGCCCTGGCGCATCATCAGCCCGCTCAGCCGGTACCGCAGCTGGACCTCGACGCGCGGTGTCCCCGTCCGGTCGCAGATCCGCAGCGCCTCGGCCAGGTACGTCCCGGCCCGGTCCTCGTCACCCGCGTCCAGCTCGGTCTGCGCGAGCCGGCCGAGCACGTACGCCTCGCCGACCGGGTCCCCGGCCACCCGGAACTCGATGAGCGCTCGCTCGAACCGCGCCTGCGGGTCCGCGCCGCGGGCCTCGTCGACCAGGGCCAGGTTGCGGTGCGCCATCGCCTTGCCGTGGGCGTCGCCGAGGTCTTCGAACGTCGCCAGCGCGCGGGCGAGCGGCTCGGCCGCGGCGTCCGGGTGCGCGCGGCTCAGGTGCAGGGAACCCAGTGAGCACAGCAAAGCCGCTTCGCCACGGCGGTTGGCCGCCGCGCGGACGGCGGTCAGGGCCTGCCGGTGCGTGCGCTCCCAGTCGTCGAAGTAGCAGCGGTTCTCGAACAGCGCGACCATCGTGACGGCGAGGTCCCAGGCGTGCTCGTCCAGCCCGGCCTCGGCGGCCAGCGCGACGATCGAGCACAGGTTGTCCTGCTCGTCTTCGAACCACACCAGCGGGTCCGCCAGGATCCGGTCGACGGCGCCGTCGGGCGGCCGCAGCCGGGGCGCCGAGCCGTGCAGCACGGTGAAGTCGCCGCCGTAGATCCGGTGGTGCGCCTCGCACGCGAGGCCCAGCCAGCCGCTCGCGACGCGGGCGAGCGCCGCCCGGCGGCCGCTCGCCTGCTCGTGCTCGTCGAGCTGCTCGCGGGCGAACAGCCGGATGAGGTCGTGGAAGCGGTAGCGCGGGCTGGCGTCCCGCTCGACCGCCGAGATCTCCAGCATCTGCGCGTCGACGAGCCGTTCGAGCAGGTCGGCGGCCTGCAGCGGGTCGACCTCCAGCAGCGCCGCGGCCACCCACACCGGGAAGCTGAGCCGGTCCAGGGCGCTGAGCAGCCGCAGCAGGCGCCGGGCGTCGGCGGCCAGGCCGTCGTAGGTCAGCGCGAGGCTGGCCCGCACCATCAGCTCGCCGTGCGCGAGCTCGTCGAGCCGGCGGCGTTCGTCGGACAGCCGTTCCAGCATCCACGCGAGCGACCAGCTCGGCCGCGCGGCGAGCCGGGCGGCGACGATCCGCAGCGCGAGCGGCAGCCCGCCGACGAGCCGGACCAGCGCGTCGACGGCGGCCGGTTCGGCGGCCACCCGCTCCGCCCCGATCATCATGGCGAGCATCCCGGTCGCCTGGTCCGGATCGAGCACGTCGACGTCCAGGACGCCGGCGCCGGCCAGCCCGGTGAGCCGGACGCGGCTGGTCACCAGCACGACGCAGCTGGCCGTGCCCGGCAGCAGGTCGCGGACCTGGCGCTCCGACCCGGCGTCGTCGAGCACCACGAGCATCCGCTTGCCCGCCAGCCGGTGCCGGTACATCTCCGCGCGTTCGTCGACCGAGCCGGGCACCGCCGGGCCGGGGACGCCGAGGGCGCGCAGGAACCGGCCGAGCACGTCGAGCGGGTCGGCCGGGTGGGCGCGGGTCCCGCCGAGGTCGCAGTAGAGCTGGCCGTCGGGGCAGTGGTCGTCGGCGATCCGGTGCGCGATGTGCACCGCGAGCGCGGTCTTGCCGACGCCGGGCTTGCCCGCCAGCACCACCACCGGGGTCGCGCGGCGGCCCGGATGGCCGAGCAGCAGCTGTTCGGTCTGCTCGATGAGCGCGTCACGGGCGGTGAAGTCGGCGATGTCGGTCGGCAGCTGGAACGGCACCACGGGCGGGTGCGCCGGGGCCGCGGGCGCCTCGGGTGCCGGGCTCCGGCGCAGCCCGGCGTCGTCGGCCAGGATCGCGGACTCCAGCCGGCGCAGCTCGTCCCCGGGCTCGAGGCCCAGCTGGTCGACGAGCAGCTCGCGGCCGGCGCGGTAGGTCTCCAGCGCCTCGGCCTGGCGCCCGGATCGGAAGAGCGCGAGCATCAGCCGGCCGCGCAGCCGTTCGCGCAGCGGGTTCGCCGTCACCTGGCTGGCCAGCTCGCCGATCAGCTGGTGGTGCCGGCCGAGCCGCAGCCCCAGGTCGAAGTGGGCTTCGAGGGCGTTGAGGCGCTGCTCCTCGAGGTGGCTGGCCTTGGCCTCCAGCAGCCGGCTGCCGGTGCCGCTCAGCGCGGGGCCGCGCCACAGCGCGAGCGCCGCGTCGAGCAGCCGGGACGCGTCTTCGAGCGCGCCCGCGCGGGTCTGCTCGGCGGCGGCGGAGACCAGCTCGGCGAACGTCCGGGCGTCGAGCTGCCCGTCGGCCACCAGCAGCTCGTAGCCGGGGCCGCGGGTCACGAGCGTGTCGGGGCCGACGGCGTCGGCCAGCGCGCGCCGCAGCCGGGAGACGCAGATCTGCACCTGCGTCCGCGCCGTCGCCGGGGGATCGTCGTACCAGATGGCCTCGATGAGCTGGTCCAGGCTCACCACGCGGTTCGCGTCGACCAGCAGCGTGGCGAGCACGATCTGCTGGCGGCCGGGCGGGATGCGGAGCTCGCCACCGGCGACGTCCCGGATCTCCAAGGGGCCGAGGATCCGGTAGACGGGCTGCTCGCCGGAGGGCACGCTCGTCGAACTCACACTGTTCCTCAATGCCTGTTCCGTGGCCGGGGAGGGCCGGGCTTCCCCGCCTCACCCGACCGCTCGTGAATTTCCCCCGGAACGGAAGTCTGTCTTCTGGACCGTGATAAGCCCATAGTCCGAAAGCGTGAAGCTGTCGACGAAGGCGGTATTTGTACGCCCACCGTTCGGCCCAGTCGTGGTTATGTCGCCGACCGTCACCACCTCACCGTGCGTCACCGTCACTCTGTGCAGGGTGTGCCGCCGTCCGGGTCGGGCCGCGCGGAATCTTTCGATGGCGCGGCGACCCCGTAACGGCGCTATTCCGGGATAGTGCAAAACGGCGTCGGCGGTGAAAAGGGAACCGTATCCGTCGATGTCCCCGATATCGAGGTAGTGGTAGCTGAGCCGCACGTGGTCGATTCCGAGTGCGACGGCGCCGGCACTCGGCCGGGCGTGTTCCCCTGCTCCCGCAGGCGCCATTTCGGCGTCCCTCCACTGAGTCGTCCCGGGGTCGGCCCGCGACCGGGGCCGGCGGGTGCGCCCAGTCTGGCCGGGCCGGCTTGCGGGCCGCTATCCGCGGGCTATCCCGGTCGCCGGGCCACCCTCGGCAGGACCGACGCCGCGCCGGCCAGGACCCGCCGGACGCCGCCGCTCGACCTGGTCATCGACCACCCGGAGCGGGCGGCTCGATCTACGGCCGGCTCTCGTGTCCGTGTTGGCCGTTCCGGTCACTGTGTTGGCGCTTCGGGTCGCTGTGGGAGCAGTTGGTGGACGGCTCGGTCGTTCGCGACCGGCCAACACGGTGACCGGACCGGCCAACACGGTGACCGGAACGGCCAACACGGTGACCGGAACGGCCAACACGGTGACCGGAACGGCCAACACGGTGACCGGGGTGGCGACGCGCGAAAGTGGCCCGAGTGCCAATCGGCGCTATGATCGGGCCATGACCACGGCGGACCGGCACCAGGTGGCGGTGCTCGTCCTGCCCGGCGTGCCGGCGCTCGAATTCGGCATCGCGACGCAGATCTTCGCGACGGACCCGTTCTACGCGATGACCGTCTGCACGACCGGCGGGCCCGGGCCGGTGCCGGGTGACGGCTTCACCGTCACCGCCACGGCCGGCCTTGACGCGCTGGCCGCCGCCGGCACCGTGATCGTCCCGGGCTTCGAGGGCGTCGAGACCCCGCCGGCCGCCGGCGTCCTGGCCGCGCTGCGGGCGGCCCACGGCCGAGGCACCCGGCTCGTCTCCATCTGCACGGGCGCGTTCGCCCTCGCCGCGGCCGGGCTGCTCGACGGGCGCCCCGCGACCACGCACTGGAAGTACGCGGACCTCCTGCGGCGGCTGTACCCGCGCGTCGAGGTCGTGGCGAACCGGTTCTACATCGACGACGGCGACATCCTCACGTCGGCCGGCGTGACCGCGGGCGTCGACCTGTGCCTGCACCTCGTGCGCCTCGACCAGGGCCCCGCGGCCGCCAACAGCCGCGCGCGGTTCCTGGTCGCCCCGCCGCGGCGCACCGGCGGCCAGACGCAGTTCGTCGAGCAGCTGCGCGCCGAGGCGACGGGTGACCGGCTCGCCCCGCTGCGGAGCTGGATGCTCGGCAACCTCGGCGAGGACCTCAGCATCGACGTCCTCGCGCGGCGCGCCCACGTGTCCCGGCGGACGCTCATCCGCCGTTTCCGCGAGGAGACGGGGACGTCGCCGATGGCCTGGCTGGCCGACGCGCGCGTCGACCGCGCGCGCGAGCTGCTGGAGACGACGACGCTGTCCGTCGAACGCATCGGCCGCCGCACCGGGCTCGGCGCGCCGTCGTCGGTCCGGGCGGCGTTCCACCGCCACATCGGCACGTCGCCGCAGGAGTACCGGACGCTCTTCCACCACAGCGGCACCCAGCCGGACCCCTGAGCATCAGGCGAGGGCGAGGACGATCCGCTCGGCGGGCGGCGCCTGGCCGGCCGCCCGGCGTTGCAGCAGGGTGACGCCGGCGGCGATCTCGTGGAACGCGGCCCCGAGCTCAGCTTGGTCGTGCGCCCGCATCTCCGCGGCGAGGCACAACGCCGCGAGCCGCAGGGCGGTGGCCGAGTTCGAGGTCAGGGGCCGCTCCCGCGCGAAGACGGGCCGCGCCTCCAGCTCCAGCTTCGCGGCGACCTGGCGGGCCCATGACGACCCCGTCGTGTGCTCCCGCGCCCGGGACACCTTGCCCGCCAACGTCTCCGGGGACTGTGGCGCGGTGGCGGCCGCGGCCCCCGCCTCTTCGGTCAAGGCCGCGGCGAGGTTCTTCGCCCAGGCGGTGGCGGGGGTGGCGGACCGCAGCAGGCCGGCCTGGGCATGGGCCAGGGCCCGGCCCAGCACCTGGTCGAGGCTGAGCATCCGGATCCGCGCGAGCTCGGGGGTGAGGACGCGGATCAGCGTGCTGTCGAGATCCCGGTCCACGTTCAGGTCGAGCTCGTCCGCCAGATCGAGGACGGCGTCGTGTTCCACCGCGAGGTCGTGGGCCAGCTTCCGGAGCCCGGCCGGCGGCAGGGTGTGGCCGATCGAGCGGACGCGGTCGTTCGGGATCAGCTTGAGCAGCAGCGGCCGCAGCAGGGACGGGGTCGACCGGGCGATGTCGTCGCGCACGTAGTCGACGAGCGTCCGCGCGGGGACGAGGTGGGGGTGGCCGGTCCCGGGGGCCAGCCACAGGTCGAGGCCTTCCAGCCAGGCGCAGGGCGCGACCGAGCGGCCGCGGGCCGGGTCGTCGAGTTCCGCCCGCCGGGGCAGGCGGTAGACGGCCTCGCCGACGAGGACGTGGTTGACCCAGCGGACGAAGGCGGCGGCGTCGCTGCCCCGCACGCCGGTGACCGCGGCGTCCGGTGGCGCCGGCGGCCCGTCCGGGGCGGGTGCCCCGGTGTCCAGCCGGTAGAGGTCGTAGAGACCGCCGGTGACCGGCCGGGCGCAGACCCGGCCGCCGTCGCCGACCTGGACCTGCGGACGCAGCTGCCGGGTGAGCAGGACGGCCGCCCGCAGCCGGCGGTGCCCGGCGTCCTCGCCGGGCCGGGCCGCGGGTTCGAGGAACTCGTCGAGCCGGCTGCGCAGTTCCGGTGCCAGCTCGCTGTTCTGCTCCGCGCAGTCGACGGCGAGGGACAGGGCCGTGACGCCGCCGACGCGCAGGCAGGCGCGGACGATCGGGTCGGCGTCGGACTGCGCGGCGTACAGCAGGGTCGATTCGCGCCACCACAGGTCGTCGACCGCGCCGGTCAGGACGTCGACCAGGCCCTTGTCCCGGGTGTGGACGGCGGCGAGGTACTCCTGGAACGTGTGGTGGGCGAAGGAGTACAGCCCGCTTTCCCGCTCGACGAGCAGCCCGTTGGAACCGACGTCGGCGAGGAACGCCTCCGCGGTGAGGTCGCGGGACACCCGCCGCAGCGCCTTCCCGACCTCGGTCAGGACGTCGGCGCGGGCCAGGTCGCGCACCCGGTCCCGCATCATCGAGTACGCCAGGCTGCGCAGCACCATCTCCTTCTTGTCGCCGCCCAGTGCGATCGGGAGCTTCTTGGCTTCCTGGCGGCGCCAGAGCATGACCTGGCAGATTTCGCAGTAGAGGTCGGCGCGGCTGCCGGGCAGGGCGCCGCGGTACCGGTGCACGTTGGCGATCATCGTCAGCAGCAACGGGTTCGCGGTCAGGTCGCGCAGCGCGACCGCCTCGCCGAGCCGTTCGAGCAGGTCCTCGGTGGCGGCCGCCGCCCGGGTCCGCACCTCGTCGGCGCGGTCGCCGGTGCTGTACCGCTCGACCGCCGAGTACCAGCCCTCGACGAAGCGCTTCACCTGGTCGTCGGTGAAACTGCGGACCTGCAGCACGGTCGCGCCGCCGATGCCCGTGGTCCGGTAGCCGTGCGGGCGCGAGGTGATCACGAAGTCGTTCTTCGGGTGGTGCTGGATCTGGCGCTCGACCCAGTCCGCGACCTTGCGGCGGTCCTCCTGCCGGGCGACCTCGTCCAACCCGTCGAGGAGCACCACGCAGTGGCCGTCCCGCAGCCGCTGCTCGAACCAGCCGGGCGGTTCTTCACCGCAGTTCCGCCCGGCGACACCGCGCACGAGGTCCGCCAGGCCGGTGTCCGGTGCCGACAGTACCGCGTCGATGTGGTCGCGCAGGTGCAGCAGGATCGGCACCCGCCGGTGCCGGCCGCGGCGGCCGAGGCAGATCCGCCGCGCGGTGTGGCGCAGCAGGGTGGTCTTCCCGCTGCCGGGCGCGCCGACGAGGGCCAGCACGACCGGCCGCGGCCGGTCGAGGAAGTCCTGCAGCGACTGCCGGTCGGTGGCGTTCGCCCGCAGGTCGGGCAGCAGGCTGTCGGCGACGTCCTGCGGCGGCCGGAACGTGAGGCTGACGTCGACGAACACCTCGTCCAGCTCCGGCGTGTGGAAGCCGATGGTCGCGAGGCCCTTGAGGTCGATGAACCGCAGGCTGCCGAGCACGAACTCCCGGTACCGCCGGCCGAACAGGGACAACCGCCGGACCAGCCAGCGGTCGAGGCGGTCCACGATCCGCGCCCGCCACCGCTCGCGCAGCTCCCGCGCGATCTCCCCGGTGACCGTCAGCAGCGCGACGACCAGCGCGTACGCGGCCAGCAGCACGCCCGACAGCACCGGGTGGCCGGCCCAGACCGCCACGATCGCGGGTGCGGCCCCCGCCACCACCAGCGCGAACTTGCCCACCGCTCCGGCTCGACTCCCCATGGTGACCAGACGATACGGGGTGTTTCGCCGTTTCGGTGACGTTCGCGGGCGATCCGTCAGCTGGTGCGGCGCGGTACGTTGAGCCCCTCCACCACGAATCGCGGGCGGCCCGACGCGAGGGCGTGCGACGGCCACGACACCGTCACCGCGGCCGTCTTGCCGGGGAGCAGCCACAGGTAGTTCTCGCTGCAGCGCAAGGGAAGGACACGTGCGTCGGTGCGCGCGTCGCGGGCCGAGACCCGGGCCCCCGCGGTGACGACGCGGCCGGTGTTGCGCAGCGTCACCACGGCCTCGCCGCGGTCGCCGTCGCGCCGGATGGGGCCGGCGTGCAGGGAGACGTCGGCCGGGGTCCTGGTCAGCTCCCGCGCGTCCGCCGGGGTGCGGTAGCGCCAGTAGACGTTGCGCGACAGCTCGGCGCCGTCCCGCCCGACCAGCCGCAGGCGCAGCAGGTGCAGGGCCGGCAGCGCGGCGGTGAACGGCACGGTGAAGGCCGCTTTCACCGACGACGCCGGTACCGACACCGGCGCGGTCACCGGCTCGCCGAGCGGGCGTCCGCGCAGGTCGAGCAGCTCGGCGTGCACCGTGGCGCCGTCGAGGTTCCGCGCGGTCTGGTTGACCGCGTGCACCTGCCAGTCCGACAGCCGCGCCTGCACGTGGAGCGGCTCGCAGCCCTTGCGCGCGCCGTGGAAGCTGCCGTTGGTGTCGAGGTCGTAGTCGTAGGTCTGCCAGACCGTGCTGTGGTGCGCCGGGTGCGACATCCACAGCAGCACGCCCGACGCGTCGTCCCACAGCGCCGCGTTGTAGGCCTCGAAGATCGCCCGCATGCTCTCGTAGTTGACGAGCTGGGCCTTCGCGCAGAAGTCGTCGAGCGAGGTCCCCGGCCCGAAGCGGTCCTCGATCGCGCCGCGGTAGGTGTCCGGGTTCTGCCCGCCGCGGGTGCACCAGTCGTGGTGGAACCAGACGTCGCCGATCGGCCACGACGGCTGGTCGCCGGCCAGCCGTCGCATGCTCTCCGCGACCGGCACGGTCGGCAGGCCGATCTCGCTGTGGAACCCGTAGCTGCCGATCGAGTAGGTGTCGCCGTCGAAGTAGCGCGCCGGGTCGATCCACGAGTACGGCCCGTGCCCGGTGACGACGCCGCCGGCCGAGTTGCCCTGGTACCACAGCTCCGGCTGCTGCGCCGCGAGCATCTTCCGCAGGCCGGCGTCCATCGCGGCGGGCGGGTCGCTCTCGTTGGTGGCGCACCAGACCACGATGGACGGGTG
This sequence comes from Amycolatopsis sp. cmx-8-4, assembly GCF_046548675.1. Lineage (NCBI taxonomy): Bacteria > Bacillati > Actinomycetota > Actinomycetes > Pseudonocardiales > Pseudonocardiaceae > Amycolatopsis > Amycolatopsis sp. cmx-8-4. The sequence goes on from NZ_JAEBDZ010000035.1 coordinate 25,181, forward strand.
ATGCCGGTACCGCACGACCGTGTCCGTCGCGATGGTGAGGAAGACGTCGTTGTCCGGCGGGAAGATCGCGTCGCCGGCCCAGAAGTCGTTCCACACCAGGATGCCGTTCTCGTCGCAGGCGGCGAAGAACTCCTCGCGGTTGCTGGAGCCGACCCAGTTGCGGATCATCGTGAAGTTCATGTCGCGGTGCAGCGCGACGGCGTCGGCCATCCGGTGGGGGAGCACCCGGCGCAGCAGCTCGTCGAAGCCCCAGTTGCCGCCCTTGGCCAGCACGCGCACGCCGTTGACGCTGATCTGCAGCGGCGTGCCGGAGTTGCTGACCTTCTTGAGGTCGCGCCAGGTCGCGCCGTCGTCGGAGACCTGCACGGTGAACGTCAGCGCGTACGCGGTCTCCCAGGTGAGCACCACGCGGTCGAACGCCACCGCGGCACCGAGGTCCAGCTGGAGCCACTGGTTGTCGGAGTAGCCGGACGACCAGCGTGTGTCGTCGCGGCCGTCCACGGCGTTCGCGGCCTGGTCGTTCGCGTTGTCCTCAGAGGACGCCGTCGCGGCCTTGCCCTGCGCCAGGTCCGCTCCAGAACCATCCACAACGGACAGCGTCCACAGTGAGATGCCGTAACCGGTGGCGCGCTTCCCGCCCTGGATCCGGAGGTACCGCGCGGTCGTCCGGTCGAACTCCACCGTCTGGGGTGGTGAGTGGTCGGTGGCCGGGTCGATCACGATCGGCTGGGTGGCGGTGTAGCCGAACTGCCGCAGTCCTGTCTGGACGGTCCGGCGGTCGCTGATCTGGCTGCCGACGCTCGCCGTGGTCGTCAACGGGTGCAGCTTCGGGTCGCCGTACCCGTTGGGCCACCACAGTTCCGGCCGCCGCAGCCGCAGTGCCGGGTCGGTCGCCGGGGTGAACGTGACGTCGCCCGCCGCGCCCGCCGCGAGGGTGACGCGGCGGCTGACCCGGACGCCCGCCAGCTCGGCGGCGACCGTCACGGTCCGGGCCGTCGCGGCGGCGTTGCGCACGGGCACGACCAGCGTCACCTCGGCGACCGACGTGTCCGGCAGGTTCGGCAGCCGCGTGTCGACGCGCGGTTCGCCGAGCACGGCGTCACCGGTCGAGCGCAGCCGGACGTGGTTCCAGATGCCCGCGCCGCGGTCGCGGACGCCGGGCATCCAGTCCCAGCCGCTGATCGAGATGTAGCCGGGCAGGTCCTGCTGCTCGGCGTTGGAGTTCAACGTCGAGACGCCGTCCGGGCCCTTGTCGCCGGGGTTGCCCGGGTGCGGCATCGGGTCGATCCGCACGGCCAGCGCGTGCGCGTCCTTCCCGCGCAACGCCGTGGTGACGTCGAAGGCGGCGCGCGCCACCGGGTGGGTGAGCGAGCCGACGGCGGTGCCGTCGACCCAGACCTCGGCGTGGTGGTCGATCCCGTCGAACTCCAGCCAGACGCGGCGGCCGGCGTCGAACCCACGGGGCAGCGTGAACTCGCGGCGGTACCACCAGCTGTGCCGCGAAAGCGCTTCCGGGGCCCGCATGTTGCCGAACCCGGACGTCGGTTCGGGCAGCTTGCCCTGCTCGACCAGTGCCGTGTGGACGGTGCCGGGGACGGTCGCGGGCAGCCACATCGACGTGTCGACACCGGCGCGGGCGAGCGCGGCGCCGTCGGCGGACGGCAGCCGCGAGTCCATGGTCAGCGTCCAGCCCGACTCGACCGCGACGGTCCCGTCCGCGGCCGCTTGCAGGGCGGGCGGCCGGGTGGTGTGGCGGCCCCAGTCGGTCCAGCCGGTGGCGTCCGGCCGCGCGTGATCGGACCGGCCGTAGACCTCGAAGGCGTTGACACCCAAGGGGTTCGCGTTCGCCTGCTGCTTCGCGCTGAGCCGGACCCAGCGGGCCGTGACCGGCTTCGCCGGCGTGACCTCGACGCGGCCGCCGGGTGAGCCGGTGGCGTCGTGGACCGTCTGCCAGGTGTGCCCGTCGGCCGAGACGTCGAGGGTGAACGCGACCGCGCAGCTGGACAGCACCTCCCAGCCGGTGGTGTTCAGGAACGGGTTGATCCCGGACGCCGGGGTGAACACCGGGTCCGCGGCGGTCGCCTCGAACACCAGTACCACCGACTCGATCCGGCAGGCGGCCTGCAGGTCCACGGCGATCCACTGTGGATCACCGGCGCCCGCCCGCCAGCCCGAGCCCTTCACGCCGGTCTCGGCCAGCCCGTCGACGGCGAACCAGGCCGGCGTCGGCGCGTAGGCCGTCGAGGACACCGTCACCGGCCGGTAGCGCGCCAGGTCGGTCGCCTGCTGGGCCTCGGCCGCGGCGGGGAGCGCGGCCGGCACCCCGAGCGCGGCGAGCAGCACGGCGTTGGACTGCAGGAACGTACGACGGGACAAACCGCTCACGGTCCGGGCTCCTAACGGGAGAGCTTGAGATCGACGAACCGCGGGCGGTTGTTGTCGATGTTCGCGTAGAGGTCGGCCAGCTTCTCGCTGTTGGTGTTGTAGGAGATGACGAGCTCCCCGGGCCGGCTGATCTCGGGGTGCGCCGCGACGTTGTAGGTGTAGCGCCCGTTCCCGGCCTCGGGCGCGGTGTAGATCGTCTCGCCGCCGGTGAACGGCCCGACCGGGCTCGTCGCGTGGTAGGCGTGGATGGTGCTCTCCAGGCCCGAGCCGAACGTCGTCAGCAGGTATTCGCCGCCCACCGGCGTGACGCCGAAGGAGCTGCCGACGTTGCGGAGCAGCCGGGCCGACGCCGCCGGGTCGGCCGACCAGCCGTCCGCCGTCCGGAACTGCCACGGCCCGTCGAGCCGGCCGATCGGCGCGCGGGCGACGTGCAGGTACTTCGTGAAGCCTTCGCCCTCGACGCCGTAGATGTAGGTCCACGCGCCGTCGCGCGTCAGCTCGGTGCCCCACTGGACGTTGCCGGCCGACGCCACGTCGGTGAGCTTCTCCAGGCGGAACGTGTACGGGTCCAGCGTCGCGAGCTTGGTCTTCGTCCAGGCGAAGTTGAACGGCGGCGGGTCGTCGGTCGGCGCCTGCTCGAACTCGATGACGCGCAGCTGACCGCCGTCGACGATGCCGTCGCCGTTCCAGTACCAGTAGTCGTTCGGCTCACCCGGGCTGTTCGGCGTCGGTCCGACCAGGGATTTCGGGTGCCCCGGCGGTCCGGGCGCGATCGTGGTGAGCAGGTGCTTCGCGTCCGGTGTGGACAGTACGGCCGAGTTGTGCGTGAACGGCGACGACTCCGGCAGGCTGTCGTCGGCGCGCACGGGCCCGAAGAAGGTGTCGTTGTACAGCCAGACGTCCAATCCGGACGGCAGCCGCGTCGAGTAGGTGCCGTCGGCCGCGGCCCAGCCGACGCCGGGACGCCGGCCGAAGTCCTGCCAGCGCTGGGTGAGCGCGGTGTCGGCGCTCGCGCCGAGAATCCGGAGTGGACGGTTCGTCGCGGCGGCGGGTCCGGCGAGGGCGAGGGAGGCGGTGACGGCGGCGGACAGCGCCAGGGTGCGGCGGAACTTCATGAGTCGCTCCTTACGTGGTCGGCGGTGACCGAGCAGTTCGCCTTCGGCGACGGACGTCCGGGCGGCGTCGAAGGACATCCGGAACGACGACGGCGCGGTTGTCGTCGCGGCGACAACGGCGGCGAACGGGACCAGGCGACGGCGGAAGACGGCCACGGAGGGCTCCCTCGAAGAGCGTGCGGGTCGGGCGCCGACGCTTATCGCGGTGCGGATTGACAACGTTGGCAACGCGGCCCAGTCTCGGACGCCGTTGTCAGCGTTGTCAATGGCCAGGACTGGACAGAACCGCTGTCCGACGCGGGTTCGCAACGCCCCCATGTGGCCTTGGGTGTGGTGGTTCAGCGCCCGGCCGAGCGCAGCGCGACCCCGAGACCCTCGCCGGATCCGCGCGGCACGAGCGTCGTCGGGAGGACTACCCGCCGTGGGCGGGAGCGGTCGCCGTCGAGGCGGGCGAACAGCAGCTCGGCTGCCCTTTTTCCCAGCTCGCGGGGGTCCTGGGCCACCACCGTCACGCCCAGCACCTGGGCCAGCTCCGAGTCGTCGAACGCGACCAGCGCCGTCCGCGGCGCGCCGGACTCGGCGATGGCCCGGGCCACCCCGCCGACGAGACGCGGGTTGTCGGCGAACAACGCCGTCGGGGCGTCGGGCGCGGCCAGCAGCTCCGCGGCGGCCCGGTGGGCAGCCGGGGCGTCGACGGCGTCCGTGCGGACCGCGTGCGGTTCGAGCCCCGCCTCGGCCAGCGCCGCGCGGAAGCCGCGCAGCCGCTCCCGCGCCGTGTGGATCACGGGGGAGTGGCCGACGTAGGCGATCGCGCGGTGGCCCTGCCCGAGCAGGTGCGTCACGGCCTGGCCGGCGCCCTCGGCGTGCGCGGCCAGCACGCAGTCCACCGGCAGCCGCCGCGGCGGGCGGTCGGCGAACACGATCCGCGTGCCGACGTCCAGCTCCGGGCGCAGGTGATCGTGCCGGCGGTCGGCCGAGACCACGATGAGCCCGTCGAGGCGGCGCTCGACGAACGTGCCGAGCAGCCCGCGTTCGCGCGCGGGATCCTCGTCGGAGCTGGCGACGAGGGTGGTGAACGACCGCGCCGTGCTGACCTGCTCGATCGCGCTGAGCATCCCGGCGTAGAACGGGTCGGCCAGGTCCGCGGCGAGCACGCCGATGCCGCCCGCGGGCCGGTCGGTCCGCCGCAGGCCGACGGCGTTGCTGTTGGGCCGGAACCCGAGCCTGCGGATCTCGGCCTGGACGCGCCCGCGCACGTCGTCGCTGATGAACGGGTAGTTGTGCACCACCCGCGACACCGTCTTGACGCTCACCGACGCCGCCGAAGCGACGTCGCGCATGGTGGGCCGCCCGGTGGGCGCCGGTCCACGCCGGCCGGCGCCCGGCCGCTCCGCATCCGAGGCTCGCGTCACGGCGGCGACCCTACCTCAGCCGGGAGTCTTTGCCGGGCAACAGGATTCACCCGGGAACACCGCACCGCCGAGGGCAGACTGGGCCGACTCTGACGACGTCAGCTTCTCGTACGTCTTGACGACCGGTCGCCGGGCTGGTTGCCCTTCGCGCTGCTCGTGTACTGCCCGGCGGACGACGACATCGTCCGCGCCGACGTGGTCGTCGAGGCGAACCCGGACCGGCCGTCGGAGATGCGCGTCGTCGCTGTGCGCCGAGAGGCCGGTGTCCGGTTGCTCAGTCGTTGTTCGTGCTGGTCTTCGGAGATTCGGACGTGCCGTGGTGGCACGCGGCGTAGGGCGAACCCGGCAGTGCCCGGCGAGCGGTGCGATGCTGACGGGATGAGCGATCCGCGGCGGGAACTCGAACGGGCCCGGGACGGTGACGGCCCCGGTGCGGACCAGGCCCGGATCGCCCTGACCGCCGACGCGCCGGACGAACAACTGCGCGCCGCGATGCTCGGCCTGGCCATCGGGCGCGGTGCGGGCAGCAGCACCTGTCCGTCCGACGCGGCCCGGGCCGTCGCCGACGACTGGCGACCGTTGCTGCCGCGGGCCCGGGAGCTGGCGCGCGAACTCGCCCGGGCCGGCGAGGTGCGGCTCACCCAGGGCGGCCGGTCGCTCGATCCGGACGGCGAATGGCGGGGACCGATCCGGATCCGGCGCGTCGATGGCTGAGCCGGAGCGCACGCCGGACGGGCGCTTCATCGTCGTCGACGGCCGGCGGTGGCGGGCCACCGATCCGGAGATCCCGGAGGAGGCCGCGGCCCGGTTGCGCAGCCTGCTGATGCGGGCCCGCCGGGACGTCGGCACGGCCCGCCGCGGCCAGGACGTCGACGCCGAACGGGAGGCCCGGTCTCGCGTGCACACCGCCAAGGTCGCACTCGGCGAGCGTGGCACGCCCTGGTGGGAGCAGGATTCCGCGCAGCGGCGGCAACGCTGGCAGGACGGCCTGGACGCGCTGGGCTGATCCGCTCAGACCGGCTCCTCCTCGCAGAGGTGCTGCGGGCCCAGCACGCGCAGCACGTCCAGGGCGTCGGTGCCGCCGGGTGGTGGGGTGAAGACCCGCAGCCGCTGGTCCGCCGCGGGCGTCGCCAGCAGCTCGCAGTCGAACTCGATGGCGCCGAGCCCGGGGTGGCGCAGCCGGTACCGGTGGGCGCGGCGCACCGCGACCTCGTGCCGGTCCCACAACGCCGTGAACTCGGCACTGGACGCGCGCAGCCGGGCGACCAGCGCGCGCGACGCCTCGTCGTCGCCGCGGCGGGCGACCGCGGCGCGCAGGTCGGCGACCAGCTCCCGGCCGTGCTCCTCGTGCTCTTCGGCCGCGAAGTGGGCGCGGACGGCCGGCTCGGTGAACCAGCGCAGGACGACGTTGCGGTCCTCCCGGGCCACCGTGCACACGCACCCGAACAACGCCAGCGCCAGGTCGTTCTGCGCCAGCAGGTCGCCCAGGTCGCTCAACACTTGGACCGGGACGCCGTCCAGCCGGTCGAGCAGGTACAGCAGGCTCGGCCGCAGGTACTCCCCGGCCCGCGCGCCCTCCGGCGGCCGGTGCCCGGCGAGCAGGTACAGGTGGTCCCGCTCGTCGGTGGTCAGCCGCAGCGCCCGCGTCAGCGCGGCCAGCAGCTGGTCCGACGGCTGCGGGCTGCGGGCCTGCTCGAGCCGCATGTAGTAGTCGGCCGACATCCCGGCGAGCACCGCGACCTCCTCGCGGCGCAGTCCCGGCGTCCGCCGCCGCGGCCCCTCGACCAGCCCGACGTCGCGCGGGGTCAGCCGCTCCCGGGACCGGCGCAGGAAGTCGGCGAGCTCGCCGCGGTGCATGCCCATGTGTCCATGGATAGCACCGTTCGGCGGCCGCATCATCGGACCGCCGGTCCTAGGTGGACCGCTCCGTTCCCGGATCGCCGGAACCGGAGCACGGTCGTGGGGTGAGCGAAACGAGGGAGCAGACGATGAAAGCGGTGCGGTTCCACGCCTACGGCGAGATCGACGTCCTGCGGGTGGACGACGTGGCGTGCCCGGTGCCCGGCCCCGGCCAGGTGCTGGTCGAGGTCCGCGCGGCCGGGATCCAGCCCGGCGAGGTGATGATCCGGGAAGGCGCGCGGCACGGGCGCTGGCCGGCGACGTTCCCCTCCGGGCAGGGCAGCGACCTGGCCGGGGTCGTCGTGCAGGCCGGGCCGGAGGTGCGCGGGTTCGCGGTGGGTGACGAGGTCCTCGGCTTCACCCACGACCGGGCGAGCCACGCGGAGTACGTCGTCGCCGACGACGTGCGGCTGACCCCGCGGCCGGCGGGCCTGCCCTGGGACGTCGCCGGGTCGCTGTACGTGGCCGGCACGACCGCCTACGCCGCGGTGTTCACGGTCGACCCCGGACCGGCCGACACGATCGTCGTGTCCGGCGCGGCGGGCGGGGTCGGGTCCCTGGCTGTCCAGCTCGCGCGCCGGCGCGGCGCCACCGTGATCGGGCTGGCGAGCGAGCCGAACCACGCCTGGCTGAGCGGCCACGGCGTCATCCCCGTCGCCTACGGGGACGGCGTCGCCGACCGGATCCGGCAGGCCGCCGGCGGGCCGGTCGACGCGCTCATCGACACGGCCGGCGACGGCTACGTCGACCTGGCCGTCGAGCTGGGCGTGCGGCCCGAGCGGATCGACACGATCCGCGACTGGTCGGCCGCGGCCCGGGTCGGCGCGCGGACCGCCGGGGAGGGCGCGGCGGCCTGCGCGGTCGTCGTCGGCGAACTGGCCCGGCTCGCCGCCCGCGGCGAGCTCGAGGTGACGATCGCCCGGACCTACCCCCTGGAGCGCGTCCGGGACGCCTTCCGCGAGCTTGAACGGGGACACACCCACGGCAAGATCGTGCTGCGGCCGTGAGCCTCAGCCGGCCGCGAGGGTGCGGTGCAGGAGGGGGAGCAGGCGGTCCCAGTGACGCTGCAGCGCCACCGGGTTGAAGGCGTCGGTGTCCGACATCGTGTAGCCGTGGACGCTGCCGGGGTAGATCTCGGTGGAGTAGCCGGCGCCGGTGGCGGCCAGGGCCCGGTCGAGCTCGTCGACGGCCTCGGGGCGCATGTCGTTCTCGGAAAGCCCGAGGTGGACCTCGGCGGTGAGGGCCGAGAGCAGGCGGTGCGGGCTGTCGGGCGCGTCGGTGACGAGGAAGCCGGGGTGGAACCCGGCGACCGCGGCCACCCGGGCGGGGAACGCCGCCGCGGTCCGCAGCGCCAAGGCACCGCCGATGCAGTAGCCCAGCACCGCGGCCGGCCCGGTGCTGACTTCCGGCTGAGCGGCGAGGAACCCGAGGTAGGCGTCGGCGTCGCGCAGGATCCGCTCGGTGGTGTGCTCCTCGAGCAGCGGCATCAGCCGGGCGATGATCGCGGGCCGGACCTCTTCGCCGATGTGCTCGGGCAGAGCGATCACCGGTGCCGGGCCGTGGCGGTAGTAGAGGTGGGGGACGAGCACGTAGTACCCGTGCCCGGCCAGCTCGCGGGCCTTGCTCTCCAGCTCGGGCCGCAGGCCGAAGGCGTCGGTGTAGAGCAGCACACCCGGGTGCCGCTCGCCGTCGCCGGGGAAGGCGGCGAAGGCGTCGGCCTGGCCGTCCGGGGTGGGAATCCGCAGGGTGGTGCTGGGCATGGCTTCTCCTGTCGTGGTCGATGGGTGGAGCTGGTGATCGACCCGACGGGGGCGGCGCCCGCGCGGCGCTCAGCAGAGCACCGGGTAACCGTTCCGTGCGTGGCGCGAGGCCGTCCCGGTAGTCATGGCCGCGATCCTAGCCTGCCGGACAATTCGGGCGTAACTCGGACGAGTGACGTCGTACCGGCGTCCAGGTGACGGTAAAGCGAACCGGTCGTCGCCGGAACAGGTGTGCACCATTTCACCGTGGTCACGAATTGCGCCGAAAGAGTCGGCCCTGTCGGCGCCCGGGTGTCGTCCCTTCAACGGTTTCCCCGCGCGGCATACGATTTTCCTTCGATCCGGAAAATCGGAAAAGAATCGAGGAACGTTCATGCGAAGACGCATGCGTGCGCGCCGCCTGGGGGCGGCAACCCTGCCTCTCGTGCTCATGGCCGCCGCCTTCCCCCTGCCCGCGGCGGCCGCCTCCGCCCCGCCTCTTTCGGGACTGACGAAATCGGTGCAGGGCACCGGATCCCCGGCGGACCACGGCGCCACCGCGAACTGGGTCGTCCGCTACGACGACCGCGCGAGCACCACCGGCCCCGCGACCATCACCGACGCCGTCGCCGCGGGACAGTCCTACCAGAGCGGCTCCCTGCACGCGCCGCCCGACTGGACGCCGTCGTGGTCCACCGACGGAAGCGCTTTCACGGGCACCGAACCCGCCTCCGGCGTGACGGCCGTGCGCGCGACGAACCCGCGCTCCGGTGCGGACGCGACCGCGTTGTCCGGCAACCTCACCCCGCCCGTGCAGACGATCGCGACGGCGACCGGCGGTGACGGCTTCACCCCGCTGCTGAACCGCACCGCCGACGGCACGCTCCAGGCGTGGAACGTCTTCCACCACGTCAACCCCGCCAACGCGAAGCTCGTGTGCACCGACGCCGGCACCGGCCAGCGCTGCCCGGGCGGCCCGTGGCCGAAGCCGCTCAACACCGCGCCCGGTCCGCTCGGCACCGGCAACACCGGCGACATCGCCAGCACCCTGACCCCGCAGTACGTCCGCGACCCGGCCGCGCCCACGCAGGTCTACTACCCGGCCCTCACCGCCGCCTCCGTCGGGATCGGCTGCCTCGACCTGGCCGCCGCGGCGAACTGCGGGTACTGGCCGCTGACCGCGACCGGCGGGTCCCCGTCCGCCGTCAACAGCATCGCGGGCCTCGTGGAAAGCGGTGGCAACCTGTACGGCGTCGTGAGCACCGGCGCGGTCGTCTGCTGGACCATCGCCACGAAGAGCGCCTGCGGCGGCCAGCCGTACGCGCCGATCGTGCCGCCCAGCAACAACCAGCCGGGGAACACCCTCGCTCACATCTACGGCTCGATGACCGTCGTGGCGGGCAAGGTGTTCGCGTCGTCCTCCGTCCCCGGCGTCGGCCGGCCCGCGCTGGGCTGCTTCGACCCCGCGACGGCGACGGCGTGCGCCGGCTGGGCGGCGTCGAAACCGACCGGCCCGCCCGGGAACTACACCTACAACGCCTACACCTTCTTCAGCACGGCGGGTGCCCCGGTGGGCGCGTGCTCGACGACGAACGGCGCCACCGAGGTCACCACCTGCTTCGCGCTGGACGGCTCGGCGCTCCCGGCTCCGCCGGTCGCGGCGGCCCTCCCGGCCGGGGTGTGGGTTTTCAACCCGGAGGTCGTCACCGACCCGGCCGGCCACCTGCGCAGCTATCTCGCGATCTGGAACGGCGGATTCGCCGGGGCGGCGCTGTGCCACGACTGGACGACCGGCGCCGCGTGCGCGGGCCTGCCCGGCCCGATCACGCACCCGGCGGCGAACGGCGGCAACACGCGGGACTACGGCTACACCTACGACCCGCCCACGGGCTGCCTCATCGGCCTGGGCGACGCGGGTGTGCTGTTCTCGATGGACCCGGCGTCCGGCGCCACGCCGTGCGTCCGGTCCGGCGCCCAGGTGACGCTGAAACCCGGCGACTTCTACTGCGACGGCGGCACCGGGCACGTCCAGGGGTACACGGCCGCGCGGCTGTCCGGCATCACACCGTCCAATGTGGACCTGGCCGCGTCGCGGGTCACCGTCGTCGACCAGAGCGGCACGGTCGTCCCGACGCCCGGCTTCGCCCCGGACGGCTCCGTCGACCTCACCGGCGTCTCGGCCACCGCGCACCCGTCGATCACGGTCACGACGTCGCTGGTGCTCACCAGCGCGGCCGACTTCGGCGGCGGCAACCAGCCGCAGCTGGTCGTCGACTACGCGGGCGACGCGCCGCAGCTGTGCTTCTCGACGACGATCGCGGCGGACTGCGCGGTGACGTCGGTGGCGAACACGGCCACCGGCACCGACACGACGGGCGCGTTCACCTCCAACACGGTGACGCTCCCGGTCGCGCCGGGCACCGCGTGCACGCCGAAGGTGGTGGTGCAGAAGGAGATCTGCACGGCCTCGACGGCGTCGAAGTGCGGACCCGGCGGGGTGGGGCCGTGGGCCAAGCAGGCCCCGGTCGGTCTCCTGGGCCTGCTGAACGCGACGGCGTACTGGCGGATCACGGTGACGAACCAGGGCCCGGTCGGCATCACGGCCGGCCAGGTGGTGGACAGCGTGGAGCCGTCGTGCCAGACGGGTCCGTTCACGCTGGCGGCGGGAACGTCGAAGCAGGTGTACTGCTCGACGTACGCCTTGCTGAGCCTGTTCCCGATCACCAACCGCGCGAAGGCGAGTTACGTGCCGGTGAACGTCCCGTCCGGGACGCCGCCGACGCACTCGGAGTGGTCCTCGGCGACGGCGTGTTCGTTGCTCTGCATCCTCTGATGGGCTCAATGGAGCAAGGTGCTGACCCGTCGCCTTGAGTGACGGTTTCGAAAATCGGGATGCCGCCCGTGGTCGTGGTTCGTTTCCGCGATCGCACGGGCGGCATTTCGGCTCTTCACGGCAAGGGCCCGGGAGTTTGAAACCACCGGTTCGCCGTGCGCGTGATCAATCGACGACAATCGATCCGGTCGAATCGCCGTTGTTACGAAACCGAAGGTCGGTTCACTCGATCGTGTAACTCTCGTCAGGGTCTTCCGGAGTCGATAGGCGAAAAGTGGTGCCGACGGTATGGTCTGCCGTCGGAAGAGCGATCCGAATGGCTGATCGCCCGGATCTTCTGCCATTTCCGGAAGAAAGAACTCACTGTGGACTTCGACGCATTGGCCGGCGAACTGCGGAACCTGCGGGAAAGCGTCGCCGGGGTGACCGACACCGTGCTGGCCGCGGTCGACGGGATACCGATTCTCGCCGACGCGGCCGACACCGTCGACCCGGCGAAGATCTCCGCCCTCGCGGCCGCCGATCTCGGGATCGCGCGCCAGGCCGCGCAGATCACCGGGCAGGGCACGCTGCACCAGACCGTGGTGTTCAGCAGCGAGGGCTACATGGCCGTCTGCGCCATCGGCCGGCTGGCGCTGATGGTCGTGCTGGGGGACAAGGGACTCAACGTCGGGCGGCTCCTGTTCGAATGCCGGCCCGTCATCGAGCGGATCAACTCGATCCTGGCCGCATGAAGCACGGCGCCCATCGGGACCGCGAGGCCGTCGATCACCATTTCACAGAAGGAAGTGACGTCATGACGAACATCGACACCGCACTGAAGGAAGCCATGTCGATCGCCGGCGCCGTCGGCGTCGCGCTGGTCGACTACGAAAGCGGGATGTCGCTCGGCACCAGCGGCAGCGGCGAATGGCTGGACCTGGAGGTCGCCGCGGCCGGCAACACCGAGGTCGTGCGGGCGAAACTGCGGGTGATGTCCTCGCTCGCGCTCAACGACACCATCGAGGACATCCTGATCACGCTGCACCGCCAGTACCACCTGATCCGGCTGCTGAACACGGTGACGTCGCGGAACTCGCTGTTCCTGTACCTGGTGCTGGACCGGGAGCGGGCGAACCTGGCGCTGGCCCGGCACTACCTTAAGCGCATCGAATCGGACCTGCAGGTATAGGCGGCCGCGCACCCGCGGGGGAGGAGACGGCGTTGCCCGGAGGCGGTTCCAGCGCCGCGCTCGTCATCGGCTCGGCGTTCATGGACGACCTCGGGCCCCTGTTCCCGGTGCGGATGAACCTCGCCGGCGAAGACCTGGAGTTCACGTTCGTGCTGTCGGAACATCCGTCCGGCGGTGTGACGCAGTGGGTGCGCACCTGGTCCGGCACCGGGGTGGCCGGCCGGGTGCCGCGGTTCTTCGCCGACGCGGGTGGCCGCCGGATCCGCGTCGAACTCACCGGGACGGCGGTCCGGGCCGTGATCGTCGTGCCGGCGGGCGAGCCGGCCGCCCCGCACCCCGGCCGGTGGCAGGACCAGGTGCCCACGGCGCTGAAGATCACGCTGGAGGAGATCGCGCGGATGCTCTCGCGGTGCCACCACCACGCCGGCGGCGCCGAGCCGCTGATCGACCTGGAGCTCGGGTACCGCCCGGCGGCCGGCTACGAGACCCGGCTCGCCGCGGCCCACGAGTCGGCGCGGGGCTGGGTGCCGCCGGTCCGCCCGGCGCTGGCCATGCGCTGGCGCGCGGCGACCGCGGCCCAGCGCAAGGCGTTCGCCGACGAACTGCCCGAGACGACGACCGCCCGCCGCTGGATCCGCCGGCGACGCACCGCCCGGATCATGGGCCTCGAGGTGGAACTGCCCCCTTGAACGGCGGCCGGGTTCAGCCCGTCGGGCGGCGTGGTGCCGGGGTGGAGCTGAACCGGTCCCGCGTACATCGCGGAGGAATGTCATGGCGGGGTTGTGACGTGGTGCCACTGCCGGTCGAGCGCGAAGACGGCTGGAATCGAGGCATGACTTCGACGGCCAAGAAGCTCGGACGGCGCTTTCGGCTCGGCAGGGTGCGGCCCGGGGACGGAAGCGCACTCCGCGACTACCGTCCCTGGCAGCTCTTCTCCCGTTCGCTGTTCTTCCTCGATCTCGCGGACAGCCACGCGTACGCGGTCGACGTCCGGTACCTCGCCGATGCGAAGAGCCGGAGGCAGCACGAAAGGGGCGCCGGGAAGAGCCCGGCCGCGCTGTACCGGGACGGTGTCCAGGTCGCCCGCTCCAACCTGCCGGCGGCCTTTCCGGTGCCCGGCGGGGTGATCGAGGTCGCCACCAGCGCGTTCGGCCTGAAGCGCCTGCGGTTCGTGGCCGGCGACGGCACCGAGCACACGCTGCGGCCGCACCGCCGGTCCCAGGAAGGACTGCGGGCGCGGTTCGGACAGCGCTATCCCCGCGCCAGTGCGGTCGTCGGGGCCGTGTCCCTCGTCGTCCTCCTGGTCGCGCTCGCCGTCAGCCTGCTCCACGGCGCGGAGGCCCTCACCCGGATCCCGCTCGTCGCCGCGCACGTCGGCGCGTTCACCTCGCCGATCCACCTGCCCACGTGGGCGAAGATCGCGATGGGCGGCGCCGGGATCCTCGCCGGGGTCGAACGCGCCTCTCGGCTCCGGTACAACCGGCTGATCGACTCCGTCGCGTCTTGATCGTCACGACGGCCGGTGGTGAGCGCCACCCCCACACCGGGTCGCCCCGGCAGCCCCCTCGGTCGCGGGGCCTCCAGGGTTCCGGACGCCGGGCGCCAGCCTGGAGGACGAGGGGGATGCGATGAGGTTCCGTGTTCTCGGGACGCTGGAAGCGCGGGCGGCGATGACCGACCAGGAGCGCGCCGAGCACTGCGGCCGAGGCCACGAAACACCGGCCGCCGCCCCGCACACCGGGCGGCGGCCGGTGGGCCTAGCGGATCCGCACCGCGCGCAGGACGTACGCGTCCAGCGCCAGCGGGCGGACGCCGGCCAGCTCGAAGCCCGCGCCGGCCAGCAGCGCGCGGTAGTGGGACTCGGTGCGCTCGCGGCCGCCGACGTTGCACAGCATCCCGGTGCCGAGGCCGTGCTCGGTCAGCACCCGCGCGCTGTTCGCGCCGAGGAACCCGGCCCGCGCCCGGGCCTGCACCTGGTCCCGGCCGCCGCGTTCGAGGACGAGCGTGTCGATCCCGGCGGCGCGCAGCAGGTTGCCCAGCACCAGCCCGGCCGGTCCCGCGCCGACGATGAGCACCGATGTCCGATCGGCCATGAGTTCCCGGCCCGTTCCCTTCCCGAAGAAGGGCGGCCCGCCCGGGCCGCCCGGGGCCAGACCTAACCAGGCCCGCGCCCGCCGGCCCCGCGTGTCGGCCCTCGTGGCGCGATTGATCACCCATACGGGATCTTCCGTCCGAAGAGGACCGCTCGGGCGGGGCTACATCCGGGACCGCGGCACGTCGGCCTCGCAGCCCGGCGCGGCCGGGTCGAAGCCGTGCTCGGCGAGCCGGCGGATCACGTCGAGGCAGCGGCCTCTTCCACGCCGATCCTCATCGCGGGACGGCCATCGGCGTCGCCACGGACTATCCGGGTTCCCTTACGGGCTTTCGCCGAGAACGCCGGAGCGGTCGGGGATGCCGACGGCCGCGCGCATCCGGGCGAACTCCGCGGCGAGCGCCAAGGGCGGGTAGTGCGCGTTGAGGCCACTCGGGTTGGGGACGATCCAGACGCGGGCGCCGCCAATCGGTTCCGGCTGCGGGCCGAGCTGGGCTTTCGGAGCGCCGAAGGCCGCCCGGTAGCCCGTCACGCCCAGCATCGCCAGCCACTGCGGGCGGATCGCCGCGATCCGCTCGGCCAGGTCCTGCCCGCCGGCGACGAATTCCGCGCGGGACAGCTGCGAGGCGCGGGCCGTGGGGCGGCGCACGATGCTCGTAATGCCCATGCCCCAGCCCAGCAGGAGCCGTTCCTCCTCCGCGCGCAGCAGCCTCGGCGTGAACCCGGCGCGATACAGAGCGGGCCAGAACCGGTTGCCCGCGCTGTGGAAACTGTGCCCGGCCGCCACCGAGCCGCCGCCGGGGTTGATGCCCACGAACACCACCCGCAGGCCGTCGGCGAGCACGTCCGGGAGGAGGGCAGCGGGCGGATCGGCGTCGGGCACGGCTTCGGACTCTACGCAGGGCGCTTGGGGCAGACGGCGGTGGGTGATGTGTCATGTAATCTGTGGGCGTGACGGATGACCGCTGGCTCGACCGGGAGCAGAGCCGCGCGTGGCTGGCCTTCGTCCGGCTCCAGCTGCGCCTCACCTACGAGATCAACCGGCAACTGCAGGCGGACAGCGACCTCTCGCTCGCCGACTACGACGTCCTCACCGCGCTGGGGAACGCACCTGATGCCCGGATGCCGATCACCGCGCTGGCCGCACTGCTCGGCTGGGAGCGCAGCCGGCTGTCGCACCAGGCCAAGCGGATGGGGAACCGCGGCCTGGTCGACAGCGGCGCGAGTCCCGGCGACCGGCGCGTGACCGAGGTCTTCCTGACGTCGCGGGGGCGGGACGCGCTGGCGGCCGCGGCTCCCGGGCACGTCGACCTCGTCAAGCGCCTGTTCTTCGGCGGCCTGCCCGAGCACCTGCTGGCGCCGCTCACCGAAGCGCTGGAACAGGTCTACGAGAACGTCCTCGACCACGGGACCCTGCCGGATCCGCGGACGCTGGGGGAATAGCCGCGACCCTTCCCCGCTTACATGACATGTCACGTAATGAGGTGGAAGGAGCGGACATGTCGAACGCGGTGGTCATGACCGGATTCGGGGGGCCCGAGGTGCTGCGCTGGTCGCCGGTGGCGACGCCGGAGCCGGGCCCGGGGCAGATCCGGATCAAGGTGGCGGCGGCCGGGATCAGCCCGACGGACCTGCCGCTGCGCTCGGGCCTGCTCAAGGCGTTCGCGCTGCCGGCGGTCCCGGTGCTGGGCTTCGAAGTGGCCGGGACGGTCGACGCGCTCGGGCCGGGGACGGCCGGCGTGGCCGTCGGCGACGAGGTGGCGGCCTTCCTGCTCGGACTGGGTGGCTACGCCGAACACGTCCTCGCGTCGATCTGGACGCCGAAGCCCGCGTCGGTCTCGTGGGCCGACGCGGCGGCGCTGCCCAGCTCGGCCGAGGCCGCGGTCCGCACGCTGGACGAGCTGGCCGTGCCCGCCGGCGGCACGCTGCTGGTGTTCGGCGGCGGTGGCGCGGTCGGCGTCGTCGCCACGCAGCTGGCGCTCGCCCGCGGGATCAAGGTGCTCAGCGTGGTCGGCGCGCACGACGAAGCCCTGGCGCTGGAGCTGGGCGCGACGCCGGTCCGGTACGGCCCCGGCGTCACCGCGCGGGTGCGGGAGCTGGGCGACGTCGACGCCGTCCTGGACGCGGCGGGCAAGGGCGTGCTGGCCGACGCGGTCGAGCTGACGGGCGACCCGGGCCGGGTGGTCACCCTGTCCGACCCGGCCGCCGGCGACTTCGGCGTCCGCCTGTCGGGCCCGGACGCGGCGAAGGCCCCGGCGGCGCTCGAAGAGGTGATGACGTTGCTGGCCAAGGGAAAGCTGCGCCTGCGCGCGCACCGCGAGCTGCCGATGGCGGACGCGGCCGAGGCGCACCGCCTGCTGGAGGCGGGCGGGGTGCGCGAACGGCTGGTGCTGATGGCCGGCTGACGTCCCGGCGTCCCGGCGCGGCAGTCGCGCCGGGACTACCAGGGCAGTGGGCCGTTCTCGTCCGAGAAGGTGCCGGTCGGGCCGTCCGCGTCGAGGGTGGCCAGGCGCACGACGGCCCGGGTGCTCTCCGCCGGCGACCGGCCGATCCCGAAGCCCGCGGTCATGTCGGTGGCCGTGGTGCCGGGCTCGACGGCGTTGAACTTGATGCCGGGCCGCGCTTTCGCGTACTGGACGGTCAGCATGGTCGCCGCCGTCTTGGTCGCCGAGTACAGTTCTTCCTTGTTGCCGAAGGCCGCGTACGTGCTGGTGGTGGAGATGCCCATCGCGTCGGTCAGAGTGGCCAGGCCGGCGTCCTCGTAACCCTGCTCCCAGAAGACCAGCAGGGCGCTCCGGCACCTTACGCGTTCCGCATCGATTGATGCGGAACCGTGGTGGCCCCGACGGTCTCGGGGCCACCACGGTCGTCACCGGGTCAGCCCTGGTGCCACTTCTGGTTCGCACCGCCGGTGCAGTCCCACAGCGCGAGGGCCGCTCCGTCGTTGCCGTTCCAGCCTTGGATGTCCACGCACTTGTTGGCCTGCGGGTTGACGAGGTCGCCCGCCGCGCTCAGGACGAACTGCTGGGCGGCGTTGCCGCTGCACGTGGCGATCTGGATGACCGCCCCGTTCGCCGTGGAGCCCCAGGCGACGTCCATGCACATGTTGTTCTGCGTCTTCAGCGTGCCGCCGGTGAACGTCCAGTTCTGGGCCACGGTGTTGTTGCACCCCCAGGTCTGGAGGTGGACGCCGTCGGCGAAGTTCTGGCTCGGCACGTCGATGCACTTGCCGTTCCAGTTGCTGATGAGCCGGTTGCCCGACGTCGGGGGCGGGGTCGTCCCGCCGCCGCCGGTGAAGCTGTTCAGCGTGATGCCCGCGGCCCGGGGGCTGCCGTCGTTCACCAGGGACTCGAAGTTGCCGACGTCGTCGAAGGCGAACGCGTAGGCCTTGCCGTCGGCCATGTTCGCGTGCACCAGCCGCGCGTACTGGTTGGTCGGGCTGTTCTTGTAGAAGTCCCCGGCGTTGCTGCTCGGCTGGGTGTCGATCGTGCCCAGCGTGCCGCGGTTGAGCGCGGCGCACAGCGTCCGGGAGATCGGGCCGACGACCTGGTCGTTCGGGGCGGCCAGCGCGCCGTCACAACCCCAGACGTTGGCGGAGGACGGTTTGGTGAACGATGCCACCTGCTGCCCGGCGCTGTTCGTGAAGTTCATGACGTTGCCGGAGGTGCGGCCGAAGTACTTGGTGTTCGGCTGGTCCCCGAACGGCACGACGGTCAGCGTCTTGCCGGTGTAGGCGTTCCACGCGGAGTTGATGTACGGGTCGAGGTAGGTGCTGCTGAGCTGCCCCGCGTCGGCCGCCTTGCCGGGAGCGAGGACGCGCAGGACCGTGCCGTCGGAGCGGGTGTAGACGGAACCGCCCCAGCCGGACTGGCCCTTGATGCCGTTGATGACGTTGTCCCGGCCGTTCGCGACGAGCGTGCCGGTCGAGTTCACCGCGCCGGCCCCGGTCGTGACGCTCACGGTGTGCGGGATGGCGAACATGTCCACCTGGGAGCTGTTCAGCCAGAGACCGGCGTCGTTGTAGGTGAACTCGCTCCAGTCGAACAGGATGTCGCGGTTCGAGTCGCCGCCGGCCCACGGTGCCGGCTGGACCAGGCCGTCGGGCGTGAGGTAGAAGTTCAGGCGCTGGCCCAGCGAGAAGTACACGCGGCCGGAGATGTTGCGCGGCACCTGGATCGTCGTGCTGCCGCCGTTGCCCGGCCCGGCGATGGAGACGTCGGGCGCCGGGGTCGGGGGGTTGCCGCCGGGGCTCCACGCGGTGAAGGTGCCGCCCGCGTTGACGTACCCGAGCCGGCCGGTGCTCAGGTTGACGCCGAGCACGTACAGGTAGACGGCGTCACCGCGGCCGGTGTTGTTGGTGATGGACAACGGCAGGAGCGCGGGGCCGGAGGCGGCGGCGGGGGTGGCGCCGCCCCACACGGCCGTCGCCGCGACCGCCGCCAGCGCGGCGATGATCGCGGTCAGCTTTCTTCGAGTTCGCATCGGCGACTCCTTTGTCCGGGGTGGGGTGACTCCGATCGGAAAACGCGAAGGCGGAACGCGACAACGTTGTCAGCGCGCGCCCTCGCGAAGGGCGCGGACACCTCGAACAGGAACGGCTGAACTCGTTTCACGGGCCGACGATCGTCGACGGAGTAGCGCGACGGTAGGCCTGTGCCACTCATCGGGTCAATGGTCTAGACGTATTGAGAGCTTCTCGTGCAGCACCGCTGCCCTGGTGGCCGTGGACCCGGGCGGGGCTTCAGTGCGTGTTGAAACGTGACAATCCGAGACGGCCGCCGGTGAAGCCGTCGCATGTCGGGTTTCCGCACGTCGTTGACTTCGCCTTCGGGCGCATAGTAGCGTCACCGCGTCGAGTTTGTGAAACCTTTCAATTCGGAGGTCGCGATGGTGCGGCGGCAGGGATTGTTCGCGTGACCGTCGCCGTCATGGTCACCTGCGTCAACGACTCGCTGTTCCCCGACACCGGCAAGTCGGTGTTCCGGCTGCTGCGCCGCCTCGGCGTCGACGCGGACTTCCCGGCCGGGCAGACCTGCTGCGCGCAGCCGATGGTCAACACCGGCTACCTCGACGAGGCCGTGCCGGTGGTGCGGACGTTCGTCGACGCCTTCGCGGGCTACGACGCGATCGTCACGCCGTCCGGCTCGTGCGCGGGGTCGATCCGGCACCAGCACTCGATCGTCGCGCGCCGGGCGGGCGACGAGCGGCTCGCTTCGGCGGCGCCGAAGGTGTACGAGCTGAGCGAGTTCCTCGTCGACGTGCTCGGCGTGACCGACGTGCGCGCCTACTTCCCGCACCGCGTCACCTACCACCCGACCTGCCACTCGCTGCGGCTGCTCGGCGTCGGCGACAAGCCGCTGCGGCTGCTGCGCGAGGTGCGCGGGCTGGACCTCGTCGAGCTGCCGGCGGCCGACGAGTGCTGTGGTTTCGGCGGCACGTTCGCGGTGAAGAACGCCGAGACGTCGACGGCGATGGGCGCGGACAAGGCCCGGCACGTCCGCGGCACCGGCGCCGAGGTGCTGGTGGCGGGGGACAACTCGTGCCTGCTGCACATCGGTGGCCTGCTCTCGCGCGAACGCAGCGGGGTGCGCGTGATGCACCTGGCCGACGTGCTCGCTGCCACTGAGGAGGACGCGTGAGCGCGACGTTCGTCGGCATGCCGGCCTTTCCCGAGGCGGCCCGGAAAGCGCTTGCCGACACCCAGCTGCGCCGCAACCTCGCGCACGCCACCGGCACCATCCGCGCCAAGCGCGCGGCCGTCGTCGGCGAGGTCGAGGAGTGGGAAGAGCTGCGGCTGGCCGGCGCGGCGATCAAGGACAACACCCTGCGCCGCCTCGACGAGTACCTGCTGCAGCTGGAGGAATCCCTGCAGGCGCGCGGCGCGACCGTGCACTGGGCGCGTGACGCCGCGGAGGCGTGCGAGATCGTCGCGAAGATCGCGCACGCGCACGGCGTCGACGAGGTCGTGAAGGTCAAGTCGATGGCCACCCAGGAGATCGGGCTCAACGAGGCGCTCGCCGAGCAGGGCGTCACCGCCTGGGAGACCGACCTCGCGGAGCTGATCGTCCAGCTCGGCGACGACCTGCCGAGCCACATCCTGGTGCCCGCGATCCACCGCAACCGCGCGGAGATCCGGGAGATCTTCCGCCGCGGCATGGGTGACGCGGGCCGTCCCGCGCCGCCGGGGCTGTCGGACGAGCCCGCCGAGCTGGCCGCCGCCGCGCGCCTGCACCTGCGGGAGAAGTTCCTGCGGGCGCGGATGGCCGTGTCCGGCGCGAACTTCGCGGTCGCCGACAGCGGCACGCTGGTGGTCGTCGAGTCCGAGGGCAACGGCCGGATGTGCCTGACGCTGCCCGAGGTGCTCGTCTCCGTCGTCGGCATCGAGAAGATCGTGCCGACCTGGTCCGATCTGGACGTCTTCCTGCAGCTGCTGCCGCGCTCCAGCACGGGTGAGCGGATGAACCCGTACACCTCGACCTGGTCGGGCGTCACGCCCGGCGACGGGCCGCAGGAGATGCACGTCGTGCTGCTGGACAACGGCCGCACCCGCGCGCTGGCCGACGAGGTCGGCCGCCAGGCGCTGCGGTGCATCCGCTGCTCGGCGTGCCTGAACGTCTGCCCGGTGTACGAGCGGACGGGCGGCCACGCGTACGGCTCGGTCTACCCGGGTCCGATCGGCGCGATCCTGAACCCGCTGCTGAAGGGCGTCGGCGTCGACGAGCAGACGGACTCGCTGCCGTACGCCTCCAGCCTGTGCGGCGCGTGTTTCGAGGCCTGCCCGGTGCGCATCGACATCCCCGAGGTCCTGGTCCACCTGCGCGCGAAGGTCGTCGACGCCCACCGCCAAGGCACACCGAAACCCGAGGCGCTGGCGATGAAGTCGGCGTCCTGGCTGCTGTCGGACGCCCGACGCCTGGGCGTGGCGGAACGCGGCCTGAGCGTCGCCAACCGCGCGTTGACCCGCTTCGGCAAGCGAGTGCTACCGGGCGGCCGCCGAGCGGTGGGCCGCCTCCCGTGGCCGGGTTCCCTGTGGACGAACGCCCGCGACCTGCCGGCACCGTCACGGGAGTCGTTCCGGATGTGGTGGCGCAGGGGAGGCCGCCCATGAGCGCGCGGGAGGACATCCTGGCCGCCGTCCGAGGCGCCCTGCAGAACGCGGACCGCACGGAAGCGCCGGTACCACGCGGCTACCGAACGGTGGCACCACCGGACACAGCGGACCTGTTCGCCGAGCGAGTGGTCGACTACCGCGCGGCGTTGACCCGCTGCACAGCGGCCGAGCTGCCCGAAGCCATCCGGAACGCCCTCGGCCCCGCGCGGAAAGTGCTGGTACCAGAGGGTTTCCCGATCAGCTTGAACGGCGCCCCCGACACACCGGACCCGGACACGTTCGACGCCGTCGTCACCACGGCGACGCTGGGCATCGCCACGACGGGCACCCTGGTCCTGGACCACGGCCCCGGCCAGGGCCGCCGGGCACTGAGCCTGGTCCCGGACGTCCACGTGTGCGTACTGCGAGAGGGCGACATCGTCCCAGGCGTCCCGCAGGCGATAGCGGCCCTGGACCCGACGCGCCCACAGACGTGGATCAGCGGCCCGAGCGCGACGAGCGACATCGAGCTGACCAGGGTGGAGGGCGTACACGGCCCGAGAACCCTGCACGTCATCGTCGTCGCGCAGACGTGCTGATCGCCAGGCTGTTGTCAGGAACCGGACAGTCACCGGCGGCCCGTTACGGCACGGCGAACCTGGGTAGTCCGAGACAGCGGCTCCGGGGGCGGGCCGCTTTCGCGGGAGAGGAGCACGCGTGTTCAGTGGCTTCACGCTGGAGACCGTCGACGTCGGGCCGGTGCGGTTGCGGGTGCGCCACGGCGGCTCGGGGACGCCGGTGGTGCTGGTCCACGGCCATCCCCGGACCCACACGACGTGGCACCGGGTCGCGCCGGAGCTGGCCGACGACCACTTCGTCGTCTGCCCCGACCTGCGCGGCTACGGGCAGTCGACGCTGCCGCCGGACGAGCCCGGGCACACGCAGTCGGCCAAGCGGGCGATGGCCGGCGACATCGTGGCCCTGATGCGCCACCTCGGGCACGAGCGGTTTTCGATCGCCGGCCACGACCGCGGTTCGCTCGTCGCCTTCCGGGCCGCGATGGACCACCCGGGCACCGTCGACCGGCTCGTCGTGATGGACGGGCTGCCCGTCACCGAGCACCTCGAACGGCTCAACGAGGACTTCGTCCGCTCGTGGTGGCACTGGTGGTTCCTCGCCCAGACCGACAAACCCGCCGAGCGGGTCATCAACGCCGACCCCGGCGCCTGGTACCGCACACCGCTGCCGTACGAGATGGGCGAGGACAACCACGCCGACATCTGGGCGGCGCTGCGGGACCCCGCCGTCGTCCACGGCATGTGCGAGGACTACCGCGCCGGCCTGCGGGTCGACCGCGAGCACGAGGAGGCCGACCGCGCGGCCGGACGCCAGGTGCGCTGCCCGACCCTGCTGCTGGCCGCGACCGAGGACGACATCGACATCCACGGCGATCCCCTCGAGATCTGGCGCCCCTGGATCGCCGGCGAGCTCCGCGGTGTGGCCGTCCATTCCGGACACCACCAGGCCGAGCAGGCACCGGGTGAGGTGGTCCGCGCCATCCGGGAGTTCCTTCGGGCATCATGAGGGCATGGGGGAGTCGCGGGAGTTGCTGCTGAGACCGTCGATCAAGGGACAGCTGCCGTCTCTCGGCGTGTTGGTCGTGTTCCTCGTGTTCGAGGTCTTCATCGCGCTGCGCGGCCTGCTGGCGCCGTGGCTGGCGATCGCCTGTCCCGCGGTGTTCGTGGTGGTGCTGGCCGTGGGCGTCGTTTCGCTGGTGCGGTCCCGCGGCAAGCCGTGGCAATTGCGGTGCGGCCCGGACGGCGTCGAAGCACGGGGGTTCGCCCCGGTGCCGTGGCCGGCGCTCGCGGAGGTGCGGATCAGCCGGATTCAGCCCCGCTGGCTGCTCTTCCCGACCCCGGGCCGGGTGGTCGCGTTCGTGCCCCGTGACCGGGCGACAGTGCCCGCGGTCGCGATCTTCGAGCCGATGTCCCGGCGGGGGGCGTCGCCGAGCCGGGTCGCGCGGTGGCACGCGAAGCGCTACGGCAGCTCGTTCGTCGTGTTCACCTACACGATCGACGCGTCGCCCGAAGAGATCGCCGCGGCGATCCGGGCGCTGACCGACGTCCCGGTCGTCGTCGGCTGAAACCCGTTCGTCACTGGGATCCCGTGGCCACCAGCCTCGCGGTGATGGGTTCCAGTTCGGTGATCAGCTCGTCGAGTTCGGCGGGGGAGAGGGCTTCGTACGGCGGGGCGGCGAGATCGTCGGTCAGGGCTTCGATGCGGTGCTTGGTCTCGCGGCCCGCGTCGGTGAACCGGCCGTCGGCGTCGACCAGCCCGCGCTTGCGCAAGCCCGCCATGACCTCGGCCAGCCGCTCCTTCGGCAGGTGGTGGATGCGCCCGAACGACTCCGCCGGGTGAATGCCCATGTCCAGCGCGCTGAGCACGTGCGACTCCGTGCCGCCGATGCCCGCGCCGACGAGAGCGGCGATGTGCCCGTCACCGCGGTGCTCGCGCAGCATGGTCGCGGAATGCCACAGCCGGGCGACCGGGTCGCCCGGCACGGCGACGGTGCGCATCCCGGCGTACATCACCCGGCCCGCGGTGGGCGCGCTCGTCGCGGCCTTGGTCGTCAGGTCGGCGGCGCGCACCAGGCCAGGGGAACCGGCCAGCTCGTCGCCGAGGATCCGCCGCAGGGACGCCGCGCTGCCCCGCTCCCGCGCGGCGAGCGACGCCTCGGGCGGGATCGTCTCCCACGCGCTCGGGATGTGCCGCGCGGCCTCGCCGTCGGCGAAGTTGTAGAAGGCCGCGTGCACGACCTGCGCCGGCACCCGCCCCAGCTGTGCGGCGCGGCCGGCGAAGTAGCCGTCCCAGTAGGTGCGGTGGCCGAGCGCGGCCTGCTCCTCGTTGCTCTCGTCGGCGACGAAGGTGACCATGCAGATCGGCTCGAGGAGCTCGAACATCCGGCGGGCGAGGTGAGTCATGTGCTGCTCCCTTACGGTCTTGCCCGGGTCGCGCACCGCGCGGTGGATCAATCGGCAGGTTGTATCCCGCCGGAGCGGGGACCGGTCCCCGCGGCCGGTCAGCTCGTGCCGCGCACGACCAGGCGGTGCGGCGCGACGATCGACCGCGGTGGTTCCGCCGCGCCCGCCCGGCGGGTGAGGCGGTCCAGGGCCAGCTCGGCGATGCGGTCCTTGTCCGGTGCCACCGTCGTGAGCGACGGGACGCTGTAGCGGCCGTCCTCGATGTCGTCGAACCCCACCAGCGCCAGGGAATCCGGCACCGCGACGCCCCGGTCGGCCGCCGCGCGCAGGGCGCCCAGCGCCAGTTCGTCGGTGAAGCAGAACACCGCGTCCGGGGGCTCGGGCAGGTCCAGCAGCCGCAGCATCGCGCGGTGACCGTCGGCGCGGTGCAGACGCGGGACCGGCACCTCCAGCTCCGGGTCGGCCGGCAAACCCGCGCCGGCCAACGCGGCGCGGTAGCCCGCGAGACGCTGGCGGGCGGTCGCGTTCAGGGACTCCGGCTGGATGCCGACCGCCGCGACGCGCCGGCGACCCGACGCCAGCAGGTGCCCGGTCGCCTCGCGCGCGGCCGCGACGTTGTCGATCGCGACGTGGTCGACGCCCGCCGTGCCGTCGTGCTCGCCCAGCAGCACCAGGGGGACCGTGTCGGTGCGGGCGGCCAGCTCCGCGGGCGCCACCGCCCACGGGCTGAACAGCACGCCGTCGACGAGCTGGCTGCGCTTGCCGTGCAGCAGCTGCTTCTCGCGCTCGGCGTCGCCGTCGGTCTGGTCGATGAGCACCGTCAGCCCGCGGGCGCCGGCGATGCGCACGGTCCGCGCGGCCAGCTCGGCGAAGTACGGCGAGTCGATCTCGGGGATCACCAGCGCCACCAGGCCGGTCCGGCCGCGGCGCAGCGTCCGGGCGGCCAGGTTCGGCAGGTAGCCGAGCGCGTCGATGCTCGCCTGCACCCGCTCCCGGGTCGCCGGGGCGACGTACCGGAAGCCGTTGACGACGTTGGACACCGTCCGCACCGACACCCCGGCGTGCTCGGCCACGTCACGCAGCTTCGGGCTCATCTCCGCACCTTAGCCCTTGCAACGTGGCATGCCACGTTGCAAACTGGCAGCCACGCCGTTAGGAGGTCTCCCGATGACCCGAGTGACCCCGTTCACCGCCGCCGAAGTCGAGTCCCACACCGAGCGCCTGCACGAGGACGGCATCATCGGCCTCCCGGGCGCCTTCACCCGCGACTGGGTGACGCGGCTCGGGGAGGACATCGACACCGCGTTCGCCGAAGCTCGCGCGAGGCCGGACGGTGCCGTCGGCCGCGGCCCGAACCGCTTCTACGTCGAGATCCACCCGGAGCAGCTGCGCGGGTTCGCCGGCCTGGCCACCCACCCGTGGATCACCGCGATCGCCGAGGCCGTGCTGGGCCCGGAGTACCGGATCGTCGAGGTCGGCTTCGATGTCCCGCTGGCCGGCGCGGCCGACCAGCCGTGGCACCGCGACTTCCCGGCTCCGGAGGGAACCGCGTTGACCTCGCTCGCCGTCAACGTCACCGCCGTCGACACCGAACCCGACATGGGGCCGTTCGAGATCGCCCCCGGTACGCACCGGGACGACGGCGCGCGTTCGAGCACGGCATGTTCCCGGCGCGCGAGACCTACCCGCGCTACCGGGAGCGTGCGACGCGCAAGTTCCCGAAGATGGGGGACATCTCGATCCGGTCGGCGCTGACCGTCCACCGCGGTACCGCGAACCGGTCGAGGAAGGCCCGCCCGGTCCTCGTGCTGGGCCTCGACGCGCCGGGCGCGGGCCACGACGCCCACCACGACACCGCCGTGACGCGCGGGTACTGGGCGTCGCTGCCGGCGTCCCTGCGCGCCCACCTGCGCTGCCCGATCGTCGGCACCCTGACGCCCATCACCCAGAAGCACACGATCGAAGGCCTGGTGATGGGCGAGTGACGCGGCCCCGGGGCGTGGGTCAGGACGGTTCCGGCGGTTCCGGCGGCTGCGGTGCGGCGAACCCGCCCGGTCCGGCCGCGGCCGAGTAGGGCGCGACGGGTGGCGTCGCGGCCGGGGCCACGGGCGGCGCCGAGGGCGGCGGCGCGGCCGAGTAAGGCGCCACGGGCGGAACCGGCTCGCGAGCTTCGTCCTCCGCCGCTTCCGGCGTCGGGGGCGACCCGTTGTCTCGCTGCGGTGACTGGTCGCGGTCTTGAGTCATGCGAACCTCCGGGGGTAGAGGCAGATCCGTGCCTCGGCTGTACCGATGCGGACATCGGCCTGTGATGTGGTCGGCTACCCGGACGGCTCCCCGATAAACGAGATGGGAGAGGCGCGGCACAGCGTGATCTTGTTTAGCGCGAGCCGCGCCCGGGAATCCGCCGCGGGTAGACAAGTGGTCGCCCCAGTCCTCGGCGCCGCAGGACTGGGAAGGAAACACATGACTACGTCTCCGATGAGCGCCGAAGCAGGCGCGCGCGCGACGTCGCGCAACGACTTCGGTGATCTCGGCCGCCTGGTGCGCAGCGAAGGACTGCTCGACCGGCGTTACGGTTACTACGCGGTGAAAATCAGCCTCACGCTGCTCGCCCTGGCCGGCGGCTGCGTGGCGTTCGTGCTGCTGGGCGACTCGTGGTGGCAGCTGGCGACCGCGGTGTTCTTCGCCGTGATGTTCGCCCAGATCGCGTTCCTCGGCCACGACGCGGGGCACAACCAGATCTTCCGCACCGGCCGGGCCAACGACCGGCTGGGCTACGCCCTCGGCGGGATCGTCGGCATGAGCTACGGCTGGTGGATGGGCAAGCACACCCGTCACCACGCCGGCCCCAACCACGAGGACGAGGACCCCGACATCGACATCCCGCTGCTTGCTTTCACCCGCGGGCAAACGGGTGACAAGCGCGGGCTCGTGCGCTGGACGTCGAAGTACCAGGCGTTCCTGTTCTTCCCGTTGCTGCTGCTGGAAGGGCTGAGCCTGCACTGGGCCGGCATCCAGGCCGTGCGCGACGACGAGGTCAAGCACCGCCGGCTCGAAGCGGTGTTGCTCTTCGCCCACATCGGTGTCTACCTCGGCGCGGTGTTCGTGGTGCTGTCCCCGCCGGTGGCGCTGGCGTTCATCGCCGTGCACCAAGGGCTGTGGGGCGTGTACATGGGTTGCTCGTTCGCGCCGGGCCACAAGGGGATGCCCACCTACACCGACAAGACGAAGCTCGACTTCCTGCGCAAGCAGGTGCTCACCAGCCGCAACGTCCGCGGCGGCCCGTGGGTGGACTTCACCCTCGGCGGGTTGAACTACCAGATCGAGCACCACCTGTTCCCGAGCATGCCGCGGGTCAACCTGCGCCGCGCGCAACCGCTGGTGCGAAAGTTCTGCGACGACCACGGGATCGACTACGCCCAGTGCGGGCTGTTCAAGACCTACTACTACGTCCTGCGCTACCTGCACGACGTCAGCGCACCGCTCCGCGCGGCGCACTAGTCCACTTCGGACAGTGCCGGAGGAGTGGTGATCACGGCAGCCGGGCGGCCACCGGGACCGGCCGTCGTATCACCGTGCGGTCACGGGCGTCAGCCGACCGGGCGAACCGGGGTCGGCCGCACGGGTTGACCTGGCCGCTCACCCGTCGTCAGCGTTTGTGACGCGCCGTCGCGGGCATTACGGTGGCGGGAGAGTGAAGGTCGGCGCCCAGGCCCCGCGCGGACGGTCCTGTCCACGCCTCCGGGAGACCGCGCCATGATTCCTGCACAGCCATTCCCTGGAACGCCTTCCAGTCGGGAGCCGCGGCCCGCCGGGCCGCGGCTGCTGGTGCGCCAGAGCGAAGCCGGGGCCGGGGTGCTGGTGGTCGCCGCGGCCGGCACCCTCGACGGGACCACGGCGTGGCTGCTGCAGCGCGCCCTCTGGCGGGACCTGCCCGCGACGACGGTGGTCGACCTGTCGGACGTGCCGGTCCTGGGCATCGCCGGCGTGCGCGTCCTGGAGGGCGCCGCGGCCCGCGCCCGGGCCGAGCAGCGCCGGATCGCCCTCGTGACGCGCTCGTTCTCCGTCAACCGGGTGCTGCGCCTGTTCGCCCTCGACGTGCGTGTCCCCGTCTACGCGCGGCTGTCGGACGCGGTCGGCGTCACGCTGGGGCTGCACACCGCAGCCGGGCCCAGCGTCCCGTACTCGAGGCAACGCCACCAGTGACGTCACGTCACGCGCCCTGGTGATGCCGTCGCACTGTTCGGTGAGCCCTGTCCGCGATGGGATTCGACCATCGCCTGGCGCCGAGGGGGCGCCACGAGAAGGGACACCGATGAAGAAGTTCTTGCTGGCCGCGGCGATCGCCGCGGTCGCCGCGACGGCCCTGGTGCCGAGCGCGTCCGCCGCGCCGTCACCGCCGGACACCCTGAAGTGGGGAACCTGTCCGGCCACCACGTTCCCCACCCCGGACCTGCAGTGCACGACGCTGAAGGTGCCGCTGGACTACCGGGACCCCGGCGGGCGCGAGATCGACCTCCTGGTTTCGAAGATGCCGAGCAAGAACCCGGAAAAGCGGCGCGGTGTGCTGCTGACGAACCCGGGCGGGCCCGGCGTCGGGGGCTGGGACTACCCGCAGCTGCTGACGCTCAAGGGATTGCCGGCTCCGCTGCCGCAGAGCGTGCGCGACGCGTACGACGTGATCGGGTTCGACCCGCGCGGCGTCGGGCACAGCACGCCGGTGACCTGCGACCTGACGCCGGAGCAGCAGGCGATCGGCAACCTGCCCTACGCGAAGGACGCGGCCGACGTCGTGAAGCAGGCGGAGGTCGCGAAGGCGGAAGCCAAGCAGTGCGCGACCTCGAAGACCGGGTGGATGCTGCCGCACGTGACGACGGCGAACACCGCGCGGGACATGGACCGCATCCGTGAGGCGCTGGGCGAGACCAAGGTTTCCTACCTGGGCGGCTCGTACGGCACGTACCTGGGCGCGGTGTACACGACGATGTTCCCGCGGCGCGGCGACCGGATCGTGCTGGACAGCAACCTCGGGCCGGACGGCTACGACGTCGACGCGATGCGTGCTTTCGGCCGGGGCCTGGAAGACCGGTTCCCGGACTTCGCGAAGTTCGCCGCGGCGCACCCGGAGTACGGGCTGGGCACCACGCCGGCCCAGGTGACCGCGAAGTTCTACGACCTGGCCGCCCGCCTGGACAAGAAGCCGGTCGGCGCGTTCACCGGCGGGATCTTCCGCGGGCTGAACTTCAGCTTCACCTACGGCGACACCTCGTTCCCCATGCTGGCGGCCGCGTGGCAGTCGCTGGACCAGGGCAAGGTGCCGGCGCTGACCGCGGAGGCCGCCACGGAGAACGCCTTCGCCGCCCGGTTCGCCGTCATCTGCACCGACTCGGTCTGGCCGAAGTCGGTGGCGGGCTACCAGCGTGACGTCGCGGTCGACCGGGTCCGCTACCCGATGCTCGGCGCGGCTTCGGCGAACATCTCGGCGTGCGCGTACTGGCAGGCCCCGGCGACGGAGCCGAAGGTGCGGATCACCGGGAACGGGCCGTCGAACGTCCTGCTGGTGCAGAACCGGCGCGACCCGGGCACCCCGCTGGTGAACGCCCGCAAGCTGCGCGCGGCGTTCGGTGACCGGGCGCGGATGGTCACCATCGACCAGGGTGGCCACGGCGCCTACGTGGTCGCCCCGAACAAGTGCGGCAACAACGCGGTGACCGACTTCCTGGTCACGGGCAAGCGCCCGGCGCACGACACGTCCTGCGCGGCGGAAACCTCCTGACCGACGTGTTGCGGGCCCGGCCGGCGTGAAACCGGCTGGGCCCGCAAACGCTTACGTCACCCGGTCGTGGACGAGTCCTTCACCGGGGCGGGCACGTCCAGGCTGGTGCGCACAACCGGCTTGAGCAGGACCGCCGCGAGCACGCCCAGCAGCGCGACGCCGGCGGAGATGGCGGAGATGTGCCCGGTGGCGGCCCGTAGGCGGCCGGCGCCGGGACACCCGCCGCTGTCCGGTCGGCGACCTGGTGGGCGAGGAGCCCGAGCCCGGCGAACCCGGCGGCGAGGCTGACGGCGCCGGTGACGAGGAACGGCTTCAGCCGGCCGGTGCGGCTGATCCGGCGGCCGGCGACGATCGAGAAGACCAGGATGCCCGCCATCATCGGGATGGTCAGCAGCCCGGCCTGGCCTACGCGGTGATCGCCGGCAGGAGCACTCCGCCGCCGTGGAACTGGCGGCCGGCACGCCCGAATCACTGGTACCTCGGCGTCGCCGGGTAGCGCGGGATCTGCCGGGGCCGGCCGGCTGGGCCACCATTACCTGGCAGGCCGGCCACAGAGAGGAAGTCGTCATGGACGGGCTCACCGAAGAGGAAGTGGCGATCGTCGCCCTGGTGGGGGAGTTCGTCGACCGCGAAGTGCGGCCCGTGGCGCGGGAGCTCGACCACGGCGACGTCTACCCGGAGCAGCTCATCGAGCAGATGAAGGCGATGGGCATCTTCGGCCTCGCGATCCCCGGACCGTGGGGCGAGGCGCACGTGTCCGCGCGGTGCTACGCCGCCGTCACCGAGGAGCTGGCCCGCGGCTGGATGAGCCTGGCCGGCGCGATGGGCGGGCACACGGTCGTGGCGAAGCTGCTGCTCGACCACGGGACGCCGGAGCAGCGGGACGCCTACCTGCCGAAGATGGCGACCGGCGAGATCCGCGCGACGATGGCCCTGACCGAACCCGGCGGCGGCTCCGACCTGCAGGCCCTGCGCACCACCGCCCGCCGCGACGGCGACGCCTACGTCGTCAACGGCGCGAAGACGTGGATCACGAACGCCCGCCGCTCCCAGCTCATCGCCCTGCTGTGCAAGACCGATCCCACGGCGGACCCGGCCCACAGCGGCATCAGCATCCTGCTCGCCGAGCCCGGCCCCGGCTTCCACGTCTCCCGGGACCTGCCGAAGCTGGGCTACAAGGGCGTCGAGAGCTGCGAACTCGCCTTCGACGACTTCCGCGTCCCGGCGACGGCGCTGCTCGGCGGGACGGAAGGCCGCGGGTTCACGCAGATGATGCGCGGGCTGGAGATCGGCCGCATCCAGGTCGCCTGCCGGGCGCTGGGGGTCGGGCGCGCCGCCCTCGAAGATTCCCTGCGCTACGCCCAGGAGCGCGAGAGTTTCGGCAAGCCGATTTGGCAGCACCAGTCCGTCGGCAACCTCCTGGCGAACATGGCCACCAAGCTCGAGGCCGCGCGCCAGCTGGTGCACCACGCCGCCCGCCGGTACGACTCCGGTGAGCGCGCCGACCTGGAAGCCGGGATGGCGAAGCTGTTCGCGTCGGAGACGGCCATGGAGATCGCCCTCGACGCGGTGCGGATCCACGGCGGGTACGGCTATTCCACCGAGTTCGACGTCGAGCGGTACTTCCGTGACGCGCCGCTGATGATCGTCGGCGAAGGCACCAACGAGATTCAGCGGAACGTCATCGCGCGGCAGCTCGTCAAGCGGCACCTGATCCCGTCCTGAACCCTCGCGCGGAAGGAGACACATGGACCGCACGGAGCTGATCCAGCCGGAACCGGCCGAGGCGCTCGCCGCGTTGCTCGGGGTGCCGCTGCCGGACGTCGAGGCCGGGCTTCCGTTGCTGTGGCACTGGTTGTACCTGCTGGAGCGCCCCGCGCAGGCGGATCTCGGCCCGGACGGGCACCCGGTGCGCGGCGGGGTCCTCGCCCCGCCGGGCCCGGGACGACGTCGCATGTGGGCGGGCGGCCGGGTCCGGACGTCCGGGCCGCTGCGGTGCGGCGAACCCGCGACCCGGCACTCGGAAGTCCTGTCCACGACGGAGAAACACGGCGGGTCGGGTGCGCTGACGTTCGTCGTCGTCGCGCACCGGATCTCGCAGCGCGGGCAGGTCGTGGTCGACGAGCAGCAGGACGTCGTCTACCGCGAAGCCGGCCTACCGAGCCTGCCCGGAGACGGCCCGGTGGTCCCGCCCGCCGACGGCGACCGGGCGCTCGACGTGACGCCGACGCTGCTGTTCCGCTTCTCCGCCCTGACCTACAACGCCCACCGCATCCACTACGACCGCGACTACAGCCGCGACGTCGAGGGTTATCCCGGCCTGCTCACCCACGGCCCGCTCCAGGCTCTCGCCATGGCGGAAGCCGCCCACGCGGCCGGCTGCGAGGGCGACCAGACCTTCGACTACCGGCTCGTCTCACCGCTGTTCGACCACCAGGGCCTGATCGCCCGCGCCGACGTCTCGGCGGACGGAGTCACGACGGCCGTCCGCGACCGCCACGGACGGCGGACCGCCACCGGCACGCTGCGCTGAGCCTGGGAGTACCACGGCGACTTCCGGGCCCAATCACGCGAGTCACGGCCCTGATCACGCGAGTTCCGGCTCGGATCACGTCGGTGACGGGCCGGGTCACGCGGGTGACGGGTCAGCTGACCCGTCACCCGGCCGATCCTCACAAGGTCGAGCGGAAGACGTAGTCGCCCGAGCCGACCCGGTAGGTGACGTAACCGTTCTGAGCCCTCGTGAACCGGGCGCCCGGGGGTGCCTGGACGGCGCGGGCCTCGCGGGCCGGCACCGAGATCTCGGCCGTCGCTCCGGCCGGCACTCCGGCGCGCAGCGTGAAGCGGCCGTGGTCGCGGGTCCACGCCGAACTGACCTGGCCGAGCGGGGACTCGACGTGGGCGGACGCGTTCGTGAGGTCGCCGACCGGGTGGGGCTGGATCTTGACCGCCGTGTAGCCGGGCGCCGCCGGCTCGATCCCGGCGACGCGCTGGTAGAGCCAGTCGTCGACGGTGCCGAGGAAGGCGTGGTCGTGCGAGCGCGAGGTGGCGGCCCACTCCTCCCACATCGTGGTGGCGCCGAGACCGGTGAACCAGTAGCCCCAGCCGGGGTACGTCGGGTTCGTCGCCACCTGGTAGGCGAGGTCGCCGTACCCGGCGTCGGTGAGCGCCGGGAGGATGATCTTCGTGCCCAGCGCCCCGGTGTTCAGGTGGACGCCGCGCGTCTTGACGTCGTTGACGAGGTTGGCGACCACGGCCGGGCGGTTCTGCGCCGGGACGATGCCGAGGCTCAGCGGCAGCAGGTTCGACGTCTGGCGGTAGCCGGCCGCGCGGTCGTCGTAGTAGGCCCCCGACGCCTTGTCGAGGAACGTCGTGTTGAGCGCGTTCGCGACCGTGCCCGCGAAGGCGTCGAAATGCTCGGCGTCAGCTTCGTGGCCGAGGGTGCGGGCGATCTTGGCCATGGTCGTGGCGGTCTTGTCGATGTAAGCCGTACCGGAGAGCCGGGTGCCCTCGGGCGGGTTCGCGGCGCCGGGCGCGAGCCAGTCGCCGTAGCTGAAGCCGGTGTAGATGTTCCCGGTCTTCGCGATGTCCTGCTCGTAGAAGGCGAGCCACGCCTTCATCGCGTCGTAGTTCTCGGCGAGGGCGCGGGTGTCGCCGTAGTACCAGTAGAGGTCCCAGGTGATCAGGACGAAGCTCGCCGACCAGACCGGGTCCTTGACCTGTTTGCCGCCGACCGTCGCGGGCACGGTCTGGCCGATCGACCCGTCCGGGTTCTGGTCGTCGCGGTGCTCGCGCATCCAGTTCTCGTAGAAGTCCCGCATGTCGAAGTGGGCGATCGCGGAGTCGGCGGACAGGTGCGCGTCCGCGGTGTAGGGCCGCTTCTCGTACATCGGGGTGTCGGTCGGGACGGAGTGCAGGTTGTTCAGGATCGTGTTCGCTTCGGCGTCGTCGTAGCGGTTGAGCAGCGGGCTCGAGCTGGTGAAGCCGCCGGTGGTGGCGACGGCCGTGTGGACGCGCTCGGCGTCGACCGAGGCGACGGTGACGCCCGCCGGCGCGGCGACCTGGACGTAGCGGAAGCCCGCGTAGCTGTAGCTGGGCTGGTAGCTCTCCAGGCCGTCGCCCTTGAGGATGTACGTGTACGACTGCAGTTGCATGCCGAACCCGCCGACGTTGTCCACCGTGCCGTCCGGGTTCAGCTTCTCGCCGTAGGTGATCGTCACCTGGGCGCCGGCGGGCCCGCGCAGGCCGACCCGCGCCCAGCCGGCGGTCGGGCCGGCGACGTCGTAGACGTGCACGCCGTCGCGGGGCGCGGTGACACTGGTGATCGGCAGGTCGTCGGTCACCTTGATGGGCGGGAACGCCTCCGCGCGCAGCGTCCCGGCGGGTCCGGTCACCGGCAGTGCGGGCCGCCAGCCGGTGGCGTCGAACCCGGTGGTGGTCCAGCCGGGCCGCTCCAGCCGCGCGTCGTAGGTTTCGCCGAACCAGAGCGACTCCGTGCGGGTGGGCCCGTCGGCGACCTTCCAGGTGTTGTCGCTGGTGACCCGCTTGGTGCTGCCGTCCTGGTAGGTGACGTCGAGCTCGAGCTTCAGCTTGGGTTCACTGTGCCACGGGGAAGCGACCCACTCGTCGGGGTTCGTCATCGCGTAGTACCCGCGGCCCAGCCTCACGCCCACCGCGTTGCCGCCCGCGCGCAAGGCCGCGGTGACGTCGTAGGTCGTGTACAACGCGGTCTTGTCGTAGACGGTGAACCCCGGGTCGAGCTCGTGGTCGCCGACCCGGGCGCCGTTGAGGTAGAGCTTGTAGTAGCCGAGACCGGCGATGTACGCGCGGGCGGACCTGATCGGCTTGTCCAGGGTGAACTCGTTGCGCAGCAACGGTTCCGGCGGGGGAGGAGTGGAGACCGAGCTGCCCCACGGGCCGGACCCGTACGCGGCGGCGACCAGCGCCTGCGGCCAGGCCGCGTCGTCGAAGCCCGGTTGCTGCCAGCCGGTCGCGGCGGCGTTCGCGGACTTCCAGGTCGCGTCGGTGACGAGCTCGAAGGGGGCGCCCGAGCTTTCGACCCGGAGCTTGCCGAGGAAGCCGGCCGGCCCGGGCTGGGCGTTGGTCGCCTCGGCCGCGATCACGTTGCGGCCGGGACGCAGCGCCGTCGAGACGTCGACGACGGTCGCCGTCCGCCAGGAGTCGCCGACGTGCGGCGAGGCGGCGACCTGCTGTCCGTTGACGGACACGGTGAAGCTGTCGTCGGCCGTGAGCTCGAGCTGGGCCGAGGTGATCCGGTCGCCGGCGGGCAGGTCGAACGCGCGCCGGAAGTACCGCGTGCCGACGGGTGCCGAGTCGGCCGGATTCCCTTCGGGGTACCAGATCCAGCTCGCGCCGGTCAACGACGGCGGCGTCGAGGTCGCCTGCGCGCCGATCCAGTCACCTTGGAACTCGCCCGGTGCCAGGAACGCCGTTTCGAACGACGCCGATGCACTCCACCGCGAAGCGTGCCGGGCGGCGTCCCAGACCTGGACGCGCCAGAAGTAGCGGGTCCGCGCCTTCAGGGCGCGGCCGGCGTAGGTGACGTCGAACGACTGCGACGACCGCACTTCGCCGCTGTCCCACACGTTCGCGGGCCCGTCGGCCTCGGTGGAGACCACGATCCGGTACGCCGACTGACGCGCGGTGTCCTTCGCGGTCAGCGCCCAGCCGAACCGCGGCCGGGCGACGTCGACCCCGAGCGGGTCGGTCTGGTGCTCGACCTGCAGGCCGCCGGCCTGGACGTCGCCGAGCGCGGGAAACGCCTCGACGGGCGCCACCCCCAGGGTCAGGAAGGTCAGCAGGGCCAACGAAGCCGTCATCAGGCGCGAAGACATCGCGTTCCTCTCTCCGTTGACAGGGCGGCGGTCGATCCCCGACGAAATGAATCGTTTCAACCCGCGTGACGAGGATGATGGTAGGCAGAACTCCGACCCGGTGACAAGAGGCCGGCGGTCGCCTCCGCGGCGACCGCCGGCCGGCTCCCGTGGCGTCAGGCCCGCGCCGGACGGGGACCGCGGCCGAGCAACGCGAGCGCGGCAACGGCTTGCACCACCAGGACGATCGCCTGCGCCGGCGGCGCGTTGACGGTCAGCAGCGCGATGGTCGTGTTGACGCCGAAATGGACCGCGATCGACGCCGGAACACCGCCGCGTTCGTAGGCGAAAACGGTCAGCAACCCCATCGGGACGACGCCGAGAATGAACAGCAGCCCGCTCAAGCCGAATAGGCCGAAAGAAGCCTGGATCGTGCCGGGAATGAAGAACAACGGCAGATGCCACACGGCCCAGATGATACCCAGCAGCAAACCGGCCTGAAGGCGGGTCATCGACGCGCGCAGGCGCGGATAAGCCGTGCCGCGCCAGCCGGGCTCCTCGGCCAGCGGGCCGCCGATCAGCATGCTGATCACGAAGGCCACGGGCCCGCCGGCGGTCGTGACCAGGTGCTGCCCCGCCGTCAGGCTCAGCGGGGGACCGCCGAGGACGTCCGCGAGCAGTGCAGCGGCCACCACGGTCGCTGATGCCAGCGCCAGTAAGGGAAGTATCCAGAACCAGCGCACGCCCGGCCGGGAGCCGACCGCGTGCGCCGGGGCGGGTTCACCGCGGCGGGCGCGCCGCACCCGGACGGCGATCGCGCCGAACACCGGGCCGAAGCCGCCGAGCAGGTAGGGGACGACGGTGGGGGAGCTCGTCGGCGGTCCGCCGAGCAGGATCGCGACGAGCCAGAACGCCCAGCTCGTCGTGAACGTGACGGTCCAGAAAAGAGCCAGCCCGCTTTTCCGCTGAACCGGGGAAATGGTGGTCACGCGAATGCCTTTCGTTCGAAAATGGGCAGCATCGAGCCCGGGAACAATTCGTTTTGTCAGAGTTACTCGAGTCGGTTTGCGAGCCAGCCGGACACCTGGGCGAGCAGGTCGGCGTCGACGGGACGGCGCAGCTGCCGGCGATAAAACCGAACCGATGCGCGGCCGGCGTCGCGGCGCAACAGGTGGGTGAGGTCGGGGATCCGGTGGACCTCGGCCTCGCCGGGCACCAGCCGGCGGATCTCGGCCAGGTCCGCGGCGTCGACCTGGACGTCCTTCCCGCCGGTGATCGCCAGGACGGGCACCCGGATGTCCGCGAGGTCCGGGCGCGGGTCGTGGGCGAGCAGTTCCCGTATCCATCGGGCGTTCACCGGGAACCCGGCGACCCGGGTGGTATCCGTGGTCTTGATCCGGGTCAGCTGTCGCCGGGCGAAGGCCCGCAGCGCGGGTCGCACGAACGCGGGGAGGTCGCCGACGATCATCCCGGCTTGCCACCGCAGGGCGTCTTCGCCGAGGCGGGCGAACCCGGCCAGCAGCACCACCGCGGCGACGTCGGCGTGCGCGCCGAGGGCCATGGCGTGGAGGGCGCCTTCGCTGTGCCCGACCACACCGACGGCGTCGGCCCGGACGTCCGGCCGGGCGGCCAGGGCGCGCACGGCGGCGGCCGCGTCGCGCCGGTTGCCGGCGAACCCGGTCGCGAGCCAGTCGCCGGGGGTGGCGCCGACGCCGCGCCGGTCGTAACGCAGCGAGGCGATCCCTTGGCGCGCAAGGGCTTCGGCCAGCGCGGGGCCGTACCCCGTGCGGAGCCGGCGCGTGCCGGCGTCCCGGTCCAGCCGTCCGGATCCGTGCAGCAGCAGGACGGCCGGGTGCGGGCCGACGCCCGCGGGCAGCGTCAGGGTGCCGGCCAGCGGCAGTCCGTCGTCCGCGGTGACCGTCGTGTCGACGTCCCGCATGAGTCGTCCCCCATCATTCTCGATCATGCAAATGTTCTCGACTGTGAGAACAGTATCGCATGTGAGAACATTGGTCCATGGCGACCGCCGATCTGCTCCTGCACCCCGTCCGGATGCGCATCCTGCAAGCGCTATTCGACGCCGATCCGCTGACCACCGCGCAGCTGCGCGAGCGCATCCCCGACGTGGCGCCGGCCACGATGTACCGGCAGATCGCGGTGCTGGCCGAGGCCGGGGTGCTGGAGGTGGCCCGGGAGCGGCGGGTGCGCGGCACGATCGAGCGCAGCTACCGGGTGCGCAAGAAGGAGGCGGTGGTCGACCCCGAGGCGCGCGCGGCGATGTCGAAGGAGGACCACCTGCGGTCGTACACGACGTTCGCGGCGTCGCTGCTGGGGGACTTCGACCGCTACCTGGCCCACCCCGGCGCCGACCCGCACGCGGACGGCGTGGTCTACCGGCAAGCGGCGGTGTGGCTGACGGACGAAGAGTTTGCCGTGATGGTCGAGGAGATCGAGAAGGCGGTCGTCTCGCGGTTCGAGAACGTGCGGGAGGGCCGCATCCGGCGCGTCGTCAGCCTGGTCGTCGTCCCGGACGAACCCCAGGCGAGCGCCGGGTAAGGCCGGCCGCGCGCCTCGCCGTCCCGCGCGGTGGTTCGCGTCGGATGACGCGGCTTGCGCACGAGCAACCGGTCAGCCTCTGCGACGGCCGGGCGGTGCTGGTGACGGATTTCGCCGAGAGCAAGAGAGTGCCGGCGACACCGAAGGTGTTCGCCGCGCCCGGGGCCTGCCGTGGCCGTCACCAACTCGTCCCGCAAGGCACGCCGTGCGACGAGATCGCGTCGGCGGTCGCCCTGCTCAAGGCCGCCGGTGCTGATCAGGCGGCCGGTGCTCTGCCGGATCCTTCGGTGGTGATCCGCCCGCCCGGCGGACTCTGCTGGCCGCGCTGCGTGATCTCGATGACTGCGCCGATCCGCCCCAGGTCGTGGTTGCTGGGCTTTCTGCTCTGGGCGGCGGGGGCTCGTGATCTCTCGCTCGTCGACGTGGCCGGCCGCTGAGCTGGACCGGCTGCCTGGCGCGATCCTCGGCGGCCCCTTCGTGATCGACTGCTGGCGGTCGCGCACGGCCGGCTCGGTGGCGCCGAAGCCGTGCGGCGCCTCGGTGACCACCACCACCGCCGAGGTCGTCGGCATGGTCGAGACGACCCGATGACGCTGCTCGGCCGGCTCCTGCGCAACCGCCGGGCCGGAGACGCCCACCTGGCCTGGAATCAGCCCAACCTCCAGGGCCCCGAACAGCTGACGCTCACCAGCCGGGACTTCGACGACGGGGGCCCGCTGCCGCTGGAGCAGTGCGCCAAGCACGTCGGCGGCGGCGACCGGTCTCCCCAGCTGGCCTGGACGACGCTTCCGCCCGGCACCGCCCAGCTCCTCGTGGTCGTCGAAGACGTCGACGTCCCGCTGGGCAAACCCGCCGTGCACTGCGTAGCGCTGGTCGATCCGTCGGCCGGACCGCTGGAAACCGGTGCCCTGACAGCGAAAGAGCCTGGTCCTGGGGTCCGGGTGCTGCGATCCACCATCGGCCGGGGCTACCACGGTCCCGCGCCGGTCAAGGGGCACGGGCCGCACCACTACGTCTTCCAGCTGTTCGCGCTGTCCGCGCCGGTTCCCGACTCACTGTCACCGGAGCGGGCGCGGCCCCGCACGTTGCTGCCCGTGATCACCGGCCCCGTTCTCGCCCGCGGCCGGCTGACCGGCGTTTTCGAACGCTGACCCGGTTGCCCGCGGATTAATCGGCAACCCGGCGCGGACGCGGCAAACGATACGGGAAGTCCGGGGCGATTCATCGAAATCATCGAACGAGCCGCTCCGCGGACACGGAACGGCCGCAGCCGGGAATTGATCCGGCTGCGGCCGTCGGGTCGCGGAGACCGAGTTGTAACCCATTCTGTGGCCGGGGAGGTCGGGGAGACCTAGTTGTAACCCATTTCGTCGGTCGAAACGCGGTTGTACCCCATTTCGTCCGGAACGGCCGTGCTCACGAGGGCCGATGTCACGTTCTCGTCACGGGCAGCAGCCGTGGGGTAAGTACCCAGGACGGCCAGGGCCAAAACGTTCAAGGCAACTGCGGCGCCGACGGCGACCGCTCGGTGAACCCGCATCGATTCCTCCGGTGGTCAATTGTACGTGACTGATCTGTTCGGGCCTCGATGGACCATCGCAGAGCCGGGGCAACCGGTGGTCAACGGGCGGTTAATGACCCCCCAACGACAAGTGGCGGAATGGAGTTTAACCGGAAAGCCGATCAATTGCCGAATTGTTATTTTCCCGTGAGGAGGGTTCGGCAACCCCGGCCGACGTTCCGGCAACGACAGTGTACATCTTGTTGGGTAACAGTTTCCCTCCTATTATCTCCCCTGTGCGACCGCTCACGGAGGGTGCCGAGCTCCTGATCGGCCGGGACGACGAGGTCTCCCGGCTGGTCGGCTGGGTGCGTGACGTGGTCGCGGGCCGTGGTCGCGCCGTGCTCGTGGACGGCGAACCGGGCATCGGCAAGTCCGCCCTGGTCCGCGCCGGTGGCGGCGCCGCCACCGGGCTGGGCTGCCAGGTCTACTGGGGCGCCGGCGACGAGCTGGGACAGGCGCTGCCGCTGCTGCCGTTGCTGGATGCGTTGCACATCACGCCGTCCGCGAAGGATTCCCGCCGCAGCGCCATCTCCGGGCTGCTGCACGGGAGTGCGGTCGCGGGCAAGGGCGCCGACCTCGCCGCCGCGGCCGCCGAGCAGCTGCTTGCGCTGGTGGACGAGCTCTGCCAGGACGGACCGGTGGTGCTGGTCGTCGACGACCTGCAGTGGGCCGACCGCACGACGGTGGCCGTGTGGGGCCGCCTCGCCCGCTCGGTCCGGCAGCTTCCGCTGCTGCTGATCGGCGTGCTGCGCCCGGTCCCGCGCCGCGACGACCTGCGCTCCCTGTACCGGATCGTCGGGCCGGGCGAGCGGTTACGACTGGGCCGGCTGGCCGAACCGGCGGTGATCGAGCTGGTGACCGCACTGGCCGGCGGCAGACCGGGGGCCGAGCTGGAGCGGCTGGCCGACGACGCCGCCGGGAACCCGTTGTACCTCACCGAACTGCTCGACGCCCTGACCAGGGGCTCGTGCCTGGACGTCGACGACGCGGGCATCGCCCAGCTCGCCGAGGGGGACACCCCGGACTCCCTGCCGGAGGCGATCGCGGACCGGCTGGGCTTCCTGCCGGAGCCGACGCGGGCCGTGCTGCGGGCGGCGGCGTTGCTCGGGGTCGGCTTCTCGGTCGGGGACCTCGTGACCGTGACGGGCTCCCCGCTTCCCGGCCTGCTGCCCGCTCTCGACGAGGCCCGGACCGCAGGGGTGCTGGTGGCGGCCGGCGACGACCTGGCGTTCCGGCACCCGTTGATCCGCAAGGCCTTGTACGACGAGATGCCGACGTCGGTCCGGGTCGCCTGGCACCAGGGAGCCGCGCGGTCCCTGGCCGAGGCGGGCGCACCGGTCGAGCGGGTCGCGCTGCACCTGCTGCCGATGGTGTCGACCACCGACAGCCGGGTGCCGGTGCCGGCCTGGGCCGTGCAGTGGCTGCTGGAGGTGGCCGCGCCGTTGATCGGCCAGGCGCCCGCGGTCGCCGTCGCGCTCCTGCGCCGCGCGGTGCGGGACGCGCGGCCCGGTGACGCCGTGACCGCCGCGCTGACCTGCCGGCTGGCCGACGCGCACTACCGGCTGGGCAACTTCGGCCAGGCCGAGCGGATCGCGTGCCGCGCCCTGGAGCACCTCGACGACCCCGACCTGCTCGTCGACCTGCACACGACGGTCACCCAGTGCCGCGGGATGACCGGCCGCTCCGCTGAGTCCCTGGCGGCGCTGAACGACGCGGTGGCCCGGCCGGGCCTGCAACCCCGGCACCGGGCCCGGTTGCTCGTGCTCATCGCGCGCACGCACCGCGACCTCGGCCAGGTCGTCACCGCGAGCCGGGTGGCCACCGAGGCGCTGGAGGAGGCCGGGCAGGTCGAGGACCGCTGGGCCACCGGGTGGGCGCTGCACGTGCTGAGCCTGGTGGCGATGATGCGGGGCGAGTGGACCGCGGCGCTGCCGCTGTTCGAGCGCGCGATGGCCAAGGCGCAGGGCGATCCCGCGCTGACCGACCTCGGCCTGCTGCTGCGCATCAACCAGTCGGTCACCTTCGGGGCGCTCGACCGCTACACCGACGCACTCGCCGCCGCCACGCGCGCCCGCGAGCTGGCCGACCGCACCGGCAGCGTCGTGCGGCTGACCCAGGCCCAGAGCGCGCTCGGGCAGCTGCTGCTGGGCACCGGCCGCTGGGACGACGCGCTGGCCGAGGTGGACGTCGTCCCGGACGACCTCAAGGACCCGAGCGTGGCGTGCTGCGACCACGGGGTCGCCGCGATCATCCACTTCCACCGCGGCGACGGCCCCGCGGCCCGCAAGCACCTCGACGTCGCGTCGCCGTATTCGGAACGCATCGGCGGCCGGGTCGTGGAGTCCCTCGCCCGGGCCCGCAGCCTCGCCTTCGAGCACGACGGCTTGCCCGAGCGGGCGCTCGCCGCGCTCACCGACGCGCTGGCCGGCGAAGACGAGGGTGAGGACCTGCTCGCCGACGCCGCCCGGCTGGCCGCGGCGACCGGCGACACACGGACTGCGGTGGAGATCGACGCCCGGGTCCGCAAGATCGCCGCCGGTTCCACCGTGCCGCACCGCCTCGCGCTGGCTTCGTACTGCCACGGCCTGCTCGAGCTGGACGCGGCGACGCTGCTGCAGGCCGCCGACGGCTACCGCGACGCGGGCCGCCCGCTCTCGCGGGCCAAGGCCCTGGAAGCCGCCGCGATCGCCTTCGCCGAAACCCCGTCCGATGACCGCGGCTCGGCGCGGGCCGCCTTCACCTACGCCCTCG
Organism: Amycolatopsis sp. cmx-8-4; assembly: GCF_046548675.1. NCBI lineage: Bacteria > Bacillati > Actinomycetota > Actinomycetes > Pseudonocardiales > Pseudonocardiaceae > Amycolatopsis > Amycolatopsis sp. cmx-8-4. The sequence goes on from NZ_JAEBDZ010000035.1 coordinate 68,379, forward strand.
ACCTCTACGCCGAGCTCGGCGCGCACTGGGACGTGGCCAGGCTGCGCGCGCGGTTCCGGGCGTTCGGCATCCGGCGCGGCCCGACGGTGAAGCACCGCCAGATCACGCACGGCTGGGACAGCCTGACCCCGACCGAAGGCAAGATCGCCGCGCTCGTCGTCGAAGGACTGTCGAACCCGCAGATCGCGGCCCGCCTGTACCTGTCGCCGCGCACGGTCGGCACGCACGTCTCGCACATCCTGACCAAGCTCGACGTCCACTCGCGCATCGACATCGCCCGGGAAGCCGCCCGGCACCGGTCCGCTTCGGGCTGACATCGCGCGGCGGAAACGCCGGAACCACCGGCGCACGGCCGCCACGAACGAGCCGAGGGTGCTCGGCCGATCCGCGGGAACGCGCCTGGTTGTCGTCACGCCCTCCACGTTATCGAACTGATGAGCGAGCGCCATCGCTGAAACGGGTGAACTCCGGGCACACCCCGGCCAGGGGTGTGCCCGGAGCGGACCGGGAAGGGAACATCAGGCCGCGGCCCCGGGCGCGTCCTGCTGGCGCACCGGGAGCAGGACGTGCGGAGCCGGCGTCGGTGCCGGCTCCGGAGCCGGTTCCGGCGTGGGCGCCGGTTCGGGTTCCGGTTCCGCCGGAACCCGCTGGGACACCGTGATGTGCCCGCTGGCCACCTGGCCGAGCAGGATCGCCAGCACCAGCACCAGCGGGATCTGCCAGCCGCCGGTGTGCGTGTGCAGCCAGCCGCAGGCCAGCACGCCGAAGCCGGCGATGACGTACCCCACGCCCTGGACCACCGCGGACAGCGCCAGGGAACTGTCCTTGCTGCGCAACGAGATCGTCGTCAGGACGAACGCGAGCGACCCCATGCCCGCGCCGGTGGCCGCGGCCCACAGCCAGGGCGCGGCCGCCGGTGCGATGAGCAGCCCGGCCACGCCGACGACGTTGGGCGCGGCCAGGACGACCACGAGCAGGGTCTGGTTGCGCCACCGGCGCGTCCAGCCGGGCACCAGCCACATCATGGGCAGCCCCATGGCCATCGACAGCGCGAGGTACGCGCCGGCACTCGCCGGCGGCACACCCGCGCTGCGCAGGATTCCCGGGAGCCAGCCCATGACCAGGAAGGTGACCGTCGAGATGAGTCCGAAGTGGAGGGTCAGGGCCCGGGCCCGCACCGGCCCGGTCGCGACCTTCGGCGCCAGGAACTCGACGTGCGTGCGCCGCCACACCCGCTGGGCCAGCAGGGCCGTGAGCGCCCACACGCCCAGGCCGACCCGCCACGACGACGACAGCACCGCCAGCGGCGTGATCAGCGCCCCCGCCGTGCTGCCCAGCCCGAGCCCGAGGGTGAACGCGGCCGACCCCTTGGCCAGCATCGGCAGCACGGTGCCGAGCGCGGCGATGGCCAGGCACGCCAGCGCCGTCCCGGCCAGCAGCGGCACCGGGCCGCCGAGGACCCGTGCGAACAGCGAAGCCGCCAGCCCGAGGAGCGACACGGTGACGATCCGGTGCGTCCCGATCCGGGCGCACAGCCAGGGCGACGCCCAGCCGCCGAGGCCGATCGCCCACAGGGGCAACGCGACGAGCACGGCGGCGACCAGGCTCCCGGCGACCGAGATGTCCGGCAGGGCCGCGCCCAGGCTCGTCACGGCCGGGCGCAGATTGAGGGCCAAGATGAAGATCACGACGGTCGAAACAGGGGTAGCACGGGACATCGCTCCTCCTCGGTATCGAGGCCGGAGCGTGGAGCCCCGTGAAGCAATGCTTCGCGATCGGACCACAACAGACATCCGTCACCTGACGGATCTATGAAGTTCCGTTGCAGCTCAAGGGAGTGCGGTGTCCCGGACGCCCGCGAACGGGCGTGCATCGGCACGGCCGGACGGGGGTGCGCCGACCGCGCCCAGCAGGTCGGTGTGCCGGGGCGCCCACCCCAGCTCCCGGCGGCTGCGCGGGGCGCGGCACCGGCTCGACGCGGCGAGGATCAGGGCGTCGAAGGTGCCCCAGACCGTCGTGGCCTCCGCCGGGGTGAGGCTTCGCGTGGCACACCCCCGCTCCCGGGCCACGGCTTCGGCGATCCACCGGGTCGGGGTCTCGCCCGCGACCGCGTGGTAGAGGGCGCCGGCGGTGCCCCGGGCCAGCGCGAGCCCGAAGAGCCGGGCGACGTCGTCGAGGTGCACGTGGGAGTAGGTGTTGAGGCCTTCGCCGACGTAGCACGCGGCACCGGTCTGCTCGGCCGACCGGCGGATCAGCGGCACGTGGCCGTGGTCGCCCGGACCCCAGACCATGCCGGGCCGCACGACGATCGCGCGCACGTCCCGGCCGGCCGCGGCCCGCACCAGCTCCTCGACCGCCAGCCGCCGCGCGGCCAGCGGTTCGACCGTGAACGGGTCGTCCTCGGCGAAGCTGTCTTCGCTCCAGGCACCGCCGGTGCGCTGGAGGAGGACCCCGCTGCCGGAGGTGAACAGGAACGTCTTCCCGGAGCCGGCGAGCGCGTCGAGCAGGTGCGCGACGACGCGCTCTTCGGCCTCGGCGTCGAGCTGGGCGGCGAAGACGACCGCGCCGGCCGTCGTCGCGGCCGCGACGACCTCGGCGAGGCCGCCGTCGACGTCCCCGCGCAACGGCGTGATGCCTTGGCGCGTCAGGCGTCCGGCCGCTTCGCCGGAGCGGGCCAGGCCGGTGACGTCGTGGCCCGCTCCGGCGAGGTGACGCGCGACGCCGCCGCCGACGAAGCCCGTCGCGCCGATGACGAGGACCTTCACGGCCGGGCCCCCGCGAGGTACTCGCGCAGGGTGCGCACGAACCATTCCGGGGCTTCTTCGGCGACGAAATGGCCGGTGGGGGCGATGAAGCCGGTGAGGTCCCCGGCGTACGGGCGCAGGGCTTCCGTGGTCTGGCCGCCCACCGAATCCCGGCCGCCGATGGACAGGACCGGCACGCTCACCCCGCGCTCGGCGAGGACGCCCCGGTTCTCCACGCCGTCGTCGAGCAGGGTCCGGTAGTGCCCGAAACCGCCGCGCAGCCGGTCCCGGCCGCGGTAGGAGCGCGCGTAGAAGTCGAGTTCTTCACTGGTGAACGTCGACGGCGTGCTCCGGGCGGTGAAAGTCGCCTCGACGAACTCCCGCTCGTGGCCGTCCAGGAGCATCTCGGGGAACACCGGCGCCATGAAGAACCCGAAGTGCCACGAGCCACCGGTGACGACGTTCATCGACTCCTCGAGATCGACCCCCGGCAGGAAGGCGTCGAGCAGCACGACGGCGGCGACGTCCGCGGGCCGGTGCAGCGCCCAGGCGAAGGCGACCATGCTGCCGATGTCGTGTCCCACGACCACCGCGGGCCCGGCCAGGCCGAGTGCGGCGAGCAGGCCGCGCACGTCGTCGGCCTGGTTGACCTTGGTGTAGCCGCCGGCGGGCCGCTCGCTGGCCCCGGTGCCGCGCAGGTCGGGGACGACCACCGTGTGGTCCTCGGCGAGGGCGGGCATGATCCGGGCCCAGGCGCGTCCGGTCTGGGGCCAGCCGTGCAGCAGCACCAGCAGCGGACCGTGGCCGCCCACCGCGGCCGAGAGCCGGGCGCCGTTCGTGTCGGCGGTGCGGACGTCGAAGCCGTCGGGCAGCCATTCGTAGGTGCTCATGCGGGCAGCCCGCTCGGCTCGCCGCCGTTGGCGACGACGACGGTGCCGTTGATGTAGCTGCTGTCGGAGTCCACGAGGAACCGGACCACCCGGGCGATCTCCTCGGGTTCGCCGATGCGCTCGCGGAGGTTGGCCCGGCCCAGGACGTCGACGTTGTCGCCGAGCATGGCGGTGGTGCCCGCGGTGCGGACCGGGCCGGGAGAGACGCCGTTGACCCGGACGCCGCGGCCGCCGAACTCCGTGGCCCACGAACGCGTCAGCAGTTCGACGGCCGCCTTGGACGCCCCGTAGGCGCCGCCGATCGGTGCCGGCGAGGTCGCCGCGGTCGAGGTGATGTTGACGATCGTGCCGTGCCCCCGCTCGGCCATGGCCGGCGCCAGCGCGCCGACCAGCAGGAACGGCGCGCGGGTGTTGAGCGCGAACTGCCGGTCGAAGCTGTCCGCGGTCGTGTCCGGCGTGCTCGTGAACGCGTAGCTGTCGGCGTTGTTGACCAGGATGTCCACGTCACCGGCTGCCGCGGCGAGCGCGACGACCTCGCCGGGGTCGGTCAGGTCCGCGCCGACGAAGCGCGCGGTGCCGCCTTCCGCGGTGATCTCCTCGACGAGCTGGGCGCCTCGCTCGGGATCGCGGCCGTGGGCGATCACGTCGATGCCGTGGGCGGCGAGGTCGAGCGCGACGGCCCGGCCGATGCCGGCGGTGGCGCCGGTCACGAGGGCGGTGCGGGTGGGGGACATGGGGTCGGCCTCACTTTCTGGGTTGTTCTGTCCAGAACAGTAGGGACAGTTTCTGGATTGCGCAACCCAGTCTTGCGGTAGGCTGACGCCGTGACCGAAGCGCCGAAACCGCGTCGCCTGACCCCGAAGGGCCGCGCCACCAGGGACCGCATCATCGAAGCCGCGACCGAGCTCATCGCCCGCCACGGCGTGGCCGGCACCGGGATCGAGGACGTGCGGGCCGCGGCCGGCGTGAGCGGATCGCAGCTGTACCACTACTTCGACGGCAAGCAGGCGCTGATCCGGGCCGTGATCACCCGGCAGGCGGACTCGGGCCTGCCGCGGATCTCGGCGCTCGACAGCTTCGAGGCGCTGCGTGCCTGGGCCGACGCCGGGATCGAGCGGCAGCGCGAGAACGGCTGCCGCAGCGACTGCAACCTCGGCGCACTGGCCGGCGAGCTGAGCGTCAGCGACGAGGAGTCCCGGACCGACCTGGCCGACGGCTTCCTCCGCTGGAAGGACCTCCTGCTGGAGGGCCTGCGCGCGATGCGCGACCGCGGCGATCTGCGGGCCGACGCCGACCTCGACGAGCTCGCGTTCTCGCTGCTCGCCGCCCTGCAGGGCGGGGTCCTGCTCTCGCAGACCATGCTCCACGTGCGGCCGCTCGAAGCGGCGATGAACGCCGCGCTGGCCTACATCCACTCGTTCGCCACGAGCGCCCGATGAGCCTCCGGCAGTACGAGTACGCCCTCGCCGTGGCCGACGAGGGCTCGGTGACGGCGGCGGCCGAACGGCTGCGCGTCGCCCAGCCTTCGGTGTCGCAGCAGATCCGCGGCCTGGAGCGGGAGCTCGGCGTGCAGTTGTTCGCCCGCACGCCGTCCGGCCTGGTGCCCACGGTGGTCGGCCGCGCGTTCCTGCGGGAGGCGCAGGTCGCGGTGAACGCGTCGCGGCGGGCACGGGCGACGGCGCGGGCCGGGGCCGACGAGCTGGTCGGCGAGCTGACGGTCGCGGTGCAGCTGGGTTTCGGCACCCGGCAGCTGCCGGGCGCGCTGGGCGCGTTGCGCCGCCGCTTCCCGCGGCTGGAGGTCACCGTCTTCGAGGAGCCGAGCTCCGCCGAGCTGGACCGGCTGGGCCGCCGGGGTGTGCTGGACCTCGCCCTGATGGCGGCCTGCGAACAGACCCCCGACGACGCCCATCACCTCGGCGACGAGGAGTTCGTCGTGGTGCTGGGCGCCGGGCACCCGCGGCTCGCCGCGGACCGGGTCGAGCTGAGCGGGCTCGCGGGGGAGCCGTGGGTGCGCTTCGACCGGGACGGCGCGCTCGACGCCGTGCTGCTGAACGTGTTGCGGGACAACGACTTGACGCCGAGCGCGGTCGCCCGCGTGTCCCAGACGGCGACGGCCGTGCGGTGGGCCGCCGCCGGGCTGGGCGTGACGCTCGTCCCGGCCTCGGCGGTGCCCGAGGGGCACGCGCACCTCGTCCGCCCGGTCTTCCCGGCCGTGACCCAGCCCGTCGTCGCCGTTCTCCGGAAAGGCCCGGGACCGGCGGAAACGGCGTTGCTCGAACTGCTGCGCCGGGAAACCTGGTCGCATTCTTTTGCGCCGGTGTCCTGACGGCCGGGAACAATTCCCCGGAACAGCGTCAGCCCATCGGGAATTCGCCGCCGTCCACGATGAGGTTCCGTCCGGTCAGCCAGCTCGCCCGGTCGGACGCGAGGAACAGCACCGCGTCGGCGATGTCCCCGGGCCGGCCGTCGCGCCCTAGCGGCGTGGTGTCCCCGGGGTTGGTCTCGGCCGGCGTCACGCTCAGGCTCGCCCACTGTTCCCGCGTCGCTTCGCCGCCGGGAGTGGCGGTGCGGCCCGGGGAAACGGCGTTGACGCGGATGCCGAGCGGGGCCAGTTCCAGCGCCAGGCCCCGGCTGTAGTTCTCCAGCGCCGCCTTCGCCGCCGTGTAGTGCAGGAACGGCCCGACCGGGGTGAGCACCGCGGCCGAGGAGACGTGCACGATCGCCCCCGCGCGCCGGTCCCGCATTCCCGGCAGCAGCACCGCATCCAGCCGGACCGACGCCAGGTAGTTCAGGTCCAGCGCGTCCTGCCACTCCTCGTCGGTGATGGCCGACGAGTCCGCGTGCGGTCGTGCCCCGCCCGCGTTGTGGACCAGGACGTCCACCCCGCCGAGCACCTCCTCCGCGGCCGCGGCAAGCGCTTCCACGCCGGCTCGGGTCCGCACGTCGGCCGCTACGAAGGAGGCTCCCTCCGGCGCCGTGCTCGTCGCCGAGCGGGCGGTCGTGAGCACCTCGGCGCCCGCGTCCAGGAACTGCCGTACGACGGCCGCGCCGATGCCGCGAGTGCCACCCGTGACCAGGGCTCGTTTTCCCGCGAGTTCCCGCGGTCCCGATCCGTTTCCGATCGTGGTCATGCCACCGGTCCTTTCTTCTCCGTGTTCGTCTTGGCCACGGTAGGTCCGGAAAAGCACGGGAAGCAAAGACGAATTGTCAGCAGCCGCTATAGGAAAGTCCTATGGCCGCCGGGTTCGATATCGCCTTGCCCTCTCACGGGAGTGGTGTCTACGTTCCGGTGATGCGTTCAAGACTGCTTGCGGTGACCTTCGAGGCGGACGACCCGACTGGAGCGGCAGGTTTTTGGGCCGGGCTGCTCGGCCGGGAGGTCGTCGAGGATGACGGCGGTGTGCTGCTGCCGGGCGGGGACGCCCAGCTCGGCCTGCGGTTCGTCCCGGGCCGCCCCGGCCGGCTCGGCGCGAACCGGATGCACCTGCACCTGACCAGCGCCGACCTCGACGACCAGCGGCACACAGTGGACACGGCGATCGGGCTCGGTGGCCGCCACGTCGACGTCGGGCAGCGACCCGAGGAGCGGCACGTCGTCCTGGGCGACCCGGCAGGGTACGAGTTCTGCGTGATCGAGCCCGGCAACGGCTACCTCGCCGGGTGCGGCCCGCTCGGCGAGCTCACCTGTGCCGGTACCCGGCAGGTCGGCCGGTTCTGGAGCGAGGCGCTGGGCTGGCCCCTGGTGTGGGACCAGGGAGAGCAGACCGCGATCCAGTCACCGCGCGGCGGCACGAAACTCGCGTGGGACACCTGGGACGGCACGCCCATGGTGCCGAACCGGCAGCGCTTCGAGCTGCTCCCGGCGGACGGCGACCAGCGGGCGGCGGTCGACGAGCTGATCTCCCTGGGCGCCGCTCGGCTCGGCTTCCGCGACGACGGCGACGTCGTGCTGGCGGATCCGGACGGCACCGAGTTCCGGGTGCTCAGTGGGGATCGGCCTGGTTGAGCGTCGCGACGACCTGGTCGTAGTCGCCGCGGGCTTCGCCGTAGCGGAGGAACTTGACGCGCTCGACCTGGATCTCCTTCGCCTCCGGCCGGGTCTCCAGGATCGTCATGACCTCGGTGACGAACTCGTCCAGCGGCATGGCGTGGTCGCTCTCGGCCTGGCCGGGCAGCAAGTCCGTGCGCACCGACGGCGGCACGAGTTCCAGCACACTCACGGTGGTGTCCGCCAGCTGCAGCCGCAGGGACTCGCTGAGCATGTGGACGGCCGCCTTGGACGCGTTGTAGCTCGGGGTGAGCTTGAGCGGGGTGAAGGCCAGTCCGGAAGAGACGGTCACGATGGTGGCGTCCGGCCGGCTCCGCAGGTGCTCGACGAACGCGGCGATCAGCCGGATCGGGCCGAGCACGTTGGTCGTCACGACCTCTTCGGCCGACTCGAGGAACGACTCGGGCCGGTGCCAGTCCTCGACGCGCATCACGCCGGCCATGGCGACGAGCACGTTCAGCTCGGGGTAGCGGGCGAGCACGTCCTTCGCGGCGGCCTGGATGCTCGCGGCGTCGGTGGTGTCGATCCGCACGGTGCCGATCCCGGGGTGCTCGGCGGCGATCTTCTCCAGCCGGTCGGTGCGCCGGCCGCCGACGATCACGGTGTTGCCCCGCTCCCGGAGGGCGAGCGCGAGCGCCAGCCCGATACCGCTGGTGGCGCCGGGGATGAAGAGGGTGTTTCCGGTGATGTCCATACTGCGAGCATCGCGCGCCCGCCCGTACGGTGGCAGAGAGCGGACATCGGGGGACCGGCGATCCCCGACTCGCGCGGGTGAGGTTCGTGACCGGTGCGGTTGGACTCGGCCGGGCCGGGAACCCCGCACCGTGACGGAGGGAGCGTACGTGGCCGGAGAATCGGGTGTGATCGTCGTCGGGGGTGGGCTGGCGGGGCTGAGCGCCGCCGCTCGGCTGCACCGGGCCGGGATCGGGACCACCGTGCTGGAGGCGGGCGACGACGTCGGCGGCCGGGTCCGCACCGACGTGGTCGACGGGTTCCGGCTCGACCGCGGGTTCCAGGTCCTGCTGCCCGCGTACCCCGCGGTGCGGCGGCTGGTCGACGTGAAAGCGTTGCGGCCCAAGCCGTTCACCCGCGGCACGATCGCCGTGACCGAGACAGGCCGCCGCTGGCTGGCGGGTCCGTGGCACGGGCTGCCCGCCGTGGGCGGGGCCGCCGGGTTCGCCGCCGGCCATCCCGGTGACGCCGCGCGGATGGCGGCCCTGGCCGCCCGGGACCTGCTGGCGCCGGACGCGACCGTCCGGGCCGACGCCGGGCGCAGCACCGCCGAGGAGCTGCGGCGCTGGGGCTTGAGCGCGGCCACCGTCGAGCAGGTGCTGCGGCCGTTCCTCGCCGGGGTGTTCCTGGACCCGTCGTTGCGGACGTCCGCGCGGATGTTCCACTTGCTGTGGCGCAGTTTCCTGCGTGGCGGCGGCGTACTGCCGGCTGACGGCATGCAGGCCCTGCCGCGTCAGCTGGCCGACGGCCTGCCGCCCGGCACGGTCCGCACCGGCGTCGAGGTCGCCGAGATCACCGCCGACGGCGTCCGCACGGGCGACGGCGAGCACCTGCCCGCGCGAGCCGTGATCGTGGCGACCGACGGCGACACCGCCGCCCGGCTCCTGCCCGGCGTCGAGGCGCCCGCCTGGCACGCGGTGACGACGTTCTACTACCGCGCCGCGACGACGCCGTTGCGGTCGCCGACGCTGCTGGTCGACGGGCTCGACGAGCTGCTGCTCAACACCGCCGTGCTCAGCGAGGTCGCCCCGGGGTACGCCCCGAGCGGCTCGGCGCTGATCTCCGCGTCGGTGCCCGATCGCGCCGACCCCGGCCTGGAGCCGCAGGTCCGGCGCCGGCTGGCGCGGATCTACGGCACCGGGACCGGCGGCTGGGATCTGCTGGCCGGCTATGCGCTGCCCCGGGCGTTGCCGGTGTTCGGGCCCGGTGCGCCGCTGCGACGTCCGGTGCGGCTCGCCCCCGGTCGTTACGTCTGCGGCGACCACCGCGACACGCCGTCGGTGCAGGGAGCACTGGTGTCCGGGCAACGCGCGGCGGCCGCGCTGCTGGCCGACCTGAACGGCTGACGCGCGGGCGGTGCCAGGCCTCTGACGGAGCGTATACGCTGTGTCCGGTTTCCGTGACGCTCGGGGAGGTGAGTGCGGTGCTGCGGTTGTTGGGGGAGGTGGCCGCGTCCGTCGACGGCGCGCCGGTGGACCTCGGGCACCCGCGGCAGCGGTGCGTGCTGGCCGCGCTGGTCGTCGAGCGCGGCCGGGTCGTGTCGACCGACCGGCTCGCCGAGCGGGTGTGGGGCGCCGCGGTGCCGCTGCGCGGCCGCGAAACCGTGCACAGCTACATCTCCCGGCTGCGCCGCGCCGTGAGCGCGGTGCCGGGGGTGACCGTCGTCCGCCGGTCCGGCGGCTACGCGCTGATCGCCGACGCCACGCCGCTCCCGGTCGACCTGTACGTCTTCCAGGACCTCTGCGCGCAGGCCGGTGCGGACAGCGACGACGCGCGGGTGGTGTCGACCCTCACCGAGGCGCTGGCGTTGTGGCACGGACCGGCGCTGACCGGCCTGACCGGCGACTGGGCCGACACCGAGCGCGACCGGCTGGAGCGGGCCCGGCTGGCGGCCCAGCTCGACCTGGCCGAGACGCGGTTGCGGCTGGGCGAAGGCACCGAACTGGTCGCCGGGCTCGCCGCCCTGGCCGCCGGGCACCCGTACGACGAACGCATCGCCGGCCTGTACATGACGGCCCTGCACCGGGCCGGGCGGACGGCCGACGCCCTCCGGCACTACCGGGAGGTCCACACCCGGCTGTCCGAGGACCTGGGCATCGACCCGACCGCCGCGCTGACGGACACGCACCGGCGGCTGCTGGGGCGCGATCGCGAAGCGCGTCCGCCCGCCGGTCCGGGCCGGAGCCCGGCCCGCCGCAACTGCCTGCCCCGCGATCTCCCGGACTTCACCGGGCGGGCCGCCGAGCTCGCCCGCCTGGTGACGCCGGCCGGCGACCGGGCCACCGTCTACTCGGTCGACGGGATGGCCGGGGTCGGCAAGACGGCGTTCGCCGTCCACGCCGGGCACCTGCTGGCCGACCGCTTTCCCGACGGCGTCGTGTTCGTGGACCTGCAGGGGCACAGCGCGGGGAAGACGCCGCTGACCGCGGACGAGGCGCTGGAGGTCCTGCTGGGCCAGCTGGGCATCGCGGCGACCGGCGACGCCAAAGCGCAGTGGCGCGCGAAGACCGCGGCGCTGCGGCTGCTGGTCGTGTTCGACAACGCCGTGGACGAGACGCAGGTGGCCGCGCTGCTGCCCGCCGGTCCCGGCCTCGTGATCGTGACGAGCCGGGCCCGGCTGCCGGACCTCGCCGGGGCCCGGCCGATCTCCCTGGCCGTCCTGCCGGAGGAAGAAGCCACGGCGTTCTTCGCCCGGCTGGTGGGCACCGACCGGGCGGCCGCCGAACCCGAGGCCGTGGCGCGCATCGTCCGCCTGTGCGCGGGCTTGCCGCTCGCACTGCGGCTGTCCGGGGCCCGGCTCGCGCACCGCACCGCCTGGCCGATCGCGTACCTGTCCGCGCAGCTGGCCGACGCGCGCCGGCGGCTGCCGAAGCTGTTCGCCGACCGCGAGGTGGCGCTGGCGTTCCGGATGTCCCACGAGCACCTGCCCCCGGAAGACCAGCAGCTCTTCTACGCGCTGGGCCGCCATCCCGGCGCCGACGCGGACACCGCCGTCCTCGCGGCGATGACCGGCACGCCGGTGGGGCGGGCCGATGACGCCCTGCAGCGGCTGGTCGACGTCCACCTGGCCGAGGAGGCCGTGCCCGGCCGGTACCGCCAGCACGACCTGCTGCGCCAGTACGCCCGCGGGCTCTCCGACGACCCGCGGATGACCGGGAAGATGCTCGACCACTACCTGGCCGCCGTCGCCGACGCCGCGGCCAGCTTCGAGGCCGGCGGCCCGGAAGCGGCGGCGGCGCACGCGTGGCTGCTGGCCGAGCGCGGCAACCTCCTGGCCGCGACGCGCTGCGCCGCGGCCGAGGGTTACGGCACCCACGCCTGGCAGCTGGCCATCTCCTTCTGGCACTTCCTGGAGCGCGACCTCGGCGGCGACCCGATCGAACTGCTGGAGCAGAGCCTGGCCGCGGCGCAGGAGACGGCCGAGGGCGGCGAAGGACTGCTGAGCACGTTGCTGGCGTTGGCCCACTGGTCCGCCGGCCACACCTCACGGGCGTTCGACCTGCTGACGGCGTCGGCGAAGCAGCCGGAGAACACCGAGTCCCACGCGCACACCCTCGCCCTGCTCGGCTTGATGCACCTGCAACGCGGCGACCACGAGCCGGCGGCGCGGCACGCGCAGGCGGCGGCCGACGAGCTGGCCGGCCTCGCCCGCCTGTCCCCGCTCGGCATCGACGCCCGGATCATCACCTGCTGGACCCGCGGCGTCGTCCGCTGGCTCAACGGCGACTACGAGCCGGCGCTGGCCTTCCTGCGCACGGCCTACGCCGGCTGCGAAGAGCTGGGCCGGTTCAGCCCCAACGACCACGTGCTCACCGCGCTGGCCCGGTGCCTCATCGCGCTCGGCGACGGCGAAGAGGCCCTCGGCCACCTCCACCAGGCCCGTGACCTGCGGCAGCGGATCGGCGACCGGGAAGGCGAAGCCGAGGCCCTGGTGCTCATCGGCACGGCCCACCGCGCGGCGGGACGCGCCCACGACGCCCTGGAGCCGCAGCGCGCCGCGGTGACCATGCTCGACGACGACGCCCGCCTCCAGGCCTACGCCCGGATCGAACTCGGCCGGACCCAGCTCGCGCTGGGCAACGGAACCGAGGCCGTCGAGCACTTCACGCTCGTGGTCAAGGGCGAGCACCTCCACGAACGAGCCCAGGCCCACGCCGAACTCGCCCGCACCGGCGACGACCCGTCAGCGGCGCGGGACCACGAGCGGGCCGCCGCGGACATCGCCGCCCGGCTCGACCTGGACCGGCCGAAGTCGTTGCCCCACCTACGCCCCGCCGGCTGGTGAGCGGCGCACCTTGAACTTCAGGTGCAGCACCCGGTCACCCTGGATGACCAGGTGCGGATCCTCCAGCAGCTGCTGTCCCTCGATACCGGCGAAGAAGCGTTTGCCCGACCCGAACACCACCGGCACGACGTCCATCGCCACCTCGTCCACGAGGCCGGCGGCGAAGATCCGGCTGCCCGCTTCGCCCGCGTTCACCGCGATCGTCCGGTCCCCGGCCAGCTCCTGGGCCTTGGCGATCGCCGCCTTCGGGCCGTCGGCGAAGTGGTAGGACGCCTCGGGGTGCCAGCCGGCCGGCTTGGGCCGGTGGGAGACGACGACCACGTGCTCACCCGCGGGCGGTTTCCCCTCCCAGCCGTTCATCAGGTCGAACAGCGTGCGGCCCATGACGATCACGCCGATGCTCTCCCACATCGCCCGGACGTAGGGCGCCGACGCGCTCGAGACCCGGAAGCCGTTGCCCGCCCCGGAGTGGTCGAACTGCTCGTCGGGTGGTGTCCCGGTGATCGGGGTGTCGCCGGAGAAGTACCACTCGTGCAGGGGGCCGACGTCGTCGTGCTCGTCGGCGATGAAGCCGTCCACCGACACCACGTTCTGCATGATCACCGTGCCCACAAGGCCTCCTCAGGTCGTTTCGCCCGATCTTGGTGTCCCGGGCCGGGCCGCGCTTGTAGAAAATCACTCGGCGGGGATCGGCGGGAACGGTCCTTCGGCGGGGAACCGGCGCCGCAGGGCCAGGAACTCCGTCGGGGTGTGGCCGGTGAAGTCCTTGAACTCCTTGCCGAAGTGCGCCTGGTCGAAGTAGCCGACGCGGTGGGCGAGATCCGCCCAGCCGGTCGGGCCCAGCGCGTCCACGGACAGGATCAGCCGTGCGAACCGGTAGATCCGCGCCACCCGTTTCGGGGTGATCCCGACGTGGGCCTTGAACTGCGCGGCCAGGTGGTTGCCGCTCACGCCCGCCGCCTCGGTCAGCGCGCCGACCGGGACGGCGCCGTAGGAGGTCGCCAGCCGTCCGCCGGTGTGGCGGACCAGGTCGAAACCGCGCGCCGGCGCCTCGGCGAGCCGGGCGCGCAGCTCCTCCTCGACCACCCGCAGCGTCTCGCCGGCCGACCCGAGCTCTCCGAGCCGGTCGCGGATCCGGTCGAGGGACCGGTGCCACACGGCGTCGACCGGCACCCACCGGTCCCGCAGCTCGCTCGCCGGCACGCCGACGAACGGCGACAGCCCCCACGGCTTGAAGTGCACCCCCACGAGCCGCACCCGCGCGGGGAACTCGACGCGGAACCGCCGGGTCCACATCCCCATGAACCACCCGTCGGCGAACACCGCCGACGGCACCGAGGGGTCGGAGTCGTACAGGCGGACGGGCTCGCCCAGGTTGAGGAACAGGTGCGCCGACGGCATCGGCGGGACGCTCATCAGGCGGTGGCGCGGCACGCCGGTCTGGCAGTAGATGTCGTCGACGAACCGGTCGAGCGGCGGGGCGGGCACCTGGCCGACGTACTCCATGAGCCCAGTGTGGCCAGGTCGGTCCGGTCCGCGCGATAGGTTGCCCGCCATGACCGAGCCCGGACCCTGGCCACCGGCCCCGATCAGGACCGAGCGGCTCGTGCTCCGCGAGTCCGAAGCCCGGGACCGCGCGGCGTTCGTCGAGCTGTTCGCCTCGCCCGAGGTCGGCAGCTACATCGGTGGCGCGCAGCCGCGCGACGAGCTGGAGCGCACGGTGGCCGCGGTGCCCGGGCGGCGCTTCGGCCTCTTCGTGGCCGATCTCGACGGCGCGATGATCGGCATGATCACGCTCGACCGGCGCGACGCGGAGACCGAGCTCGGCTACCTGTTCCTGCCGGAGGCGTGGGGCTGCGGGTACGCCACCGAGGCGTGCGCGGCGGCGCTCGGCTGGTTCGCCGGCGCTCGCCCCGGTGAGCCGGTGGCGCTGCGCACCCGGACCGCCAACGTCCCCTCGATGCGGCTCGCGGCGAAACTGGGGTTCACCGAGGTGGAGACGTACGAGGCGTACGGCGCTCGGCAGTGGCTCGGCCGGTGGTCGCCGGTCAGGCCGGCCGGCCGGTGAGCGGCTGCAGGCCCGCGGGGTCGGGCAGGCCGTAGCGGCTGTTGAGCACCTGCATCGCCGCGCCGGCCGCGACCACGTCGGTGCCCAGCGTCGTCAAGCTGACTTCCACGGTGAGCCAGCCGGCGCCGGGGAGCTGGGTGCGCACCGCGTGCTCGACGGCGTCCCGGTAGACGTCGCCGTGGCGGAGCAGGTCGGCGCCGCCGAGGACGATGTGGCCCAGGTCGAGCGTCTGCAGCAGGTTCACCACGCCGGTCGCGAGCACGGCCGCGGCCGCGGCGGGGTCGGCCGCCCGTTCGTGGACGGCTTCCAAGCAGCCGTGCCGGCCGCACGCGCACCGCGGCCCGTCGAGCTGGACGACCGTGTGGCCGAACTCGCTGGCGTTGGTGTGCGCGCCGCGGTGGGCGGCGCCGCGCAGCCACAGGCCGGCGCCGACCCCGGCGTCGACCACCACCAGTGCGGCGTCGCGGAAGGCGGGGCCGCGACGCCAGGCTTCGGCGGTGACCCCGGCCGTGACGTCCTTGTCCACCACCACCGGCAGGCCCAGCTCGCGTTCGGCGAGCTCGGCCAGCGGGACGTCGCGCCAGTGCCGCAGCCGGTGCGCGCCGCGGACGGTGCCGCTCGACTGGTCGAGCGGCCCGATCATGCCGACGCCGACGCCCGCCAGAATCCGGGCCGGGTCCGCGTCGGCGGCCGGATCGGGCGTGCTCAGGCGGTGTTCGGCGATCATCGTCGTGACGCCGGAAGCGAGCCGGACCAGCAGCTGCTCCGGCGTGAAGTCGTCCGGCAGCGGGGTCGCGGCGGACGCGCGGACGGTGCCGGCCAGGTCCGTCAAGGCCAGGCGCAGCTCGCGGCGGGTGACCTGCGCGCCGATCGCCCAGCGGCTTTCGGGGACGAGCCGGTAGACCGCGGCCGGTTTGCCCAGCGCCGGCCGCCGCACGCCGGCCGGGGCGAGCAGGCCCTCCTCGACCAGGCGCGCCAGCACCTTCGACACCGCCTGCGGGGTCAGCCCGGTGACCTCGGCGACCGTGCCCCGCTCGAGGGTGGGCCGGGTCCGCGCCAG
The DNA here is from genome assembly GCF_046548675.1 of Amycolatopsis sp. cmx-8-4. Classification (NCBI taxonomy): domain Bacteria; kingdom Bacillati; phylum Actinomycetota; class Actinomycetes; order Pseudonocardiales; family Pseudonocardiaceae; genus Amycolatopsis; species Amycolatopsis sp. cmx-8-4. The sequence continues at coordinate 84,206 of NZ_JAEBDZ010000035.1, forward strand.
CGCGATCACCAGGGCCTCGTGGTAGTCCCGCAGGAAAGCCAGGTGCACCGCGTCACCTTACCGTCGGCGTCTGGAACTAACGCAACAGCGTTGCTAAAGTCGCCGGAATGGAGGATCTCACCCGCCGGCGCCGCTGGGCCGCGCTGCTCGCCCTGGCCCTCGGCTCGGTCGCGATCGGGCTGACCGAGTTCGTGCCGGCCGGGCTGCTGCCGGACATCGCGCGCAGTGTGCTCGGGGACGAGTACGCCCGGTCCGAATCGGACGCCGTCGCGCACGCCGGCTGGATGATCACCGCGTACGCGCTGGGCGTGGTCGTCGGCGCGCCCCTGATCGCCACGATCACCGCGCGGCTGCGGCGCAAACGCCTGGTGCTCGGGTTGCTGGTGCTGTTCGTGCTCGGCACCGCGGCGTCCGCGCTGGCCTCGACGTTCGGGCTGGTCCTGGTGGCCCGGTTCGCGGCCGGGCTGCCGCACGGCGCGTACTTCGGGGCGGCCGGGCTGCTGGCGGCGTCGCTGATGGGGCCCGGCAGCGAGGGCCGGGGGTTCGCGGTGGTGCTGAGCGGGCTGACCGTCGCCAACGTGGCGGGCGTCCCGGTGATCACGCGGCTGGGGCAGGCCGTCGGCTGGCGGACGGCGTACCTGGTCATCGCTGGGGTGTTCCTGCTCGCGCTGCTGGCCGTGGCGCTCACGGTGCCGGACGCGCCGGCCTCGGGCGGGTCGCCGGCCGACGAGCTGCGGACGTTGCGGCGGCCGCAGGTGTGGCTGGTCGTGGCGACCGCGTCGATCGGGATCGCCGGGTTCTTCGCGGTGGACAGCTATCTGGCGCCGATCACGACGTCGGTCACCGGGCTGTCGCCGGAGTCGGTCGCCTGGGTCCTGGTCGCCGTCGGGCTGGGCATGACCGTCGGCAACGTGCTGGGCGGCTGGTCCGCCGACCGGAACCTGCAGCGGGCCATGGTGGCGGGCTTCGGCGCGGTGATCGTCGCGAACGTCTACTTCGGACTGACCGCCGGCTCGGCGTTCGGGCTGTTCACCGGGGCCTTCCTGATCGGCGGGACGATCCTGTTCCTGGGTCCGGTCCTGCAGGCGCGGCTGATCGCGGTGGCGCCGGGCGCCCAGCTGATGGGGGCGGCGCTCAACCAGTCGGCGTTCAACGCCGCCAACAGCATCGGCGCGGCGCTGGGCAGCGTGGTCATCGCGGCCGGCCTGGGCTACCGCGCGACGGCGTGGGCCGGCGTCGTGGTGAGCGCGATCGGGTTCGCGCTGGCCGTGGCAGGCGTGGCGGTGGAGCGCCGCCGGGCCGCCCGGCCGGCGGCGGTCGCGGAAGCGGACCGGATAGGGTCCGGCGGGTGAAATACCCGGAACTGGAAACGGCGATCCTGAACCTCGTCATCGCGGCGAGCGATGAGAGCGCAGCGGCGTTCGGCGCCGCGACGATCACCCGGCTGCTCCGGGAAGAAGCCGTGGAAGACGCCGTGCCGGACGAGCTCTCCGAAGATGCCTGGGCCGCGCTGGCCGCCGCCCGCGCGTCGATCCTGACCGTCGACGCCGGTGAGCTGGGGGCCCTGATCGAGCGGATCGACGCGGGGATCCTCGTCGACGACGACCTCGACCGCGGGATCGTCGCCGCGTTGACCGCCCTGATGCACTGGAACAGCTACCTCCAGGGCGGCCGGCGAGGCGAGCTCTACGAACTGGCGATCCGCTCGATCGAGGACGTCGACTTCCAGGTGTCCGCCGATCTGGACGATATGCTGGCCACGCCCGAGATGGCCGCGGAGTACGACCGGATCCGCGGCCTGCTCACCTCCTAGTGTGTCGCGTCGTAAATTCGTGAGTTAAGTGGGTAGTATGGGGATATGTCGAGAACCGGGCGTCCGAAGGCTGAGCTGGTGTTGGCTGATGTCGAGCGTGAGCAGTTGATTCGCTGGTCG
>NZ_JAEBDZ010000036.1:0-84442 GCF_046548675.1 Amycolatopsis sp. cmx-8-4
GGCGGGAACGTCCGGGTCAGCACGCCGATCGCCGCCTGGTCGGCCAGACTGGCGCCGGCACCACCTGTCTCAAAATCCACAAGTGGGCAGGTTACCGGCCATGCGGCGTTCTAAACGACCGGCATTGCGTCTAGCCCTGACCCCGGGTCGCCCGGTCAACGTGCTGGCCACTCAGGTCGCACGTTGCCCGCTCCCGGCAGCGCGTCTGCCGCGGGCCGTCGGACCGGCCTGTCATAAGGGGCACCCTCAGGGACATAAAAGCCATGAAGGTGCCCCTCACGGCTTTGCCCTGGGCAGCCGACCAGCCCCCGTGCGGTGGCGCGCCTTTCCGCTCCCGGCAACGAGTTGGCCGCTGGTCGGCGAGTCGGCCGCGCCGGTCGGGCATGTTCGCCAGCCCTTCCGCGAGGCCGCCGGGTCCGACCTCCCGGCCGTCGAGCTCTGCCGCGGGTTGTCGTGAGTGTTTAGGAGGGTTCTAACCCTCCTAAACACTCACGACCGCGGCCGCCGTGCGCAAGCCGCACCGGTTACTTTTCCAGCAGGGCCTTGAGTTCCTCGTCGATCAGCAGGTCCGGGTCGAACTTCATGCCCGCGAAGTGGCCCGCCAGTTCCAGGGACAGCACGCCGTGCAGGCGCGTCCAGAACGCCAGTGCGCGGTGCAGCGTCTCGGCGCCGGCCGGATGGTCCAAAGCCCAGTCGCGGTGGGTCTCCAGGTGCTTGTCGAATGGGGTTGACGGCTTGTCCTCCGGTAGCGCGCCAGCCGCGTCGAGGAGCACCGTCATGACCTCGAACGAGATCGCCGTGATGTCGTCCGGTGCGTGGTAGCCCGGGACCGGGGTGCCGTAGATGAGGAAATACCGCTGCGGGTCGCTTCGAGCCCAGTCCCGTACGACCCGGGCCAGCGAGGCCAGGTCCGCGCCTGCGGAGTGGGCTGCCCGGACCGTGTCGGCGAGGCTTCGGTAGGCGTCGCGGATCAGGGCGGTGATCAGCTCGTCGCGGCTCGCGAAGTACCGGTACAGCGCGGGGCCGCTCATACCCACCTTCTTGGCGATCGCGTTGAGCGACAACGCCGGCACGCCCGCCTCGGCGATCTGCTCCCACGCGTGCTGCTTGATCTCCGCGCGCACCTGAGCCCGGTACCGCTCACGTGGGCCCTGACCAGCTGGATCCGTCATGAGTTAGAGGCTATCACTTTTCCTATTGACACTCACGCAGGCTTAGTTATAGCTTCTAACCAACACGACGACCACTAACAAGGAGTTTCCGATGAGCTTCCGTTCCGCACTGATCGCGATCCCGCTGGCCGCCGCCGGGATCTTCGGCGTCACCGCCGCCACCCCGGCCGAAGCGGCGACGAGCCTGACCTGCCACGGCGTGGGCATCGACGCCGCCGCCCAGCTCCACTACCGGACCGAGACGCTGATCAAGGCGCCCTTGAGCACCGTCTGGAAACTGCACACCGCCGTCGAGAGCTGGCCGTCCTGGCAGAACGCCGTCACCAGCGTGAAGCGGCTCGACCCGGGCCCGCTGCGGCCGGGCTCACGGTTCCGGTGGACCACCCCGGCACCGGCCACGCCCACCACGCCCGCGACGACCCTCGTCATCACCTCGACCGTCCAGCAGGTCACGCCCGGCCGGTGCATCCGCTGGACCGGGCCGGCGATCGGCGACGGCCTGAGCATCGACCGCGGCGTCCACGTCTGGAACTTCACGCCGGTCCGCGGCGGCGTCCTCGTCCGCACCGAGGAGAGCTGGACCGGCAAGCAGATCGAAGCCGACCCGGCCACCGCCATCCAGTACCTCGCCCCGGGCCTCGACGCCTGGCTGGCCGCACTCAAGACGACCGCCGAAGCCCGCTGAAACCCCACGACCGTCAGGAGAAACCGATGACCACCGCCACCGCCCGCAAGACCTCACTCGCCGTCCTCGTCGCGGCCTGGGCCGTCCCGGTCTTCGTCGCCGGTCAGTTCGCCCTGCTCGCCGGGATCCCGATCATCGTCGTGCTGATCGGCACGCTGCGCGAACCCCGCCTGCACGCCGTCCGCTGGCCGACCGCCGCCCTCACCGCGGTCTACGCCGGGTCGCTCGCGTTCTGGCTGCTCGGCCCGAGCGACGCGCCGAGCCTGTCGAAGTTCCTGAGCCCGGTCGCCACCGGCGTCTTCACCGCGGTCGGCGTCGCGACCGCCGTCGCGCACCACGTCGCCCGGCGGCGCTCGACCACGAAGTAGCTCAGGCCTCTCCCGCGAACTCCGGGAGGGCCGCGAGCCCGGCTTCGACGAGTCCCGCCGCGCGCCCGACGTCGGCCGCGACCAGGTCCTCGACCTCCTCCGCGGTGCGGGTGACGTCGAGGTGCTTGGCCATCGACCGGAACTGGATCTGCCAGAGCGCGACGAGCGCGGTCGCCAGCACCCGCGGTTCCGGGTCGTCCGGGGTGGTGCCGGCCCGCTCGGCCAGCGCCTCGGCGGCCACCACGACGAGCTGTTCGGTCATCTCCAGGCGGTGCGCGCGCAGGGCCGGCGTGGTCGCGATCAGCAGCCCGAACCGCCGGGACTTCGCGATCGCCTCGGCCGGATCGTCCTGCTCCGCGAGCCAGGACAGGACGGCCGCGCGCTCCTCCGCGAGGATCCGCAACGTCGCTTCGACCGGGGACACGCCGGGCTCGGCCAGGTCGGTCCGCAGCGCGGTCAGCGCCGCGTCCGGGTGGTCGAGGATCAGCGACTCCTTGGTCGGGAAGTAGTTGAAGACGGTCTTCTCCGACACCCCGCACGCCTCGGCGATCTCCGCCACGCGCACGGCGTCGAAACCCCGCTCGACGAACATCTCCGTCGCCGTGTCCGAGAGCTGCTGGCGCATCAGCCGCTTCTTGCGCTCGCGCAGTCCCTCGACCTCGGGCTCCCCGTTGCGCCGGGTGCGCGAGGCCGCCCAGTTCACCGTTCGCGGACTCATGACTCCAGCTTAGTGCACCGCCCAGATATTTTCTGCTACAGTAATTTTTCAGTGACCGAAGACTGGTTGCTTCCTCCCGAAGTCCCCACGGAGAAACGAGTCTTGTGATGGACCCTGTCCACAACCCGATCAGCCGCGGCGCGCTCCTGCTGCTCCGGGCGAGCGCCGTCGTGGCGGCCGTGCTCGCCTGCCTGCAGCCGGTGCTGGCCGGCGCCTTCCTGCAGGGCCACTATTCGATGCTGTCCGCACACCGCATGTCGGGCATGCTCTTCGCGCTGGCCCTGCTGCCGACGCTGCCGGCGGCGCTGGTCGTGTGGCGCGGGGGCCGCGGGCCGGGCCGCCCCGCCCTGTTCGCCGCGCTGGCGCTCGTGCTCTGCGCCGCGCAGATCGTGCTGGGCTTCACCCGGGACCTGGTCGTCCACGTGCCGCTCGGCGCGGTGCTGCTCTACCTCGTCGTGCGGATCGTCATGCTCTCGTGGGCGAAGCAGCCGGTGGCGCGCTACGCCGGGGTCCCGGCGTGAGCCCCGGGATGAGCCGCCGCCGGTTCCTCGGCGTCGGTACCGTGGCCCTGGCCGGCGCCGGTGCGCTCGCCGTCGCCGGCACGCCGTTCCTGCGCGAGCTGTTCGCCGACGGCCAGCCCGGGCTGCTGCTGTCGAGCCGCGCCCCCGTGCCGACGGCGTTCCGCGCCGAACTGCCGATCCCGCCGGTGCTCGCGCCGGTGCGCTCCGACGCGACGACGGACTTCTACGAGATCGTCCAGCGGCCGGCGTCGCTGGGCATCCTGCCCGGGCTGACCACCGAGGCGTGGACCTACCAAGGCAGCTTTCCCGGCCCCACCTTGAGCACACCCGCCGGGCGCAAAGCCGTCGTGAAGCACACCAACCAGCTGCCGCACCCGACCGTGGTGCACCTGCACGGCGGGCACACCCCGGCCGACAGCGACGGCTACCCCACCGAGCTCGTGCACCCCGTCGGCGGCGAGCAGACGAGCCCCGCGCCGGGCATGGCGGCGATGTCGGCGATGGCGGACATGGCGAAGATCGACACCGGCGGCGGGCAGACCAGCCGGACCCACACGTACCCGCTCGACCAGCGCGCCGCGACGCTCTGGTACCACGACCACCGGATGGGCTTCACCGCCGCCAACGTCTGGCGGGGCCTGGCCGGCTTCCACCTCGTGACGGACGACGAAGAAGCGGCTTTGCCGTTGCCACAAGGAAAACGGGACATCCCGCTGATGATCTGCGACCGGTCGTTCGGCGCGGACGGCAGTTTCACCTACCCCGCGCTCGCCGGCGGGCAGCAGCTTCCCGGCGTCTCGCCGGCCTACATGGACGGCGTGCTCGGCGACGTCATCCTCGTCAACGGCGCGCCGTGGCCGGTGCTGCGCGCCGACCGCGCCCGGTACCGCTTCCGGATCCTCAACGGCTCCAACGCCCGCCGGTATTCGCTGGCGCTCGACCCACAGCCGCCGGGCGGCGGCGCCCTGGTCCAGATCGGCGGCGACGGCGGCCTGCTGGCGAGCCCGCTGACGCACGACAGCATCGACGTCTCCCCCGCCGAACGCTTCGACGTCGTGATCGACTTCGCCCGCTACGCGCCGGGCACCCGCGTCCGGCTCGTCAACAAGCTCGGCTCCGGCGCGACGGCCGAGGTGATGTGCTTCGACGTCGGCACCGACGGCCGGGTGGCCGACGACAGCCACGTCCCGGCGAAGCTGTCGGAGATCGCCGTCCTGAACCGGACCAGTGCCACGGTGACGCGGGACTTCCTGTTCCAGAAGTCGTCGGGTTCCTGGACGATCAACGGCGCCCCGTACACGCCGGGCCGCGACCTGGCCCGCGCCAAGCTGGGCACGACGGAGATCTGGCGCTTCACGAGCGACGTCCACCACCCGGTGCACCTGCACCTGAACCACTTCCAGGTGCTGAGCCGCAACGGCCACGCGCCGGGCCCCTACGACGCGGGCTGGAAGGACACCGTCGACGTCCGCCCGTCGGAGGCGGTCGAGGTGGCGGTGAAGTTCACCGACTACGCGGGCCGGTACATGCTGCACTGCCACAACCTGGAACACGAGGACATGGCGATGATGGCGGACTTCTCGACGGAGTAGCGCACGCGACGACGGCCCACCCGGGGTTTCCGGGTGGGCCGTTCCGTCACTCCGGTCCAGCCGGGGTGTCCGATGTGGAAGGTCAGCCGCCGAGGATCGCGAGGATCTGGTTCAGCAGGTTGACCAGCGCCTGCAGGTTGCTCAAGGGGCCCGGGTCGAGCAGGCCCGCGATCGCGCACAGGAGGTTGCCCAGCAGGTTGCCGGGACCGGCGTCGGCCGTGATGTTCAGGTGCACCTGGTTCAGGTGCACGACCAGGCCGAGCAGGTTCAGGTCGAGCGGGCCGAGCACCAGGTCGAGGATCTGGCAGGACGCCGCGGCGACGCCGACCGGAACGGTGACGGCCTGGGAAACGGTGCCGACCTGCTGGCCGGCGGAGTCGACCATGGTCAGGTCGGCGACGCCGTTGGCGAGAGTGCTGGTGCCATCGGTGGTGAAACCGGTCGGCGTGAAGCTGCCGACCGCCGTGCCGGTGCCGCCCGACGCGTCGGTGAACGTGCCGGTGATCGGCGCGGTCAGCGCCGGAGCGGCCTGGGCCGCCGGGGCCGGAGCCGCGGAAGCCGTGCCCGCACCGGCGAAGAAGCCGACGAGAGCCGTGACCAGCAGGGCGACGACCGCGGAGCGGCCGAGCTTTCCGATTCTCACTGTTGTGCTCCTTTCGAAGTCCGAATTCGACTTCCTAGGAATGCACCGGAAGGCCCCATCGAAAACCGGATACGGCCGGAAACCGCAGTGAGCAATCTCAACTGATCGACACGTCCACGAGCCGTAACCAATCCGGCCGCCGGTCGTCTACACCACTCGATGTCCGCTCGTGGCGGATAAGTAGAGGCGGGAAGCCTGCGCACCGTCCCTAAAGGACAATGTATCACATTCGCGGATTCCTCGTCACGGAATTGTGTTGGACTGATTGCTCCCGCGGCTGCGTCCGAATGCCGCAGACCGCCGTCAGTGCCGGGCCAACGCGACGTCGACGAGGCGGTGCGGCCGCAGGTTCACCGGACCGATCAGGCCGGACGCGAGCACCTCGCCCCGCGCGTTCGCCCCGGTGTTGGTGACCCGCACCCGTACTTTGTTGCGGCCGGCGCGCAGCGCGGCCGTGACGTCCACTCGGTACGGCGCCCACAACCGGGATCCGAGCCGGTTCCCGTTGACCTCGATTTCGGCCACCTCGTGGACTTCGCCGAGGTCAAGCGTCCACTTGCGATCGGACAACGTCGCCGCCGTGACATCGAAGTCCTTTTCGTACCAAGCCGATCCCGAATACGCCGGGTCCACGTCGGTCCAGGAACGCAAGGGGCGCGAAATCGTCGACGCGTCCGGACGATCGAAGCGGAACACCCAGTCCCCGCCGAACGGAATGGCCGTGAGCGGATCGGAAACCGTGGCCGTTCCGGAAAGCGTCCGGCCGCCCGAATTCACGGTAACGCCGACCGGACCCGGGGCGATCACGCGCAAAGTCGCGGCCCGGCCGTCGGCGCGCACCCGCTCCACCGGAGCCGACGCGCTCACCGCGTGCGCGGGCTCCGCTCCCGCGCGGAACACGACCAGCAGCGTGGCTTTCGGTTCCAGGCGCAGGACGGTCGCCGTGCTCCCGGACGCCGCTCGCCGCCAGACGCCCACCGGTGCCGTGGTGCCGGTGTCGGGGTCCCACACCTCGGGTACGCCGGTCGCCGGGAACGTCGCGGTCAGCTCCACGGCGTCGGCGCGCTCGTTGAGCACGACGAACATCGGCCGGCCGGCACTTTCCAGGCGCAGCACCCGGACGTCGTCGTGGCGCGGCTCCAGCGTCGCCGCCGCGCCACCCGCGGCGGCCACCGCGGTCGCGGCCGCCACCGGGTCGGCCGCCCGCACCGCCGTATGTGCGGTGAACAACTCGGCCAGCGCGGCCCGCAGGCCCGCGTCGTTCCCGCCGGCCTCCCGGCTCGGCGGTTCGCCGACGACGACCATCGTGCCGCCGCCGCGGACGAACCGGATCAGCGTCCGCACGGTCCCGACCGCGAGGATCGGCGTCCGGGGCACTACGACGATCCCGTACGCCTGCTGCCCGACGACCAGCTTCGAGCCGGTCGGCTGGGCGTGCGTCCGCAGCGCGGGGTCGGCGTCGAGCGCGCCTTCGTCGAGGAAGTCGAAGTCGACCTGGACGTCCTCCAGCGCGTGGGCGGCGGTCAGGAACGCCGTGTCGAGGTCGGCCATCGCCGGAGTGTCCTGTGTGGACTCGACGGCGCGCTGCGGCTGCAGCAACGCGGTGCGGGCACGGGCCGGCGCGCGGCACGCTTCCATCAGCCGGCCGATCCAGTCGTTCAGCGGCGCGGACACCGCCCACCACGGGTTGGCCGGCTGGAACGGCGGCGGGTAGACGATCTGGTTCTCGTCGCTGAACCGCGCGTGCAGCAGCGTGTGGTTGACCCCGCGCACGGCGAACGCACCGACCACCTCGCGGACGAACGACGGCGTGACCGGCCAGCCGGTGCCGCCCATCGCCTCCAGGTAGACGCGCTCCAGCCCGAGCTGGTGCGCGGTGCTGGCCGGCCAGCGCGACAGCGTGCGGTGGTAACCGCGCTGGTAGTGGTCGAAGATCAGGTCGGTGCCCGGCACCTGCGCCCACTGGTTGTTCGTGTTCAGGTTGCCGGAGCTGCGCAGCTGCTCACCCGGGCCGTACTCGTCCCACAGCGGGTTGGAGATCAGTTTCAACCCGCGTGCGCCCAGCCACTGGCCCTGGCTCTTGTAGTACGCGGCCGCGAACCGGTTGCTCACCGCGCGCCAGAAGAGCCCACGCAGCCGCAGACCGCCGTCGCCGAGCCCGGCGTCGTGCACCGCGGTCAGCGCGATGCCCGGCGACGTCCCGAGCGCGTGCAATTCCGCGTCCAGCGTGGGCGACCAGGGCACCGTGTTGAACGGCCCGTCGGCCGAAGCGAGATAGGGCTCGTCGTCGGCGAAGCCGCGCAGGACCGCGCCCGGCGCCCACGGGAAGCGGCGCACGTACTCCCCCGGCACGGCGTCGAGGAACAGCCGCACGGCTTCGTCGTCAAGCAGGTCGAGGTAGGCCCGGCCGGTGCCGGTGGGGGTGCTCAGGTCGCGGACGGTGAACAGGTCCAGCTGCCAGGTCCCGGCGGGCGGCGTCCACGTGCCGCCCGCGCGGGCCTGCGCGGTCAGGTCCACCAGCGCGGCGGGGTCCGTCGAGGACGCCGGCCGGGCCGCCGCGGCGACCAGCGGCACGCCGGTCGCGGGCAGGTCGAACCCGTCGAGCGCGGCGGCACTGTCGAACGTCTCCGTGTAGAGAACGGCACCGGTCGCGTCGCGCACGGTCAGGCTGTCCCACGACGACCGCTGGGACGCCACCGAGCGCACGCCCACCCGGCCGGTCGGGTACTCGAGACCGTCCACCGCGGGCTGCGCGACGCCGTCCAGCGTCACGGTCAAACTCGTTCCGCGGACGCGCACGGCCAGCTCGTGGTCCGCGGCGGGGTCGAAGCCCGGGACCGGAGTACCGCCCCGGAGCTGGGTGAACGCGCCGCCGGTCTGCTGCCAGACGTCGACGGCGCCGTCGGTGCGCAGGTCGGCGAGGACGCCGTTGTCCGCGTCGGTGCTGCGCACCATGAGCCCGGCGGTCGCGCTGTCCACGCGGACCTCCGCCACGACGTCGTAGTCCTGCCACCCGGCACCCTCGCGCAGCAGGGTGACGCCGTCGCGGGCCGCGGCGTCGACCAGCAACCGCCCGCCCGACACCGAGAGTCCCCGGCTCACCAGCGGCACCGGCTCGCCGCCGGGAACGGTCAGGAGCTGGTGCCCGACGCCCTTGAGGCGCAGGTCCGGCCGCGGCGGGTAGACGCGGTCGCCGACCTTCCCGCCGTCGACGACCAGCCCACCGGCGCGGCCGCTCGGGAAGTAGTCGTCGTTGAACAGCCACAGGTGCATGCCGTGGCGCTGCGCCTCGCGCAGGGTGAACTCGATGATCGTGAACCAGTCTTCGGTGAAGAACGCCGGTTTCAGCGCGGCCGTGTCGAACGGGAAGACCAGGACTTCGTGCACGCCCTTGTCGCGCAGGTCCGCCAGCCCGTCGGCCACCAGCGCGGTGGTGACGGTGCCGTTCCAGAACCACAGCACCGTGGGCCGCGAGTCCGGGCGCGGGTCGGCGAACCGGCCCGCCGCGCCGTCGGTTTCCGCTGCGGCGTAGGCGATCGGCCACCCGCCGGCCGTGCCGGCGATGGCCGCGGCCGAGGCGAGCGCGAGCGCGCGCCGCCGGGACAGCCGGAACTCCCCGCCGATCGACGTGGCGCGTACCGGGTCGTTTTCGATCACCGTTGATCCCCCGACCGTGGATTGAAACGATTCAAGACACGGCGGAAGTTACGTGACGCCGGTCATACCCGTCAAGGCATGACCGGCATCCTGTCCGGCAGGACAGCGCTATCGGCTCACCGCGTCAGGATCGCCGGGTCGCTGGTGCCGGGGCGGCCGGTCTCGACGTGCCCGGCCAGCCGGCGCAGGAACTTCGGGTCCTGGTCCGACGTCACGGAGACGTCGTACCAGTCGTTGCTCCGCCCGGTGTCCACCCGTTCGACGACCCGCGCGCCCGGCCGCAGCCGCCGGGTCGTCGAGCGCCGCCCGTAGGCGTCCGTGATCGTCAGCCGCACGGTGGCGGGCCCGGTGTTGGTCAGGGTCAGCTCGACGCACCCGCCGTCCTCGCGCAGGCTCACCTCGGGCCCGGGCGTGGCGCCCCGGAACTGCCGCAGGAAGCTGTTCGGGCCGTGGGCGGTGAAGTCGTACCCGCCGGCCGCGGGCAGCGCGCCGGACAGCGAGCGGCCCGCGCCCACGGTGTAGGTCCGCGGGTCGGCCGCGGGCGACGTCACGACGAACGCCGCGCCCGCCCGGCCGTGGTTGGCGAATGTCAGCGTCAGCTGGTCACCGTGCACCCGCGCCTCGGCCGCCAGGTCGTACGGCAGCGCCCGTGCCGGCCGCAACCCGCGTTCCTGCTTGGGCAGCACGCCCTTCGCGGGCACCGCGGGCACGTAGTCCGGGTGCCGCTCGCGGTCCGGCGGCTGGTAGGCGGCCGTGTCCGGCAGCCGTGGCACGTGGGTGTCGGTGCGCGCGAAGTCGAACGCCGACGTCAGATCGCCGCAGACCGAGCGGCGCCACGGCGTGATGTTCGGTTCCCGCACCCCGAACCGCCGTTCGATGAACCGGATGATCGACGTGTGGTCGAACGTCTCCGAACACACCCAGCCGCCCTTGCTCCACGGCGACACGACCATCATCGGCACGCGCTGGCCGAGGCCGTACGGGCCGCCCGGGTTCGCGGCCGACCCCGCGAAGATCTCGCCGGTCGTGTCCACAGTGGACTGCCCGGCCGTCGCGTACGGCGGGAGCACGTGGTCGAAGAAGCCGTCGTTCTCGTCGTAGGTGACCAGCAGCGCGGTCTTGCTCCAGACCTCCGGGTTCGCGGTGAGCGCGTCGAGCACCTGCGCCAGGTACCAGGCGCCGTAGTTCACCGGCCAGTTCGGGTGTTCGCAGAACGCCTCCGGCGCCGTGATCCACGAGACCTGCGGCAGCGTCCCGGCCTTGACGTCGGCACGCAGCCGGTCGAAGTAGCCGTCGCCCGCCTTCGCGTTCGTGCCGGTGCGGGCCTTGTCGTAGAGCGGGTCGCCGGGCTTGGCGTTGCGGAAGGAGTTGAAGTACAGCAACGAGTTGTCGCCGTAGTTGCCGCGGTAGGCGTCGTCGATCCAGCCCCAGCCGCCGGCGGCGTCGAGGCCGTCGCCGACGTCCTGGTAGATCTTCCACGACACCCCGGCCTGCTCGAGCCGCTCGGGGTAGGTCGTCCAGGAGTAGCCCTTTTCGTCGTTGCCCAGGACCGGCCCGCCGCCGGTGCCGTCGTTGCCGGTGAATCCGGTCCACATGTAGTAGCGGTTCGGGTCGGTGGAGCCCATGAACGAGCAGTGGTAGGCGTCGCAGATCGTGAACGCGTCGGCCAGCGCGTAGTGGAACGGGATGTCCTCGCGCGTCAGGTACGCCATCGTGGTCGAGCCCTTGGCGGGGACCCACTTGTCGTACTTGCCCCGGTTCCACGCCGTGTGCGTGTCGTTCCAGCTGTGCGGGAGGTCCTGGATGAACTGCAGGCCCAGATTGTCCGCGTCGGGGTGGAACGGCAGGAGGTCGCGACTGCCGTCGGACTGCGCCCAGACGGGTTTACCGGACTGCAGTGTCGCCGGCCGCGGGTCGCCGAAGCCGCGGACGCCGCGCATCGTGCCGAAGTAGTGGTCGAACGACCGGTTCTCCTGCATCAGGACCACGATGTGCTCGACGTCACGCAGGGTGCCCGTGCGGTGGTGGGCGGGGATCTCCGCCGCGCGGGCGATGCTGCCCGAAAGGACCGAAAGGGCAGCGGTGCCGCCGGTCAGCTGCAAGAACCGCCTGCGGTTGACGTCCGTCATGAGCACTCCGGAGGTGTGGTGGCCGGGATCCGCGCCAGTATCGCCCGCCCCGCCGCGAAACCACTACCGCCGCGGGGGAACACCGGGTGAAGCCCAGGTCAACGCTTCGTCAGACGAGCGTCTGCGTGCCGAGCACGATCGCCAGGTCGAGGCGCTCGGCGTCCTCGGTGCCCGGTTCGGCCGTGTAGACCATGATGCGCAGGTCGTCGGCGGCCACGACGAGCGTGTCGCAGTCGAGGGTGATGCGGCCGGCCAGCGGGTGGTCGACGACCTTGTGCCTCGACGTCTCCTGGCCCGGCTCGGGAGCACCGGCGTCCCAGAGCTCGACGAACCGCGGGCTCCGCGACAGCTGTTCGACGAGCCGGGCGGCGCTCCGGTCGGCGGGGTAGCGCGCCACGTTCAACCGCAGGTCGGCGACCAGTTGCGCCACGAAGCCGGCGTGCTCCTCGGGAGTGTGAACGGCGCGGGTGCCGGGGCCGGCGAGGTGGCGCCAGACGGCGTTGCGCTCGATCCCGCGCCAGGCCGTCGTCTCCCCCATGAGCGCGTCGTAGGGCGCGTTGGCGACGACGAGCGTCCAGGTGGCGTCGTAGACGGCGACCGGCGTGTGCGCCAGCCGGTCGAGCAGGCGCTGGACGCTCGGGGTGATCCGCGACGGGACGACGTCGAGCCCGGGCGCGACGTGCCCGGCCAGCCGGAACAGCAGGTCACGCTCGCCGTCGGCCAGCCGCAGGGCGCGCGCCAGCGCCTCCACGACCTGCACCGACGGCGAGGTCGCGCGCCCCTGTTCGAGGCGGGTCAGGTAGTCGGCGGAGATCCCCGCGAGGCCGGCGAGCTCTTCGCGGCGCAGGCCGGTCGCCCGCCGGCGGCGGCCCACCGGCACCCCGGCCGTCTCGGGCGCGACGCCGTCACGCCGGCGGCGCACCATCCGGCCGAACTCCCACGTCTCCACGCCTCCAGTGTGCGCGACCGCGGCCGCCTTGTCCTGGCCCTGGCAGTCCTACGAAAACGGCACGACTGCCTACTTCGCCGTCGGCCTCGCAAGCTCGGTTCATGACCACGACACTGATCACCGGGGCCAACCGGGGCCTCGGCAAGGAAGCCGCCCGCCAGCTCGTCGCCGCCGGCCACACCGTCTACCTCGGCGCCCGTGACGCCGCTCACGGCCGCGCGGCCGCCGACGAGGTCGGCGCCCGGTTCGTCCGGCTGGACGTCACCGACGACGCGTCCGTCGCCGCGGCCTTCGACCGGCTCGAGGGCGGGCTCGACGTGCTCGTCAACAACGCCGGGATCGCCCTGCTAGCCCTCAACGGCCCGGAGGCCCTGGCGGTGTTCGACACGAACGCGGTCGGGATCGTCCGCGTCACCGAGGCGGCGCTGCCGCTGCTGCGGAGGTCGGCCAACCCGGTCGTCGTCAACATCTCCAGCGCGCTGGGCTCGTTCTCGGCCAACCACGACCCCTCGCGGCCCGCGTCGCAGGTCTCGGCGATCGTCTACGGCGCGAGCAAGGCAGCGGTCTCGATGCTCACGGTCCAGTACGCGCGGGCGGTGCCCGAGGTCAAGTTCAACGCCGTCGAGCCGGGTTACACGGCGACCATGCTCGGCGGCGTCGAGAACCCCCACGGCCGCCCGGTCGAGGTCAGCGCCCGGACCATCGTCCGGATGGCCGTCATCGGCGAGGACGGGCCGACGGGGACGTTCCAGGAGGACGACGCCGAGCTGGGCTGGTGACTCAGCTGATCGCGAGGTGCTGGGTGAGGGTGTTCCCGGCGTAGCCGTTGACGCCGAACCGTCCCGATGCGTAGGTGCTGTCCGTGGCGTCGATGATCGGGGCGGCGCCGTGGTCGAGCCAGACCTGGATGCGGGTGCCCGTCGTCCGCACCGTCAGGTGGTACGTGCGGCCCTCGATGATCGGCGTCGCGTACGTCGCGATGTCGCGGCCGGGCCGCCACAGCTTGACCACTCCGCTGCTGTCGACGTTCGCGGTGTAGCCGGTGCCGTCGGCGGCCGCGCGGAAGGTCAGGCCGGCCGCTGTGCCGTTGGTGACCGAGACGTCGCCGTCGTAGGTGAAGTCCGTTCCGGTGCGGTCGCTCAGGTAGAAGCCGTTGTCGGGCGAGCGGCCGCGCAGGCCGTCCGGGGTGGTGGTCCAGGTGCCGCCCCGGGCGGTCCAGGCACCGGAGGCGAACGCGTCGAGGCCGCCGGGGCCGGTGTCGAGGTTCTGCACGGTCGCCGTGCCGTGGTAGGCGTTCGCGCCGAAGCGGCCCGACGCGTAGACGTCGTCGGTCGCGTCGATGACCGGTGTGGTGCCGTGGTCGAGCAGGACCTGGATGCGGGAGCCCGCCGTGCGCACCTCCAGGTGGTGGGTGCTGGCGGCCGCGATGGGCGTGGCGTAGGTCGCGATGTCGCGGCCGGGGCGCCACAGCTTGACCACCCCGCTCGTGTCAATGTTCGCGGTGTAGCCGGCGCCGTCGTCGGCCGCCCGGAAGGTCAGCCCGGCCGCCTGCGCGGTGTCGAGCCGGACGTCGCCCTGGTAGACGGCGTCGCCCGCGGTGCTCGCGCTGAGGTAGAAGGCGTCGCCGCCGGCCTGGGCCTGCTTGCCGCCGCTGGTGTCGGTCCACGAGCCGCCCGCCGCGTGCCACGGGCCGGCGAGGGTGCTCTCCAGTGTCGACTGCGCCGTGCCCCAGCTCGTGCTGAGCCGGGTGAACTTCGCGCTCTTCAGCCGCACCTGTCCCCCGGTCGCGAACAGCCGGATGCCCTGGCTGACCGCGGCGGAGTCGAAGTTCACGTTGTCGGCGACGGAGAACCGCCCACCGTCGCCGAAGACCTCGAGCTGGCCGCGGTCCACGAGCAGCCGCATGCTGACCTCGCCGTTGGCCGGCGCCAGCGGCTTCCCGTAGAGCGTGCCTGCCGCGCGGTCGTAGACCACGGTCCGGTCGGCGCTGCCGTCGGAGCGGCTGTGCAGCGCGAAGCCGAACTGCCCGGCGGTCGCGCTCGCGACGTCGAAGGTCGCGGTGATCTCGTAGGTGTCGGCGAGGATCCCGCCCAAGAGGTTGGTCCCGGGGGTCACCGTCTGGTTCTGCCAGCTCCGGCTGTCGGCGCGCAGCGAGTCCAGCTCGGCGACCGGCGTCCGCGTGATCTGCGGGCCGTCGGGCGAGCCGACGAGCTTCAGCTCCGCCGGGAAGGTGGCGTCACCGGTCCAGGTGCTGCCGCGGTTTCCGCCCTGCCACGCCAGCTGCACGACGCGACCGTCCGGAGCGTTCGAGAACGTCTCGGCGGCGTAGAACGTGCCGCCGGCGAACGTGGTGCCCTGGTTCATCTTCTTCGGCTGCGGCCGGTCGGTGCGGAACGTCGTGCCGTCGAACGAGCCGACGACGTACTCGCTCGTCCCCGACGTCAGCACCCACTGCCGCACGCCGTCGAGCGTCATCGGGATGAGGTCCGGGCATTCGAAGAGCCAGTCCGCCGCGTACCGGCTGGCGAAACTCCAGTGCAGCAGGTCGGGCGAGGTGTAGAGGTCGACGCCGTTCCCGCCCCGGTTCGACCAGACGACCATCGCCCACCGGTGGCGGGCGGCGTCCCAGACCACCTTCGGGTCCCGGCTCTCCGCCGGGATCTCGATCTGCTTGCGCCCCCGGTCGTACGGCTGGAAGCTGCGGCCGTTGTCGTTGCTGTAGTAGACGCTGACGCCGTCGGTGTTGGTGAACACGACGATCGGGTCGAGCGCGCCGGTCTTCAGCCCCGAGGTGTTGTCCCGGTCGACGACCCCGCCGCCGGAGAACAGGGTGCCGGGGTGCACGCCGGGTTCCAGCGCGATCGGTTTCTGCGTCCAGTGCACCAGGTCCGGGCTGGTGGCGTGGCCCCAGTGCATGGTGTCCCACTCGAGCCCGTGCGGGTTGTGCTGGTAGAAGAAGTGGTAGAGGCCGTTGGCGTAGACCAGCCCGTTGGGGTCGTTCATCCACCCGGCCTGCGAGCTGAAGTGGAACTGCCCCCGGAACGGCTCCTGGTAGGTGGTCGCCGGGTAGGGGAACTCCGGGTAGTCGGCCACGGTGCCCGCGCTCGCGGGAGACACCGGCACGAAGACCGCCAAGGCGGCGAGCAGGACGACGAGCGACACGCGGGCGATGCGAACCACGAGCCTCACCCTTCGGAGACAACGTTGTCAGCATTGACCGTGGCACAGGCGTGACGTCGGCCACAACGGCGGATCGGGGGGTTTCGCGAGACTTGAGCGGACAGAAATCCCGGGCTACACCTGGTCGGAGTGCAGCGGGACGTACTCGTCGAGGCGCTCGGCCAGGATCCGGCGGGTGACGGGGACCGCTGTGACGCGGTCCTTGCCGGTACTCCGGCCCGCGGCGGCGTCGTCGACGAAGCGCGCCACCTCCTCCGGCGGCGGGACGAGCTCGTCACCCGGCCAGCGCGCGAGCACGACCGGGTCCTCGATGGGCGCGGTCTCCACCGCGACCGTCCAGCCGCGGCGTTCGCTCCACACCAGCATCACGTCGTGACGCGGGCGGCCCGGCCAGGGTCGCGACAGCCCGAGGTAGGCCGTGGCCGTGTCGCTGATCTCCACCGTCGTGCCCTCCGCGGGGACTCCGATCGCGGCGGCGACGGCTTGAACGTACGCACCGAGCCCGCGCTCCAACGCCCGGATCAGGTCCGGTTCCGAGGACTCCATAGGCGTCACGGTAGCCGCCGGTCTCCGATCGCGCCGATCGGTTTCCCGGACGCGGCCGCGTGGGACGGCCCGGCACGGGGTACCCGGCCGGCTTCGCGCAGAACGAACGGAGAGCCCCATGACCGAGGTCAGCCGGGTGGTCGACGCACCACCGCAGACCGTTTTCGCCGTACTCGCCGACGGCTGGTCCTACGGCGGGTGGGTGGTGGGCAGCTCCCACATCCGGGCCGTCGACGCGGACTGGCCCGCCGTCGGGAGCCGGATCCACCACAGCGTCGGTTCCTGGCCGCTGCAGCTGCAGGACGAGACCACGGTCGTCGCGGTCGAGACCGGCCGCTCACTGTCGCTGGAGGCCAAGGCGTGGCCGACCGGGGCCGCCGCGGTCGGCCTCACGCTCGTCCCGCACGACGGCGGCACGCGGACGCTGGTCCGGATGACCGAGCACGTCGTGCGCGGGCCGGCCAAGGTGCTGCCGGAGGCCGTCCAGGGACTGCTGCTGCGGCCCCGCAACACCGAGTCGCTGGCGCGGCTGGCCGACCTCGCCGTCGGCCGGCGGGCGCGCGTCGAGCCGTGACCAGGAGTCCACAGTAGGTGGACAAATGCGTGCATCGAATCTGGATCGGTTTGTTCTCCCGCCGAGCGGGTAGCCGTGGGGTGGCCGTGCACTGCAGGTGCGGTACCCGGAACCACGAGAAGGAGCTGACCGCGGCATGAGCACGATCACCAAGTCCGTCGACGTCGAAGCCGATGTGAGCACCGTCTACAACCAGTGGACGCAGTTCACCGACTTCCCCCGGTTCATGGACGGCGTCGACCGCATCGACCAGGTGGACGACACCCACACCCACTGGACCATCAGCGTCGCCCGCGTCACCAAGCAGTTCGACGCCACGATCACCGAGCAGAACCGCGACGAGCGGATCGCCTGGAAGTCCGACACCGGCCCGAACCACGCCGGCGTCGTGACCGTGCACCGCCTCGACAACACCCACACCCGGGTCACCGTCCAGATGGACATCGACCCCGAGGGCTTCGTCGAGAACGTCGCCGACAAGACCGGCATCCTCGACCACCGCGTCCAGGGTGACCTCGACCGCTTCAAGAAGTTCATCGAAACCCGCGACGGTCACGAGACCGGCGCCTGGCGCGGCGACGTCGACCGCCCGGGTCAGCACACGAAGTAGGTCCGAAAGCCGCGTAGCAGGACGCGAACCGACCGCGATGGGTCCTGCCGAGGAGCCCATCGCGTCACCGGACGGCCGGCTCCCACCGTGAGATGTACCCGGGGGGCCGGCCGTTCGGGCTTGACGGCTGTAACGCTCACGCAGCGAATCGCGTCTTCTTCGGCAGACGGAGACCACAGGCGCGGTCGTCGTCGACCACCGGTGCCGGTGTCCGCGGTCCGGGACGGCTTCCCCCCGACCGTCCCGGGCCTCGCGGGCACCGGCATCGGCGTGCCGGAAGGCCACCGTCCATTGAGGACACAAGACGCAACGGGCAGAGATCCGCGGCGGGCAGGGGGACTTCGACCCGCGGTCGGGCCGATCCGGCGGTTCACCGGAATGCCAGGTTTCGCACCACGCTCGGTGCGGGAATTCCGCAAGTGCGTCCCGCTCGGCTTTCTCCCCTCGCGAGCGGGCCGAGGTCCCGGGTTCCGTCGCGTTCACTCCCCCCTCGACGCGGCGGCACCGGGACCGCACACCGGGTCGTGGGTGCGCCAGTCGCACCCACGGCCCGGCGCCGGACCGGCCGAGGGACGAGCCCCCACCAGGCGCGGAACGGTGATCAAGGAGGACAAGGCCGCGATGCAGCCGACACGCACCCACGACGAACCGCGAGTGGTCGCGCTGGAGGTCGCCGACGACTTCGGCGAGCTGCCCGCGGTCCGGGCGTGGGCCCACCGCGTGCTGCGGGACCTGCCCGAGCACCAGCGCCTCGACGTCGTCCTGGTGCTCGACGAGCTGACCTCGAACGCCCTCCGGCACGGCGAACCCCCGCGTCAGGTCCGGTTGCTGCGCAAACGCGGCTGGATCTGCCTCGAGGTCGACGACGCCTGCCTGGACCCCGCGTGCCGCCGCACCCCGTCGGACAGCGGCGGCCACGGCCTCGAAGTCGTCGACGCGATCACGGTCTCCTGGGGCCAGCGGCAGCGCAGCACGGGCAAGACCGTCTGGGCCGAGATCGACCTCACCCGCCCCGCCAAGCACGACGACTGACCGCTGCGCCGACCACGACGAAGCCGGCGACGCCTGGCAGCGGCAGCGGGGCGCGAGCCTGCCCGACGTCCGCGCCTGAGCGGAGCCCGTCACGTTCCGGCCGCCGGGGAGGCTACCTGCCGGTAGCATGCAGCTGGTGACGGACAGCGACAACGGACAGCCGGACCGGACGCGGAAAGTCGCCCGGTTCGTCGACCTGCTGCGGGCGGCCGACCGGCGGCCGGGCCTGGTGCGATCCGCCCGCGTCGTGCGGCGCCTGGTGCCCGGCGACCGCGACCTCGGCGACGCGCTGTCGACCACCGCAGGCCACCCGTCCGACCGGGTGGCCCGGCTGCTGGCCGAGGCGAAAGCCGAGCAGCCCAGCGCGATGCGTGAGCTCGGGCTCGCGGCGGTGCAGGTGTGGCAGGCCGTCGCCCAGGGCCGCGAAAGCGACACCGGCGAGACGACGATCGTGTTCACCGACCTGGTCGGCTTCTCCAGCTGGGCCCTCGACGTCGGCGACGCGCGGGCCCTGGACCTGCTGCGCGCGGTGTCGACCGCGAGCGAGGCGACGATCGCCCGTCACCGCGGCCGCGTCGTGAAGGGCCTCGGCGACGGCCTGATGGCCGCCTTCGCCGATCCCGCGGCCGCGGTCGAAGCGGCGTACGAGACGTGCGGCGCGGTCAGCGCGATCGACCTCGACGGCTACCGCCCCCAGCTGCGCGCGGGCCTGCACACCGGCCGCCCGCGCCGGGTCGGGCGCGACTACTTCGGCGTCGACGTCAACATCGCCGCCCGGATCATGGACGCGGCCGGCGGCGGCGAAGTCCTGATCACCGGCGACGTCCTGGGGAACCTCGACCGCGACCGGTTCACCGTCCGCCGTCGCCGCAAGTTCCGCGCGAAGGGCGCGCCCACCGACCTCGAGGTGTTCGCGGTGATCCCCCGCTACGGATCCGAAGGCCCACCCTGGTCGTGAGTGGTTAGGGCGGTTCTAACCGCCCTGAACACTCACGACCGGCTGCGGCAGACTCGGCTACCGCGTCTCGCGGCGGCCTGAGGCGACCACGGCCGGGATCGGGGCGCCGTTGATCACGAACTGCGAACCCGGCTCGACGACGACATTGCCCGTCGACGAGTTCGTGATCGCCACGTTCGTCAGCGTCGCGCTGCCGCGGGCGCCGCTCATCGCGAGGATGCCCGCGCCGTTGTTCGACTTGTCGATCTTGACGTTCGTGACGGCCGCGGTCACGACGCCACCGCCCGTCTTGAACTGGATGCCGTCGTAGGTCGAGTCGTGGATCTCGGTGTCCCGCAACGTCACCCCCGGGATGTCCTTGCTCTGCGCGAAGAACGTGATCGCGCCGAACTTCTGCTGCTCGCCCCAGAACACGCCGCCGCAGCGGTAGAGGGCGTTGTTGGCGATCGTCGTCTGCCCGGAGAAGGGCAGCGGGTCGTGGTCGGTCGCCAGCATGATGCCCGGGTAGTTCATCGTGTCGTAGACGAGGTTGTTCTCGATCTTGTTGCCGTACCCGCCGTAGATCGCGATCCCGTTGGCACGCCACGGAAGCTGGATCGTGTTGTTGGTGAACACGTTGTCGTGCCCGATGTCCACCGACGGGTCCTTCACGTACTGGCTCGCCCACACCGCGAGCGAGTCGTCTCCGGTGGTGCGGAACGACGAGTTGAACACCCGTGAGTTCCGGCTGCCGTTCGTGAGGTTGATGCCGTCGGCGTAGGTGTCGCGGATCCGCATGCCGCTGAACTCGAGGCCGTCGGCCGGCCCCCACAGTGCCGGGATGTTGCCGTAGTCCCGGCCGACCCACACGCCCACGTTTGCGTGCTCGATCCAGACGTTCGCGATCTTCGTGCCGGTGCCGAACCGGCCGTTGAGGCCGACGCCGCCCTCGGCGTTGCCGTCGCCGCCGCGGATCCGGCCGGACCCGAAGATGGCGATGTCGGAGATCTGGACGTTCTTGTCGATGTCGAACCCGAAGTTGCCCTCGTGCGGGTGGTTGATGGTGCCCGCGTCCTGCGGCTGGATCAGCGAGTAGAGCTGCGAGCGCCACATGCCGGCACCCTTGATCGTCACGTTGGAGATGCCGATCTGGTTGTACTGGCCGCCGCCGTTGGGCACGTTCGGGTCGTCGGTCAGGATCTTCTTCTCCTGCCGCCACTGCCCTTCCGGGATCCACACGCAGGCGATGACGCCGTTCTGGTCGTCGGTCACCGCGCGCTGGATCGCCGTGGAGTCGTCGACGCCGTCGTTCGGCACCGCGCCGTAGTCGGTGATCGAGGTGCACTCGGCCGGCTTGGCCGTCGCCGGGGCGACCTGCTCCAGGTCGACCAGGTCGAGGACGTAGAACGCCGCGTTGTCGCCGCTGTCCCGCTGCAGCTTGAACTTCGTGCCCGGCGGGTACGACTGCGCCAGCGGCGCGTGCGACTCGTCGAACAGGCGGCGCGCGTCTCCCCCGGGCCGGTTGGTGAGGCCCTCCGGGTCGTCGGTCGTGCCGTAGAGCCAGCTGTGCGTCGAGGACAGCGTCAGCTTCTGGGCGAACGCGCCGTTGACGTACAGGCTGAGCGTGTAGTCCTGCCCGCCGCCGGCCGCGGCGTCGGGCACCGAGTTGCGCACGACGATCGAGTTCGACTGGTTCGTCGACGTGACCTCGACGTACTGGCCCTGGCTCGCCAGCCGCACGGACTGGCGGCCCGAGGACTCGGTCGCGAAGTTCGTGTGCCCGAACGTGCGCAGCGGGTCGGCTGTCAGCAGTTCGCCTTGGTACTGCGCGGCTTCCGCCTCGTACTCGGTGTACGGCACCGCGGCGCCGCGGCCCACGACGATCGCCCGCGAGAGCGCGTTGTTGGACTCGCTGGTCTCCGCGACGGTGTTCGTCGCGTCGGCCGTCGCCGTCAGGGTGGCGCCGCCGTTGGTGGCGGTCCAGGTGCCCGGCACCGCGACGTTCGCCGTGGCACCGGCCGCGATCGCGGCGGTGGTGGCGTCGAGTGTCGTGGCGCCGACGGTCACCCGGGTCACCGACGCGCCCGCGCTGCTCGTGCCGCGGTTGTGCACCGCGACGGTGAACGACACCGCCGCGCCGACGGCCGGGTTCGGCGGGTTCGACGTGATGCCGGTGACCTCGAGGTCCGGCCCCGGCGCCTGCGCGATGACGAGCTGCGCCGGTGAGGTGTAGGTGTTGTTGGTGTCGTTCTGCTCCACGACCGTGTTGGCCGGATCGACGGTCGCGGACACGCTGTAGGTGCCCTGCGGCCGGGTGCCCGCGTTCACCGTCACCGTGGTGGACGCGCCCGCGGCGAGCGCGCCGACGGCCGCGTTGCCGACGACGGTGCCGCCGAGGCTGACGTTCACGGTCGTCGCGGCCGCGTTCGCGGTACCCGCGTTCTTCACCGTCGCCGACACGGCGACCTGGCTGGTCTCGGTCGGGTTCGCCGGCGTCCAGGACGTGCCGGTGACGACGAGGTCCGGGTTCGGCGCCGGGGTGCCGAGCACCTGGAACTCGGCGACCTGCCCGCCGGGCGCGCCGGAGTTGGCGGAGAACTGCAGCCGGACGTCCGCGGCCCGCCCGCTGACCGGGATGGTCACCGAGTTCTGGTTGCCGGCCGGGTCGAAGCGGTAGTCGGCGCGGGCCTTCAGCGACGTGAACGCGGTCGCTCCCTGGTCCCGGCCGAGGACCTCGAAGCTCTGCGTCCGCGCGCCCCAGGCCGCGTCCGGGTTGAGCTTGACGACGACCGAGTCGAGGTCGGCGTTGGCGCCGAGCTTCACCGTCAGCGTGTTCGGGTAGCCCGCGGCGGACTCCCAGTACGTGGCGGTGTTGCCGTCGTTGGCGTTGGTGGCGACGAAGTCGTTGACCGTCGACGACGCTTCGATCGGCTTGCCCACGGCGAGGTTCTGGCCGGCCTGGGTGCCTTGGCGCACCACGTGGTTGCTGTCGGCGGACTCGTTGCCGGCGGCGTCCTTGGCCCGCACGAAGTACTCGACGCGGGTGCCCGCGGGGCGCGTCTCACTGAACGTGGTGCCGGTGACCGTCGTGACGGGCGCGTTGTCCCGGTAGACGGTGTAGCCGGTGACGCCGACGTTGTCGGTCGAGGCCGACCAGCTCAGCCCGATCTGGCCGGAGCCGGGCTCGGTCAGCGCGAGGTTCGCGGGCGCGGTCGGCGCCTGCGTGTCACCGGTGTCCGCGCCGTACAGCTCGAACTCCGAGAGCTGCGCGGCGGGCCACTGCGTGTTGGCGGTGATGGTCAGCCGCACGTACCGGGCCGACGCCGTCACCGGGATCGTCACGGTGTTGCCGCCGGGGGTGAACGCGTACCCCTTCGACGCGACGAGGTCGGCGAACGAGGTGCCGTCGGTGCTGCCGCGCACGGCGAGGGTCTGGGTGCGGGACTCCCAGGCCGCGGGCAGTTTCAGCACGACCCGCGAGAGCGGCTTGGCCGAGCCGAGGTCGGCCTGGAGCCACTGTGGGAAGGCGTTGTTCGCGGACTCCCAGTAGGTGTCCTGGTTGCCGTCGACGGTGTTGGCGACGGGATAGCCGGGCAGCGCACTGCTGGCCGACACGGTGCGGGTCAGGGGCACGTCCGCGAGCGCGGCCGACTGGACCTGAGCAGTTTCCTGAGGTGACAGAGGTGGCGGTGGTGGCGCACCGGCCGCGGAGGCGAGCCCGGTGATGGACAGCCCCGCAGCGAGGAGACCTGCGACGAGCCGGGACAGGCGCATACGAGTCATGGCGTCTTCTCTTCTTCGAGACAGCAGGAGGGGAGCCAGAGTCGTACGAGCATGCAACAACCGGGAGACAACATGCAAGAACTTGACATGGATGAGTAAATTTACGACTAAACGGCGTTGCTCCATCAGGAGGACGCCACTTGGTCGCGCGCGCTTTTCGGTCCACAATGGACGGAGGTCGCGATGGTGAGGGCTTGCCGGGCGCCGGGTCTGCCGCTGGGGTCGCCGGGGTTCACTGGGTTGGCCGGAGGTTCGCTGAGCCGTCGGGTCGCTGGGTCAGCCAGGTTGCCGGGTCCGCCGGGTCTCGCCCGGCCGGGTTGGCGGAGTCGCGGGGGCACCGGGTGCCGGCCGGCCGGTTTGCCGGGAGGCCGCTGGGTTCGCCGGGGAATTTGGGTGCCTTCGCCTGCCCCGAAGGCCGCGTCAGCTGCCGGCGAAGTCCTGGGTCAGCCAGACCGAGCCGTGGGCGTCGCGGGTGACGACGATTCCGATGCGGGTGAACGAGGTGCTCAGGATGTTGCGGCGGTGACCGTCGTTCGGGGGCTTCTCGTCGATCATGCTCTGGGTCAGGCCGAGGGCCATCCGAGCGATCGGGTCGGTCGCGTCGGCTACGGGGCCGCCGGTGCCGATGTTCTCGCCCGCCGAGCTCCACTGTGCGCCCGCCGCGTGCTCGCGGTCGCCGAGCGGGGCCTCGCCGGGGCACTGGTGCGACAGGCCGCACCCGCCGGCCATCGTCCGGTTGTGCGCCGCGGCGCCGGTGACGAGCGCGGGATCCATCCGCAGCGCGGCCAATCCGGCGGCGGCGCGCTGGTCGTTGATCAGCGCGAGGACCCGTTCCTCGGGCGTCAGGACACGCGGTTTCGCCGAACTCGGAGCCGGCGGTGCGGCGGGCGGCAGCGTCGGACTCGGACTCGCTTGAGTGGACGCCGCTGCCGAGGTGCTCGCCACCGGCGCGGAGGTCGGAGCGGTGGTGGCGGTGCCGGACTCGGTCCCGGGCGCCGGAGCGGGCCGGGAGGTTCCCCCGGACAACGCGGCCGGCGGCTGGATCGGCTGCCCAGGCTGGGAAAGCGCCACGGCCCCGGCCACGCCGAGCGCACAGACGACCGCAGCACCGGCCGCCGCGAGAAAGGGCTTCGCGGCGAGAAGCCGGGCAAGGGAACCGGCCGCCACGGCACTACCCGCGGCGACGGCACCAGCGCCCACGGCAGCGGCCGGGCCAACCCCGGCCGCGGCACCCGCACCCGCACCACTTACTGCACCACCCGCAGCGCTCCCGGCACCAGCACCCGCAGCCAAGCCGCCTCCGGCGGCACCACTCCCGGCGGCAGCGCCTGCGCCACTCCCGACGCCACCACCGCCCACGGCACCGCTTGCGCCGCTACCCGCGGCACCGCCTGCAGCACTCGCACCACCGCCCGCAGCCGTACTGCTCCCAGCGGCACCACCGGCCGCGACCGCACCGCCCGCAGCCGGTCCCGAGACCACGTCCCACAGGTTCGCCAGCAGTTGTGGCAAGTACCCGGCCGGAAGCACCAGCAGGGCCGCGCCCGTGAGGATCCGGTCCACCGGGACCGCGTCGTCCGTCTCGCGGCGGCAACGCGCGCACTCCTCCACGTGGCGCAGGAACCGCTTGCGCCACAACGGTCCCGGGCGGCCCGACCAGCCCGCCGACGCCTGGTCCAGGCGGGCGCACCTCGGCTCGGCCGTCAGGGCGCGCACCAGGGGGCGGATCGTCTCCAGGCGGGTCTTCAGGCGGCTCACCCGGACCGTCACCAGGTGGGCGTCCAGGCGCAGGGCCTCCGCCACCTCCGTACGGGTCAGGTGCCCGGCGCGCTCGAGGGTCCACAGGGCCAGCAGTTCGCGGTCCGCCGGGTCGAGCCAGCGGGCCGCCTCGTCGACTTCGCGGCGCTGCTCGGCGATGTGCAGCCGGGCCAACGCGATCTCGGCGAACTCGGCGCCCGGGTCCGGGCGCTCGTCGTACTCGGCCAGCGGGTCCGGGGCCGCGCTCCGGCGGCGGTGGTGCTCGCGGATCTGGTTGATCGTGACGGCGACCAGCCACGACCGGAACCGGCCCGGCTCCCGCAGGGTCTCGATGCCCCGCAGGACGCGCAGCATCGTCTCCTGCACGACGTCGTCGACGTCGGCGTCGGACGAGAGCGCGCGGCCGGCGATGCTGTAGACCAGCGGCAGGTACGCCGCGACCAGCGCGTCGAGCGCCGCGCTGTCGCCGGCTCGCGCGGCGACCACCTGCGACACGTCCACCTGCTCGAGCCGCTTCTGACCGATCACGTCCACACCCTCACTCCGCCGACGAATTCCCGTACGACCAGGAGACCGGGCCCGACCATCCTGGATCACAGAAACTTCGCCCGCGAGTGAGCCGGGTCACATTCGACGCGTGTTACAGTCACGACTGTAATGACTGAAGGGAGACGCGGGTGGACGAGGAAGCCTGGATCGAGCAGGTCTCGGCCTTCTTCGCGCGCCAGGAAGGGCTGCCGCCGATCACCGGGCGCATCCTGGGCTGGCTGATGATCTGCGAGCCCGCCGAACAGTCCGCGGCCGACATCGCCGCCGGGATCAAGGCGAGCCGCGCGTCGATGACGGCGAACATCCGCTCCCTGACCGCCACCGGGCTGGTCCGCCGCTACACGCGCGCCGGTGACCGGACCGCCTACTACCGGCTCGACGACCAGGGCTGGGAAACCGCCGTCCGCCGGCGCATCGAGGGCATGAGCGCCTTCGAGGACGTCCTCCACCAGGGCCTCGACCTCGTCGGCCCCGACGCCGAACGCGCGTCCCGGCTGCGCGCCGCGCAATCGGTCTACCACTGGGTCGGCTCGCTGCTGCGGCCGCCGGAGAACGGAGACCCCGATGACCGAACAGGTCCGCCTGAGCCAGGAGAAGGAAACCCTGCTGATGGCGCTGTACCTGCGCGCCCTCGACAACCGCCGCAGGACGCCGATCCTCGGTGACCCGTTCGCGCAGGACGTCGTCGACCGGATCGACTACGACTTCGGCCGGATCGGCAACCTCAAGGGCAACGCGCCCCTGATCGCGACCCGGGCCCGCCAGTTCGACGCGTGGACCCGCGACTTCCTCGACGGCCACCCCGACGGCCTGGTGCTGCACCTGGCGTGCGGCCTGGACAGCCGCCCGCTGCGCATCGACCGCCCGGCGACGGCCCGGTGGATCGACGTCGACTACCCCGACGTCATCGAACTGCGCGAACGCCTCTACGGACCGATCGACGGCGTCCGCACGGTGGGCTCGTCGGTCACCGAAGCCGCGTGGTGGGACGAGATCCCGGCCGACCGGCCCGCGCTGGTGCTGGCCGAAGGGCTGCTGATGTACCTCGCCCCGGACGACGTGGACCGGCTCGTCGACCGGGCGCTGCGGCACTTCCCCAGCGGCCGTCTCGTGTTCGACGGCGTCGCGCCGTGGGTCAAGACGATCGCCGGCCTGCAGCCGTCGATGCGCCGCGCAGGCACCGGCTTCCGCTGGGCGATGCCCGCGCCGGACGCCTTCGCCACCAAGCACCCGCCCCTGCGGCTGCTCGACGAGCGGTCCGCCGTCGACCTGATCGGCGGGCACCAGAGCGGCGCCGCGGCCCGGGCGGTCACGCGGGCGTTCGCCCACGTGCCGCCGGTCCGCGACGCCATGCGGTTCCTGCGCTACGGCTTCACGCGGTGAACGCCGTCGCGAAGACGTGCAGCTGCTTGTTCGCCGGCAGCGTCACGTACGCGACCTGCTTCGACGCCGTCAGCGGCACGGAAGCCGCGTAGAGACTCACCTTCTGGTCGTGCGGGTAGGTGCTGCCCGCGGGACGGTTCCAGTACGGCGTCGTCGCCGCGAGCACGCAGCCGGCCACCGCCTGGTTGGCGTACCAGTCCGCGACGGTGAGCGTCGAGGTGGACGTTGTGCCGTCGGCGTAGGTCACGGTGATCGGGCCGCTCTGGGTGCCGTTCGTGCCGGTGGTGAGCAGGTTCAACGCCGACCCGAAGCCGGTCACCGTGACGCTCTGGCCGGCCGTGGTCACCGTGTCGGGGTGGCCCGCCGGGACGTCGGGCCAGGTGAACGTCGCCGCGCCGCTCGTGACCGGGCCGCCGGGGTGGACGCCCACCGAGTCCAGGGCCTGGGCGGAGAAGCTGAAGCCCGCGCCGTCGAGGTTGCCCGGCGCCGGATCCGCGTCGTCGGTGACGCCGACGTCCGTGTACGCCGCCGCCAGATTCGGGTAGGCGACCTGCGTGGACGCCGTTCCCCGGACCGAGCCACCCGCGTACCGGGTGGTGGCGGACAACGAGACCGGGCCGGGCGCCGCCGACGCGCCGACCGTCACCGCCCAGGTGGTCGATACCGACTCCCCCGGCCGGACCGTCCGGACGACCACCGGGGTGCGCGGGGTCGCCTTCCAGCCCGCCGGGACGGCCAGAGTCGTCACGGCGTCGTGCACGGCTTCGGTGGCGCCGTTGGTGAAGGTGGTCGTCACCGAGAGGGTCTTGCCGGGCGCGGCGATCGCGGGCGCGGCCACCTTGGTGAACCGCGGCCCGGTGGTGTGGTCGACGCGGAAGCCGCCCGACAGCGGGAGGTTCCGGGACGAGTCGCCGACGCGGACGGTGTACTTGCCGACACCGAGTTCCCACGCGTGTGCGTCGGTGCTCCAGTACGACGCGTCCTGCGCGGTCAGCTCGAACCGGACCCGCTGCGTCTGGCGCGGCTGGAGATCCACCTTCTGGAAGCCCTTGAGCTGGTTGACCGGCTCCCCGGTGGACGCCGGATCGCTCAGGTACAGCTGGGCGACCTCGGCACCCCGCCGCGCGCCGGTGTTGGTGACGTCGGCGCTGACCGAGAGCCGGCCGTTCTCGCGCAGCGTGTCGCCGTCGACCTTCAGGTTCGAGAAGCGGAAGTTCGTGTACGAGAGCCCGAACCCGAAGGGGTACAACGGCGTCAGGTTCTTCCGGTCGTACCAGCGGTAGCCGACGTCGAGGCCCTCGGAATACTGGACCTTGCCGTCGACACCGGGCCACTGCTCCGGCGTCGACGCGGGCACCTGGCCGAGCGACGTCGGGAACGTCACCGGCAGCTTGCCGGACGGCGCGACGTCGCCGAAGAGCAGCGACGCGATCGCGTGGCCGGCCTCCTGGCCCGGGTACCACGCCTCGAAGACGCCCTTGACCTTCGCCAGCCACGGCATCGTCACCGCGGACCCGGTGTTGAGCACGACGACCGTGTTCGGGTTGGCCGCCGCGACGGCGTCGATCAGCTTGTTCTGGTCGGCGGGCAGGTCGATGTCGTCGAGGTCGCCGCCTTCGGACTCGTAGTCGTTGGCGTAGACGACCGCGACGTCGGACTTCGCGGCGAGCGCGGCCGCCTGCCCGACGAGGTCCTCCCCCGGCGGCAGCCAGCCGAGGCTCACCGAGGCGTCCCCACCGGCCTGGTAGTAGTCGACCTCGACCTGGACCGGCTGGCCCGCGGTCAGCGGGACCTGCGCGGTCTTGGTCTGCGCGCCGTGGTCACCCCAGTTGTCGATCACCTGCTGCCCGCCCACGAGCAGCCGGCTGCCGTCGTCGCTGGTCAAGCCGAGGGTGTACGTGCCGGTCACGGGCGCGGTGAGCGTGCCGGTCCACTTGGCCGAGAAGTTCGTCGCGGGCACGCCGGGCGCGGGTGCCCCGCTGAAGGTGAACGCGACCTGCGGGTCGGTGCGGGTCACGACCGGCGTCCCGGACGAGTCGGTGTTCGCGTAGTAGTCCCCCTGCAGGCCGGCGCCGGTCCCCGACGGCGGCTTGAGCGCGCTGCTCTCGATCGGGGGCAGCGCGCTGCCGGTGCCGAGGTTGCCCTGTGCGTACTCGACGTCGATGCCGGCGCCAGCGCGCGCCTTGATCCCGTCGAACGGCGTGACCGTGCCGGTGCCGGCGATGTGCGCGCTGCCGCCGCCGGAGCTGAGCGTGTTCTTGCCCGCGCCGTCGCCGATCACCGCGACCGAGTGCAGCTTGCGCGCGTCCAGGGGCAGCAAGCCGTCGTTCTTGAGCAGGACCGTGCCGTCTTCGGCGGCCTTCTTGGCCACCGCGAGGTGCGCGCCGGTCGACGCGGCCGCGTCGAGCGTGTCGGCGGACGGGTGGTCGAACAGCCCGAAGCGGAACTCCTCGCGCAGGATGCGGGTGACCATGTCGTCCAGCCGGGACTGCGGCACCTGTCCACTTTGGACGGCCGTCTTCAGCGTGGTGCCGAAGAAGTCCTGGCCGGGCATCTCCATGTCCATCCCGGCGTTCGCCGACGGCGCCGCGCTGTGCGTGGCGCCCCAGTCGGACGTGATGAAGCCGTCGAAGCCGAAGTCCTGCTTCAGGATGTCGTTGAGATAAGGGTTCTCGCAGGCGTAGGTGCCGTTGATCGAGGAGTACGAGCACATCGCCGACGACGGCTTGGCCTTCGCGACGACGTTCCCGAACGCGCTGGCGTAGATCTCGTGCACGGTCCGGTCGTCGATCACCGCGTTGTCGGCCGTGGTGTTGCGGTTTTCCTCCTGGTTGTAGACGGCCCAGTGCTTCACCTGCGCCATCACGCCCTGGGACTGGACGCCGTCGATGTCGGCCGCGCCCATCTGCCCGGCCAGGTAGGGGTCTTCGCTGTAGGACTCGAAAGCGCGGCCCCAGCGCGGGTCACGGACGATGTTGATGGTCGGGCCGAGGTCGACGTCGACGCCTTTCGTCTTGTCCTCGGCGCCGATCACCGACCCGTAGGTCTTGGCCAGCGACGAGTCGAACGACGCGGCAACGGCGGACGCGGCGGGCAGCTGGGTCGTGTTGCCCAGGTTCACGCCGAGCGGGCCGTCCTCCATCTTCAGCGACGGGACGCACAGCCGGTCGTTGCCCGCGACGCGGCCGGTGTAACCGCCGGTGGCGGTGCCGTGCACCATCGTGATCTTCTCGTCGAGCGTCATCTGCCCGAGCACCTGCGCCACCCGCTTGTCCACGGGCGCGCGGGTCCCCACCCAGGGACAAGCTGCGTTAGATGGTGCGGGCGCGGCCTCGGCGGCCGTGGGGACGGTCGTGCCGGTGATCAGCACGGCCGCGATCAGGGCTGCTCCACGCCGTATCACGGCGTCACCTCCGCGATCCTCGTGAAACTGTTCTGCGCGGCCGCGACGGCGATCCGCACCTGGGTCGTGGTCACCGGCGCCGGGAACGGAATCCACCGGTAGACGGCCGTGTTGCCGGTCACGTGGACCTGGTCGGCCCACTGCGCGCCGTCCCAGGTCTGCACGGTGAAGTCGGTCGGGACGCCGTCGGGGTGGGACGCGAAGCCGACGCCGGTCAGCGCGGTCGCGGCGGGCGCCGTGATGGTGAGGGTGTCCGGGTACTGGCTGTCGGTGTCGTCGTTCCAGAAGGTCGCGAGGTCGTGGTCGATCGCGTTCGACGCGACATAGGTGCGGGTAGCGCCGTTGACGACGTTCGGTGCGTGTTCGCTCGACGCCGAAGCCGTCGTGCCGCTCGCCCAGCTGCCGAACACCGGCACGTTCACCGTCGTCTTCGCCTCGCCACCGCGAGGTGCCTTCACGGTCAGCGTCACCGGGTACAGGCCGCTCTTGGCGCCGGCCGGCACGGTGATCCGCACACTGCCCGGCGTCTCGGACGTGGCCGGGGTCAACGGGATCCCGGCCGGGGTCGCCGTCACGGTCCAGCCCGCGGGCACCTGCGCGCCGAGGGTCGCCTGACCGGCCACTGTGGACCGTCCCTCGACGACGACCGGGACGTCACCGCTGCCGCCCGCGGTGATCGCGGCGGGCGTGCCCGCGGTGAGCGCGAGCCGGGTGAACGGCGTGCGCGGCGGC
Source organism: Amycolatopsis sp. cmx-8-4 (assembly GCF_046548675.1). NCBI lineage: Bacteria > Bacillati > Actinomycetota > Actinomycetes > Pseudonocardiales > Pseudonocardiaceae > Amycolatopsis > Amycolatopsis sp. cmx-8-4. Next base: position 30,922 of record NZ_JAEBDZ010000036.1, read on the forward strand.
GTCACGGTGAACGTGTAGTCGCCCGAACCGGCGGTCAGGGTGAGCGTCTCGTCGTCGGCGCGGCCGACCGTCAGCCCGGGGTCGGGTTGGGCGGCGTGGCCGTCGGCGAAGATCGTCCGCCCGTTCTCCCGCACCGACGACTGCTTGCCGCCGAGCAGCGGCAGCCGGATCGTCGCCTTCGCGCCGACCGGGATCGTGGCGTGGTAGGTGAGGGTGCTGCCGTCACGCTGCCAGGCACTCACCACGGTCCCCCGCACGGTCTGCTGCTGCGCCGTCACGTGGGTGAGGTTCCCGGCGACGGCCGGGGCGAGGGTGAACTCGCGCCAACCGGGGGTGCCGGGCTGGATCCCGGCGAGCTGCTGCTGGAACCACTGGCCGATCGCGCCGCCGAGCCCGATGTGGTCCTTCGACGACGTGCCGTCCGGCGCCGAGGAGTTGTCCCACTTCTCCCAGATCGTCCCGGGGCCCTGGTTCACCATGTAGCCGAAGCTCGGGTAGTCGGTGCGCTGCGCGATCGCGAGCGCGACGTCGTTGCGCTGGTACTTGCCCAGCGCCTGGAACACCAGCGTGGTACCGACGAAGCCGGTCGTGACGTGGTTCTGGTGCGCGGCGACGTCGGCGACCAGGCGGTCCACTGTGGACTGCTCGCGGCCGGCCGGGACGAGCCCGAACACCAGCGGCAGGGCGTAGGACAGCTGCGTCCCGGTGCCGAAGACGCCGGTCTCGGCGGAGTAGAAGCGCTTGAGGAAGCCCGCGGCGATCTGCCCGGCGAGGGCGTTGTACTTGGTGGCGTCGGCCTGTTTGCCCAGGGCTCCGGCCATCTTCGCGAGCAGTTGCGCGTCGAAGTAGGAGAAGCCGGTCTGGAAGTAGCCGTGCGGGGTGCTGACCGTCGAGAGCCAGTCGTCACCCCAGGAGGTCGGCGGGTTGACGACGACGTGGTCGGCGTCGCTGATGGTGCCGAGGTAGTCGACCCACGCCTTGACGTGGTCGTAGTGCGTGGCCAGCAGCTGCGCGTTGCCGTACTGGGTGTAGGAGTCCCAGATGATCTGCGGGTACGCCGTGCCCCACGCCGGGTCGGTGAGCCAGTCGGTGCGGCCGTTGACCGGCGCGACCGACGGCAGGCTGCCGTCGGCGCCGGCGCTGGTGACCATGTCGCCGAGCCACTTCGTGTAGAAGGCCTGCATGTCGAAGTTGGCCATCGCCTCCTGGTCGGAGTCGGCGGCGTCGCCGAGCCAGCCGTGGCGTTCCCGGGTCGGGCAGTCCATCTGGATCGACTCGAGGTTGTTCAGCTGGGTCTGCGTGACGGCGGCCTGGATCTGGTCGAGCCCCGGGTCCGAGGTGTCGAACCGGCCCGTCGAGGCGACATCGGTGTGGATCTCCTGCGCGGTCACGGTGACGGCGGCGTCGTCGGGCACGCCGGTCAGCTCGGCGTAGCGGAAGCCCGCGTAGTTGAAGTGCGGCAGGTAGGTCTCGGTGCCGGTGCCGCTGAACGTGTAGTGGTCGGTCTGCCGCGCCGGCTCGGAGCCGTTGAAGCTGATGTTCGCGGTCGAGACGCGGCCGTTCGCGTCGAGGATCTCGCCCTTCTTCAGCGATGCCGTCGTCCCGGCGGGCTGCGCGGCCCGCAGCGTCGCCTGGCCGGTGCGGTTCTGGCCGAAGTCGTAGACGCGCACGCCCGGCGCGGGCCGGGTTTCCTTGACCGGGTCGTGGTTCGCGACGATCCGGGTCGGCGGGGTGATGTCGGCCTGCAGCTGCGTGACGCCGCTGCTGACGACGGCGGGATTCGGTCCGTAAACGCCGATCTCGGCCAGCCGGAAGGTGCAGCTGGTGCCGACGCAGGCGAGCTTCGTCGCGGTCACCCGGACGTACCGGCCGGTGACGTCCGCGGGCAGGGTGACGGCCGCGGTGCCCGGGTTGGCCTGGTCGGCGTCGGTGCGGTCGGCGACGGTCGTCGCGGTGGCGAACGCCGGGTCGTCGCCGACCTGGACCCGGTAGCGCACCGGGAAGCCGGCGCCGACGACGTCACCCGAGGTGTCGTTGGTCGGCCGCGCCGGGAACAGCGCCACCGAGCCGATCTGCTGGGCCGAGCCGAGGTCGACCTGGGCCCACTTCGTGCTGTCGGCGCTCGATTCGATGGCGGAGTGGTAGCCCTCCGACGCGTCGATCGAGCCGTCGATGCCGTCGGTCGCGGCCGCCGGGGACCAGCCGCAGCAGGTGGTCGTGTCCGAGGCCGTCACCGGCTTGCCCTGCGCCAGGCTCCGGCGGTGGGACGCCGGGGCGACGGCGTGCGCGGCGGGCCACGCACCGGCGTCGAACCCGGCGGTGTCCCAGCCCGCGATCTCCTTGCGGGCGTCGTAGGTTTCGCCGTAGTAGAAGTCGTCGCCGGTCACCGGGCCGGCGTGGGCCTTCCAGTCGGTGCCGGTGCCGAACCGCGCGGTCGAGCCGTCGGTGTAGGTGACGTCGACCTGGGCGACGAGCGCGGGCCGGCCGGTGTACTGGCCCTTGCCGGCCATGAACGCGAGCGCGTTGTGGCCCGGCTTGAGCAGCTTCGTGACGTCGAGGTCGCGGTAGAGCACGCGGGCGGCGTAGTCGGTGACGGCGGAGTCGAGCACCTGCTGGGGCTGGACGCGGGCGCCGTTGAGGTGCGGCTCGGCCACGCCCTGGGCGCCGAAGTACAGCCGGGCGCGGGCGACAGGCTTGGTGACGTCGAAGCCGCCGCGGACGAGCGCGCCGTCGTCGACCTGCAGCCACCAGGCGGACCAGTCGGCCGGCTGCAGCAGGCCGGTGTCGAAGCGGGCGGGCGCCGACCACGGCGACTGCCGGCCCTCGCTGTTCCAGGTCCGCACCGACCACTCGTAGGTGCGGTCGCTGTCCAACGCCGGCCCGGTATAGGCGACATCGACCGAGTTGCCCGAAACCACCCGGCCGGAGTCCCAGTGGGACCGCGGGCCGTCGACGCGGATCTCGTACGCCGTCTGGGTTTCCGCGCGACCGGCGTCGTTCACCGTCCACGCCAAGGTCGGCCGTGGACTGCCGACCAGGACGTTCGCCGCCTGGCCGTCGGCCCGCAGCGCGGTCGGCGGCAGCGGGCCGCCGTGCGCCGGTTCCGCACTCGCCGTCGTGGCGGGTACGACCGCCGTGGCGAGCGCGAGCGCGACGACGACAGCCCGTCTCGTCATTGAGGTTCCCAGCCGGCGCATGAACGTCTCCTGACGCCATAAAAACGTTTCAATCAGCCGAGGGACTGTCTACAACCATCCTGGCGGCGAAACAAGAAACGGCGTCATTCCTGTCCGGATCACGGCGAAGAAGACACTCGATCAGCTCAGCGCGCCTTGTTCGCGCAGGCGATGCAGATCCGCGTCGCCGGGAGGGCGGCGAGGCGCTCTTCGGCGATCGGGCCGCCGCAGCGTTCGCAGGTCTCGTACGTGCGGGCGCGCACCCGCTCGGCGGCCCGGCCGAGGTCCGCGAGGTCGTCCTGGGCCTGCCGCAGCATCGCCTGGACCTGCGCCCGTTCGAACGCGATCGTGGCGCCTTCCGGGTCGTGCTCGTCGTCGTTGCTGGTGAACTCCGACGCCTCGACGATCCCGTCGCGCTGCCGCGCGAGCGAGGCGGCCAGCCGCTCGGTCTCGGCGCGAGCCCGGGCGATCAGCTCCGTCGCGACGCGCTCATCCATGGCGGGCGACCAGCCGCTCGACGAGTCCCGCCTTGAACCGCTCCCGCCGTTCGACGACCAGCCCCAGCGCCTCGACGTCCTTCAGCGGCCGGCGCCGGAAGTGCTCGCCGGCCAGGGGCACGCTGGCCAGCTCGACCAGCCACTGCATCCCCCGCACCGGCCACACCGAACTCGCCACGTGGTCCACCAGGATCAGCCGGCCGGCGGGCCGCAGGACCCGCGCCATCTCCCCCACCGCGGCCGCGTGGTCCGGGATCGCGCAGAGGCCGAAGGTGCAGACGACGGTGTCGAAGGACGCGTCGGCGAACGGCAGCTCGTGCGCGCTGCCCTGCTTCAGCGTGATCGCGCGGCCGAGCTTCTCCGCGCGGGCCCGGGCGAGGTCCAGCATCCCGGCACTGAGGTCGAGGCCGGTCAACCGAACGCCGTCGGGGTAGTTCGGCAGGTTGAGGCCGGTCCCGACGGCGACCTCGAGCACGTCACCCGACGCCTGCCCGCACACCCACGCCCGCGAGTCGCCGAAGAGGCGGCGGTCCCAGACGTCCATCTCCGCGTCGTAGGTCGCGGACTTGCGGTCCCAGTACCGCCGCCACCGCTCCGCCTTCGTCATGCCCCCAGCGAACCACGAACCCGGCGGTTCAGCCGAATGCCGCCTGGGCGAGGGGTTCCCACTCTCGCCAGGTTTCCAGGCGCTCGCGGTACTCCTCTTCGACCGCGGCGAGGGACTTGCCGAAGAACACCCGTTTCGGCGGCTTCTCGGTGTCGGCCAGTTGCAGCAGCGGCCCGCGGGTCGCCCGGGGATCACCCAGGTCCCACTCGATCCGGCCCGCCTCGCGGACGGCGTCGTAGTCCGGGTTCGGAGCGCTGGTCCGGACGCTGGCGCCACCGAAGTCCGTCCGGTACGGGCCGGGCTCCAGGCAGATGACGTCGATCCCGAACGCCGCCACCTCCTGCCGCAGGGACTCCGAAAGCCCTTCCACCGCCCACTTCGACGCGTGGTAAGCCCCGATGCCGGGGAACGCGCGGACGCCGCCCTCGCTGGTGACCTGGATGATCCGGCCGTTCCCCTGCCGGCGCATGACCGGCAGGGCCGCCTGCGTCAGCCAGAGCGTGCCGAAGAAGTTCGTGTCGAGCTCCGCGCGGATCTCCGCTTCGGTGAGTTCCTCGACCATGCCGAAGTGCCCGTAACCGGCGTTGTTCACCAGGACGTCCAGGGTCCCGAACTTCGCCACCGTCGCCTCGACGGCCGCGACCGCCGCCGCGCGGTCGGTGACGTCCAGCCGCAGCGGCAGCACGGCGTCGCCGTACCGGTCGACGAGCGGGCGCAGGCTCTCGACGTCCCGCGCGGTGGCCGCGACCCGATCACCCCGCTCGAGCGCCGCTTCGGCCCATTCGCGGCCGAAGCCCTTCGACGTTCCCGTGATCAACCAGCTCTTCGTCTCAGTTCGCTGCGTCATGACATAACAGTAGCACGGACTGCATTAATACGCCGAGTGGTAGTGTTCGGGCATGATCGCCGGAGACAGCCGCCGTGAGCGCAAGAAGGCCCTGACCCGGGCCCGCATCCAGGAAGCGGCCTTGGAGCTCTTCGCGAGCCAGGGCTACCGGGACACGACGATCGCGCAGATCGCCGCGAGCGCCGACGTCGCGACCCGCACGGTCACGCTCCACTTCCCCGCCAAGGACGACCTGCTCTTCGCCGACGACCCGTTCGACCCCGAGTCCCTCGGCCGGCACCTGCGCGAGCGGCCGGCCGGCACGCTGGAGGCGCTGCGCGACTGGATGCACGCGACCATGCGCGCCCTCGACGCGAGCGACCTCGAGCAGGAGGCCGACCCCGCGCAGGTGTGGCGCCGCCGAGCCCTGCGCGCCCGGCTGCTGATGGAGGACGACGACCTGCGCGGCCGCGCCCGCGCCGGCTACCGCGACCTCGAACTCCTGGTGGCCACAGGAATCGGCGAGGACATCGGCCGGCCGGCGGACGCGCTGCTCCCCCGCCTCGCCGCCGCCACGGTCGTCACGGGCCTGCGCGAGATCTACGTGACCCGGGAAGGCCAGGCGAAAGCCCAGTCGGCGGCGAGCGAGCTGTCCGGCCTGGTGGACGAGGTGGTCGCCTTCGCCGAAGCCGGGGTCCGCAACGCCACCAAGTGAGCAGCGCCGGCGGACAACTTCTTCCAGATCAGTCCGAAGTCGCGCATGCTGCCGGCGTGACCGGCCAATGGCCCGCGCCGGCCATCAGGCCGATCATGCCCGCGACCAGCCGCATCTGGTCCACCGTCCGGATGTCGGCCTCGACGAGCCGCGGCGAGCACACCAGGATCGCCAGCGCCTGGGCCCGCGACAGGGCGACGTTGAGGCGGTTGCGCGACAGCAGGAAGTCCAGCCCGCGGGGCAGGTCGACCGCCGACGACGACGTCATCGTGGTGATCACGACCGGCGCTTCCTGGCCCTGGAACCGGTCGACCGTGCCGACCCGGACGCCGGGGAACCCGGCTTCCTCCAACGCCCGCGTCACCGTGCGTGCCTGCAGGTTGTACGGCGCGACGACGACGATGTCGGCGTCGCCGAGCGGCCGGGGCGTCCCGTGGTCCGTCCACATGCGACCGTGGAGGCCGGCGACGATCGCCGTGACGGCCGCGGCTTCCTCCACCGAGCGGGTCGTGTTGCCGTGGTGGTCGACTTCGGCCAGGTACAGGCCCGCGTCGACGCCCTCGATGGCGCGCTCGGCGGCCGAGGGGTGGGCGTGGAGGCGCCCCGCGTAGGACAGGTTCGACACCGGCTCGCACACGGCCGGGTGCATCCGCCGGGTCTCGTCGAGGAAGTAGCCCAGCGACGGCGGCATGATGTCGGCCTCGCCGATCAGGTGCCCCAGCGCCGACGCCTCCGCGCCCGCCGGGTGCGTGCCCTGCACGACCTGCGGCAGCTGCTGCGGATCGCCCAGCAGCAGGACGTTCCTGGCGCACATCGACACGGCGAGCGCGTCGGCGAGGGCGAACTGGCCGGCCTCGTCGATGATCAGCAGGTCGAAGGGCTCCTCGCGGATCGCGGCGTTGGCGAACGTCCACGCCGTCCCGCCGACCAGGTGCCCGTTGTCGTGCTCCAGGCGCCAGTTCACCAGCGCCGGGTTGCTCTTCGGCTGGTCCCACGGCGCGGCCGGGTCCGGCGCCCGCTTCGCCCGCTTGGCGCACGGCAGCTCGGGCGCGCTCTTCTTCGCCGCGCTCAGCACGTTTTCGACGGCCTTGTGGCTGTTCGAGGTCACCGCGACGGTCCGTCCGGCGCGCACGAGGTGGGCGATCAGCCGCCCGGCGAGGTACGTCTTGCCCGCGCCCGGCGGCCCCTGCACGGCGAGCGCCGAGCCGTCCAGCTCATCGACGGCTTCGATCACCGTGCGGACCAGGTCGTCGCCCGGCTCCGGCAGTGCGGCGCCGCCGAGCAGCCGCGGCGGTGTCCGGCGGAGCAGGTCGACGCCGGGATGGCGTGGCAGCTCGGGAAGCGCGTCGACGACGAGGCGGGCGAGATCGGCGACGGCCTCGTCCTTCGGCGACGGCCGCACCGGGCTGCCGGGCAGCACGGCGGTCGGCCGGTCGCCGGTGGTGGCGTTCGGCGGGCAGCTCTCTTCGAGGGTCAGCTCCACGGCCGTCGCGGCGACGACCTTGGCGTCGCGGGCGGTGGCGCCGTAGCGCAGCCGGACGTCGTCGCCCGGCGCGAACGGGTGCGGCCGGTCCGGGTCGCACGTCAGCAGCAGCGTCCGTTTCGCGTTGCGGACGCGCCCGGCCGGCGGGACCCACTCCCCCGCGTCCAGCGCCACCGGCACCGTGCAGGCGGTGTCGACCTCGAGGTCGCCGAGCGGCGCGGCCAGCTGCCGGAAGTACTCCCACCACGCCGGGTTGGTCTCGCGGCGGTGGTAGCCGACCGACGCCGCCAGCAGCGCGCGGGCGCGGTCGTCGGGGGTGAAGGCGCCCGGGTCGTCGGGCAGGCCGTCGAGCAGCGGGTCGACCAGCGCGGCCAGCTGCGCGGCCCGTTCGGCGCGCCGCTCGGCGGCGACGTCCTCTTCGGTCTGCCGGATCAGCGCGTCCTCGGCGGACTCCTCGACCGGCTCCGGCAGGTCGATCCCGGCGTCGGCGCGGATCTGGTGGAGGAACTCGAACAACCGCAGCGTCGAGACGCAGTCGTACTCGGTGGTGTCGGCGATGCCGCGCAGGATCTCCCCGGCGCGTTCCGGTTCCCCGGACAGCGCCAGGTACTCCTCGTACGCCTCGACGTCCGACACGGCGGTCTTCCCGCTGCCCTCGCGCGCGCCGGGCATGTAGAGCGCTTCGAGGTAGCGGATCGAGTAGGACCGCTGGGACACGCGCAAAGCCTTGCGCACCACCGCGTGCAGGTCCACGACCGCGCCGCCGCGCAGCAGCTGGTCGACGGCTTCCTCGCGGGTGCCGTGCACCGCCGCGAGCCGCTTGATCGCGGTGACCTCGTAGGGCGCGTAGTGGTAGACGTGCGAGCCGGGGTGCTCGGCGACGCGCGCCTCGGCGAAGTCGACGAACTCCTCGAACGCCCGCTTCTCCTGGACGCGGCTGTGCGCCCAGAACGGCGTGAACGCCTGGCCGTCTTCCGTGGTGACCGCGCCGAAGAGGTACTCCAGGCCCTCGCCCGACAGCGCGTGCGGATCGCCCGCGAGGTCGAGGAAGACGTCGCCCGGCGCGGGGGCCGGCAGCTCGGCCAGCACCCCGGGCTCGACGATCTCGTAGGAGACGTCGCCGGTCTTGTCCTGCCGGACCTGCAGCGCGGCCTGGGCGCGCAGGGCCGCGAACGCCGTGACGGACAGGTCCCGCGGCCGGTCGGCCGGGCCGGCCGCGGCCAGCGCGTCGATCGAGCCGAGCCCGGCGGCGACGAGCTTGCGGCGCTGGTCGCCGCGCATCCCGGCGACGAGCGCGAGATCGCGGTCGGCCTCCCGGGCCGACGTGCAGTGCTGAGCGAACCCGCAGCTCGCGCAGGCCGGGCGGTCGTCGGCCCAGAGCTGCGCGGGCAGGCTCGGCGCCCGGCCGCGCAGCCGGGTCCGCAGGCGGTCGACCAGGGGCCGGAAGTCGTCGACGCGCAGGGTGCGGGTGCCACCGTCGGCCTGGCGCAGGTGCAGGTGGGGCCCGGCCGGCCAACCGGCCCGGTCCAGCGCGTCGGCGAACGCCGTCAGCTGCACCACCGCGGCGGGCTTCGCCTGGCGGGCCGGCTTCGCGTCGTAGACCTCATAACGGCCTTCGCCGTCCTGGACCAGGAAGTCCGCGCGGCCCGAGAACTCACCGTCGTGCAGGACGGCCCGGTGGATCACCGGGGCGCCGTCCCGCAACGCCGCTTCGGTCGCCTTCGCGGCGACGGCCAGGTCGCGGACGTCGATCTCGGCCACCGCGCGGCCTTCGGCGCGGAACCCGGCCAGCATGGTCTCCGCCGCGCTGCGGCCCTGTTCGTCCGGCGTGGGACCGGGCCGTGGCGCGCCCGGCAGGCCCGCGGCCAGCGCCTGGTTCAGGACGCTGCGGTGTTCGCATTCGAGCAGGTCGGCGAGATCGGCTGGGGTGTACATCGCCGCGAAGTCTGACACGGCGATACACCCGGTCGGACCACACCGGCCCCGACACGCCGACCCCGGGGCCGCGCATTCCGGTGACGAATGGCCTCGACGCGGTCGGAACCGTGGCCGCCGGGGTATTCCTGTTCGGCCGAGGTGTCCGCGCCGACCCGCGAGGAGCGTCATGAAACAGCCCCTGCCCCAGCGGATGTACCTGTTGTGCTGGGACGGAGACAAGAACCGGCTCGACCCGGCCAGCGTGCTGGCCCGCGGGCCGCTGCTGCGGGCGGCCGCGGTGGCCGAACTGACCCTCGGCGGGCTCCTCCAGGACCTCGACGGCAAGGCCGGCCGCACGCCGCAGGCCGCGCGCACCCCGGACGACCCGTTTCTCGCCCAGGTCCTCGACGGCGTCCCGCAGGACCGGCCGCGGCGCTGGGCGAGCGTCCTGGATCGCGACTGGCACCAGGCCGAAGCCGCCGTCCGCGACCAGCTCGAAGCGGCCGGCGCCCTCACGGTCGAGCGCCGCCGGGCGCTGGGCCTGTTCCCGGTTCGCCGCGTCACGGTGACCGATCCCGACCGGGCCCGGACGCTGCGCGAGCGCGTGCGGAACGCGGTGCTGGGCGGGCACGACCCGGCCGGTGTCGCCATCGAGGACACGAGCCTGGCGTTGTTCGCCGCCAACGGCGACGTCCACACCGTCTTCACGCCCAAGGAGCGGCGCGCGCACCGGAAGGCGTTCCGGGCGATCGCCGACCACGTCGACACGGTGCTGCCGGGGCTGCGGAAGGGCTTGATCTGGTCGGTGGCGGCCCGCCGCTCGGCGGCGGCCGCCTGAGAGCGTCACCAGAGGAGGTCGGGATCCTCCGCGACCGAGCGCAGCGCGGTGACCGTCGCGTGGCCCTCGGCCAGTAGCGCGGCATCGCTGCCCGGCGGTGGATCGCCCTCGACCAGTTCGGCCGGCAGCGCGCGAGCCGGTCGAACAACCCGGCGGCGACCGCGACCGCCGTGTCCCAGTGCAGGACCGCGCGGCCGGTGTTCGCGCCGCGGATGCCCGCCTAAGCGGTCGGGTCGGGGCCGAGGGCGCGGTCCAGGAGCCCGCCCAGCTGGTCGAGCTGGGCGGCCGACAGGTCCGCGAAGGACGACTCCACGACGCCGTCCACGCGGTCCTGGCCTTCGGCGCGCAGCCTCGCGCCCTCTTCGGTGAGCCGGTGCCGCACGGCCCGGCCGGGTCCGGGGACGCGCTCGATCAGCCCGCGGTCCGCCATCCGCGCGGCCAGGGAGCCGAAGGACTGGTCGGTCTGGAAGGTCAGCACGGCGAGGTCGTGCAGCGACGCCTCCGGCTCGCGGTGCAGGTGGCGCAAGGTGTCCCACTGCACGAGCGAAAGACCCAGCGGCGCCAGCACCCGGCTCAGCGCGCGGTGGTGGCGGTACTGCAGGCGCTTCACGGCCAGTGCGACCTCTGCCGGGCGATACGTCATGCGCTCACCCTAACTCATCGAGGACAGCTTGCTTATCTAAGGAAGCTGATCTAAGGTTCCTTAGGTAAGGCCTCGCCGACACCGAAGAAGGCACCATGACCACGCTCTCCCCGGCCGGTTCGCTCCGGCCCGTCCGCACCGAGACCCACACGTTCGGTACCGCCGAGGTGACGCTCCAGGACCGCGACCGCACCCGGCCCTTCCTGCTGCTGCACGGCGGTGGCGGCGTCGCGACGATGGCCGGCTTCGCCGACCTGCTCGCCGAGCGCACCCACTCCCGGGTGCTGCTGCCCACCCACCCCGGCTTCGGCGGCACCCCGAAGGCCGACGGCCTGACGACCGTCGCCGAGCTGGCCAAGCTCTACGTCACGATGCTCGAGGAGCTCGACCTCACCGACGTCACCGTGCTCGGCAACTCCTTCGGCGGCTGGCTGGCCGCCGAGATCGCCCTGCTCGAGAGCCCGCGCGTCAGCGGCGCGGTGATCGTCGACGGCGTCGGTGTCGAGGTCGACGGCCACCCGGTGACCGACGTCCGGGGCCTGACCGCCGACGAACTGCGGGCGCTCTCCTGGCACGACCCGAGCCGGGCGCCGGTGCCGCCGGCCGGGGGCACCGGCCCGAGCCCCGACGTCGTCGCCCTGCTCGGCTACACCGGCGCGGCCATGGCCGACCCGACGCTGGCCAAGCGGCTCGGCGGCCTCGACATCCCGGTCCACGTCATCTGGGGCGAGAGCGACGGCATCGTCACCCCGGACTACGGCCGCGCCTTCGCCGCCGCGATCCCGATGGCGAAGTTCACCCTGCTCCCCCGCAGCGGCCACCTCCCCCAGTTCGAGACGCCCGAAGAACTGCTCGGCGCGCTGCTCGACCTCGGCAACTGACCACAAGGAGAAGTCGCATGAGCACCTCGCTGAGCGTGACCCGGATCGGGCACGCCTGCCAGCTGATCGACATCGGCGGGCTCCGCGTTCTCACGGACCCGTGGTTCACCCAGACCGCCACCTACTACCAGGGCGAACCGGTCGTCTCGAGCGTCGAAGACCTCGTCCGGCTCGACGCGGTCGTCGTCACCCACGAGCACTACGACCACTGCGACCTCGACGCGCTCGTCGCCGGCGGCTTCGACCTCGACACCCCGCTGATCGGGCCGGGCACCGTCGCGACCATCGCGCGGGACAAGGGATTCCGCGACGTCCGCGTCGTCGAGGCGTGGGAAGCCACCACGGTCGGCGAGCTGACCGTGACCGCGACGCCGGGCAAGCACGGCGTCCACGAGGTCACCTTCGTGATCCAGGCGGGCGGCCGCACGGTGTTCTTCGGCGGTGACTCGCTGCGCGTCCCCGAGCTCGACACCATCCCGGAGCGGTTCGGGCACGTCGACCTGGCCATCCTGCCGACCAACGGCCTGTGCATCCGGCCGCTGAACCTCCAGCAGGTCGTGATGGACGCCGAGGAAGCCGCCGGGCTGACGGCCGCGCTGAAGCCGACGCTGGCCGTGCCGCACCACTACGCGTTCCACAGTGGACGGCTGGGCGACCGGATGATCACCAAGGGCGATCAGGATCCGCGCCACTACGCCGACGCGGTCGCGCGGCTCGCGCCGGAGATCGAGGTCCGGCTGGTCCTGCCCGGAACCCCGGTGCTGGTCCCGTGAGGGAGTTCATGCCCGAGGTCGGCACGGACCTCCCGCCCGGCGAGCGGCCGATGGTCGCCGTCGTCCGGGCGGTCCCCGGCCACGAAGAGCAGCTCGCCGCCGCCATCGCGACGCTCACCACCGCGGTGCGGGGCGAGCCGGGCTGCCGCGAGTTCCGGCCGTTCCGGGACGTCGCGAACCCCGGCGTCTTCTACCTCTACGAGATCTACGACGACACCGAAGCGTTCCGCGTGCACCTGGCCACCGGGCACGTCGCGCACTTCTTCACCGAACTGGCCCAGCACAGCACTTCCGACGCCGGGGCGCTCGTGCAGCTCGTCGAGGTAGCGCCTGCACTACCCGGCGTCCGGTAGGCAGCGCTACTGATCTTCGTGCCGGATCCGACCAGCATTGGGCCATCGAATCCGGTTCGGCGAAGGAGAGCTGATGCAGACGACGGTGCGCAAGGGCGTAGTGGTGCTGACCGTGGCGGGGGCACTCGGGGCCGCCCTGACGACGGCGGCCGCGGCGGGCCCGCCATCGAGGTCGGCGGTCCAGCAGAGCCTGGACTCGCTGGTGAGCCAGGAGAAGTTCCCGGCCGCGCTCGCCTCCGTGACCAAGGACGGCCGGACGACGTCGCTGGTCTCCGGGTCCGCCCGGCTCGGCGGCCAGGTCCCGGTGCCGCGGGACGGCGAGGTCCGGGCGGGCAGCAACACGAAGACGTTCACCGCGACCGTGGTCCTGCAGCTCGTGGCCGAGGGCCAGGTCGAGCTGGACGCGCCCATCGAGAAGTACCTGCCCGGCGTGGTGCGCGGCGAAGGCATCGACGACACGAAGATCACCGTCCGGCAGCTGCTGCAGCACACCAGCGGGCTGCCGAACTACACCGAGTACATCGGACTGGAGGACTTCGGGAAGATCCAGCACAAGTTCTTCCAGCCCCACGACCTGCTCGCCGCGGCCCTCGCCCACCCGGCGAAGTTCGCGCCCGGCACGCAGTGGGAGTACAGCAACACCAACTACCTCCTGGCGGGCATGCTCATCGAGCGCGTGACCGAACGCCCGGTGCAGGAGCAGATCACCGAACGCGTCATCAAGAAGGCGGGACTGCGCCACACCTACTGGCCGCAGCCCGGGGACCAGACCATCCACGGACCCCACCCGCAGGGTTACGCGACCCGCACCTTCACCGATCCCACGATCCTCGACGCCACCGAGATGGACCCGTCCTGGGGCGGCGCGGCCGGCCAGCTGATCTCGACGCCGAGCGACCTCGCGCAGGTCTCGCGCGCGCTGCTCGACGGCCGGCTGCTCCCGCCCGCGCAGCTGGCCGAGATGCGCAAGACGGTCGACGCGCCGCTGCTGCCCGGGTGGCGCTACGGCCTCGGCCTGTTCCGCGTCCCGCTCAGCTGCGGCGGCGCGTACTGGGGCCACGGCGGCGACATCGACGGGTACGAAACCCGGGGCGGCACCACGGACGACGGCCGCTCGGTCGGGCTCGCGGTGACGGCGTTGCCGGGCACCTTCGGCGACGCCGACCAGGCGGCGAAGGCCGTCGTGGCCACTGTGGACACCGCGTTCTGCCGGTGATCACCCAGCGGGCCCGGGCCGGATTTCCGGCCCGGGCGCGACCTTCCGTTCGTCGGCCGTGAGCCTGCGGAGCGTCCACAGCCCGTACAGCGCCAGCAGGGGTTTGCCGAGCAGCCACTCGCCGAGGCGGTAGTCGTCCGCCCGCACGAGCCGCTCGGCGAGATCAGGGCGCTGCCGCCGCAGGTACGCCCGGCCCTTGAGCGCGTGAGCCGGCTGGGAGACGATCTTGATGCGGTCGACGTCCTCGATGAGCGGGATCACGTTCGTGATGTTCTCCCAGGTCGTCGCGCTCCGGTCTTCGAGAAGCACGGTGCCGTCGAACTCGAGCACCGCCTTCGCGTAGCCGGCCATCAACCGGGCCTCCGCCGCTCCGCTGCCAGTGGGACCACCGCTGAAGATCACGCGGGTGTCAGCGGCCGCGGACCGGAGTCCCGCGCGCACCCGCCAGCGGTTGACGACGTTCGCCGTCGGCCGCGGGTTCCGGTAGCCCAGCACGACCACGGCTTCGGACGCGCCCGCACCGCTTCCGACGAGCGCGCGAGACCAGCGCCAGTTCAGCCACTCGCCCCAGGCCAGCACCGCGGCTGCGGCCATCGCCAGTCCGGTCCTTCGTCGCATGCGGCGACTCTACGGCCGCGGGCGTTCCTTGACGCCGTCGGCGAGCAGGCCGACCACCTCGGCGATCCGGGTCGCGCGGACGTCCGGCTTGCCCTTGGTCCCGTCGATCCAGCGCAGGTACGCCTTGCGGTAGAACTGTGCCAGCGTGTCGAAGAACGCGGCCGCCGCCGGGTCGGCCGCCAGCGCCGCGGCGAGGTCTTCGGCGAGGTCACCGCGTTGCGGCCCCTCCGGCGCGAGTTCGACGGTCACCTCGTCGCCGATCGCGACGGCGGTGTCGCGCAGCCACAACGGCGTCACGGTCAGTGCCCACCCGGTGTCGCCGGGAGCCAGCCTCCCGCGGACGCGGCGGTCGCCGATCGTGCCACCGACCGGGTGGTCGGCCTTCGCGCCCCACGTCTCGTCCGGGTCGAACGGCACCTCGATGACGCCGGCACCCCGGCTGCCCGCGGTGATGACGGCGCGGAACCGCTGAGCACCCATGCCCCGATCGTCGCGTCTTTAGCAGCCGCGCACAACCGCGTCCCCCGGATTCATCACCCCGGCTCAGCCGGTCCGGGCCGTTTTGCGTCCTCGTCCGGCGCGTGAGTGCATGGCAAACGGGGCAGTGGAGCGAAGGAGCTTCGACATGAACGAGCCGGCGGAGCGCGGACGCCCGGCGCCGGAGACGGGCAGCCAGGCCCGGACGCTGTGGGTGTCCCTGCCCGGCGAGGTCGCGCGGCGGTTCCGGCCGCACGCGGACAACCTGGGCAAGAAGATCCTCGAAGCGATCCAGCGCGAGGTGCCCGAGTACGCCAAGCCCCTGGAAGGCGGCTTCGGCTCGGTCATCATCAAGGCCATCGAGGAAGCCGTCATCGGCTCGATCGACAGCATCGGCGGCCGGCCGTCCACTCAGGACAAGTGGGGGGCGATGTTCCGCGAGGTGGGCCGCGGCGTCCACAAGGGCGGCGGCAGCCTGGACTCGCTGCAGGCCTCCTACCGCGTCGGCGGCCAGGCCGCGTGGCGCTACATCGCGGCGTGGGGCCAGCGCACCGGCATGCCCACGCCGATGCTGTGCGTCTGCGCCGAAGCGATCTTCGCCGTGATCGAGGAGATCTCGTCGTACTCGGTCGAGGGGTACACGGTGGCCCAGACGAAGGCCGCGGGCACGCTCGAGCGGCGCCGGCGGCGGCTGCTGGAACTGATCCTGGCCACGCCGCCGTCGTCCCCGCAGAACATCGCCGCCACGGCGAAGGCGGCCGAGTGGAAGCTCCCGGAGCACGTCAACGCCGTGGCGCTGGAATCCCCCGACGACCAGCACGGTGACCTGCAGGGCCTGCCGCTGCACGCGGACGTCCTGGTCGACCTGGAGAGCACCCAGCCGTGCCTGGTGTCGGCCAACCTGGAGCGCGACCTGCGGCTGCTCCAGCCCGCGTTGAAGGGCTGGCTCCTGGCGGTCGGGCCGCGCGTCCCGCTGGCCGACGCGGCGACGTCGTTGAGCTGGGCGTGCCGGACGCTCCAGCTGATGCGGCAACGGGTGATCGAGCCGAACCCGGTCGTGCACAGCACGGACCACTTGAGCACGGTCTGGCTGATGCACGACGACTTTCTGCTCACGGAGCTGAGCCGCAAGGTCCTCGGCCCGCTGGTCGGCCTGACCGCGAAGCAGCAGGAGCGCCTCGGCGAGACGCTGATGGCGTGGCTGGAGTCGCGGGGCAGCACACCGGAGATCGCGGAGGTGCTGAAGATCCACCCGCAGACGGTGCGGTACCGGCTGAACCAGCTGACGGAACTGTTCGGCGACCGCCTGAACGACCCGGCGCAGCGGCTGGACATGCAGCTCGCCCTGCACGCCCACCGCCTGCGCGGCACCCGGCCCGTCGACGTCGCCCAGGGGTGAACGGGCCGTGGCGGCCGGGGTTTGGCACCCGGCCGCCACGGCCCCGTACCTGGGTCAGGCGATCGTCGTCGTGGTGAAGATGGGGCTCGGGTTGGGGAAGCAGGCCGTCGGGGCGGAGATGTCGAAGATCTGGTTGACCACCGACGTGAACGTGAGGCCCGGGTTGCTGTAGCTCGTGCCGGCCAGCTGGGTCTTGATCGTGCCCGAGGCGCCGGCCTTCAGGTGGAACGTGATGGTCGGCAGCTCGAACGCCGCGCCGCCGGCGATCGGGCCGGCGAAGCTCAGCGTCGCCACGCCGCCGGAGACCGCGATCGTCGGGGCGCTCGAGCCCAGGCCGGAGCCGCCCGAGAGGGCCGAGCTCACGTACGTCGAGTTCGCCGGGACCGGCAGCTTCAGCGCGAAGTTCTTGACCTGCTTGAGCTTGAAGCCCGCGACCGTGGCCGGCACGGTGTTCGGCGCCGGGTCGACGACGATGTCGAACGCCGCGCCCGGCGCGACCGTGGCCGGGGCCGTGACGTCGGTACCCTGGACCAGGTTCGCCTGCTGCGGGCCGACGATCGGCGCGTTGGCCTGGCAGTCCAGGTTGACCGGGACGACCGCCGCGGACGCCGGGGCCGCGAGGGCCACCGCGGCCGCGCCGGCCACCGCCAGCACGCCGAGGGGACGGATGCCGTGGGACATGGGAACCACTCCTTTGTGGACAATTGCGGATGGACAAACTGCGGTGGGCAGGTGGCGATGCGCCCCAATGTGGCGTTCGGTGCGTCCAACGCACCCAATGTGGCGTTCGGTGCGTCCAGCGCACCCAACGCCACATTGGGGCGCTCGGGGCCCCACCCGGGCTGGGCGTCAGCGGCCGGTGAAGGGGGTGCCGGCCGGAGCACGCCGGGCCGTACGCGCGATTTCGAGCAGTTCGGCGTACTCGACGAGCCGGGTGCGGTCGGCCGCGGCGAGGCACTGGTAGAGCCGCAGCAGCCGCGCCGGCTCGGACGGGTGGCCGGCCGCCTCTTCCAGGAAGAAGCCGACCGGCCGCTGGTAGAGCCCGGCGAGGGCCTTGAGCTCCAGGCTGTCGACCTTGCGCGTGCCCGCTTCGATCCCGGACACCGCCGACCGCGGCACGCCGAGCCGGTCGGCGACCGCGCGCTGGGTCAGCCCGAGGCGTTCCCGGCACGCGCGCAGCCGCGCGGCCAGGCACTCCTGCTCCTCATCGTTCACGCGCCTCGCCGATCAGCAGTTGGACGGCGCCTGGTCACCGGCGAACCGCTTGACGATCCACTGGTGCGCGTCCCCGTTGCCGGCGAAGATGCCGGACAGGTGGTCGGAGACGTAGGTGTTCCACTGCTCACGAACCCCGGCGGCGCAGTAGGTCTTGTGCAGCGCGTCGGCCTGCGGCGTGTTCACGATCTCGTCGGTGCTCGCGTGGTACTGGAACACCGGCACGCGCGGCGGGTTCGCGCCGAGCTTGTTCTGCGCGAGCCGCGCCTTCCACTGCGGGGTGTCCAGCGGGTTGGACGTCGTGTAGTCGCTGATCTTCTTGAACGGGTAGTTCGTCAGCAGCTCGACCACGCAGGCGTTCTGCTTGGCGTCGTCGAGCTGCTGGCGGCCGGTGGCGTTGAGGTAGGAGTCCAGCTTCAGGTCCGGGTACGCGGCGTCGAGCCCGACCGCGGCGAAGGCGAGGAAGCCGAAGCCGATGTAGCCGTCGAGGCCCTTGGCGACCGCGGTCAGGTCCGCCGGGACCCCGCCCGCCGCGACGCCGACCAGGTTCAGCTCCGGTGCGTAGGTGGGCTGCTTCTCCCCCGCCCACATGGCTCCGCCGCCGCCTTGGGAGTAGCCCTGGAAGATCACCTTGGCGGTCTTCGAGAGCTTGGCCGGGGAGAACCGCTGCGCCGCGCGGACCGAGTCGATCACGGCCGGGCCCATCGACTGGCCGGTGATGTAGGTCGGCACGGTCGTCGGCGAATAGCCCTCGTAGTCGGTGACGGCGACGGCGTACCCGCTGGAGAGCGAGTCGTTGATGGCCGGCTGGTCGTAGAGCGTGCCGCGCTCGATCGCCTTGGACGGCGTGCACTTGAACGCCGGGCCCTGCGTGCCGACGCCGTAGCCGATGATCGGCGCCTTCGCCGGGTCGACGCCCTTCGGGACGAGGATCGTGCCGGTCACCGCGTCCGGCTTGCCCAGCCCGTTGGTCGAGAGGTACATGACCTCCCAGGCGTCGGCGTTGGCGGCGTTCATCAGCGGCACCGACGGGCGCCAGCGCAGGACGTCACCGGGCTGCCCGGCCGGCAGCGGGGCCGGGGCCTTGTAGAAGGAGTCGTCGAACGGGCCGGGCAGGCCCACGGCCGCCGTGGCCGCGGGTACGGGCGCGGCGGCCGCCGGAGAGCCGACGACGGCCACTCCCGCCGCCAGCGTCGACAAGCTCAGCAGCGCGAGCAGTACTTTGCGTTTCACCGGAACCTCCATCGGGGAAAGGACTTTCACACGGGCAGGCCGAGCGCGTTCGCGAGGATCGGCCAGGAGTTGTGCAGGGCGCGCTGCCAGTACGGCCAGCTGTGGGTGCCGGGGCCGTAGTAGTCGACCGTCGCCGGGATCCCCTGCGACTTCAGCTTGTCCGTGAAACTCTGGGACGTCAGCAAGGCCGACGGTTCCAGCGGATCGGACTGCCCCGGCGGGTCGAGCGGGCCGGTCTGGCCGTTGCCGCAGGAGAGGTAGAGCGCGGTGCCGCGCAGGGCGTCGGTGTGGTCGTAGGGGTTGTGCGCCGACCAGATCGGCCAGGTCGCCACCTCGTCGCCCCAGAGGTCGAAGAAGTTGTAGAACCCCGCGCGCGCCAGGATGCCCTTGATGACGCCTGCGGTGCCCGGGAAGAGCGTGTTGGGCACCCCGCTGTAGGAGGCGGCCGCGCCGAACATCCCCTTGTGCTGGAAGGCGTACGCGAGCGCGCCGTACCCGCCGATCGACACGCCGGCGACCGCGCGGCGCGTGCCGCCGTGGTAGCCGCGCTCGACGATCTGGCGGACCTCGGCGGTGTGGAAGGTGTCCCAGTCGGGGGTGTTCTTCAGCCCGAAGTTCCACCACTTGCTGTACATCCCGGCCGCGCCGTCGGTCGGCATGACCAGGATGGCGTCCTTGGTCGCGGTGAACGCCTTGACGTCGGTGAACTGGTCCCAGGACTTGTAGTCCACCGGCTCGCAGCAGCCGTGCAGCAGGTACAGCGTCGGCCAGGTCCGCGTCGGCTGCGCCTGCCAGCCGGCCGGCACGATCAGCCGGACCATCCCGGTGGTGCCGAGGGCGGGCGAGCTGATCTTGAGGTCGACGGTGCGCGCGTCCAGCCACGTCTCCTGCGTCACCTTCGCGCCGTCGTCGGCGGTCACCGGGGTCACCGCCGCCACGGGACTGGTTCCCGTGCCGAGGAGCACCGCCGCGAAGAGCACTGCCAGTCCGGCCCGGCGACGACGTCGGCGCCCGGCCCGCTCGAGCTTCATCTGTTCTCCGTTCTCACAGCGGGATGTTCCCGTGCTTCTTGGCCGGCAGGGTCTGCCGCTTGGTCCGCAGGGTGCGCAGCGCGCGGGCCACCTGGAGGCGGGTCTGCGACGGGGCGACCACCTGGTCGACGTAGCCGCGCTCGGCGGCCAGGTACGGGCTCGCGTGGCGCTCGCGGTACTCCTCGGTGAGGCGGCGCCGGGTGACGGCGACCTCGTCCGGGGACAGCCCGGCGAGCTCACGCCGGTGCAGCACCTGCACCGCGCCCTCGGCGCCCATCACCGCGATCTCCGCGGTCGGCCAGGCCAGGTTGACGTCGGCGCCGAGGTGCTTGGAGCCCATCACGGCGTACCCGCCGCCGTAGGCCTTGCGCGTCACCACGGTCACCTTCGGCACGGTCGCCTCGGCGTAGGCGTAGATCAGCTTGGCGCCGCGGCGGATGATGCCGCCGCGTTCCTGGTCCACACCGGGCAGGTAGCCGGGGACGTCGGCGAGGGTGAGCAGCGGGATGCCGAACGCGTCGCAGAACCGGACGAAGCGCGCGGCCTTCTCGGACGCGTCGATGTCGATCACGCCGGCCTGGTGCCGCGGCTGGTTGGCCACGACGCCGACCGAGCGGCCCTCGATCCGGGCGAACGCGCAGATCATGTTGGGTGCGAAGGCGCTGTGGATCTCGGTGAACTCGCCGTCGTCGACGAGCCGCGCGAGCACCTCGGTCATGTCGTAGGCCTGGTTGAGCGAATCCGGCACCAGCCGGTCGAGCTCCAGGTCCGCCGCCGTCAGCTCGGGGGCGGTGTCGTCGGCGTACTCCGGGGCGAGGTCGAGGTTGTTCGAGGGCAGGTAACCGAGCAGGGTCTGCACCCACTCGATCGCGTCTTCCTCGTCGAGCGCCCGGTGGTGGGCGTTGCCGGCGACCTCGCTGTTGGTGGCGGCGCCGCCGAGCTGCTGCGCGGTCACCCGCTCGCCGGTCACGGCGTGCACGACGTCCGGGCCGGTGACGAACATGTGCGACGTCTCGTCGACCATCACGGTGAAGTCGGTGATCGCGGGCGAGTAGACCGCGCCGCCGGCGCACGGGCCCATGATCATCGAGATCTGCGGGATCACGCCGGACGCGTGGGCGTTGCGGCGCCCCAGTTCCGCGTAGTAGGCCAGTGAGACGACGCCTTCCTGGATCCGGGCGCCGCCGGAGTCGTTGATGCCGACGACCGGGCAGCCGAGCGTCATGGCCAGGTCCATCACCTTGAGGACCTTCTCGCCGAAGACCTCGCCCATGCTGCCGCCGAAGACGCTGAAGTCCTGGGAGAACAGGCAGATCTGCCGACCGTCCACTGTGGCGTGGCCGGTCACGACGCCGTCGCCGTAGGGGCGGTTGGCGTCCATCCCGAACTCGGTGCAGCGGTGCCGGGCGAACTGGTCGAGCTCGACGAACGAGCCCGGGTCGACCAGCAGGTCGATCCGCTCGCGGGCGGTGAGCTTGCCTTTGGCGTGCTGCCGGTCGATCGCGCGCTTCTCGGCGATCCGGACCACCTCGTCCTGGCGGGCGGCCAGGTCGGCGATCCGGAACGACGTCGTCGGCGTGAAGGAGAGGTCTTCGAGTGTCATCGTCATCCCTTTCCTGCGTGCTGACCGGCGAGGCGGGCGGACAGGGCGGCCGCGATCACCGCCACGTGCGGCGGGTCGATCATCGAGAGGTGGTCACCGGGCACCCGGACGATCTCCAGGTCGGCGCAGTGCGCGTCCCAGCCGAGGGGGTCGTCGGTGCGCAGGTACCGCGGGTCGAGCGTGGTCGTGAGCGGGTGCGGGTCCTGGGCCCGCAGCAGCAGCACCTTCCCGGTGTACGGCTCGGGGACGTACCGCTCGGCGACCCGGGCGTCCAGGTAGGACGTGTACTGGTGGTGCAGGACGCCCTGGCCCATCCCGGGAACCTGCGCGGCCAGCCGGCTCATCACGAGCCGGATCTGGTCGTGCTCGCCGAGCTGCGCGAGTTCGGCCCGCGGGATCTCCAGGGGTACGCCGTAGGTCAGTTCGATGTGCTCGGCGAACCGGTCGAAGCGTGCGAGGAGCAGATCCTGCACGGGGGTGTCCGGCGCGGGCAGCGGCAGGATCGTGTCGATCATGAAGACGACGCCGACGCTCTCCCCCGCGTCGGTCAGGCGCTTGGCCGTCTCGTAGGCGAGGCAGCCGCCGAACGACCAGCCACCCAGCCGGTAGGGCCCGTGCGGCTGGATCTCGCGGATCAGCTCGACGTAACACGCCGCCTTGCCCTCGACGGTGTCCTCTTCGTCGATCCGCTCCAGCCCGTAGGCCGGTTGTCCTTCGGGCAGCAGGCGGACGAGCTCCTGGTAGACGCTCGTCGGGCCGCCGGCCGGGTGGAACAGGAAGACGGGGTCGGCCGCGACGCCGTCGCGCAGCAGCCGCACCGGGCCGCCGCCGAAGCCTTCGACCTCGGCGCGCAGCAGGTCGGCCAGCGCGGCGATGGTGGGCGTGGCGAACAGCAGGTCCGCTTCGGGCACCTCGTCGAGGTCTTCGGCGAACGCGGCCCACAGCCGGTCCGCGGCGTCCTGGTCGCCGCCGACGGCGAAGAAGTCGTCGTAGACGCCCGGTTCCGGCCCGCCGAGGACGGCCTGCCAGTGCCGGGCGACCCAGCGTTCGGCGGGGTCGCGTGGCCCGAGCACGGCGTAGCTCGGCTCGTCCGGCGCGCCCGCGCCGAACCCGGCCTGTTCGGCGAGGTGCCCGGCGATCTCGGCGAGGCTCGCGCCGCGCAGCAGCAGGGGCACCGGCAGCGGCAGGCCGAAGTCGCGTTCCACGGCGCCGCGGGCCCGCATCGCCATCAGCGAGTCCAGCCCGAGGCTCGTCAGCGGCGCGTTCCGGTCGACGTCGCCGGCGGTGAAGCCCATCAGCCCGGCGACGAGGGCCGCGAGGTGGTCGGCCATCGCTTTCCGTGCCCGTGCCGGTTCGTCCGCTCGCAGCGCGGCCATCCCGTCCCATGTGGACGGTCCGGCGGTGCCGGGTGCTTCGGCCGGGACGAACAGTGCGAAGAACGGCCGTTCGGCCAGCCGTGGGAAGAGCGCCAGCACGGTCTCGGTGTCGACGCGGGCGACGCCGGTCGCTTCGCGATCGCGTTCGAGCACGGCTTCGAGCGCGTCGAGGGCCTCCGCGGTACCGAGCGGGTCCAGCACCGGGTTCTGGCTGCCGGTGACAGCGCCGGCTTCGCCCCAGGCGCCCCAGTTGATCGTCGCGGCGGGCAGTCCACGGCCGCGCCGCCAGGCGACGAGCGCGTCGGCCCAGGCGTTCGCGGTGGCGTAGGCGGCCTGGCCCGGGGAGCCGAACAGCGCGGCGGCCGAGGAGTAGACGAGCCACCAGTCGAGGTCGTGGCCCGCGGTCGCTTCGTGGAGCCGCCAGGCGCCGAGGGCCTTGGGCCGCCAGACGGTCTCGACGGCTTCCGGGGTGAGGACGATCGCGGCACCGTCGGCGAGGGCGCCGGCGGCGTGCAGGACGCCGCGCAGGGGCAGGTCACCGGCGGCCGCGACGAGCCGCTCGGCGGTGCCGGGTTCGGCGATGTCCCCGGTGACGACCTGGACGTCGACGCCGAGGTCCCGCAGGAACGCTTCGGTCTCGGGGGTGGGGCCGCGCCGGCCGGAGAGGATCAGCCGGGTGGCGCCGCGTCCGGCCAGCCACTTCGCGGCGACGAGGCCGAGCCCGCCCAGGCCACCGGTGATGAGGTAGGCACCATCGCGAACAACAGGGACGCGGGAAGGTTCGGCGAGAGCCGGGCGCACCAGGCGGCGGGTGTGGCGGATGCCCTCTCGCCAGGCGATCTCGTCGTCCGGGCCGTCCGCGCGGATCTCGTCCTGCAGCTCGGCCACCCACAAGCGCGCGGGGTCGGGCTCGGCGTCGAAGTCCAGCTGGCTCACCCGCAGCTCCGGGTGCTCGAACGCCAGCACCCGCACCAGCCCGCGCAACGCCGCCAGTTCCGGGTGGCCGGTTTCGCCCGGCTCGACCGCCGCCGCGCCCGCGCTGACCAGCCACAACCTCGGCGGCTCCGGGACGGACGCCAGCTCGGCGACTACCCCCGACAGCGTCAGCACCAGGTCCCCGGACCGCGCCGGATCCGGGGTGCCCAGCTCGGCCGCGCAGCCGACCATCGCCAGCACGCCGGTCACCTCGCGGGAGCGCAGCACCTTCGCGAGCCCTTCGTGGTCACCCAGCGGGACCGTGCACAACGAGGCGTCGCTCTCGCGCAGCGTGGCCAGCCACGGCGCGGACTCCTGCGCCGCGTCCAGGAGCACGACCCAGCTGTGCGTGTCGTCCGCGGGCGCCGGTGGCAGCTCGGACTGCTGCCAGCCGGCCTCGAAGACCAGGCTCGACAACGGCACCGGCAACGCCGAACGCCGGAACCGCCGGCAGTAGACGTCCCGGAACTGGACCAGGACCACGTCTTCGGCGTCGACGAGCTGGACGCTGCCGAGCAGCCCGTCACCCGACTCGTCGACCGAGTCGAGGACGGCGTCGACCCGGACGCCTTGGCGCGGGTCACCGGCGAGGCTGACCTCGCCGATCGTCAGGGGCAGGTACAGCCCGGCGGTCTCGCCCAGGGCCTCGCCGGTCGCGGCGGCCAGTGCGTGCAGGCAGGCGTCGGCGAGCGCCGGGTGCAGCCGGTACGCCGGGTGGTCCCGGGCCTCCGACGGCAGCGCGATCGACGCCGACGCCCGGCCCGGTGCGGCCACGACCCGCCGCAGGCCGCGGAACGCCGGGCCGTAGTGCTGGCCCAGGTCCTCCAGCGCCCGGTAGAGGTCGACGGCGTCCCCGGTCGTGGGGCCGAACGGCGTCGGCGGCGGCGAATCCGCGAGCACTCGCGCGGTGGCGTAGCGGACCCAGTCGCCGTGCGCGGACTTGGCGTGCACGCTGATCTCCGTGCCCGCCAGGCTCGTCGTCACCTCGGTGTGCTCGGCCAGCGGCAGCACCTGGTGCAGTTCGAGATCCCCGATCCGGTCGCCCGCGCCGAGCGCGAGTTCCAGGAACCCGGTCGCCGGGAACAGCGGGACGCCCATCGCGGCGTGGTCGGCGAGCCACGGCAGCCGCGCCGTGCCGACGTCGCCGCGCCACAGGTGCAGGTCGCCGCCGGGCTGTTCGATGTGGACGCCGAGCAGCGGGTGCGCCCCGGTGTCCGGCCGGTGCGCCGGGCGCTGCGGCCAGAACCGCTCGTGCCGCCAGACCGGGCCGGGCAGCTCGACCGGCGCCGTGCGCGGGCCGTGGTCCAGGACCCCGGGCCGGCCGAGGACGTGCAGCCGGGCGAGGCTGGTCAGGAACGCGACGCGCTCGTCGCTCTTGCGGCTGCCGGTGGGCAGGCCGATCGCGGCGCCGCCGGTGGTCTGCTCGATCGCGGCGAGCGCGACCGGGTGCGGCGAGATCTCGACGAACACGCTGTGGCCGTCGGCGGTCGCGGCCGCCAAGGCCTGCGTGAACCGCACCGGCCGCCGCAGGTTCGCCGCCCAGTACTCGACGTCGAACGCCGGTGTCTCACGCGGATCGTCGAGAACGCTGCTGTAGCAGGGAATCTCGGCTTGACCGGGCTTCAGCGACGCCAGCTCGGCGCGGAAGCGGTCGAGCACGGCGTCGACGGCGGCCGAGTGCCCGGCGCCGCGGACCGGCAGCCGGCGGGCGAGCCGGCCCAGTTGCTCGACGTGGGCGACGAGCGCGTCGACCTGGTCGGCGTCGCCGCTGATCGTGCACTGGGTCGGCGACGCGTACACCGCGACGGTGACGTCGGGGAATTCGGCCAGCTCGGCCATTTCGGCCGGCGTCAGCTCGACGACGGCCATCGCGCCGGTGCCCCCGGCGTCGACCTCCGCGAGCAGCCGCGCGCGGGTCGCCATCACGCGCAGCCCGTCGGTGACGTCGAGCGCCCCCGCGACGACAGCGGCGGCGACCTCGCCCATCGAGTGCCCCAGCACGGCGGCGGGGACGACCCCGTACGCGCGCCACAGCCCGGCCAGCGCCGTCTGCATGCCGAACAACGCCAGCTGCGTCGCGCCGAGGTCGGGCAGTTCCTGTTCTCCCGCGAGGACTTCGCGCAGCGAGAACCCGGCGTCGGCGCGGAACGCCGGATCCAGGGCGTCGATCTCGGCTCGGAACGCTGGTTCGGTGCGCAGCAGCTGCCGGCCCATCTCGGGCCACTGCGAGCCGTAGCCGGAGAAGACGAACACGACGTCCGCGCGTCCCCGGGCTTCACCGGGCGTGATGTTGCGCAACGCGTCGACGAGAGCGCCGCGTTCTTCGGCGACGACGGCCGCGCGGACGGGCAGGTGCTCCCGCCTCGTCGCCAGCGTCGAGGCGACGGCGCTCAGCGGGACGGCGCGTCCGGCGGGCGAGTCCAGCCAGTCGGCCAGCTCGCTCGCGCGGGTGTGCAGGACGTCGGCCGACCGCGCCGAGAGCGCGAAGATCCGCGGGCCGTCGTCTTTGCCTGCGCGGGCCGGGAAGGACGCCGCGGGCCACTCCTCCAGCACCACGTGGGCGTTGGTCCCGCCGAAGCCGAAGGCCGAGACGCCGGCGCGGGCGGTGCCCGGGTAACGCGGCCAGTCCGTGCCGGCCGCGGCAACCCGCAGGCCGAGGCCGTCGAAGTCGATGTGCGGGTTGGGCGTGCGGTAGTGCAGGCTGGGCGGCAGCCGCCGGTGCACCAGGGCCAGGACCACCTTGATCAGCCCGGCGATGCCGGCCGCGCCTTCGAGGTGGCCGAGGTTGCTCTTGACCGAGCCGACGAGCAGCGGGCGGCCGGGTTCGCGCCCGGCGCCGAGGATCGCGCCCAGCGCGCCGGCTTCGATCGGGTCGCCGAGCAGCGTGCCGGTGCCGTGCGCCTCGACGTAGTCCACGGAGGACGGATCGACGCCGGCGACGGCGTAGGCGTCCCGCAGCAGCGCCGCCTGGGCGTCCGGGTTGGGCGCCATCATGCCGTTGGAACGGCCGTCGGAGTTGACGGCACTGCCGCGGATCACGGCCAGCACGCGGTCGCCGGCGGCGCGGGCGGCCTTCAGCGGCTTGAGCACGACGACGCCGCACCCTTCACCGCGGGCGATCCCGTCGGCCCCGGCGTCGAACGGCTTGCAGGACCCGTCGGGCGCGAGCACCCCGGCGCGGTGGAAGTTCGCCGTGATGCCCGGCGACAGCAGCAGGTTCACGCCCGCGACCAGCGCCGTGTCGCTTTCGCCGCGGCGCAGACTCTGCACCGCCTGGTGCACGGCGACCAGCGACGACGAACACGCCGTGTCGAGGGTGAGGCTCGGGCCGCGCAGGTCGAGCAGGTACGACAGCCGGTTCGCGGCGATGCTCGCCGCGGCGCCGGTGCCGGACCAGGCGTCGATGCCGGGGACGTCGGTCATCGTGAGGTAGCCGTACTCGCTGGCCGACAGCCCGACGAACACGCCGGTCCGGGTGCCGCGCAGCGAGCCGGGCGGGATGCCCGCGTGTTCCAGGGCCGCCCAGGTGACCTCCAGGAGCGTGCGCTGCTGCGGGTCCATCGCCTCGGCTTCGCGGGGCGTGATGCCGAAGAACGCGGCGTCGAACCCGGCGACGTCGCCCAGAAAGCCGCCATGACGCGGCAGCCCAGCGAGCGCGTCGGCCGGGGCGAAGGACTCCCAGCGGCCCTCGGGGACCTCGCCGATCCCGTCGGCGCCCGCGTCGAGGAACCGCCAGAACTGCGCGGGCGACTCGACCCCGCCGGGCAGGCGGCAGCCGACGCCGACGATCGCGATCGGCTCCCCCGCCGCCATCGGCACCGGCGCGGCCTGCACAACGTCTACTGTGGACAAGGCCGTGACGAGCGCGGTGATGCTGGGGTGCTGCCACACCAGCGTGGCGTCGAGGGGCCGGCCGAGGAGCCGGCCCAAGTCGCCGGTCAGGCTCATCGCGTCCCGTGAGGACAGTCCGGCTTCCTGCAGCGGGCGGTCGACGGCGACCTCGGCGGCCGGGAGCCCGGTGATCGCGGCGACCTGCTCGACGAGCCACGCCCGGATGGCGTCCGGAGTCATCGCGGCCACCGGCCGTCCAGGTAGGACGTCCGGCACAGCGCCCGGCTGATCTTGCCGCTGGAGGTGCGCGGCACCTCGCCGGGTGACAGGACGACGATGTCGTGCAGCCGCAGGCCGTGTTCGGCCGACACCGCCGCGCGCAGCTCCCCGACGGCGACCTCAGCGTCGGAGTTCTTGGCCCGTTCCAGCACGACGACGGCGACTTCGCCCTCGTCGTGCGGGATCGCGAAGGCCGCGGCGGAGTGCAGCCGGACGGCGGCGTGGGCTTCGATCGTCTGTTCGATGTCCTGGGGGTAGTGGTTGCGGCCGTCGACGATCACGAGGTCCTTCAAGCGGCCGGTCATGTACAACTCACCTTCGAACCACACACCCAGGTCGCCGGTGGCCAGCCAGCCGTCGCCGAACGTC
This sequence comes from Amycolatopsis sp. cmx-8-4, assembly GCF_046548675.1. Lineage (NCBI taxonomy): Bacteria > Bacillati > Actinomycetota > Actinomycetes > Pseudonocardiales > Pseudonocardiaceae > Amycolatopsis > Amycolatopsis sp. cmx-8-4. The sequence continues at coordinate 59,253 of NZ_JAEBDZ010000036.1, forward strand.
GCCGCGGACGCGCCGGGACGCCGCCAGTAGCCCTGGCCGACGTTCGGCCCGCTCACCCGGATCTCGCCGACTTCGCCGTCCGCGACCGGTTCGCCGTTGGTGTCGGCGATCCGGATCCGCTGGTCCACCGGCCGGCCACAGGCGACGAGCGTCGTGCCGGTGGCGGCCGGCACCGCGAACCCCTCGGCCAGCCGGTCGCGGTCGAACGTGACCTGGCGCGACGGCGCGCCCGCGTCGGTCACCGAGACGAGCACCGTCGCCTCGGCCAGCCCGTAGGACGCCCGCTGGACCTCCGGCCGCAGCCCGCACTCGCCGAACGCGGCCTGGAACTTCGCGATGGTGGCGGGCAGGACGGGCTCGCTGCCGTTGATCAGCGAGACGACCCGGCTCAGCTCGAGGTAGCTCTTCTCGTCGTCGGTCACGCGGGAAGCGCTGTAGGCGTAGGCGAAGTTGGGGGCCGCGCTGATCGCGCCGGGGCTGGCCGAGAGGGCCCGCAGCCAGCGGCCGGGCCGCTCGAGGAAGGCGAGCGGGTCCATCAGCACCGCGGTCAGGCCGCCGAACATCGGCGCGCCGATGCCGAGGATCAGGCCCATGTCGTGGAAGAGCGGCAGCCAGCTGATCGTCGACGTCGTGCCGGACTCGGCGCCGTAGGCGGTGCAGCACTGCCGGGCGTTGGTGAGGACGTTGTGGTGGGTCAGCATGACCCCGGCCGGCGAGCGCGTCGACCCGGACGTGTACTGCAGGTACGCGAGTTCGTCCGGGGCCGGGCGGTGCCACTCGTGCTCGCCGGTGACCGGCGGCAGGGTGTCCACGGCCACGACGGCCGCGTCGACGTCGAGGGTCCCGAGGAAGCCGGTGACCTCGCCGGTCAGGTCGGCGGTGGTGAGCACGACCTGCGGCGCGCAGTCGGTGAGCGTCGCGGCGAGACGGCCCGCGTGGCCGGGCAGGTTCGGCGCGAACAGCGGGACGGCGACCAGCCCGGCCCGGATGGCGCCGAGGAAGGCGACGACGTAGTCGGCGGACTGCGCGGCCAGGACCGCGGCCCGCTCCCCCGGTGCGGCGAGGGTGCGCAGGTGCGCGGCGACGGCGCTGACCCGGTCGTCGAGCTCGCGCCAGGTGAGGCTCACCGCGCGGCCGTCGACGCTCGTGCGGTGGTCCAGGAAGGTCACGGCGACCTCGTCGCCCAGGACCCGGGCCCACCGGCCGAGCAGGGTGGCGAAGGAATCGCGGTCGAATGTGTCGTGGCCGGGCAGCGCGAAGGCCGGCTGAGAAATGGTTTCCATAGCCCCTCGCCAATAGCGTCGGAGTAATTAAGGGGATGCGCCGAAAAGCGCCGATCCTCACCTTCGAAGAAACTGTATTTCGGCCGAACTGCGAGTGTCAATCACGGGAAACGCCGTACTCATCGGGAAGCGGAGAACCCACGGGCGCGATTGTCACCGGGGGAAGGATTTTCCGCGCCCGGAATACCGTCAGGGCCACGACCGCCCCGGCGAGTTCGAGACCGGCCGCGACCAGCAGCCCGGCCGTGTAGCCGCCGGCCAGCGCCGGCCCGGCCGCGACGCCCGCGTCGAGCCGGGCGGCGCGCACGGCCGTCAGCACGGCGCCGACGAGCGCGACCCCGAGGGCGCTGGACAGCTCCCGGGACGCCGTGAGCAGGCCCGACGCGGTACCGGCGTGTCGTTCGGCCACGACTTCCAGCGCGTGCGAGGTCAACGGCGTGGTCAGGGCCGAGCCGGCGCCGATCAGCAGCAGGCCGGGCGCGCGGGGCAGCACTTCGGGGATGTGGTTGACCAGCGCGACGGCGAGCAGCCCGAGGGCGACGACGACGAGCCCGGCAGCGACCGTCCGGTGCGGCCCGAACCGCGTCACGGCCCACGGCACGGCCGGTGTGGCGGCCATGATCGCCACCGCCACCAGGATCAGCGGAAGCCCCGCCTGGACCGGGCTGAGCCCGAGGGATTCCTGGTGCAGCAACGGCGTGAAGAAGAAGACGCCCGAGACGCCCAGGCCCCACAGCAGCTGCACGGCGAGCGCGCCGACGAACACGCGCTGCCCGGTCAGGTCCGGCGAGACCAGGCGTTCGCGGGCGCGCCGCTCGCGGACGGCGAACCAGCCGAGGAACCCGAGCCCGCCCGCGGCGAGCACCGACGGGATCACGTCGCCGGTGCGCGTGTCGTCGCCGAACTCGACCAGGGCCACGGTGAGCAGGACGAGCCCGGCCGTCACCAGCGTCATCGATCCGATCGCCGGGCGGCCGCCGCCCGGGCCGCGGCGGGCGCCGGCCGTCACCGGCAGCAGGGCCAGCATCACCGCGACGAACGGCAGGTTGACGAAGAAGATCCAGCCCCAGCCGAGGTATTCGCTGAGCAACCCGCCGAGCGTCGGGCCGAGCGCCAGCGCGATCGCCAGGCTCGCCGTCCAGATCGTGGCGCCGACGGCCCGCCCGCGCGCGTCCAGGTTGGTCCGGAGCAGGCTCAGCAGGCCGGGCACCAGGAACGCGGCCGCCAGGCCCTGCAGCACCCGCGCGCCGACGAGCACCCACGCGGACCCGGCCAGGCCGCCGATCGCCGCGCCGAGCCCGAACGCGAGCAGCCCGGCGGACAACGTTAGCCGCTGGCCCCAGCGGTCGACGAGCGTGCCCGCGACCAGCAGCAGGCTCGCGAACGGGAGCATGTACCCGATGCTGACCCACTGCAGGGACGAGAGGTCCAGCGCCAGGTCGCGCGCGATGGACGGCACCCCGGCCGCGACGATGTTGTTGTCCAGGGTGGTGACGAACGCGCCGAGCGCGACCACGACCAGCGTCGGCGCCTTCCGGCCGCTCACGACGACCACCTCCAGATCTGTCGGGGAACGTCGGCGGGTCTGCCGCGGCTGGTCGTGAGTGGTAATGAGGGTTAGAACCCGAATTGCCACTCACGACCAGCTGCGGCAGGGGCACCCGCTGGAACCCGGCGGGGTTGCCGGGCGCAGTGCTAGGCGGATTCGCCTGCCGTGTCCTCGTCGAGGAAGTCCTCCTCGAGCTGTTCCGGGCTGTAGTCGAGGTCGATGGACGCGACCGGCGTCCCGCGCGCGGCTTCGATCGCGCGCAGGCGGCGCATCGCGTGGTCGGCGGCGTACTCCATGACGCCGTCCAGCCGCAGGTCGAACGGGTCGCCGTCGAGCCGCGCGGTGGTCCACTCGATCTGCGCGATGGCGTGCGGCAGCAGGGCCTGCATCTCGTCCTGCACGATCTGCCAGTTGCGGTCGTCGGCCGCGACGTGGCGGCGGCAGGTGAAGGTGCCCCACGCCATGTGCCGGCGTTCGTCGTCGCCGATGCGGCGGATCAGCTCCTGCATGCCGGGCAGGATCCCGTGCGTGCGGCAGGCCCGGTTCCAGACGAAGTACCCGGTCAGCGCGAGCACGCCTTCGACGACGTGGTTGTAGACGACGGACGCGCGGATCTGGTTGGCGGGACTGGGATCCTCGCGCAGCCGGCCGAGCGCGGTGGGCAGCGCGTCGTAGAAGATCGCGCGGTAGCCCGGGTTGTCCTCGACGTGCTCGTGCAGGTTGCCGGTGACGCCCACGGCGTCGAGCCAGAGCCGGAACACCTGCGTGTGCTTGGCTTCCTCGAAGCAGAACTGCGTCAGGTACATCTCGTCGGCGAAGCGGCCTTCGGCACCCATCGCGGCGAGGAACGGCTGGATGTCGTGGGTGACGGCCTCCTCGCCGCCGGCGAACTGCGCGCACAGCATGGTCGCGGCGAAGCGCTGCTCGTCCGACAGCGCCGCCCAGTCGACGGCGTCCTGGGTGAAGTCCAGGTCGGCGGGGTTCCAGAACTTCGCGTTGCCCTTGGCGAACAGCCGCAACGGCAGGACGTCCCAGTTGAGCCCGCCCGCGCGCAGGGCCGTGAACTCCTCACGGGTGCCGGGCATGGTTCCGGTCACGGCGTCACTCCAGTCTTTCGCACGGGTACCTCCAGCCACGACGGGTCGGCCGCTGTCGAGACGAAGCCCAGTCGGCCATCGCCGGTGTTCCAGTCGAGAAACAGCGGGTCCTTGGAGTCGACGACCAGGGCGAGGTGGTGGCCGGCGGCGAGGGTGTAGGCCGTCGGCGAGAAGTCCAGGTCGACCGGCTGTGGCCGCCCCGGCGTCGCGTGTTTCCAGCTGTAGGGCAGGTAGTCGACAAGGCTGCCGGTGCCGAGCGGGTCGACGTCGTAGACGTAGGCGACGACCGACCCGACGGTGGCCGGCGGCACCACCGTGAGGTGCGCGCGCAGCGAGCCGCGGAGCTGGGTGACGGCCTTGACCGGCGGCTGGCTCCAGACCGCGCCGCTGCCCCGGTCGACCTGCCAGAGGAACGCCGTCGGCGGGTTCCCGCTCAGCGCTTCGAGGCTGTAGGTGGCCAAGGGAATCCCGCCGTTGGCGACGGTGTCGCGGTTCGCGGCGATGCTGCCGCTCCAGGCGGCGGGCGTGGCCTGCAGCGTGTCGCGGCCGAGGTAGGACCGCGACGGCGAGGCGACGAAGGACGGCCAGTCCGCGTGGTACTCCGGACGTTGCGTCCCGGGGCGAGCGCGGGTGACGACCGGCGGTTCGGTCTCGATCGACGTGTCGGTGCCGGCGACGTGCGCGTCGAACCAGCGGTAGACCGACGTCCAGGTGTCGCTGGGCAGGCCGAGCAGGCCGCCGGACTCGGAGGCAGCGTGGTCGCCCGGCACGAACTCGGCCCGCTTCGGCCCGGTGAGCCGCTGGTACAGGTCGGCCATCTGCCCGGGCTGGAAGACCGTCTCGCTCCAGGTCTGGATGGCCAGCACGGCCGGGTGGTTCGCGTTGATCCGGTCCACGTAGGACGACGGCGAGCGCGGCCGGGACCAGTCGATCACGGCCTGCGAGTCGGCGTCGGAGATCGCCGGCTCCAGGAACTTGGTCAGCATCGTGTCGGTCTCGGGGCTGAGCGTGCCGTTGGCCTTGCCCGACAGGTAGAGCACCAGCCCGGCGAGGCCGTGGCGGGTGTCGTTCTGGGTCAGCGACGCGACCAGGTCCGCCCAGCCGCTCAGCGAGGCGACGGCCTTGATCCGCGCGTCGAACCCGGCCGCGATCAGGCCGATCCCGGCGCCGTAGGACACCCCGCCGACGCCGATCCGGGCCGGGTCGGCGGCCGTGTGGGCGAGCGTCCAGTCGATGACCGTGGAGACGTCGGTGATGTCGTCGGGCCCGGCGACCTCGACCGCTCCCCCGGACTCGCCGAAGCCGCGGGCGCCGTAGGAGATCACCACGTAGCCGCGGTTGGCCAGGTCGCGCGCGGGGATGATGTTCTGAGTGCGGCCGCCGCCCCAGGCGCCGATGAGCACGGCGAGCGGGTGCGGCCCGGGCGACGACGGCTGCATCACCATGGCGCCGAGGGTGATGCCCCCGGTCGCGGGCACGTCGGCGAAACTGGTGGCGAATCCCTCGGGCGTCGCGACGCCCGGAAAAACGGCGGCGGTCACGGCGATGACCATGGCGGCCGCACCGGCGCGAATCATTTCGGCGGTCTCCTTTCACCGGGTTGTTTCGGAAACTAACAACGCGCCGGAATGGAATCAACGGTCGGTGGGTGTCAAGACTTCGCGGTTGTCATCCGGCACCGGAATTGCTGCGGAACGGTGCTCACGCGGACGCAACCGGCGCGGGAACCACCAGTTCGCGGCACCGAGCCGGACCATCACCGCGGGGACCAGCAGGCAGCGGATCAGCACGGCGTCCAGCAGCACGGCGGCCGTCAGCCCGACGCCCGCTTCGCGCACCACCCGCGCGTCCACGAAGGCGAACGAGACGAACACCAGCGCCATGATCACCGCGGCGGCGGTGATGGTCCGCCCGGTCGAGACGAGCCCTTCGACGATCGCGGTCCGCGTGTCCGCGCCGCGGCGCCACTCCTCCTGGATCCACGCGATGAGGAAGACCTCGTAGTCCATCGACAGCCCGAACAGCCCCGCGAAGAGGAACACCGGCAGGTACGGCTCGACGGGCGCACCGAACACCCACACGACCACGCCGGTGGTCGCCGCGGCGGTGAGCAGGTTCATCACCGCGGCGGTCAGCGGGATGAGCACGCTGCGGAACACCCAGGCGAGCACCAGCACCGAGATGCCCACGACGCTGAGCAGGAACAGCGGCAGCCGCCCGGTGATCGCGGCGGAGAAGTCGGCCTGGGTGGCGACGACGCCGCCGAGGTGGACGTCCGGGCCGCCGACCGTGCGGATCCACGCGAGCAGGTCGGTGGTGGCCGGGTCGTCGGGCGCGGTCCGCGGCACCACCGTCAGGACCGCGACCGGTCCGGGCAGGTAGTCGGGCGGGCCGACGTCGGCGCGGGTCAGCAGGGTGACGCGCAAGGCCGTGACGGCCGCTCGATCGGCGTCCGTGGTGACGTGGCGGACGACCAGCACGGGTCCGTTGGCGCCCGGCCCGAAGCCGTCTTCCAGGAGTTCCGCGGCGACCTTCGTGACGCTGCCCGGTGGGTCCAGTTCCGCGCCCGGGACGCCGAGCCGCAGGCCCGTCATCGGGAGCGAGAGCACGGCGATGACCAGCACCGCGGCCACCGCGTACGGCGCCGGACGCGACGTCACCGAGCGCGCCGCCCGCGGCCACAGCCCGCCCGCGCCGGCCGGGCGGACGCGCATCCGGCGGCCGAGCAGCCGCAGCAACGCGGGGAACAACGTCACCGCGGCGGCCATCGTCAGGAGCACGGAAACCGTTGCGGCGACGGCGATCCCGTCGAGGAACGCCATCCCGACGGTGAACATGCCGAACAGCGACACGCACACCGTCACCCCGGCGAAGACCACGCTCCGGCACGACGTCGCCGCGGCGGCCGCGAGGGCCTGTTCGGCGGCCAGGCCGTCCTGGATCCCCTGGCGGTAGCGGGTGAGCGCGAACAGCGCGTAGTCCACGCCGACGCCGAGCCCGAGCAGCGCGGCGATCTCGGTGCTGATCTTCGGCACGGTCATGACGTGCGACAGCAGCGCGACGACCGCGAGCGCGCAGCCGACCGACGCCGACGCCGTCAGGACCGGGAGCAGCACGCACGTCAGCGAGCCGAAAGCCAGCAGCAGCACCAGTGCGGCCGCGACCAGCCCGATCCCGGCGTTGCCGAGGTCGGGCGCCGCGGCGGTCATCGAGGCCAGCTGACCGGACGCCCCGGCGGTCACACCGGCGCCGCGCACGACGTCGGCGAAGTCGTCGGCCACCGCCTGCCCCAAGGTCTCGGCGTCGGCGTCGAACCGGACGTCCAGCACGGCGACGCGGTGGCCGGCCGACACCGGCCCGGGATCGACCGAGACGACGTGCGGCAGGCTCCGCAGCCGGCCCGCGAGCGCGTCGACCCGGGCGCCGTCGGCGGTTCGCACGACCACGCGTTCCCGGTCCCCGCCCGCGCCGCGCAGGAGGTCCGCCGCCACGGAGCTGTCCGCCGCGGGCAGGGCGACGGTGTCGCGGTAGGCGACGCCGGTGTGCTGCGCGGCGAAGAGGAGCCCGCCGAGCGCGAGCAGCCAGCAGGCGAGCACCCACGGCGCCCGCCGGAAACACCACGCCACGAGCGCCGTCATCCTGTCCTCCCCGGTCGTGAGCAGCGGAAACAGCTGATCACGCTAACAACCGCGGCGCGGGCGAAGATACCGTCCGGCTTCACAAATCGGCCCGGCGAACCCCGTCCGGACGTGAGTGTTCGCCGCCCCGCGGCGTTGTCGGACGTTGACAAGTTCTTCGGGCCGGTTGTTCGCGATGCGACAGAACGTCACCCGCACGCAAGATCAACGGTTGCCAAATCGGACCTCGTATGAGTACATGGCGTGCGCGGTTGATGTCGGAGCGTCAGGCGCGACGTGAGAGCACGCGGCAGATCGCGGACTTCACCGGGGAAGTCGCAGCCGTCGTGCGGCAAGGGGTGGCAGTGACGCGGACGACCGGAGACCGGGTGGTCTCGAACGACGTGACACACCTGGTTCCGTTACCTCGGAGCGCGGGCCAGGCCCGCCGGCTCTGGTGCTCGCTGCCGACCGAGATCGCGCGGCGGTTCCGGCCGCACGCCGATCCCGTCGCGCGGCGGATCCTCGAAGAGATCCAGCGGTCCGTGCCGGAGTACGCGAAGCCCCTCGAAGGGGAGTTCGGCAAGGTGATCGTCCAGGCGATCGAGCAGGCTGTCGTCAGCTGCATCGACAGCATCGAAGACCAAGGGGCCACCCAGGACGACTGGGCGAAGCTGTTCATCGAGGTCGGCAAGCGCGTCCACCACGACGGCGGCAGCCTGAACTCGCTGCAGGCCGCCTACCGCGCGGGCGGCCGGGCCGCCTGGCGCTACATCTCCCGGTTCGGCCAGGTCCACCGCCTCCCCGCGGCGATCCTCTGCGTCGGCGCCGAGGCCATCTTCGCTTACGTGGACGAGATTTCGTCCTACTCGGTCGAGGGGTACACCCTGGCCCAGGCGCGGGCGACCGGGACGCTGGAGCGCCGCCGGAGACGGCTGCTCGACCTGCTCCTGGCCACCCCGGCCTCGGCACCGGCCACGGTGGCGACGATGGCCAAAGCCGCGAAGTGGGAGATCCCGGAGTGGATCACCGTCATCGCGCTCGAACCGCGGGACGAGCAGCAACTGCCCTCCGCGCCTCAGGTGCCGGACGACGTGCTGCTCGACCTCGAAGGCAGCGAACCCTGCCTGCTGACCCCGAACCCGGACCGCGACCTGCGCGCCCTCGAAGCCCGGCTGCCCGGCTGGCGGGCCGCGGTCGGCCCCCGCGTCCGGCCGCCCGACGCGGCGACGTCGCGGCACTGGGCCCGCAAGACCCTCGACCTCGTCCGGGAGGGGCTCGTCGAAGACCGGGCCGTGACCCACTGCGGGGACCACCTCTCGACGCTCTGGCTGCTGCTGGACCGCTTCCTGCTCGACCGGCTGTCGGATAAGGTGCTCGCCCCGTTCGCGGGACTCACGGTCAAGCAGCAGCTCCGGCTGGCCGAGACGTTGCTGAGCTGGCTGGAGCACAACGGGAACACCCCGGACATCGCCCAGGCGCTCGGCATCCACCCGCAGACCGTGCGCTACCGCGTCGGCCAGCTGACGGGCCTGTTCGGCGACCGGCTCGCGGACCCGCTGCACCGGCTGGAGCTGCAGATGGCGCTGCGGGCCCACCAGCTCCTCGGCACCCGGCCGCCGGAGGCGTCCGCCGACGACGAGTGACCGGTCCGTCGCAAGTAGACGGCAGCCGCGAACTCAGCCGCCGACGTGGATGCCGGGCCGGCGGGCGGGATCGGCCTCGCTGGTCCGCAGGATCTCGCGGACGACCGGGGCGGTGTCGCCGCGGCCGAGGATCAGGTAGCGGAACAGGTGCCCGAGCGGATTTCCCTCCGACCACTCGAAGTGGCACTGCGGCCGCACGCCCGTCGCGTCCCGCAGCGCCAGCAGCACCGCGGCGATCGCGTTGGGCGCCGCCGGGCTGTCCGCGCGCAGGACCCGGTAGCCGTCGACCTCGACGCCCCGCACCTGCAGCACGTTGCTGAACTCCGACGGGTCGACGACGTCGATCTCGAGGAAGAGCGCGGCCGCCGTGCCGGGCAACGGGTTCATGCTGCGCTGCTCGGCTTCCTTCGCGGAGTACTCGGCGAGGTCACCGCCCTGCCGGTGGTTGGCGATGATGTGCAGCGCGCCGTCGTCGGCCAGCGACTCGGTCACGAACCGGCGGGCCGGCTCGTCGAACTCGATGCGCTCGGCCCGCAGCTCGGTCGTGCGGGACACCCGCGAAACCAGGGACACCACGATGATGCCGAGGATGAACAGCGCCGAGATGGCCAGGCCGTCCGGCTTCTCGATGACGTTCTCGACCAGCGCGTACAGCAACACGAGCGTCAGCACGGCGAACCCGATGGTGCCGGCGTGCTGCTTGCGGCGGATCGAGGAGATCGTCACCGCGACCGCGCCGGAGACCATCATGGCGAGGATCCCGGTGGCGTAGGCGCCGGCCTGGGCGTTGACGTCGGCGCCGAACGCGACGGTGATCAGGACACTGATCACGGTGTAGACGAGCACGACGGGCCGGACCGCGCGGCCCCACTCCGGCGCCATGCCGTAGGAGGGCAGGTACCGCGGCACGATGTTGATCAGGCCGGCCATCGCCGACGCCCCGGCGAACCACAGGATCAGCACGCTGGAGACGTCGTAGACGGTGCCGAAGGCCTCGCCGAGCTCCTGGTGGGCGAGGTAGGCCATGGCGCGGCCGTTGGCTTCCCCGCCTTCCTTGAACTTGTCCGCGGGGATCAGGACGGTGGTGATGAAGCTCGTGGCGATCAGGTAGACCGACATGATCAGCGCCGCGACCGTGAGCAGCTTGCGGGTGTTGCGGATGCGCGACTCGAGCCGCTGCTCGTCGGTCTTGCCCTCGGCCGCGACCAGCGGCATCATGCTGACCCCGGTCTCGAAGCCGGACATCCCGAGCACGAGCAGCGGGAACGCGACGACGGCCGGCCCCACGATGCCGCCGAACCCGCCGCCGCCCGAGGTGAGCGCGTCCGACCACCGCGACAACGCGGCCGCGTCCGAGAACAGGTCGACGCCGGCGACGACCACGACGACGGCGTTGAGCAGCAGGAAGACGGCCACGAGCGGGATGGCCACGCCGACCGCCTCGCTGAAGCCCAGCAGGAAGACGCCGCCGAGGATCAGCAGCAGGACGACCGTGATCAGCACGGCGTGGCCGTGCAGGAACCCGGGCAGGTACGGGTTTTCGAGGAGGTGGACCGACGCGTCCGCCGAGGACAGGGTGATCGTGATGATCCACGACGTCGCCACGAACCCCAGCAGCACCAGCACGAAGACCTTGCCGCGCCAGAACGGCAGCAGGTCCTCCAGCATCGCCACCGACCCCTGCCCGCGCGGGCTTTCCCGGGCGACGCGCCGGTACATCGGCAGCATCCCCAGCAGGGTCAGCGCGACGATCAGCAACGTCGCGAGCGGCGACAGCGCGCCGGCGGCGAGCGCGGCGATGCCCGGCAGGTAGGACAGGGTGGAGAAGTAGTCGACGCCGGTGAGGCACATGACCTTCCACCACGCCTGCGGGCTCGCGTGGTCCTCGGCCGCCTCCGGGCCCGCCGGCGCGACCCGGTGCTCCAGGAGCCACCGCACGGTCCGCCCGGACGGCGGTTTCGCCGTCACGGGACTTTCGACGACGGCCGGAACCACGAACTCTGGTGCGGTGCTCAAGCTACGACTCCCCGATCGGCGGCGTGCACTCCCGGGCGCAACAATGCCGGACCGGCGCAGGGGCGCTTTGCCCGGCCCCTCGCACACCGATCACCCGCGGCCGGCCGGGTCAGCGCGGCGGGTACCCCGCGGCGCCCGGCGTGGGGCGGCCGCACCAGACCGCCGTCGGCTTGACGATCGCGAGGGTCAGCGTCGCGGCCGCCGGGATCAGGACCATCAGCAGGCCGGCGATCGGGCCGCCGAGGTACATGCCGCCGATGCCGGCGCCGAAGTGCATGAGACCGACCGCGTCCAGCACGACCGACACGACGGTCACCAGGATGGCGAGCCCGCTGCCGACGATCGTGAGCAGCCGGCCGATCGGCTTGCGCGCGAACAGGAGGATGCCGCCGCCGAGCAGCGTCCCCGCGAGCACCACGTCCAGCAGCAGGTAGACGATGATCAACCAGTACCCGAACCCGATGCTCGCCAGCCCGATGACGCTGCCGATCACACCGACGAGGTACAGCAGCCCGCCGAGCACCGCGAGCACGCCCGCGATGATCGCCGTGGCGCCGTTCGGCTTCGGGGGCGGCATCCCGTAGGGCGACTGCGGGTACGGCGGCGGGTAGCCCGGCTGACCGGGGTACTGCTGCGCGGGGAACCCGCCCGAAGGGGCCGGGTAGGGCTGCTGCCCCGGGTACGGCTGCTGTCCGGGGTACGGCCCCTGCGGCGGGCCGGGGTGCTGCGGGTACGTCATGGTGTCCTCGGTCTCGGCTGACCGCCCCCCAACGGTGCGCCACCTCGCTCCGGCGGCTACGGCCGAGGTCAAGCCTCTCACGCGCGCCCCAGCCGCGGCGGCGGAACCGGGAGACTGCGTGGCACTTCCCGTACGTTCGACACCGGGTGGTTCCCCACGACTGAGGACGGCACATGGACCTGGATCTTCGCGGCAGGCGCGCGCTGGTGACCGGCGCGTCGAAGGGCATCGGGGCGGCGATCGCCGAGGTGCTGGCCGGCGAGGGCTGCCACCTGCACCTGGCGGCCCGGAGCGCGGACGCGCTGGAGGCCCGCGCGCACGAGCTGCGCGAGGCGTACGGCGTCGAGGTCACGGTGCACGTCGTGGACCTGCGCGTGGCCGCCGACCTCGAGCGGCTCGCCGCGGCCACGACCGACGCCGGCATCCTGGTGAACAACGCGGGCGACATCCCCGCCGGCTCGCTCGACCAGGTCGGCCCCGAGCAGTGGCGGCACGCCTGGGACCTCAAGGTCTTCGGCTACGTCGACCTCACCCGGCTCGTCTACGCGCGGCTGCGCGAAGCCGGTCACGGCGTGATCGTCAACGTGATCGGCACCGGCGGGGAGCGTCCGACGGCCGGCTACATCGCGGGCGGCGCGGGCAACGCCGCGTTGATGGCCTTCACGCGGGCGCTGGGCGGCGTCGGCCCGCGCGACGGCGTCCGCGTGGTCGGCGTGAACCCGGGCCCGGTCGCCACCGAGCGGATCACGGCGATGCGCGCGGCCAACGCGGACGTCGACGCGAGCTTCGCGGCACTGCCCTCGGGCCGGGTCGCCGAACCGCGCGAGGTCGCGGACCTGGTGACGTTCCTGGCATCCGACCGCGCCGGCTACATCAGCGGCACCATCGTCACCATCGACGGCGGCCGCGCGGCGGCAGGCTGACCACGATCGTCACTCCGGGGCCGGGCCGGTGAGGATCCGGCGGATCACCGGGGCGGCCCAGGCGGTGAGCCGGGCGGGTGACATGGCCGTCCCCGGCGTCTCCAGGACGTAGCGCGTGGTGGCGATCCCCAGCAGGAACGAGCCCAGCAGCGCGGCCCGCTCGCTCGCGTGGTCCGGGGCGGCCTTGGCGAACGCCGGCGCGACCTGCGCGCTGAACAGCTCGCGCAGCTTGCCAGCGGCCTCGGGGCTGGTCATCGCCGCGCGCAGCAGCGCGAGGAACGTGCTGTCGTGGTCCCAGGCGACCAGGAACCGCGGCAGGATCTCGGCGCCCAGGTCCTCCGGCGCGACGCCGGCGAGATCCGGCAGGTCGAGCGTGAAGTCGGCGGCGGCGGTGAACAGGCCCTGCTTGCTGCCGAAGTAGCGGATCACCATGGCCGGGTCGACGCCGACGTCGGCCGCGACCGTCCGCAGCGTCGTGCGCTCGTAGCCGTCCGCCGCGAACCGTTCCCGCGCGGCCGACAGGATCTCGGCCCGGGTGGCCTGGGCGTTGCGGCTTCGCGAGGGTGCCATGGGACGAGGATAAGTCACCCACCGTTGACTTGCTCGCCCGGACCGGCTTACCCTCGATAAGTCAACGCTCGGTGACTTGAGAGGCAGTGGTGACATGGACCAGGAACGTCCCGTGCTCGTCGTCGGCGCCGGACCGACCGGGCCGACCGCCGCGATGGAGCTGGCGCGCCTCGGCGTGCGCGTCCGGATCGTCGACCGGGCGCCCGCGCCGTCGACGACGTCGAAAGCGCTGGCCATCCAGGCCCGGACCCTCGAACTGCTGCGGCCCCGCGGCGTCGGTGACGAGATGGTCCGCCGGGGGCAGCGGGCTTCGGGGACCGCGATCTACGGGCGCGGCCGGAAGCTGGCGACCGTCGAGCTGGACCGGGTTCCCGGGCGGTACAACCACATCCTGCTGCTTCCCCAGGCCGAGACCGAAGAGCTGCTGGCCGAGCAGGCGCGCGCGCACGGCGTGGAGATCGAACGCGGCGTCGAGCTGCTCTCCTTCGAGCACGACGCGCACGGCGTCCGCGCGGTGCTGAAGGACGGCGACGGCGGCCACGAGACGGTGCACGCCGCGTACCTGATCGGCGCGGACGGCGCGCACAGCGGCGTCCGGCACGCCCTCGACCTGCCGTTCAAGGGCCGTGCGATGGCGCAGCGGTACCTGCTGGCCGACCTGTACCTCGACGGCGACGTCCCGGAGGACCAGCTCTCGATCTTCCTCGCCCGGGACGGTTTCGTCGCGGTCTTCCCGATGGCCGGGCACCGGTTCCGGTTCATCGCGACGGATCCCGGACCGGGCGGCGACGACGACGTGCCGGAACTGGCCGCACTGCAGGACATCTGGGACCACGTGGCACCGCTGCCGGCGCGGCTGCGCGACCCGAACTGGCTCTCCCGCTTCCGGATCAACAGCCGGCACGTGCCCGCGTTGCGCGCCGGCCGGGTGTTCCTCGGCGGCGACGCCGCGCACGTGCACAGCCCCGCGGGCGGGCAGGGGATGAACACCGGGATCCAAGACATGATCAACCTGTCGTGGAAGCTGGCCCTGGTGCACCGGGGCCTGGCCGCGCCGGCGCTGCTCGACACCTACCAGACCGACCGCGTCCCGGTGATCGCCAAGCTGGTCCGCGCGACCGAGACGGCCACGAAGGTGTGGAACTCCACCAATCCCCTGGTGCACCGGATGGTCACGACGATGGCCCCGATCGCGCTGAGCCGGGATTTCGTGCAGGACAAGGCGACCGCGATCCTCGGGGAAACCACAGCGAGCTACCGCAAGAGCCCGATCGCCGCCGGGGCCGGCCGGCTGGGCCCGCTGCGCGCCGGCGACCGGGTGCCCGACGTCGACGTCGTGGCCGAGGGCGGCGTCCGGCGGCTCTACGACTTGCTCGACCTGACCAAGCTCACCGTGCTCACGACCGGACCGAACGTCGAGATTCTCCTTCCCTAGCAACGGGTTTTCACCATCCACAAAGGCCGGATCGCGGCAGCGCAGCCCGGCTTGGTCGGCGGCGACGCCCGGATCGCGGCGGAACTCGCGGCGAAACCCGGCGTCCTGGTGATCCGGCCCGACGGCTACCTCGCCGCCGCCGGTACCGATCCGGCGTCGGTGACTTCGTGGCTGGGCAAGTGGTTCCCCGTGAACGGAGAGGGCCGATGACCGTGCTGCCCGAGCCGGACGCCGATGAGACCGGGCCCTACACCCATCTCGGCTTCGCCACGGCCAAGCCGGGGTGCGCGGACCGGGTCGAGGAGCTGATCCTCGGGCTGGTCGAGCCGCTGCGGGCGGAGGAGGGCGCGCTCGAGTTCCACGTCCACCGGGATCGGGCCGACCGGGACACCTTCGTGATCTACGAGATGTTCCGGTCGAAGGCCGACCTGGACAAGCACCTGGCCCAGCCGTACACGCAGGAGTTCGTCCGGGCGATCGAGCCGCACGTCACCGGGCCGCTGCGGCAGCAGTTCCTGCGGATGAGCAGTCCGCTGCCTACAGCAGGCGCCGCTGCACGACGTCCGCGATGACCGTCGCCACCAGCTGGTCGACCTCCCCGGCCGGCGGCGGCCCACCGCGGCGGCCGGCGAACAGCAGGTGCCCGGCCCCGATCAGCGACAACGCGACGTTGTCGACGTCGGCGTCCGCGGCGATGCGGCCCAGCGCGCGTTCCTCCGTGAGGTAGGCCGCGAACATCCCGCGGGCCTCGGCGAGCACCGGCACCCCGTGGGGCAGGCCGGAGCGGCGCAGGCGAGTGCGGACCTCGTCGCGGAAGAAGACCAGGCTGACCATCGCCAGCGCGATCGGGTCGAGCAGTTCCGTCAACGCCGCGGCGAGGTTGCCCGCGACCGTGCCCGTGCCGGCCGCGGCGCGCAGTGACCCGGCCTGGTCGTCGACCCGGGCGATGCGTTCGTGGACGAGTTCGGCCAGGAACTCGTCGAAGTCGGCGAAGTGCCGGTGCAGCACACCCTTCGCAACATCGGCCTCCGTCGTCACCGAACGGCTGGTCAGCGCGCTCGGCCCATCCCGGAGCAGGACGCGCTCGGCGGCGTCGAACAGCTGCCGCCGCGCGTCGCGGATGTGCACCCCGGTCGGCACCCGGCCTTCCTCCCTTGCCCGTGTGGGCAAGTGCCCACTATGGTGGGCGCATGCCCACTTCCCCTTCGGAACAGCCCTATTCTGCCGGAACCGCGCCCCATCGGGCCCGGCGGATCGCGGAGTCGTTCGGGGTCGATCCCGGACGCTACGACCGCGCCCGGCCGCCCTACCCCGCCGCGCTGATCGAGCGGATCCTCGCCGCCGGTCCCGGCCGCGACATCCTCGACGTCGGCTGCGGAACCGGCATCGAGGCCCGGCAGTTCCTGGCGGCCGGCGGCCGCGTGCTCGGCGTCGACCCCGACGCGCGGATGGCCGGGTTCGCCCGCGAGACCGGCGTCGACGTCGAGGTCTCGACCTTCGAAGCCTGGGACCCCGCCGGCCGGACGTTCGACGCGGTCGTCGCCGCCCAGGCGTGGCACTGGGTGGACCCGGTCGCCGGCCCGGCGAAGGCCGCCGAAGTGCTGCGGCCGGGCGGCCTGCTGGCCGTGTTCGGGCACGTCTACGACATGCCGCCCGGCGTCGCGGAGGTCTACGCGGCCGCGCTGAAGCGCGTCGCGCCCGACTCCCCCATGAGCGTCGCGGGCCACGACCGCTCCGCATTGGACATCTACGAGACGATGTTCGCCGCGGCCGCCGACGGCATGCGCCAGGTGCCGGGACTCGGCGAGCCGGAACAGTGGCGGTTCGACTGGGAACACCCGTACACGCGCGACGAATGGCTCGACCTGCTGCCCACCACCGGCGTGCTGACGCGGCTCCCGGCCGACCAGGTCGCCGAGGTCCTGGCCGACGTCGGCGCGGCCGTCGACAAGATCGGCGGCCGGTTCACCTTGCCGTACACGACGTTGGCGGCCGTCGCCCCGCGCGCCGGCTGAGTCACCCCCGCAGCCGGCTCAGGCCGCGCTCCAGCCGCACCACGGCGACGCCCCCGGCGACGACGGCGAGCCCGCCGAGGACCGCGGCCGCGCGGAAGACGTCGCCGGACTGCCCTTCGACGGCGCCACGCAGCATCGTCATCGCCCAGTAGCCGGGCGAGATCGGCGCGATCGTGTGCGCCCAGCCCGGCAGCATCACGGCCGGGATCAACGCGCCGCCGAGCGAGGAGACGACCAGCGAGCCGACGTCGCAGACCGCCGACAGCTCGCCGTGGCTGCGCACGAGCGTCGCCACCGCGGTGCCGATGGCCAGCAGCGTCAGGCTCCAGACGAGCACCGCGAACCCGAGCAGGACCGGCGACGCGGGCGCGGGCATGCCCACGACGTAGTGCCCGAACACCAGCAGCAGGGCCTGCTGCGCCACCAGGACGGTGAACACGGGCACCGCCTTGCCCGCCAGCAGTTCCACGGCGGTCGCCGGGGTGGCACGCAGCCGGTCCCACGTGTGCCACGTCCGCTCCGACAGCAGCGCGGTGCCCACAATGGACAGTGCGAGGACGGTGAACATCACCAGCAGGCCGAGCACGGCCTGGGTGGCGCCGTCGACGATCGACGCGGCGAAGAGCGGCTTGAACACCAGCATCAGCACCATCGGCATCACCGCGTAACTGATCAGGTGACCGGGATCGCGCAGCCGCAGCACCGCGTTGTGGTGCACCAGCACCGAAAACCTACTCATGCGCCACCGCCCGGTAGAGGTCGTCGAGGGTCGGCCGGCGCAGCTCGACGTCGCGGACGTGCGCGGACGTCGTCGCCAGCACGCCCGCCAGCGCCGCCCCGGGATCGGTGGCGGCGACGCGGATCTCGCCGTCGTCGGTGCTGAGCAGGATCTCGCCGGGCAGCCCGCCGAGCAGGTCCGCCGCGGTGCCGCGGGCGATCACCCGGCCACCCTTGGCGACCGCGAGGGTCGCGCCCAGTTCGGTGAGCTCGGGCAGGTAGTGGGTGGTGTAGACGACCGCCGCGCCGTCGGCGGCCGCGGCGCGGACGGCGGCGAGCAGCGCGGCCCGGGTCTGCGGGTCGACGCCCGCGGTGGGTTCGTCGAGCAGCAGCAGGCGGGGCCGGTGCAGCATCGCCGTCGCCGCCTGGGTCCGCCGTTGCTGACCGCCCGACAGCACGCCGACCCGCCGGTGCAGAAACGCCGTGAGCAGCAACGCGTCGGCGATCCGGTCGATCGCCTCGGCCAGCGCGCGGCGGCGCAGCCCGGCCAGTCCGCCGAAGAGCCGGAGCGTCTCGGCGACGGTGACGTCGGGGTAGAGCGCGGGTTCCTGCGGTGCGAAGCCGAGCAGGGCCCGGGCGGCTTTCGGTGCCCGGCCGCCGATCCGCACCTGACCGGCGTCGGACGTGGCCAGGCCGGCCACCAGCCGGGCGAACGTCGTCTTGCCCGCCCCGTTGTGGCCGACCAGGCCGACCACCTCGCCGGGCTCGGCGCGCAGCGTGAACCCGGCCAACGCGCGGGTCGCGCCGTACCGCTTCACCAGATCGGTGACTTCGAGCATCCCCCACCTCCAGTCTACGGTGTAGACCAGGAATCTACACCGTAGACTGACCCGGTGCGCAAGATGAAGACCGGCCGGCGCGACGAGATCGTCGACGCGGCGATGACCCTGGCCCGGGAGAAGGGGCTCGGCGCGGTCTCGATGCGCGCCGTCGCCGGGCGGCTCGAGCTGACGCCGATGGCCCTCTACGGCTACTTCCGCGGCAAGGACGACCTGCTCGACGCGATCGTCGGCCGGCTGCTCGGCCTGCTGCCGGAGCCCGATCCGGGCGCGCCGCCGCTCGAGCGGCTCAGCCTGCTCGCGGGCGGTGTGCGTGTCCTCGCCAAAGAACACCCCGCCGTGGTGACCCTGCTGTTCACCCGGCCGTCGGTCACCGAAGACGCCGTCGTCGCGGTCGACCGGATCTACCAGGCGCTGCTGGACGCGGGGGTCCCCGACGCCCACGTCGCCCGCCTCGAACGGCTGCTGACCACGTTCGTGCTGGGGTTCGTGATCTCCGAGACGCAGGGCCGGTTCTCCGACGGCAACCGCGACATGCGCTCACGCCGCGCGTTGCTCGGCCCGGACGAGCTGCCCGCCCACCACCGCCTCGGCCCGCTGCTCGACCCCCAGGTCGACTGGGACACCGAGTTCGACACCGACCTCGCCGACCTCGTCACGGTGATCGAGCGGGTCGCCGTCCGCTGAGGCTCAGTCCAGGCAGAACTCGTTGCCCTCGACGTCCTGCATGGTGATGCACGACTCGTTGAAGCCGTCGGCCAGCAGCACCCGCTCCTGGACCGCGCCGAGCGCGACCAGCCGCGCACTCTCGGCCTGGAGGGCGGCGAGCCGCTCGTCCCCCACGAGCCCGGTGCCCACGCGCACGTCGAGGTGCACCCGGTTCTTGACGGCCTTGCCTTCGGGGACGCGCTGGAAGAACAAACGCGGCCCTTCGCCGGTGGGATCGACGCAGGCGAACGCCGAGCCCTGACGCTCGGGCGACAGGGTGCGGTCGAAGTCGTCCCAGGTGTCGAACCCCTTCGGCGGCGGCGGGAGGACGTACCCCAGCACCTCGCACCAGAACCGGGCGACCCGCTCGGGATCCGCGCAGTCGAAGGTGATCTGTACCTGCCTGACCGAACTCATCGGCCCACCCTAGCCGGATCGGCATGTCGACACCCGCCGATTTACCCGCCCAGCTGGTCGGCCAGATCGGCGAGGCCCTCGGCGTGGAGGTCGAACCGATCCGAGGACGCCGGCGGGTCGCCGACGGGCCGGACGACGTACGCGGTCCGGAGGCCGGCCTTCTGCGCCCCGCGCAAGTCCCACGCGTGCGCCGCCACCATCAGCAACCGCTCCGGCGGGCCACCGGACACCGCGACCGCCAGCTGGTACACCGCCGGGTCCGGTTTGTAGGCCCGCGCGTCCTCGGCGGAAAGCGCCTGGTGCCACCGCAACCCCGCGTGGGCGTTGAGCCCCAGCAGCGCCGTGCGGCTGGCGTTCGACAGCCCGATCAGCGGGAACCGCGTGGCGAGCCGGGCCAGACCGTCCACTGTGTCCGGCCACGCGGGGAGCCGCCGGGCCGACACCGCGAGCGCGGCCGGGTCGGCGATCCCAGCGGCCTCGGCGACAACCTGGGCGGCTTCGCGGTCGAGGACGTCGCTGACGACGTACGGCCGCTCGCCGTCGGCGATGCGCCGCTGCTCGGCCTCGATGTGGCCCTGCCACCGCCGCACGAGGTCGTCGACCACCGGATCCGCGAGGGCGGGCCCGGACTCACGGATACCGGCGCGGATCCCGGCGGGTTCGTCGACGAGCGTGCCGAGCACGTCGAACACCACGGCGTCGAACTCGAAAGCCGGCATCGTTCTCCCTTTCGGCAGGCCGAACGCCAACCTAGCTCAGGACAGGTCGACGACGATCTTGCCGCGCACCCCGCCCCGTTCCAGCGCGCCGTGCGCGGCGGCGATGTCGGCCAGCGGGAACACCCGGTCGACCTGGGGGCGGATCGCCCCCGCCGCGACCCAGCGGCCCAGCTCGGCCAGCAGTGGCGTGGTCGGGTTGCCGCTGAAGAAGCGGACCCACCGGCGCCGGCGCAGCGCGTTCGCCGCGATGTAGCCCAGGGAGCGGACCGGGCGCCCGGGCTCGAAGGCGATCGTGACCATCCGGCCCCGCGGCGTCAGCAGACGGCGGAAGGCGGGCAGTTCGGTGCCGACCGTGTCGAGGACGACGTCGAAGCGGCCCAGCTTTCCGGGCGCGCGGTAGTCGATCGCCTCGTCCGCGCCCAGCTCCCGCACCAGGTCCAGGTTGCCCGCGCTCGCCAGGCCGGTGACGTGCGCGCCCATCGCCTTGCCGAGCTGGACGGCGATGTAGCCGACGCCGCCGGTCGCGCCGCGGACGAGCAGCCGCTCGCCGGGCGCGAGGGCGGCCAGGTCCCGCAACGCCGTGATCGCCGTGGTCCCGACGGCCAGCGCGACCGCCTGCACCGCGTCGAGTCCGGCCGGGACGTGGTCCAGCCGGTCGGCCGGCAGGGCGACGTACTCCGCGGCCGATCCCAGCCGCCGGCCCAGCACGCCCCAGACCAGGTCGCCCGCGGCGAACCGGCCGGTCCCCGGCTCGACGACCTCGCCGGCCAGATCGACCCCGACGCCCTTGGGGAACTTCCTGCCGGTGAACGGGCGTAGTTTCCCCGCGCGCACGGTGGATTCGCCGCCGTTGACCGACACCGCGCGCACCCGGACCAGGACCTCGCCGGGGCGCGGCCGGGGCACGGGCGCCGTGGTCACGGACAGGACCTCAGGCGGTCCGTAGCGGTCGTAGGTCGCGAGCCGCATCGAAGTGGATAGCATTCTCCACTTCTAACACGGGAACCGGCCGCAGCACGCGAAGTGAGAAGAGCGCCGGTGCGATCACCCCGCTTCAGTGTTGATGCCGGGCGGCAGGAAACCGTGCTCGGACAGGTCGAACCAGTTCCCTTCCGGATCGATCGCCCGGTACTCGGCGAACGGGCGGTCGCCGCCGCGCAGGACGGGCCGCGGCACGCCGGCCTCGGCGAGGCGGTCGGCAACCGGCGGGATGTCCGCGACCTGGAAGCCGAAGTGGTTGAAGCCGGTCGCGACGTCGCCGTCCAGCCGCTGCTGGATGAGCGCCAGGTTGAGGTACCCGTCGGTGACGAAGCAGCTGCCGTCGGGGTCGGCGTGGAACAGGTCCATGCCGAACTGCTCGCAGTAGAACGCGGCCAGCCGCTCGGCGTCCTGGACGACGAACGCGAGGTGCCGCAGCCGGGGGCGGGTCATCGAGGGGGTCCCTTCGGGATCATGTTGTGGAAGGCGGTGATTTCGGGAGCGCCGGTGTGCCGGACCACGGCTTGGGCGTGCGTCAGGACGCCGGCGGGCGCGATCTCCGACATCGCGTGCACCAGGGAGAGATCAGGCGCGAGCCGGCGGATCAGCGTCACCGACGCCGACAACGTCGTCCCGCGATACGCCGTGGCGAAGAGCCGCGCGTGGCCCGATTCGACGGCGTCACGCCCGGAAAGCGCTTCGCCGCGGACGTTCACGAAGTCGACGTCGGCGGCGAAGACCGAGGCGAACCGGGCGGCGTCACCGCGCGCCCACCCGGCCGTCATGGTGTGCCACAACGCGCGGATCTCCTCGTCCGTCACGCGGGCACCCCCGCCGAGGCGAGCACGCGCAGCGAAACGGGTGCGCAGTCGCCGTCCCACGCGGCCAGCGAGTAGTAGAACCCGCCGTGCTGCCGTTCCAGGTAGCAGACGACGTTCAACGGCCAGCCCGCGCTGCGGAAGACGTACTCGTCCATCGGGGTCGGCCGGTCGCTCAGCGGCCGGTCGCGTTCGCACTCCGGGCCGAGCCGGTGCCAGTCCGGGTGCAGGTGGATCGAGCCGAGGAGGTCGAGGCCGCGGTCGTCGCCGTCGCGGGAGATGCGGAGCAGATCGGCGGGCGCGACCCACCACGCGCGCACGGCGTTCTCGTACGCCGAGCCGAACCGCGGGACGATCGTCGTCGCGAACTCCGCCCGCGCGCTGGGATCGGTGGTGCGGGCGTTGCGCGCGAAGGCGATGTCCGACACCAGCAGCGCGTCCTCGGCGACCGTGCCCAGCAGCACGCCGAAGCAGGGTCTCGGCGTGTCGGGCGTGATGCAGGCGTACTCGGCGGCCGCGGCGTCCAGGAATCGCCGGACGACGTCGTCGGAGACCAGGGCGGGGAGCGCCGTCTTTCCGCTCAGCGGAACACAAGCCAGGACTGTCACGCGGAGGAACGTAACCGGGCCGCGGCGGGGGCGGCCATGATCGTCACGGGATCGGCGCTATTGCATCAGGCGATAATGTTTCGGGATGCGTCTGGAGATCCGGCACCTGGAACTCGTCGTCGAGGTGGCGGAAGCCGGCAGCCTGCGGCGCGCCGCCGCGCGGCTGCACCTGAGCCAGCCGGCCGTGACGACGCAGCTCAAACGCATCGAGCAGTTCGTCGGCGGCGCGTTGTTCCTCCGCTCCCCCGAAGGCGTGGTGCCGACCCACACCGGCGCCGAACTGATCCGGGACGCGCGCAACCTGCTGCGCCAGTTCGACGCGCTGCAGCGCACCGCCCGGGTGAACGCCGCGAGCGAGTCCGGCGCGCCGGTGAAGGTGGGCGGGATCCCGGCGCAGCAGTTCAGCCTGCTGGTCAACACCCTGACCGCGATGCTGCCGCGCCGCGAGGTCACCAGCCGCACGATCCGCGAAACCGGGACGCTCACGGCGTTGCTGCGCTCCGGCGAGCTGGATGTCGCGGTGCTGCGCCAGTTTTCGGGGTTCCCGGTGAGCCCGCCCGACGGCGTCGAACACCGGTTGCTGGTGCGGGAGCCGTTCTTCATCGGCGTCTCGCGGCGGCATCCGCTCGCCGAGCGCGGCGAGATCGAGCTGGCCGACCTCGCCGACGAGAAGTGGGTCATGCCCGACCCGGACGACAGCGGGATGAACGAGTACTTCGCCCGGGCCTGCGCGGCGGCCGGGTTCGAGCAGCGCATCGCGCACCTCACCACCGAGGCGCACGTCGCGTTCGCGCTGACCGCCGAGAACCGGGGTATCTGCCTGCTCTACCCGATCGGCACGCCGCGCGACGGGCTCGCGACGCTGTCGCTGGCCGGCACGCCGCTCTCGCGCGACCTGGTTCTCGCGTGGCGCAAGGACTCCCGGCTGGCATCGCTCGTGGGCGAGGTGTGCGCCAAGATCGAGCACGACTACCTCGCGCTCGTCGAGGCTTCGCGGTTCTACCGGAAGTGGTGGCACGGCGGCGGTTCCGCGTTCGCCCTCCCGTGAGCCGCCGGTCGCCGTCAAGGGCGAACCGGACAACTCCCACCCCTTGGACGCGGGTGCCGCGCGCTGTCCAGTGCGCGTACCGGCGCCTACAGTCCTGCAGTCATGAGTTCCGATTCAGACCGCGAACCGGCGCCGCGCATCAGCGCCGACTGGGCCGCCGTGGCGGTCGCCGCCGTGCTGGTGGCGCTGGCCGCCTTCGGCTTGCTGCCGACGATCACCTTCCTGGTCAAATGACGACGCCGACCGACACCACCACCCGAAGCGGTGGGCTGACGGCGATCCCCGTCCTGCGCTACCTCCCCGGCCTGTTGCTGCTCGTCGCGGTCGGCATCGTGGGAACGCTGGCGCAGAACGGGGTGCGCAGCATCGGCAAGGCGACCGGCACCGCGCTGCCCGACCTCGAGTACGTGCTGTGGGCGATCATCCTCGGCCTGCTCATCCGCAACACCATCGGCGTCCCGGCCGTCTTCCGCCCGGGCGTCGCGACCTACGAGTTCTGGCTGAAGATCGGCATCGTGCTGCTCGGCGCCCGGTTCGTGCTGGGCGACCTGGCCAAGCTCGGCGGCCTGAGCCTCGGTCTGATCCTCGTCGACATGGCCGTCGCCACCACGGTGATCCTCCTGGTGGGCAAGGCGTTCAAGCTCGGCGGGAAGCTCTCGTCGCTGCTGGCCATCGGCACGTCCATCTGCGGCGTCTCGGCGATCATCGCGGGCCGGGGCTCCATCGACGCCGACGACGAGGACTCCGGGTACGCCATCGCCGCGATCCTCGCTCTGGGCGCCGTCGCGCTGTTCACCTTCCCGCTGATCGGGCACGCGCTGAACCTGACCGACACCCAGTTCGGGCTGTGGGCGGGCCTGGCCGTGGACAACACCGCGGAGACGACGGCGACCGGCGCGGCCTACTCGCCGCACGCCCAGGACGTCGCCGTCGCGGTGAAGAGCACCCGCAACGCGCTGATCGGCCTGGTCGTGCTCGGGTACGCGGCCTACTGGTCGACCCGGGGCGGCAAGGCCGTCGCGAGTGGACTGAAGGGCCGCGCCGGGTTCGTGTGGCGCACGTTCCCCAAGTTCGTGCTCGGCTTCGTCGTGGTGTCCGCGCTGGCGACCGCCCACGTCTTCTCGAAGGCCGACGTCACCAGCCTCGGCAACCTGTCGAAGTGGGCGTTCCTGCTGTGCTTCGCCGGCGTGGGCCTGAACTTCGACCTCCGGGAGATGGCCCGCAGCGGCTTCCGGCCGCTCGTCGTCGCGGCGCTGGGCCTGGTCGTCGTGGCCGCGTGCTCGCTCGGGCTCGTGCTGCTGACCTCCCAGTGGTTCACGCTCTAGTGTCCTGCGCCGGAAATTCGTGAGATATATCGGGCGAGCGAGTCGAGGATCTCTTCGGCAGTCTTCTTCCACACGAACGGCTTGGGGTCCTCGTTCCAGTCCTTGATCCACTCGCGGACGTCC
>NZ_JAEBDZ010000037.1:0-82919 GCF_046548675.1 Amycolatopsis sp. cmx-8-4
TCGGTGGTGGTGGCTGGTGATCCCGACGCGGTGGACGGGCTGCGGCTGCGGCTCGAGGCGGAAAACGTGCGGGCCCGGAGCATTCCGGTCGATTATGCGTCGCACACTTCGCACGTTGAGTTGATCCGGGACGATCTGGCGGTTTTGCTGGCCGATGTCGAACCGCGGACGCCGGTGGTCCCGATGTTCTCGTCGGTGGACGGCGCCTGGGTCGAGGGACCGGTGTTGGCGGGTGACTATTGGTTCCGGAATCTGCGGCAGCGCGTGAATTTCGGTGCGGCGGTGGAGGCGCTGGCGGAGTCCGGGTTCGGGCTCTTCGTCGAAGTGAGTACGCATCCTGTGCTGGTGATGGCGATCGAAGATGCGGTGGAGAGCTCTGGCGCTCTTGTGGTGCCGACGCTGCGGCGGGATCAGCCGGAGTGGCGGATGATGGTGTCGGCGTTGGCGCGGGTGCACGCTGCTACCGACTTGCCGGTCGATTTCGGGTTGCCTGAGGCGAGGCTCGACGTCGATGCGCCGTTGCCTACTTACCCGTTCCAGCACGAACGGTTCTGGCTGAAGACGGTCGGCACCACCGACCTTCCGGCGCTCGGCCTCGCCGAGACCGGGCACCCGCTGCTGGGCGCGGCCGTGCACCTGCCCGGCGACGGCGCGGTCTTCACCAACCGCCTCTCGGTCCGCGGCCAGCCGTGGCTGGCCGACCACGCGGTCGCCGGGACCGTGCTGGTCCCTGGCACCGCCTTGCTCGAACTCGTCGTCCGCGCCGGTGACGAGCTGGGCGCCGCCGTCGTCTCCGAGCTGGTGATCGAGACTCCGCTGAGCTTGCCTGCCGACGGCGCGGTGCAGCTGCGGGTCAAGGTCGGCGAGCCCGGCGAAGACGGACTCCGGCCGGTCTCGGTGCACTCGAGGACCGACGACGTGGCCACGGCCGACGCGGAGTGGACCACCCACGTCAACGGGTTCCTCAGCCGCATTCCCCAGCCGCCCACTGTCGAGGACCCGGCGGGCTGGCCGCCGCCCGGCGCCGAGGCCGTTGACGTCGGCGACTTCTACCCCCGCCAGCGCGAAGCCGGGTTCGAGTTCGGCCCGCTGTTCCAGGGACTTCGCGCCGCGTGGCTGCGCGACGGCGAGGTGTTCGCCGAGGTCGAGCTGCCCGAGGGCACCGAGGTCCCCAGTGGGTTCGTGGTGCACCCGGCGCTGCTCGACGCGGCGTTGCACGCGGCGGCGTACCTGCCCGGCCGGGAGGCCACGGCCGCGCGGCTGCCGTTCGCCTGGAACGGCGTGGCCGTGCATTCCGTCGGCGCCACGGCGCTGCGCGTGCACATCCGGGCCACCGGTGCGGACGACGTCGCGATCGAGGTCGCCGACATGACCGGGGCGCCGGTCGCCTCCATCGCCGCGCTGAGCACCCGGCCGGTCGACCCGCGCCGGCTGGAGGCCGCGGGGGTCGAGGACGGCCTCCTGTTCCGGATGACGTGGCCGACCCTGGCGGTCACCGCGGTCCCCGATCCGCTGCCCGGCCCGCTACTGGACCTGGCCGCACCCGGCGACCTCGCCGCGCCCGAGTGCGCCCGGGCACTCGTCCACCGGGCGCTGGAGGCGATCCAGCGGCACCTCGCGGCGGCGGAGACCGCGCCGCTCGTTGTGCGCACCCGCGACGCCCGGCGGGATCCCGCGATGGCCGCGGTATGGGGCCTCGCCCGGGCCGCGCAGACGGAGAACCCGGGCCAGGTCGTGCTGGCCGACGTCGACGACGTCCCGGCGTCCGCGCGGCTGCTGACCGCCGCGGTGGCGACCGGCGAGCCGCAGTTCGCCGTCCACGACGGCGTGGTTTCGGTGCCGAGGCTGGCCCGCGCCGGCCGGGCCGGCCGCGAACCGCGGCGGCTCGCCCCGGACGGCACCGTGCTCGTCACCGGCGGCACCGGCACGCTCGGCGGCCTGGTCGCCCGGCGGCTGGTCACCCACCACGGCGTCCGGCATCTGTTGCTCACCAGCCGCCGGGGCCCGTGCGCGCCCGACGCCGTCGAGCTGCACGCCGAGCTGACCGAGCTCGGCGCGACCGTCACCGTGGCCGCGTGTGACGTCGGTGATCGGGACGCCCTCGCCGAGCTCCTCGAAGACATCCGGCCCGAGCACGCGCTCACCGCGGTCGTGCACACCGCAGCGGTGCTCGACGACGGCGTCTTCACCACGCTCGACGACGAACGCGTGAACACCGTCTTCGGTCCCAAGGTCGACGGCGCCTGGTACCTGCACGAGCTGACGAAGGACCTGGACCTCGCCGCGTTCGTGCTGTTCTCGTCGGCTTCGGGCACCCTCGGCAACGCGGGGCAGGCGAATTACGCGGCCGGCAACGGGTTCCTCGACGGGCTCGCGGAGTACCGCCGCCACCTCGGCCTGCCGGCGACGTCGCTCGCCTGGGGCCTGTGGAAGCGGGCCAGCGAGATGACTGGATCGCTGCTGGACGGCAGCCGCGGTCACCTCAAGCAGGACGTCCGCGCGATGGGCGACGAAGACGGCATGCGGCTGTTCGACGCCACGCTCGGCCGGGACGACACCGCCGTGCTGGTGCCGATCGCCCTCGACCTCGGCGCGCTGGGCCGGTCGGCGAACCCGCCGGCGGTGACCCGGGGCCTGCTCGGGCCTGGCCGGGCCGCCGCCCGGACGCGGGCGGGGAACCCGGATCCGGCCACCGCCGGCTCCTTCGTCGACGGCCTGCGCCGGCTCACCCCGCCGGAACAGGTCAAGAAGCTCCTCGACGTCGTGCGCGCGCACACCGCGGCGACGCTCGGCCACCAGGGTTCGGGAGCGATCACCGACACACAGCCGTTCCGGGACCTCGGGTTCGACTCGCTCGCCGCGGTCGACCTCCGCAACCGCGTCGGCGCCACCACGGGCCTCCGGCTGCCGGCGACCCTGGTGTTCGATTACCCGACGCCCGTCGCCCTCGCCGAGCACCTGTGCGACGCGCTGGGAATCACCGAGGAACCGGCTGCCGACCGGGTGCTGGCCGAGCTCGATCGGCTGGCGGCGGCGTTCGACGAGGTGCTCGTCGAAGCGGCCGACCGGGCACCGGTCGCCGCCCGGCTACGCGAGCTCGCGGCGCGCTGGCGGCCGGCGGCGGAACACGCGGACCTCGGCGCCGCGGCCACCGACGACGACATCTTCCGGCTGGCCGAGGCCGAGCTGGACCTGTCATGAGCAGCACCGAGCGCACGGAGGAAGGCGTTGCCGTGACCAACGACGAGAAACTGCGCAACTACCTGAAGCGGACCTTGGAGGAGCTCCGCCAGACCCGCGACCGGCTGCGGCAGGCCGAGACGGCGCGCCGTGAGCCGATCGCGATCGTCGGGATGGGCTGCCGGCTGCCGGGCGGGATCGGTTCGCCGGAGGAGCTGTGGGAGCTGGTCGCGCGGGAGCGTGACGGCGTCGGCGCGTTTCCCACCGACCGGGGCTGGGACCTCGAGGACCTGTACGACCCCGATCCGGACGCGCCAGGCCGGTGCTACGTCCGCGACGGCGGGTTCCTGGCCGACGCCGGTGGGTTCGACGCGGAGTTCTTCGGCATCTCGCCGCGGGAGGCCATGTCGCTCAACCCGCAGCAGCGGCACCTGCTGGAGGTGTCGTGGGAGGCGCTGGAGCTGGCCGGCATCGATCCGGCGTCCCTGTCCGGCAGCCGGACCGGCGTGTTCGCCGGCGTCATGTACCACGACTATGCCCCGCCGGTGCGCGAAATCCCGCCGGAGCTCGAAGGGCTGTTGAGCGTCGGCAACGCGGGCAGCGCTGCGTCCGGCCGGATCTCCTACACGCTCGGTCTGGAAGGCCCGGCGGTCACGGTGGAGACCGCGTGTTCGTCGTCCCTGGTGGCGTTGCACCTGGCGGCGCAGTCGTTGCGGGCGGGGGAGTCCGACCTGGCGCTCGCCGGCGGCGCGGCGATCATGGCCACCCCGGACACGCTGGTGCAGTTCTCGCGGCAGCGGGGGCTGGCGCCGGACGGGCGCTGCAAGGCGTTCGCGGCAGCGGCCGATGGTACCGGCTGGTCCGAGGGCGCCGCGATGCTCGTCCTGGAGCGGTTGTCCGACGCGCGCCGCCACGGTCACCCGGTGCTCGCGACCGTGCTGGGCAGCGCGGTTAATCAGGATGGTGCGTCGAACGGTTTGACGGCGCCGAACGGGCCGTCGCAGCAGCGGGTGATCCGCCAGGCGCTGGCCAACGCGGGGCTGTCTCCTTCGGATGTCGATTTGGTCGAGGCGCATGGTACGGGTACGACGCTGGGTGATCCGATCGAGGCGCAGGCCTTGATCGCGACTTATGGTCGTGATCGGTTGCCGGGCCGTCCGCTGTGGCTGGGTTCGTTGAAGTCGAACATCGGGCACACGCAGGCCGCCGCCGGGGTGGCCGGGGTGATCAAGGTCGTCGAGGCGATGCGGCACGGGGTTCTGCCGAAGACGTTGCACGTGGACGAGCCGACGCCGCAGGTGGACTGGTCGGCGGGCGCGGTCGAGCTGCTGACCGAGGCCCGGCCGTGGCCGGAGACCGGACGGCCGCGCCGGGCTGCGGTGTCGGCGTTCGGCGCCAGCGGCACCAACGCACACGTCGTCCTCGAACAGGCACCGGTGCCGGACACCGCCGAGGCGGAAACCGTGACGGGACTGGTCGCGTGGCCGCTGTCCGCGGCGACCCCGGCCGCGCTGGCCGCCCAGGCCGGCCGGCTGCTCGCGCACCGCGGCGGAGATCCGGCCGCGGTCGGGCACGCACTGGCCACAACGCGGGCGCGTTTGGCGCACCGGGCCGTCATCCTGGGCACGGGCCCCGACGACTTCCGGTCCGGCTTGACTGCGCTGGCTGCGGGCGAGCGCGCCGCGAACGTGGTGACCGGCCGGGCAGTGCCGGGCCGGCTCGCGTTCGTCTTCTCAGGTCAGGGCAGCCAGCGGCTCGGCATGGGCCACCGGCTTCACCGGGAGCTGCCGGAGTTCGCCGCGGCCTTCGACGACGTCGCCGCCGCCTTCGACCAGCACTTGAAGGTCCCGCTGGCCGAGGTCGTGTTCGCGGCACCGGACGGGCCCGGCGCGGAGCTGCTCGACCGCACCGAGTACACCCAGCCCGCATTGTTCGCGCTCGAGGTCGCGCTCGTGCGCGCGCTGGCCCGGCACGGCGTCCGGCCGGACGTCCTCGCCGGGCACTCGATCGGTGAGCTCGCCGCCGCGCACGTCGCCGGGGTGCTGTCCCTGGCCGACGCCGCCACGCTCGTGGCCGCGCGCGGCCGGTTGATGCAGGCGCTGCCCGAAGGCGGGGCGATGGTCGCGGTGGAGGCGGCGGAGGCCGCGGTGCGGCCGCTGCTGATCGGGCATGAGTCCGAAGTGGACATCGCGGCGGTGAACGGGCCGACGTCGGTCGTGCTCTCCGGCGACGAAAACGTCGTGCTCAGCCTGGCCGGCACCCTGCGCGAACACGGCCACCGCACGAAACGGCTCACCGTGAGCCACGCCTTCCACTCGCCGCGGATCACCGCGATGCTCGACGAGTTCGGTGCGGTGGCCGCGGATCTGACCTACCACTGGCCGAGCCTGCCGATCGTGTCCGACGTCACCGGCCTGCCGGCGGACCCGGACGAGCTGACGACACCGGACTACTGGGTGCGCCACGTCCGCGCGGCGGTGCGGTTCCACGCCGCGCTGGGCACCCTGGCGGCCGAGGGGGTCACGACCGTGCTCGAGATCGGGTCCGGCGACACGCTCACCGCACTCGCGCGGGACGCGTCCGACGAGTTCGCCGCGGTCCCGTTGCTGCGCCGCAGGATCGACGAACACCGGTCGTTCATCGAGGCGCTCGCCGTGCTGCACACCCGCGGGCACCACGTCGACTGGACGGCGTCGACCGGCGGCGGGCACCCGCACCTGGCGTTGCCGACGTACTCGTTCCAGCACCGCCGCTTCTGGCTCGAGCCTGTGCGGACCACGGACCCCGGCGCGTTCGGCGCGGAGGGCACCGAGCACCCTCTGCTCGGCGCCGCGGTCGAGCTGCCCGGCTCCGGCGGGATCGTGTTCACCAACCACGTTTCGGTCGTGACGCACCCGTGGCTGGCCGACCACGTCGTCGGCGGCGCGGTCGTCGTCCCCGGTACCGCGCTGGCCGAACTGGCCGTCCGCGCCGGCGACGAGGCCGGCGCGACCCTGCTCGACGAGCTGGTGATCGAGGCCCCGCTGGTGCTGCCCGCCGGCGGCGGAATCCAGTTGCGCGTCCGGGTCGACGCGGAATCCGGCGGCGTCCGGGCGGTGTCGATCCACGCTCGTGCCGGCGGCGGGACCGGTGAGTGGACCCGGCACGCGACGGGCTCACTGACGACCGCGGCCGCCGAGCTCGCGGCCGACCTGCGGGCGTGGCCGCCGTCGGGCGCCGAGCCGGTCGCTCTCGACGGGTTCTACGACCGCCACACCGGCACCGGGCTCGAGCTCGGCGACCTGTTCCGCGGGCTGCGCGCGGTGTGGCGCCGCGATCAGGAGGTGTTCGCCGAGGTCGCATTACCCGGCGACGACACCGGCGGCTTCCTGCTGCACCCTGCCCTGTTCGACGCGGCGCTGTCGGCCGGCACCTTCCTGCCCGGCCGGGATACCGACGAGGTCCGGCTGCCCTTCGTGTGGCGGTCGGTCGCCCTGTTCGCCGCGGGCGCCACGGCGCTGCGGGTGCGGGTCCGCGCCGACGACCGCGATGGGCTCGCGCTGGACCTGGCGGACGGCACCGGCGAACCGGTCGCCGTCGTCGGCGCGCTGGCCACCCGGCCGGTCGACCCCGCCGCCCTGGCTCCCGCCGGCCGGGAGGCCGACCTGCTCTTCGCGACGACGTGGACCCCGGTCCCGGTCTCTGCCGGCCCGGCGCCCGAGCGCGTGCTGGACCTCACCGGCGCGGCCTCCGAAAGCCCGCTGTCCCGGACCAGGACTCTGCTCGGCGAGGCGCTGGACGCCGTCCAGGCCCACGTCGAGGCCGAGATCGGTGGCCCGCTGGTCGTTCTGACCCGCGACGCCCGCCACGACCCGGCCGCGGCCGCGGTGTGGGGCCTGATCCGGTCCGCGCAGGTCGAGCACCCGGGCGAGCTCGTGCTCGCCGACCTCGACGAGCGGTCACGGGACCTGCTACCGGGCGCCGTCGCCACCGGTGAACCGCAGCTTGCCCTGCACGACGGGACGGTGTCGGTGCCGCGGCTCGCCCGGGTCTCGCCCGAGCCGTCCGGCCGCGCCCTCGACCCGGCGGGCACGGTGCTCGTCACCGGGGGCACCGGCACGCTCGGCGCGCTGGTGGCCCGGCGGCTGGTCACCGGGCACGGGGTGCGGCACCTCGTGCTCACCAGCCGTCGCGGTCCGGCCGCCGAGGGCGCCGCGGCGCTGCGCGCGGAGCTGACCGCGCTCGGGGCGGACGTCACCATCGCATCGTGCGACGTCGGCGACCGGGCCGCGGTGGCGGACCTTTTGGCGGCGGTCCCGGCCGCGCACCCGCTGACCGCGGTCGTGCACGCCGCCGGGGCGCTCGACGACGGTGTCGTGACCGCGCAGACCACCGCCAAGCTCGAGACCGTCCTGGGCCCGAAGGCCGACGGCGCCTGGCACCTGCACGAGCTGACCGCCGGGCACGACCTAGCCGCGTTCGTGCTGTTCTCCTCCGCGGCGGGCACCCTCGGCGGCGCCGGACAGGCCGGGTACGCGGCCGCGAACGGGTTCCTGGACGGGCTCGCCGGTCACCGCGGTGAGCTGGGCCTGCCCGCGGTGGCCCTGGCGTGGGGCCTGTGGGCGCAGGAAAGCGAGCTGACCGCGGGTTTGACCCCAGGCAAGCGGGAAGTGCTGCCGCTGGCCACCGAGCAGGCGCTGGCGCTGTTCGACCGGGCCCTGGGCGCCGAGACCGGCTGCCTGGTCCCCGCGCGGTTCGACTTCGCCGCGGTACGCCGGTCCGGTGCCGTTCCCGCCGTGCTGCGCGAACTCGCCCCGCCCGCCCGGCGCACGGCCGGGGAGCAGCGGGTTTCGGCGGTGACGTTCACCGACCAGCTGCGGCGGCTCGGGCCGGCCGACCGCACGCGCAAGCTCGTCGACCTGGTCCGCACGCACGCCGCCGACGTGCTGGGCCACGACGGCGCGGCGTCGATCGGGACCGCGCAGGCCTTCAAGGACCTCGGGTTCGACTCACTGGCCGCGGTCGACCTGCGCAACCGGCTCGCCGCGGCGACGGACGTCCGGCTGCCGGCCACGCTCGTCTTCGACCACCCGACCCCGGTCGAGCTCGCCGCCCGGCTCGCAGAGGAGCTGTTCCCGGCCGGCGACGCCGAAGAGATCGACGCCGAGGCGGAGGCGCGCGTCCGGCGGGTGCTCGCTTCCGTGCCGCTGGACCGGTTCCGGGAGCTGGGGGTGCTCACGTCCCTGCTCGAACTCGCGGAGTCGGCCGCCCCGGCCCTTCCCGCGGCCGAGGCCGGTTCGGTGAGCCCGATCGCCGAAATGAGCGTCGAGCACCTGGTGGCCCGCGCGCTCGGCACCGCCCGCTGAGGACCGCTGACCGTTCCGACGAATTCCGGAGAAGCGCATGACCACGACCGAATCGACCCTCGTCGAAGCGTTGCGGACGGCCCTGACCGAGAACGAACGGCTCCAGCGCGAGCTGGCCGACGCGAACGCCCGGGCCACCGAGCCGATCGCGATCGTCGGGATGGCCTGCCGGCTGCCCGGCGGGGTCCGCTCGCCCGAGGACCTCTGGACCCTGCTGGCGGAGGGCAGCGACGGCATCGGCGGGTTCCCCGGCGACCGCGGCTGGGACCTCGAAGGCCTGTACCACCCGGACCCCGGTCATCCCGGCACCAGCTACACCCGCGAAGGCGGGTTCCTGGCGGACGCCGGGGAGTTCGACGCCCGGTTCTTCGGCATCTCGCCACGTGAGGCGCTGTCGATGGATCCGCAGCAACGGCTGTTCCTGGAGACCGCGTGGGAGGTCTTCGAACGCGCCGGCATCGACGTCACCTCGTTGCGCGGCAGCCGGACCGGCGTCTTCGCGGGCGTGATGTACCACGACTACGGCGCGGGCCCCGGCCGGACGCCGGCGGAACTCGAAGGTTTCCAGGGTTCCGGCGTGGCCGGCAGTGTCGTGTCCGGCCGGATCTCCTACAGCTTCGGGTTCGAAGGGCCGTCGGTCACCGTCGACACCGCGTGCTCGTCGTCGCTGGTGGCGCTGCACCTGGCGGCGCAGTCGCTGCGGTCGGGTGAGTCCGAGCTGGCCCTGGCGGGCGGAGTCGCGGTGATGGCCCAGCCGTCGACCTTCGTCGAGTTCTCGCGGCAGCGCGGGCTGGCACCGGACGGCCGGTGCAAGGCGTTCGCGGCGGCGGCCGACGGCACCGGCTGGTCCGAGGGAATGTCGTTGCTGCTGCTGGAAAGGCTCTCCGACGCTCGTCGCAACGGCCATCCGGTGCTGGCCACCGTGCGTGGCAGCGCGGTCAACTCCGACGGCGCATCCAACGGCCTGACCGCGCCCAACGGGCCGTCGCAGCAACGGGTGATCCGGCAGGCGTTGCGCAACGCGGGTCTCGTCGCCCGCGACGTCGACCTTGTCGAGGCGCACGGGACCGGCACGAAACTGGGTGACCCGATCGAGGCCCAGGCCGTCATCGCCGCGTACGGCCGGTCCCGCGAACCCGGGCGTCCGCTGTGGCTGGGTTCGTTGAAGTCGAACATCGGGCACACGCAGGCCGCCGCCGGGGTGGCCGGGGTGATCAAGGTCGTCGAGGCGATGCGGCACGGGGTTCTGCCGAAGACGTTGCACGTGGACGAGCCGACGCCGCAGGTGGACTGGTCGGCGGGCGCGGTCGAGCTGCTGACCGAGGCCCGGCCGTGGCCGGAGACCGGACGGCCGCGCCGGGCCGCGGTGTCGGCGTTCGGCGTGAGCGGCACCAACGCGCACGTCGTCCTCGAACAGGCGGCCGAGCCACCGTCACCGGAACCCGACCCGGTTGCCGTGCCGTGGACGCTGTCGGCGCGGACGGCGACCGCGCTCGCCGCCGCTGCCGGGCGGCTCGCCGGGTACTTGGCCGACCGGCCGGAGCTGGACGCCGCCACCGTCGGCCAGGCGCTGCTGACCGGCCGCGCGCACCTCGAGCACCGCGCGGTCGTCCTCGGCGGCGACCGGAACGAAATGCTGTCGGGCCTCGGCAAGCTCGCCGACGGCGAGGCCGGCCCGTCGGTGGTCTCCGGCAAGGTCGCCACGGGCACCCTGGCGTTCCTGTTCTCCGGGCAGGGCAGCCAGCGGCCCGGCATGGGCCGCGAACTGTCCGGCGCCCACCCGGTGTTCGCCGCGGCCTTCGACGAAGTGTGCGAGGAGCTGGACCCCGGGTTGCCGCGCCGGCTTCGGGACGTCGTCTTCGCCGAACCCGGCGGACCCGAGGCAGAGGCGCTCGACCGCACGGAGTTCACGCAGCCCGCCCTGTTCGCTTTCGAAGTCGCGACCGCGCGGCTGCTGCTCTCCCGCGGCATCCGGCCGGACGTGCTGGCCGGGCATTCGATCGGCGAGCTGGCCGCCGCGTACGTCGCGGGCGTGCTTTCGCTGCCCGACGCGGCCACGCTGGTGACCGCGCGGGGCCGGCTGATGCAGGAGCTGCCGCCGGGCGGCGCGATGGTCGCCGTCGCGGCCGGGGAGGACGAAGTCGCGGCACTCCTGTCCGGCCACGAGCAGGCGGTGAGCATCGCGGCGGTGAACGGGCCCGGTTCGGTGGTGCTCTCCGGCGCGGAGGACGAGGTCCTCGCTCTCGCGCGGGAGTTCGGCGAGCGGGGGCACCGCACCAAGCGCCTGCGGGTCAGCCACGCATTCCATTCGCCGCTGGTCGAGCCGATGCTCGCCGAGTTCGAGCGCACCGCGGCCAAGCTGACCTACCGCGCGCCGGAAATCCCAGTCGTCTCCAATGTCACCGGGCGCCTCGCCGAAGGCGGCGACCTGGTGACGCCCGGCTACTGGGTCCGGCACGTCCGTGAGCCCGTCCGCTTCGTGACCGGCATCCGCATCCTCGAAACCGAGGGCGTGACGACGTTCTTGGAGGTCGGGCCCGGCGACATGCTCACCGCGATGACCCACGAAAGCCGGACCACCGCGGCCGAAGCGATCCCGGTGCTGCGCCGCGACAACGGCGAGACCCGGTCGCTCGACGTCGCGCTCGCCCGGCTGCACACCCGCGGCCGCACCTGGTCCGCGACCGGTCGGCACCGGCACGTTCCGCTGCCGACCTATCCGTTCGAACACAAACGTTACTGGCTGGAGACGACCGCTGTGACCCGAGAAGAAACCATGATCACCGTTCCGGAGCCGGTCGAAGAGGTGGCCGCCGACGAAGATACCGCGCAGGTCCTGCTGGACCGGCTCGCCGCGCTGCCCGCCGGCGAACGACGGCAGGAGCTGATCGCCATGATCATCACGCTCGCCGCCGACGCGCTCGGGCACGAAGACGCCGGCGAGTTCGACGAGGAGACCGGGTTCTTCGACGTCGGATTCAGCTCGCTGACCGCCGTCGAGGTTCGCAACGAGCTCAACGCCCGTACCGGCCTCGAACTGACGCCGATGCTGCTGTTCGACTTCCCGACCCCGGCGATGCTCGCCGACCGCCTCGAAGAGCTGCTATTCCCCGCCCACGCCTGAACCACGGAGACGGAGACCCCATGTTCGACCTCGACCGCTACCTCAAGCACCTCGGCTACACCGGCACCCGGGAGCCGACCGCGGAGAACCTCCGCGAACTGCACCGGCGGCACATGACCACGGTGCCGTTCGACAACTCGCGCAACGCCCCGAAAGGCCTGGCGATCTGGGACGACGTCGACGCCGGGGTGGACGTGTTCTTCGAGGCGCTCATCACCGAAGGCCGCGGCGGGATCTGCCACGAGCTGAGCGGGCTGTTCCGCGGTCTGCTGACGGAGTTCGGCTACGACGTCAAGGTGATTTCGTCCGGGGTGCGCGGCGCCAACGACGAGTTCGGTCCCGACCTCGAGCACATGCTGAACCTCGTGGAGATCGACGGCGAGCGGTGGCTCGCCGACGTCGGGTTCGCCGGCCCGTCGTTCACCGAGCCCGTCCGGGTTTCCGCCGACGTGCAGAGCCAGAACGGTTTCGACTACCAGGTCGTCGAGGATGGCGAGCACCTGGTGCTGCGCCGGCGCGCGGAGGACAAGGACTGGCAGGCCGTCTACCGCTTCACGACGCGGGAGCGGGAGCTCGCCGAGTGGAAGGCCATCGTCAGCGGGGAGAACGACGACCCGTACTGGCACTGGGCCGGCGAGATGATCGCGGCCGGCACGGTGATCTACGGCCGGGCCTACGAAGGCGGGCAGCTGCTGCTGGTCGGCCGGCGCCACCTGACCGCCGAGGACGGCCGCGAGCAGGTGCGGGTGCTGGCCAGGACCGCCGACTACGAGTCGGCCGTTCGGCACATCCTGCGCCAGGACGCCTGAAAGGCGGGGTGAGATGGAGTCGCTGGACACGGACGTGCTGATCGTCGGGGACGGCCCGGTCGGCCAGACGCTGGCGGTGCTGCTGGCCCAGCGGGGCTGGGTGGTCACCGTGGTGGACCGGTGGCCCGAGCCGTACACGATGTCCCGGGCGGTCGCCTTCGACAGCGAGGCCGCGCGAGTACTGGCTGCGGCCGGGATCACCGGGTACGTGGCGGGGGACACCGAACCGTCCGGCCGCTACGTCTGGCAGAACGCCGAAGGCCGGATCCTGCTCGACATCCGCGGCAACGAGGAAGGCTGGTGCCACTGGCCCGACTCGACGTCGATGTACCAGCCCGCGCTGGAGGCGGCGCTGACCGCACGTGGCCGTGAGCTGCCGACGCTGCGGGTGCTGCGCGGGGTGGAGGCAATCGAGGCCGCCGACCACGGCGAGCACGTGGAGCTGGTCGTCACCGACCGGGCCGGGGCGCGGACGACGTTGTCGGCGCGGTGGCTGGTCGGCTGCGACGGCGCGAACAGCTTCGTCCGCAAGCGGATCGGCGGCGAGCAGACCGACCTGAAGTTCTCCCGGGACTGGCTGATCTGCGACGTCGTCCCGCACGAGCGGCGCGCGTTCGACCCGAACAACCTGCAGATCTGCGACCCGGCCCGGCCGCGGACCGCGGCCTCGGCCGGCCCGGGGCACCGGCGCTGGGAGTTCATGCGGGTCGAAGGCGAGTCCATCGAAGAGCTCGACACGCCGGAAAGCGTGTGGCGATTGCTGGACCTTTTCGGGATCACGCCGGACAACGCCACGCTGCTGCGCCACGCGGTGTACACCTTCCAGGCCCGGTGGGCCCGGACCTGGCGCGCTGGCCGGCTGCTGATCGCGGGCGACGCCGCTCACGTGATGCCGCCGTTCGCGGGGCAGGGCATGTGCTCCGGGATCCGC
Organism: Amycolatopsis sp. cmx-8-4; assembly: GCF_046548675.1. Lineage (NCBI taxonomy): Bacteria > Bacillati > Actinomycetota > Actinomycetes > Pseudonocardiales > Pseudonocardiaceae > Amycolatopsis > Amycolatopsis sp. cmx-8-4. Next base: position 13,390 of record NZ_JAEBDZ010000037.1, read on the forward strand.
GACGCGGCCAACCTAGCCTGGAAGCTGGACCTGGTGCTGCGGGACCGGGCGGGGGAGACGCTCCTGGACAGCTACCAAGCCGAGCGGGCCAAGCACGTCCAGCACGCCGTCCGGATGTCGGTCGACCTCGGCAAGGTCATCTGCCAGCTCGACCCGGCGGCCGCCGCCGACCGGGACACGGTGATGCTCGCGGCGCGCGAACGCGGCGTCGGGTCCGGCGCGCCGCAGGCCCCGGTGCACCCGTTGCGCGGCGGTCTCCTGCAGGCCGGTGGCGAGGGCCTGACCGGCCGGCTGAGTCCGCAGGCCCGGGTACGGCGGGGGGCCGAGACCGGGCTGTTCGACGAGGTCGTGGGTACCGGGTTCGTGCTGCTGGCCCGGGAGGACCCGCGGCCGCACCTCGACGCGGACACGCTGGCCTTCCTGAACGACCTGGGGGCCCACGTCGTCACTGTGGTGCCCGAGGGCGAAGAACCGCCCGCAGGCGGGGTCGCCGACGTCGACGGCCGGTACCTGGCCCACCTCGCCGAGGCCGGCGCCGGCGCGATCCTGGTCCGGCCGGACTTCTACGTCTACGGCCAGGTTTCGTCGGTGGCCGAGGCAGGCACGCTCGTCACGGACCTGCGGGCCCGGATCTCGGCGGTCACCGTGACTGGCTGACGCGATACCGGAAACGAGCGAGGCCCTCTCACCGTTGAGGGGGCCTCGCTCGTTTCCGGTATCGCGTTCACTCGTGTCCGCCACCCCGCAGGGCACCGGCAGGCCGCGGCGGGCACAACGGAACCAGGTCTGCCGGGCGCCGGACGACGAGATCGGGACCCGCGGCCAGCAAGGCCACTTCGTCCGTCTCGCCCCACAACGCGGCGACGGCGACCACGCCCGCGCCCTTGGCCGCGGCCAGGTCCGTCACCGCGTCGCCGACCATGACGGCCTCCTCCGGAGCGACGTCCAGCAGCTCCAGCGCCTTCAGCACTATGTCTGGGGCCGGCTTGGGCCGGGCCACCTCGTCCGAACCGAGGACGTGGTCGAAGAGCTCCAGCACTCCGAGGTGATCGAGCAGGGCACGGGCCCGCCAGCCCGCCTTGCCGGTGGCGACCGCGAGCTTCACCCCGTGGTCGTGCAGCAGGCGCAGCAGCTCGGGCACCCCGCGGAACAACGGCACGTCACCGGTGAGGCGCGTGCTCTCGCTGACGAACGGCTCCTCCATCTCCAGCGGGAGACCCATGATCCGCATGATGTCGGGGAAGTACCGGCCGAGGTGGCGGTTGTACTCCGCGAACGGCGGCTCGCCGGACCCGACGACCTCCCGGTAGGCGAAGGTGAACGCCCGGCGCATCACGTCGAAGCTGTCGACCAGTACCCCGTCGAGGTCGAACACGATCGCGCGCAGCGGCCGGTCCGGCGACGGCGCGGGCACCGAGGCGGCCTCCGCCGGCGACGCCGAGCGGTACAGCCGCTCGATGGCGTCGATGGTGCGGCGGGTCTCGCCGATCGCGACCGAGCGCGACCGCGGGTCGGCCCAGCGGCGGGCGAGGTCGTCGAGCAGCCGGTCGTACTCCGCCCCGATCGGTTCTCGTTCGACCGGCACGACCGTCGTCTCGCCGTCCCGGGTCAGGGTGAGCGTCGAGCCGTCTCGCCGGTTCGGGCTGAACCCGAAGGTGCAGCCGAGGCTGAGTATCCCGGTGCTGCCCTCGACGACGATCGTGGTGACGTCGGTCGCCTGGTGCGACGCCCAGCCGGCCGTCAGCGAAACCGACACGCGGTCTTCGGTGACCAGGAAGCCCCTGGCGGTGTCTTCGACGTCACCGGTGGCGGGACTGGCGGGGGCGTCGTCGCGGCGCCAGCGGGCACGGGCGGCGTCGTCGTTGATGAAGTCGTCTGAAACCGCGCCGACGACGTGCCGGAACTTCCCGTCGCCGAGCAGCGGTGCGACGGCGTCGAGCAAGTGCCAGCCCAGGTCGAGAAGCGCGCCGCCGCCGGCGTAGCGGCGCCGCGTGAACCAGCCGACGCCGTCGGGGATGCCGCGGGCGCGGACCCAGCCGAGCGAGATGTGCCGGACCCGGCCCACCATGCCCGCCAGCTCCAGCAGGGCGCGGACGTCGGTGCGGTACCGCGCGGCGCTGCCCGCCAGCACGGGTGCACCACCGCTGCGCTCGGCGGCGGCGAGGCGATCCACCTCGGCGGAGGTGAGGCACACCGGCTTCTCGACGAACGTCGGGATGCCGCGCGTCAGCAGCACTTCAGCGATGTCGGCGTGCAGGTGATTCGGTACCGCGACGACGGCGAGGTCGGCGAGGCCGACGGGCAGGTCGGCGACCGAGGCGAACTCCCGGAGGTCACCACCGGACACCGCCGCCCGCGCGGCCGGGTCCGGGTCCACGACGGTCACGACGGTGAAGTCCGGGTGCGCGGCGAAGCGGGGCAGCCAGATCGTCCGGGCGGCCCAGCCGGCGCCGATCATCGCGACTCGCACGGGCGTGCTCACGCCGCCGCCAGTGTCTCGGCGAGGATCTCGGCCACCAGGTGCATCTGGTCCTCGGTGCCGAGCAGGGTGCGGTGGTGCAGCCAGATGGTGTCGGCGTACACGGCCTCGGTGTTCGGGCAGCGCGCGGCCAGCTGGTCGACCGACAGCTCGGGCGCGCCGGTCTCCCAGAAGCCGGGGCACCGGTAGATCGCGCGGAACGCGGCGAACGCGGGCAGGCCGCGGTCGATCAGCGCGTCGACCAGCTCGTTGCGCCGCTGCTCGGTGATGCCGGGAACGCGGAACATCATCATGTAGTGCGGGTTGCGGTCGCAGCGTTCGTCGCGGCCCTGGGCTTCGACGCCATCGATCTCGTCGACCAGGCTCGAAAGCAGCGTCGCCCGCTGTTCGCGCAGCGCGATCTGCACGTCGAGCCGGGCCAGCTGGGCGCGCAGGACGGCGGCGGAGAACTCGGTCATGCGGAAGTTCGAGCCGGAGGTGGCGTGAAAGTAGCCGCGGTCTCCGGGCGGTCGGCCGCAGCTGTGCCGCAGGAACCCTTCGTCGTACTGGGCCTTCTCCGGGAAGATTACCGCGCCGCCTTCTCCGGCCGTCATGAGCTTGCCGTTCTGGAAGCTGAACGCGGCGACCGAGCCGAGCTCGGCGACGCGGCGGCCCTGCCACTGGGCGCCGTGGGCGTGGGCGGCGTCCTGGATCAGCGAGATGCCGCTGTCGGCCGACAGCTTGCCCAGCGCGTCCATGTCGGCGAAGTGCCCGGCCATGTGCACCGGCATGATCGCCTTCGTCCGCGGGCCTATCGCCGCCTCGGTCGCGGCGGGGTCCAGGCAGTAGGTGGAGGGGTCGACGTCGACCGGGACGACCGTCGCGCCGAGCCGCTGGGCGGCCTGGGACGACGAGATGAAGGTGAACGCCGGGACGATCACCTCGGTGCCCGGGCCGACCCCGAGCACCTGCAGCGCCAGTTCCAGGGCGTGCGTGCCGTTGGTGACGGCCAGGGCGTACTCACCGCCATGGTAGGCCGAGAACTCCTCCTCGAACGCGGTGACCTCGCCGCCACCCATGCGCCACCACTGCCCCTGGTCGAGGGCGCGAGTCAGGCCGGCGCGCTCGGTGTCGTCGAACTGCGGCCAAACCGGAAACTCCGGAACCTTTCGCGAAACGCTCACGATCCGTATCCTTCTGCTCGCTGTGAATGTGTTCTGAATCGGACGGGGTTTCGGGGGAACCGCACTTAATTTTCCGGCGGCGCGCCCGGACTCGACGCTACCCGAGCAAAACTGTGCGGCCCACCCCCTAATCTCCCCCTCAATGAATTGAGGACGTCCACAGTATCGACGCCGTCACAATTGCTGCTAGGAATGGGACGCGTACATTCCCGCGGACGAACACGAGGTGAGGACAATGGGACGGCTGCTACTGCTGAACGGGCCCAATCTCGGCATCCTGGGGCGGCGCGAGCCCGAGATCTACGGCACGGACACGCTGGCCGACATCGAGAAGGCGGTCGCGGAGGAGGTCGCTGGCCGGGGCTGGACCGTTCACGCGGTGCAGGATGACTCGGAGGGCACGCTGGTCCGGACGGTGAACGAGCACCCCGACACCGTCGGCGCCATCGTCAACCCGGGCGCACTGATGATGGCGGGCTGGAGCCTGCGCGACGCGCTCGCCGCCTACCCGCGGCCGTGGGTGGAGGTGCACATCTCCAACATTTGGGCGCGGGAGGCCTTCCGGCACGAGTCGGTCATCGCGCCGCTGGCCCACGGGATCGTCGTCGGGCTGGGCGCCTATGGCTACCGACTGGCCGCGCAGGCGTTGCTGCACCTGGCCGACGACTGAGCCGGAACGTGACGCGGGGGTGCCGGATCCGGCACCCCCGCGTCACGTTCCTCCCCGGTTCAACCCCGTGGCATCGCGGCGAGGCACTCCGCCACCGCGAGGTCGGGCACGCCGCGCACCAGCTCGGCTCCGGCCGGGCCGTCGAGCACGAAGGCCAGGCCGTCCAGTGCCTTCTTGTCCTGGTGCATCACCTTGACCAGCTGGTCGAGGTCCGCGGTGTCCGGGAGCTGCCACGGCAGGCCGTAGTGCCGCACGACCTCGAGGTGCTCATGGACCCGGGCGCGGCCGATCCGGCCCAAGTGCCCGGCGAGGCGGCCGGCGAACACCGTGCCGATGGCCACTCCCTCGCCGTGGCGCACCGCGAAACCGCTGGTCAGCTCAAGCGCGTGGCCGAGGGTGTGGCCATAGTTCAGCAGGTGGCGGAGGCCGGTGTCGCGTTCGTCGGCCGACACGATCGCCGCCTTGCGGGCCACGCTCGCCGCGATCTGCTCGGCCACCGGCCGGTTCCGCAGGTCGCCGGCGCCGATGAAGTGGCAGCGCGCGATCTCGCCGTAGCCGTTGACCCGTTCGCGCGTCGGCAGAGTCTCGAGGTAGTCGGTGTCGCATAGGACCGCGCGCGGCTGCCAATAGGCGCCGACGAGGTTCTTGCCCTCCGGCAGATTCACCGCTGTCTTGCCGCCGGTGCTGGCGTCGACCTGGGCCAGCAGTGACGTGGGCAGGTGGATCACGGAGATCCCGCGGTGGTACAGCGCGGCGGCGAGGCCGGCCGTGTCGGTGGTCGTGCCGCCACCGCATGAGATCACCACGTCCGAGCGGGTGAGACCGGCGCGGGCGAAGCGGCGGCACAGTTCTTCGACGGTGGCGAGGTTCTTGTCCGGTTCGCCGTCACGGGCCGTCACAAGCTCGTGCGGAACGCCCGGATCGGGCACCCACTCGGCGGGCCGGGCCGAGACGACCACGGCTCGCCGGGCGCCGAGCGCGGCGACGACCCGGGGGAGGTGATGACGCACGCCGGCACCGATGTAGACGCTGTAGGACCGGTCGCCGAGCTCGACGCGGACCTCGTGCCCGTTCACGCCGGCCGGCCCGATGACACCGGCACTCGCCGGGCCCGCTCGGCGAACTCGTTGCGGACGGTGAGCGCGGCCACCGCGCTGCAGGCCGGCGCGACGCCCAGCCGGTCCTGGGTCCGCGTCATCTGGCTGAACAGCAGGTAACGGCCGGGCAGGTCACAGCCGGGCCGCTGGGCGGCCACGACCTCCTGGGTCCGGTCGAGGTAGCGGCGGAAGATCTCGTCGGGCGCGTCGGCGCCCTTTCCCGCGCGCAGGCTCGCTTCGACCGCGAGGCTGACCCGCAGGCCCGGCGTCAGCGCGGCAGAGAAGTGCTGCCAGCAGTGGAAGAGCAGCGTGCCACGGTCGGCGGGCGGCACCAGCCAGGCCACGCCACGAAGGTGGGAGAGCGTCAGGCCGAGGTCGTCGGCCGGGGCGCCGTCGGCGAGGACGGCCAGGGCGAGCTCGCTCGACACCGCCGCCAGCTCGTCGGCGACGTCGCGCTCGCTTTCGTGCGGGTTCCGGACCGGGCGGGCGACGCCGTGGGTGAACGAGCTGCTCCAGCCGGGTGGCAGCGGCTCGGCTCGCAGCCAGCCAGCCGCTTCCTCCAGCACTCTCGGCGTCGCGTCGGCCCAGACCTCGACGGAGAACCCGGCGGGGTCGTCGGCACGGTCGAAGAAGAAGCAGCCTCCCGGGTCAGCGGCGGCGACGTACCGGGCCGTGCGCGCCACTGCCGGGGGCACGATCGACGTCGCGCCGCCGGGGGCGTAGAGCTTGGAGAACAGCCATTGACGTGTCACAGCGACCTACCTCGATCGTCGGGAAGAATCGGACACTCGCGGTCACCGATGCTAATGATCCGCCGTCATGGGCAGCAATAAGGTAATGACCAGAAATGCTGTGCCGAACAATTCAGGGCGCTCTTAGGGGTACCGGTAGGGGTTCACCCCATCGGCTTTAATGGAGGCATGCAGCCGACGATTTCGCCGCATTTCACGATCGACCGGACCGGACTCCCGCCCGCGCACGCCGACGCACTGGTCGAGGCGCTGCGCCGCCCCGCCGCGCAACAGCCTGCCTGGCCCGACCGCGAACACGTCGCCTCGGCGACGGCCTTCCTGGCCACCTTACCCGCGCTGGTCGAACCCGCCGAAATCCGCGCGGCGACCGGCGAGCTGGCTCGCGTCGCCCGCGGCGAGGCCGTGCTGCTGCAGGGCGGCGACTGCGCGGAGACCTTCGCCGGCGCCACCGAAGCTCACATCCGCGGCAACGTCACGACCCTGCTGCGGATGGCTACCGTGCTCGCCGAAGGCACCGGCCTGCCGGTCGTCTCAGCCGGGCGGCTCGCCGGGCAGTACGCCAAACCGCGCTCCGGCATCACGGACGGCCTGGGCCTGCCGGTCTACCGCGGCGACATCGTCAACTCCGCGGAACCGGCGCCGGCCACCCGCGCGCCCGACCCGGGCCGACTGCTCGAGGCCTACCGCGTCTCGCGCGCCACCCTGGACCTTGTACGCGGCCGCTACCCGGGTGCGCTCTTCACGAGCCACGAAGCACTCCTGCTCGACTACGAGGTGCCGCAGCTGCGTCACGACGACACCGACGGGCGGGTCTACTGCGGCTCGGCGCACCTGCTCTGGATCGGCGAGCGGACGCGGCAGCCCGACGGCGCGCACGTGGCCTTCGCGCGACTGCTCGCCAACCCGATCGGGCTGAAGATCGGCCCCGGCACGACGCCCGCGCAGGCTGCGACGTACGTCGAACAGCTCGACCCCGGCGGCGAACCAGGCCGGCTGACCCTGATCAGCCGGATGGGGCACCGCCGGGTGCGGGACGTGCTGGGCCCGATCGTCGAGCGGGTCACCGCGACCGGGCACCCGGTGATCTGGCAGTGCGACCCCATGCACGGCAACACCCACGAGTCGCCCGACGGGTACAAGACCCGGCACTTCGACGACGTCGCGGACGAGCTGGCGGGATTCTTCGAGGTCCACCGGCAGCTGGGCACCCACCCGGGCGGGGTGCATCTGGAGTTTACCGGGGACGCGGTCACCGAATGCCTCGGCGGCCCGGGCGACCTCGGCGACCACGGCCTGGCGGGACGCTACGAGAGCACCTGCGACCCGCGGCTCAATGCGGCCCAAGCCGTCGAGTTGACCCACTGGATCGCCGCGGAATACCGCAGCGGATCGGCATAGGTCACATGGATGTGACCGTGTCACACGAAAGTGCCTTCTTTCGCGACTCGGGACAGGCACGCACAATGGCGGCTGTAACAAACGATGCACCAATGGAGGGGACCTGTCTCATGGGCCAGCCTGCCCAGCAACCGAGCCGATCGCTCTGGCTGTCACTCATCGTGCTCTGTGCCGGCCAGATGATGATCGTCATCGACCAGAACATCGTCAACGTCGCCCTACCGACCGTGCAGAGAAGTCTCGGGTTCTCTCCCGAGAACCTGGTCTGGGTCGTCAACGCCTACGTGATCCCGTTCGGCGGGCTGCTGATGCTGGCCGGCCGGCTGGGTGACCTGATCAGCCGTAAGAGCGTGTTCATCACCGGGATCACGCTGTTCAGCGCGGCGTCGCTGTTGTGCGGCTTCGCCGGCAACGAGTTCACGCTGATCGTGTTTCGCTTCGTGCAGGGGGTGGGCGGCGCGATCGCGTCCGCGTGCGTCCTCGGCATGGTCGCGACCACGTTCACCGAGCGCCGCAAGCAGGCGCAGGCCATCGCGGCCTACAGCTTCGCCTCGGCGGGCGGCGGCGCGATCGGCCCGCTGCTCGGCGGCGTGCTTACCGACCTGGTCAGCTGGAACTGGATCTTCTTCATCAACGCCCCGATCGGCGCGGTCGTCGTACTGGTGGCGTCGCGGGTCGTCCCGAAGGACCGCGGTCTCGGCCTCAGCAAGGGCGCGGACTTCCTGGGCGCGCTGCTGGTGACCGCAGGGCTGATGCTGTTCGTGTTCACGATCGTCAACGCCGAGCAGGCGGGCTGGGGTTCCACGCAGACGCTCGTCCTGGGCCCGGTGGCGATCCTGCTGCTGGTCGGGTTCGTGGTCCGCGAGGCCACCGCTGCCCAGCCGTTGCTGCCGCTGAAGATCTTCCGATCGCGCCCGCTGACGGCGGCCAACATCGTGCAGTTCCTGATGATCGCCGGCATGTTCGGTCTGCTGTACTTCGGCACGCTGTACGTCCAGCGGGTGCTGGGTTACACGTCGCTGCAGGCCGGTCTGGGGTTCGTGCCGATCGCGGTGGTGATCGCGGCGATCTCGCTCGGCCTCTCGACGCGGCTCATCATGAAGTTCGGCCAGCGGTCGATGCTGTTCACCGGCCTGGTGCTCATCATCGTCGCGTTCGTCCTGCTGTCCTTCGCCCGGGCGAAGGGCACCTACGTCGTCGACTTCCTGCCGGCGACGTTGGTGATGGGCGTCGGGTTCGGCCTGGCGGCACCGGCGATGATGGGCCTCGGCATGTCGGCGGTCCCGGCGAACGAGTCGGGCGTCGCTTCGGGGCTGTTCAACACGACGCAGCAGATCGGCGGCGCGATCGGCCTGACCGTGCTGAGCGCGTTCGTCAGCGCGCGGACGAGCGGCCTGACCGCCTCGGGTGCCTCGGAGACGGACTCGCTGCTCGGCGGCTACCACATCGCGTTCCTGATCGCGGCCGGCTTCGTGTTCGTGGGACTGGTGTTCGCGGCGGTCATGCTGCGCACCGGCGCCGCGGGCCAGGCCGAGACGGAGAAGGACGCGGCCGCGTCGGACCTGGCCGTCTCGTAGACGCCCCGCGTTCGACGCGAAGAAGGGCGCCGGCGGATCCCCAGCTGCCGGCGCCCTTCTTCGCACAGACCGGACCCAGCTCACCGCCGCCCGGCACCCTGCCGTGGTGGCGGCATCCGTATGACCAGGCTATTCGGCGTTTCGCCGGCCTGGTCTGGCAGTACGATGCCCGCCTCCAGGCCTGAAAAGGGTGTCCGGAACCGGCTAGTGTCTCGTGATTCTGGTGTCTTTACTTGGAGTTGTTGTCGACGAGTTTCTTGATGTTGGCCTGGACGAGGCAGACCTTGGCGAGGATGTCCCCGGCGGTGGCGGTCCAGATGAAGGATGTGGCATTGGTGTTCCAGTGGGCGATGTAGCTGCGGATCTGGGCGGTGAGGATCTTCACGGAGCTGAAGGTGCCCCGCCGGATGGATTGGCGGGTGATGATGCCGAACCAGATCTCGATCTGATTGAGCCAGGACGACCCGACGGGGGTGAAATGGAACCGCACATTCGGGTTCTTGGCGAGCCAGGCTTGTATCTCAGGTGTGCCATGGGTTCGAGGTCGAGGACGTGCGTGTCACCCTGAACAAGAAACTGGCCCTGAAGCTCGCCGTCAGCGTGCCGGCGGCGGCGCGACCGACGGCGGGCCGCGCGAAGGTGGCGCTGCGGAACTCGCGCGGCGTGCAGTTGGGTGACTTCACCGGCAGCGCAAAGTGTTCCGGCACGTCGTCACCGGTCCAAAGTCCTCATAGGACCGATGTCGGCGGAGTCGTGTAACTCGCACGTGCGCGTCGGGATATCGCTGGTGTCTCCGCCGCCGCACCTCTGGCTCGCTGGCAGCCAGACGCCGCAGTTCGAGTGACGACGACGGCGAGCGGGCGGCTTCGTCACGAGTTCACCTCGCGCGCCGGGTCGCCGTTGAATTGTAGGAGTACTCCGGTGTTGCCGGTGAGTCTGATTTCGGTCAGTCCGACACTGCGCATCTCGGGGAACACCCGGCGGTAGTCGGCGTGGTAGATGCCCAGGAGCTCACAGAGCAGCAGCCGGATCAGCGTCGAGTGGGTGACGACCAGGACCCGGCCGTGGGGGAATTCGCCGGAGACGTCGTCGAGGACGGCCAGTACCCGCTCGATCGCCGTCACCGGGTCCTCGCCGCCGGGCAGGTGGTGGCCGACCGGGTCCTGCGTGAACGCTGTCCACGTGTCCCCGAACAACTTCGTCATCTCCCCGGCGGTCCGTCCTTCGCCGTCACCGAAGTCGAGTTCGCGGAGCCGGTCGTCCACTCTGGCCGGGAGCCCGGTGGCTTCGCACACCGGAGCGAGCGTCTCGCGTGCTCGTTGCAACGGCGAGCTGAAACACGCCGACAGCCCCGCCGTCGCCGACCACCGAGCCAGGTGTGTGGCCTGCTGCCGGCCTGTTTCACTCAAGGCGATGTCGCTGCGGCCGGCGTACCGGTTGTCCGCGTGCCACACCGATTGGCCGTGGCGTACGAGCACGACGTCCGTCATCTGGGGTTCCCTCCCGTTGATGTTCCCGCCGGCGTGTCCATCGGCTCAGGCGGCTCCGTGGGACCTGCGGGACTTGCGGGCCAGCGAATCGAGGGACACTGCGAGGGCGAGGACGGCTCCGGTGACCATGAACCGGAACGAGGAATCGAGGTTGAGCAGGGTCAGGCCGCTGGAGATGGATTGGATGACGATGATGCCCAGCAGCGCCGCGGATGCCTTGCCTCGGCCGCCGAAGAGGCTGGCGCCGCCGATGACGGCGGCGGCGATCGCGTTGAGGTTGACGTCTCCGGCGCCGCTGGCCTGGTTCGCGGCGGCCAGTCGTGCGGCGGCGAGCACGCCACCGAGGGCGGCCAGGGTGGAGCAGAGCAGGAAGACCGAGGTGTAGACCCTGGTGACGTTGATTCCGGTGCGACGGGCGGCTTCGGCGTTGCCGCCGACGGCGTAGACCGAGCGACCCCATCCGGTGCGGGTCAGCAAGTAGTGGAAGACCAGGACCAGGCCGACGAAGGCGACGAACATCCAGCCGATGCCGCGGCTCTGGTTGAGGTACCACGCCGCGAAGCCGAGGCCCGCGAGTGCGACGACGCTGCGCAACGCCAGCAGCGACGTCGATCGTGCGGACAACCCCGCCGCGCGGCGTTCGCGGGCCAGGGAGTATCCCGTGGCGAACATCGCGCCGGCGGCGAGCACGACCAGGATGTAGGACAACCAGGCCGGCACGAAAGCCAGCTGTGCGAAGAACACCAGTTGCGAGTCGAACGGCAGGTTGATCGCGCCCTTGCTGCCGAGCAGGTACAGCTGCAGGCCGAGGAAGCCGAGCAAGCCGGCGAGCGTGCCGACGAAGCTCGGCACGCCGAACCGGGTGAACAGCTGCGCGTACACCCAGCCGATCACGGTGCCGGCGCCGAGCGCGGCCACGACAGCCAACCAGCTCGGCCAGCCGTGGTTGACGAAGGTCACCGCGGTGACCGCCGCGGCCAAGCCGCTGACCGAGCCGACGGACAGGTCGATCTGGCCGACGAGCAGGACGCAGACCACGCCGAGGGCGATGACGCCGACCGAGACGCATTCGACGGCGAGGTTGCCGAGGTTCGCGCTCGACAGGAAGATCGGGTTCAAGGCCTGGAACACCGTCCAGATGATCACCAGACCGACGACGATGGGAAGGACGCCGAGGTCTCCGGATCGCACCTGGTCGGTGAAGGCGGCGAGGGCACCGCGGACGCCGGTGTCGTTGCGCAGCCGCTCGTCGGTGCGGTCGATTTCGGTGCGCCCGGCTGGGGTGGGCGTGCTGACGTCAGTCATCCTGGTCGGTTCCTCTCGTGCTGGCCGCGGCGGTGGTGCGGGCCGTGCGGCGGGTCACGGCGTTGTCGGTCGCGCCCGTGATCGCGGCGATGATCCGTTCGGACGAGGTCGTCGCGGTGTCGAACACGCCGTTGTTGCGGCCGAGGCGCAGGACCGCGATGCGGTCGGCGACGGCGCGGACGTCGTCCATGTTGTGGCTGACCATGATCACGCCCAGGCCGCGCTCACGGAGGGTTTCGATGAGGTTGAGCACTTCGGCGGTCTGGGCGACGCCCAGGGCGGCGGTCGGCTCGTCCAGGACGATGATCTTGGGGTCGCCCAGCAGCGATCGGGCGATCGCCACCGTCTGCCGTTGCCCGCCGGACAGGGCCGCGACCGGGACGCGCACGCTGGGGATCTTGGCCGAGAGCTGTCTGAGCAGATCCCAGGACCGGGTCTCCATCGTTGTCTCGTCGAGGCGGGAGCGGCGTAGTTCCCGGCCGAGGAACAGGTTTTCGACGACATTGAGGTTCTCGCACAGCGCCAGGTCCTGGAACACCGTCGCGATGCCCAGCCGGTGCGCATCCGCCGGGCTGGTAATGCGTGCCTGCTCGCCGCCGAAGGTGATGGAGCCGGCGTCCGCGCGGTGGACGCCGGAGAGAACCTTGACCAGGGTGGACTTTCCGGCACCGTTGTCACCGACGATGGCCATGACCTGTCCGGCCGCGACGTCGAGGTGTACGTCGGTCAGCGCGGCGACCGCGGCGAAGTTCTTGCTGATGCCGGCCAGTGACAGGATCGGCTGGTCGGAACCTCTGGTGCTGGGGGAGGGGGATGGCATTGTGTCCTCGCTGTTCCCGGTTGGTCAGGCGATGCCGGCGCGGGCGCACGCGGCGGCGTACTGCGGGGTACAGATGGCGCCGGCTTTCAGTTCGTTGCTGCTCACCAAGGCTTGCTTCAGGTTGCCGGTCGTGACCACGGTCGGGTCGAACAACTGGGTGGGAGTGTTGAACAGTGTGGTCTTGCCGGCCGGCTTCTTGCCCTGGGCGAACTGGATCGCGACGTCGGCGGCGGCTTCGGCGACGATCTTGATCGGTTTGGAGATGGTGTTGTACTGGTCGCCGCTCACGATCCGCTGGGCGGCGGCGAGCTCGGCGTCGTTGCCGGTAACCGGGGGAACCGGGACGACGCCCGCGGCCTTGAACGCGGCGATCGCGCCGCCGCCGGTGCCGTCGTTGGCGGCGACCACGCCGGAGATCTGCCCGCCGAACCGGGTGATCTGGCCGCTGACCCATTCCTGGGCTTTGGCCGGCTGCCAGTCGGGGGTGTCGTATTCGGCGAGCAACCGGATGCCGCTGGTGTCGAGGGCGCTGTGGATGCCCTTTTTGATCAGCCCGGCGGCGGCGTCTGTGGGGGAGCCGTTGACCTCGAGGATGCCGCCTTGGGCGCCGGTCTGCTTGAGGTGGTCGACCAGCGACTGGGCGATCTTGGCGCCGATCTTTTCGTTGTCGAAGGAGATGTAGTAGTCCGGTGGCATGGTGGGGATCGGCCGGTCGTAGGCGATCACTGCCGCGCCCTGGGCGTGGGCGGTGTTGACGATGGTCGCGGCCGCGGTGGAGTCGACCGGGTCGAGCACGATCACCTTGGCGCCCTGTGCCAGAGCGGAGTTGGCCTGCTGTTGCTGCTGGGAGGCGTCGGCGTTCGCGTTGGCGTAGATGACCGAGCAGCCTGAGCAGAGCTGCTTGACCTTGGCCTCGAACAGCGGGTGGTCGGCCAGTTCGTACCGGGTCGAGGCGATGTCGGGCATCAAGAACGCGACTTTGGCCTGGGCGGCGTTCCCGGCGGCGCCGGAGCTGCCGGTGGCGCCGGTGGTGTCGGCGCAGGCGCTCGTGACACAGGCCAGGGTGACGGTGAGGCCGAGGAGGGCCAGCTTGCCGGGTGTGTTCATGGTGGACTCCGCTTCAGTGGGGATCGGTTGTGGTCGGGCGGTTTTCCAGGACTTCGGGGTTCGCGCAGTGCGCGGGCTCCGCGCCGCGCAGCCATCGGGTCGCTTCATTGGCGACCATGGCGGCGGCGCGCTGGGCGACGTCTTTGGTCGCTCCGGCGAGATGGGGAGTGAGCACGACGTGGGGTGCGTCGCGGATGGGGTGCTCGGCCGGCAGCGGTTCGATGTCGTAGACGTCCAAGCCCGCGGCGAACAAGTGCCCCTCACGAAGAGCGGCCGCCAGCGCGGTGTAGTCCAGCAGCCCGCCGCGGGCACAGTTGACGAGGACCGAACCTCCCGGCATCAGGGCCAGTTCCGCGGCGCCGATCAGTCCGCGGGTCTCGGGGGTCAACCGAGCATGCAGCGACACGACCTGTGAGCGGGCGAGCAACTCCGGCAGTGGCGTCACCACGACGCCGGGTGGCAGGGTGGCGGGATCGACGAAGGGGTCGTGGACGAGGACGGTCGCGCCCATGGCGACCAGAACGGCGGCGAGATGGCTGCCGACCGCGCCGGCGCCGACCAGACCTACCGTGTTGCCGTGGATCTGCAGTCCAGTCGCGTCGTAGGCGTAAAGATCGCTCTTCCACAGCCCCTGAAGCACTCCGTGATGACTGTCGGAAACGCGGCGCATCGCCGTGAGCATCAGCCCCAGGGTGTGCTCGGCGGTGGACACCGCGTTGCGTCCGGGGGCGTAGGTGACGGTGACGCCGTGCTGGGTCGCGGCTTCCAGGTTGGCGTTCACCGGGCCACCGCGGCTGACGGCGAACAGCTTCAGGTCGGGACAAGACTCCAGGACCCGGCGGGTCAGGGGCGCCATCTGAGTCAGGCACACCCGAACGCCCTGCAGGGCGTCGATGAGGGCGTCTTCCGAGCCGGACGCCTCGTCGACTTCGGCGATCGCGCGGAACGGCTCGTGCGGCCACGGTAGCTCGAGTTCACGCGCGTCCCAGGCCGCACGAACGGCTCCGGCCAGAAGTGCGTCAGCGAGCAGGCGGTTGAGGACGAAGTGGTCGCCGGCGAGGAGAATGGGGACAGGTTCTGCCATGACGATTTCCTTCCCGGGGTTGTTCAACGGGCGGCGAAGCGAGTTCGGTTGCGCAGCTTGGCTTGTGTCGCGACCTCGGTATCCAGCCACGCACGGTCGGCGAGTGCGGTGACGAAGGCGTCGTAACCCGGCGCCAGGGCCTCTGCGCGGTCTGAGTCGGGCTCGAGCGTGTCGCGCACGCGGACCAGCCGGCGGGCCGCAGCCGGGATGTCGCCGTCGGCGGCCCCTGCGGCCAGCACGGCCATCCCGCGCGCCGGCTCCGGATCGGCGGGCAGCCGGACCGGGACCCCGAGCAGGTCGCAGCGCAGCTGGTTCCACCAGGAGTTGCGCGACCCGCCGCCGGTGAAACTGACCGGTCCGGTGACGTCGGCGCCGGCGCCGCGCAGCACGTCGAAACACAACCGTTCGACGTGGGCGACGCCGGTGCACACGGCGGCGAAGACCCGCGCGGTGCCGGAGCCGGGCCGGTCGAGTCCCGTGTCGCCGAGGAAGCCGCGGGCGTGGGGCGCGACGAACGGGAAGCGTTCCCCGTGGCCGGTCAGTGGGTAGCACAACGGGACGTCGGAGACGCCGGCCGCGGTTCTGGTCAGGGCGTCGAGGTCGGCGTCGGGGAACAGGGCTCGCACGGCGCCGGCGCCGCTGCTGGAGGCCCCACCGGGCAGCCACAGGTCTCCGTAGGGTGCGCGGTGGGAGTACACGGCTCCGGTCGGGTCGTGCAGCAACGCGGTGCTGACGCCCTTGAGCGCCAAGGTGGTGCCGAGGACCGAGTTCCATTCCCCGGGGGCCAGCGCCCCGGCGCCGAGCTGCGCGGCGCAGCCGTCGGTCATCCCGGCCACGACGGGCGTGCCGGCGGGCAGGCCGGTTCGTTCGGCCGCGTCGGCGCACACCACCCCGAGCGTGGTGCCCGGCGGGACGACTGGGGGCAACACGGCCGGGTCCAGCCGAAGGCGGTCGAGGACCTCCGGCGGCCAGCATCGGTCGAGCTGGTCATAGCCAGTTTTGAGCGCGTGGCTGGAGTCGGATGCGACCGGGTGGCCGGTGAGTGCCGCGGCCACCACGTCCGGCTGGTGGGCCACGCGAGCGTCGGGCGTGAGCAGGTCGTGGTCGCGCCACCACAGGAGTTTGGGCAGGGCCCAGGCCGGTTGGATCCGGTAGCCCAGTTTCTGCCAGAGGTCGGCTCCGGCGCTTTGCGCTTCGCCGGCCAGGGTGCCCGCACGGGCGTCGTCATACATCAGCCCGGGTGTGCGGGGCGTTCCGTCGGGGTCGGTGAGCAGCACCGTTCCCGAGGTCGCGCACACCGCGATGCCGCCGACCGGTCGTGCGCCGGTCGCCGCGGTCACCGTGGCGAGCACATCGACGGTGGCGGTCCACCAGTCGTGCGGGTTCTGCTCGTGGCGGTTGCCGTCACGGTGGCCGTGCAGTGGCTGTGCCGCGCGGGCGATGGTGGCGCCTTGGTCGTCGACCGCCACGGCCCGGCAGCTCTGGGTGCCGAGGTCGAGGCCGATCCAGACGACACCGCTGTCGGTGGGATCAGGCACGGAGTCCCGCTTCCTCGGTCGGCGCCGGGTTCGGGGGGAGTGCTCGGTTCGCGCTTGGGTGCCAGCGCGGCCAGCGGGTGGCCACCAGTTCGCGGGTGTGCAGGAATTCCGCGTGTTCGCTGTCGTGGAAGGTCGCCAGCTCCGGTTCCGGGTCGAACTGCTGTCTTGTCCGGACCAGTGCGGCCGCGGCGGCGGTGAGATCCTGGTATCGGCCCAGGAGCGTCGATGCGTGTACGTAGGCGCCTTTGGCGCCGACCTGGCTGTCGGTGGTGACGATCGTGGGGATCCCGGTGATATCGGCGATGACCTGGCACCACAGGGAGCTGGCGGCACCACCGCCGCAGAGCCGCAACCGCGTGGGCCGGGTGGGGCCGGCGTCCAGGCAGTCGCGGATCACGTGGGCGAGTCCTTCGAGGACCGCACGTGCGAAGTGCTCGGCCCGGTGTCCGAAACGCATGCCGGTGATCAGGCCGCTGGCGGTGAAGTCGAGAAAGGGTGCCCGCTCGCCCGCCGGGGACAGGTAAGGCAGGATTCGCAGGCCGTCGGCACCGGGGCGAGCCTGCGCGGCGCGCGCGGTGACCGCGGCTGGATCGGGCAGGCCGAGCAGGTCGGCCAGCCAGTCGATGACTCCGCAGCCGGCCAGCGTCGGGAAGGCCCGCAGGAGCACGTCCGGTGAGTCCGGTGAGTCCGGTGAGTCCGGTGAGTCGAGGACGAGCGTCAGGCCCGCCGGTTCCCCTGTGGTGTCGGCGTTGTCGATCATGACCTCCGTGCAGAGAGTCGTGCCCAGAACGCAGGCCGCCTGGCCGGGCTCGGTTGCGCCGACCCCGATCGCCGTGGACGCGATGTCGTAGGGAGCGAGGACGATCGGAAGCCCTGCCGGTAGCTCGAGCTGTGTGCTCGCCTCGGCAGACAGCTTCTGTACCCGGTCGGCGGCGCCGAGCACGGGCGGCACGAGGTGCCGCTGCGCGGTGAGCCCGTACAGCTCGAGCAGCGCGTCGCTGGGCTGGGTGCGTCGGAGATCCAGCCAGGGGGCCGAAGCGTCGGAGGTGTCCATGCCCAGGACTCCGGTCAGCCGGAGGAACAACCAGCTCCCGCACGTCAGCACGGAAGCGGCACGGCTCGTTGTGTCCGGCTCTTCGACGATCAGGGCGCGCAGGATGGCGTTGGGCAGGCCCGCGTTGGTCAAGGAGGCGTTGATGCGGAACGCCTCGTCGAGGACAGCGCGCGCCCGCCAGTCCTCGACGATGCCGGCGGCCCGTCCGTCGTTCCAGAGGACCGCCGGTCGCAGTGGACGGTGATGCCGGTCGACCAGCCAGGCGCCGTCTCCCTGGGCGGTCAGCGCGAGGAACTCCACCGGACGGTCGACGCGACGCGTCGCCTCCCGGACCGCGGAGGTCGCGGCCTCCCAGACCGCGTCCATGTCCTGTTCCGCGCGCTCGGGGCTGGGGTGCGAGACCGTCGTGCCGCGGTTGACGACGAGGAGCTCGCGGCCGTCCTCGTCGAACACGACGGCCTTGATGACCGTGGTCCCCGCGTCGAGACAGACGGCGACGGGACGATTCGCGCGACCACTGGCAGCCATGGGGTGCTCCTCGGGATGCACGTCACGCCTCGGTGCGTGAGTGACCCGTATTACACGCGTACCCGCCTCGACTTAGCAACTTCTAACATTGTGGATTGATAACCGACGGCTACTTATCGTGATAATACCTGTTAGGGGCGGCGATAAGCTTCAGATCAACGATCCTGAGTAACCGTTAACTTAACATCACGTACCATCGCTTGCCGCTGCAGCGTCGACGGTGACGCCTCGCCTGCGGAGGTCGGTGAGGACGTTCGAGGGCGTCTCGTCGTCGACGATGACGCGGTCGATCGTCGGCAGGTCCACCAGACGGTGCAGGGCCCGGCGCCCGAACTTGGTGTGATCGATCAAGGCGACGGTCCGCGACGACGCGGCGATCAGGGCGCGCCGGGTGATGACTGTGTCCTGGGACTGGATGAAGCAGGTTCCGTCGGTCACCGCTGTCGTCGACATGATCAGCAGGTCGGTACTCAGGTCGGCGGCCGCGACGGCGGTCGCCTGGCCGAGAAACGAGTCGTAGGCCGCGATGTAGCGGCCGCCGAGCCCGATGAGTTCGATGTCGACCTGGCCGGCGAGAGCGCGGATCACCGGAAGGAAGTGGGTCACCACGGTCAGCGGGGCTCGTTCGGGCAGCAGCCGGGCGACGGCCAGGGCGGTTGTGCTGTCGTCGAGTGCGATGACCTGGCCGGGCTGGACCTCGGAGGCGACGACCTCGGCGGCCATCGCCTTCTTCGCGGCTGCTTCGGCTTGCATCCGGTGCTGCAGGTCTCCGTGGAACGTCACGGTCGGCGCGCTGGTGGCGCCGCCACGGACCTTGTGCAGGAACCCGCGCTCGGTGAGCGTGTCGAGGTCGCGGTGAACGGTCATGATGCTGACGCCGAACTCGTCGGCCAAGGCGTCGACGCGCATGAACCCGGCCTCGGAGATGAGGCGCTGCATCGCGGCGCGCCGCAGTTCCGGATTGCCGCCGTGTCCTGAGGTGGAGCTGACTCGTTGAGGCACCCTGTCAGCATCGCATCCGCTGCCGCGTGCCTCGCGACATTCCGCTTCGGTAGCGGTCGTAGCGAAGTGGATCGCGCCGGCCGGGCTTCCCCGGTGCCGCCTCTGCCTCGACCCTGGCTTGCCGGTCGCCCGTAGTGTCGTTCTCCCGAGCGCGCTGCCGGTGGCGTGAGATCGGCCAGCCGGTATGGGTGGTCCCGTCCGACGGCGGTCACCCGCAAAGTGCACCAGGAACGCGACACGTGCCCGAGGGCGTCGTGGCCCGCTCGCGCGACGCGTTTCGCCCAACGGCGGCGCCGCGGTCGAAGGGGAACAGCCGCTCTCGTCAGGTGCGGATCCTCGCGCCCAGTCCGGCCCTGGGTGGTGTGGTTGTGGACCCTTTCCGCGTCCCGGTCGCCGACGCGACGTCGATGGTGGTTTTACTGCTCCTGCCTGCGGAACGTCCTCTGGCGGGGCGCCGCGGCCAGCCGAACAATAGCCACATGACGACTACATTCATCACCGGAGCGAACAAGGGGCTTGGCCGCGAGACCGCCCGCCGTCTCGTCGAACTCGGCCACACCGTGCTCATCGGAGCACGCAACCCCGATCAGGGCGCGCAGGTCGCCGCGGCGCTCGGCGCGCGGTTCGTCCGCATCGACGTGACCGACGACGGGTCCGTCGCCGCCGCCGCTGCTGACGTCGCCGAGCACGAGGGCTCGATCGATGTTCTGTCAACAACGCCGGGATTGCCGGGCCGCCCGGCGATCCCGCCACCTTGACCGGTGCCGATGTCTTCGATGTCTTCGACGTCAACCTGGCCGGTGTGGTCCGGACAACCACGGCGTTCCCGCCGCTGCTGCGCCGATCACCGGACCCGGTCATCGTCAACGTCAGCAGCGGAATGGGGTCGCTCGCCTATACCCACGACCCGTCGAGGGCGGAGTCTTCGGTGGTCGCACCGCTCTACACCGCCTCGAAGGCGGCTCTGACGATGCTGACCACCCACTACGCCAAGGCTTTCCCGGACATCCGCATCAACGCCGCCGACCCCGGATACACCGCGACCGACCTCAACGGCAACAGCGGACCTCAGACCGTCACCGAAGGCACGGACGCGATCGTCGCTCTGGCCATGGAGGAGCCCGGTGCGGGCTCCGGACGTTTCGTCGACCGAACCGGTGAGATCGCCTGGTCCTGAACGGTCGCCGGCGACGACCGACCGTGCCGCGCAACCGCTCGTGGGCCACCGCTCTACTCTCAGCCTGAGAGAGGAGAGTGTCTGGTGGTGACAAGCTCTGGACGGCAGCCTGCACGCCCCAAGCGAGCGACGATCGAGGACGTCGCTCGTGAGGCGGGCGTGGGACGGCAGACGGTGTCGCGCGCGCTCAACGACCAGGCCGAGATCGCGCCGGAGACCAGGCAGCGCGTGCTTGAGGCCGCGGCACGGCTGGGTTATCGGCCCAACGCGATGGCCAAGGGCATGCGCATGCAGCGGTCGGACGTGATCGGGCTCGTCGTGTCCGACATCGCCAACCCGTTCTATCCGGCCGTGGCGCGGGGCGTTTACGACCAAGCCGAGGCGTCGGGCTGCAGCGTGGTGCTCTACAACACGGATGCCGAGCCGGTACGAGAGCGCGCCGCTCTCGAAGACGTGCTGTCCAGGTCGGCCCGCGGGGTGGTCGGGTTCTTCTACGGCACGTCCGAGGCGGCGCTAGCCGGGTATGCCGCCGTCGTCCCGCTGGTCGTCGCCGACCGGCTGCTCACCGACCCGGACATGATGTCGGTCAGCAACGACTTCGCCGCCGGCACCCGGGCCGCGGTCGCACACCTCGTCCAGCGCGGACACACCGAGCTCGGCATGCTCGACAGTTCCGTCGGGGTCGCGGTGGACGAGCGGCGGACCTCGTTCCTGGCGGCGTGTCGTGACTTCGGCCTGGGGGACCTCTCGGAGCGCGTCGTCCAGGGTCCGCCGAGCATCGAGGGCGGAACCGCGGCCGCGACCGCGCTGCTCAGCGCGTACCCGCAGGTCACGGGGGTCTTCGCGTTCAACGACCTGATGGGTGTCGGCGCCGTCCAGGCCGTGGCCGCACTCGGCCGGCGGGTCGCCGCCGACTGCGCGATCGTCGGGTTCGACGACCTGGAGATGTCCGCTTACCTCGATCCACCGCTGACGACGGTGCGCATCGACAAGTACGTCCACGGCCAGATGCTGGTGAAGACACTGCTCGCGCAGGAGCCGCAACGCCTGGTCCTGCCCGTGACCCTGATTCCGCGCGCGACTGCGTAGATCACCTTCATTCGCGAGATCCGAAGCGCGTCTTGACGCGCCAGAACCCGCGGCTCATACTTCCCGGGAACATTCCCGGGAACGTTCCCGGCCGGCGTGGAGAGGTGCCTATGGCAGGTTCGGTGACGATCGGGGAGTCCGGCGTCCTCATCGACGGGACGCCTACCCGTGTGCTGTCCGGAAGCATCAACTACTTCCGGATCGTGCCCGAGCAGTGGCGCCCCCGCCTGCGCTGGGCCCGCTACATGGGCCTCAACACCATCGAAACCTACGTCCCGTGGAACCTGCACGAACCACAACCCGGCGAATTCGGGTTCAACGGCATGCTGGACCTCGCCGCGTTCCTGCGCGCCGCCCAGGACGAAGACCTGCACGTCATCCTCCGCCCCGGGCCCTACGTGTGCGCCGAATTCGACTTCGGCGGGCTACCGGCCTGGCTGCTACGCGCGGACGGGATGCGCCTGCGCAGCAGCGAGCCCGCGTATCTCGCCCAGGTCGATAGCTGGTTCCGCGAACTCCTGCCGAGAGTCGCGCAGCTGCAACACGACCAGGGTGGCCCGATCATCGCGATGCAGGTAGAGAACGAATACGGGGCCCACGCCAAGGCCTTCGGTGGCGACGCCGGCTACCTGACCTGGCTGGTCGACACCATCCACGAGCACGGGATTCGCGTGCCGCTGCTGACCAGCGACCAGGACGATGACGCCATGGTCGCCGCCGGTGGCCTGCCCGGGCTCTGGCGGACGATGAACTTCGGGTCCGAGCCGGAGCGGGCCTGGGACACCCTGGCCGCGCACCAGTCCGGCCGGCCGAAGATGTGCATGGAGTTCTGGAACGGCTGGTTCGACCACTGGGGCGAAGAGCACCACACCCGCGATCCGCAGGACACCGCGGCAGTACTGGACCGGATGCTCGCGGCCGGCGCGTCGGTCAACTTCTACATGTTCTGCGGCGGCACCAACTTCGGCTTCACCAACGGCGCCAATCACTTCGAGCACTACCAGCCGACGATCACCTCCTACGACTACGACGCGCCGCTGTCCGAGCACGGGACGCCGACGAAGAAGTTCGAGGCCTACCGTGAAGTCCTGAGCCGGTACACGACGCTGCCGCGGATCGAGCCACCCGCGCCGGCGGCCCGGATCGGCGGACACGCGGTCGACCTGCTCCGTATGGTGCCACTGCTCGATGCCCTGGACGCGCTGTCGGTCACGCACACCGCGTCCAAGCCGATGACCATGGAGCAGCTGGGGCAGAACTTCGGCTTCACCGCCTACAGCTTCGACATCGCCCGCGCCCGCACCTACGTTCTGTCCATCCCCGGTGTCCGCGACCGCGCTCAGGTCTTCACAGACGGAGTTGAACGCGGCGTGCTCGAGCGCGAGAGCGGCGTGACGAGCATGGTGCTGCGGGTCGCCCGGCCCAGTACCACGGTCACCGTGCTCGTGGAGAACCTCGGCCGGATCAACTACGGCCCCGAACTCGCCGACGCCAAGGGCGTTCTCGGCGACATCCTGCTCGACGGCGCACCCGTCGACGGCGAGATCACCATGCGGCCACTGCCGCTGGACAACGTGGACACGGTCGACTTCGCCACGGCAAAGCCGGCGGAGCACGACATCGCGGGCCCCGTGTTGCTGACCGGCGAACTGCTCCTGGACGAGGTCGGAGACACCTTCGTCAGCCTGCCCGGCTTCAGCAAGGGCCTGGTCTGGGTCAACGGCTTCAACCTCGGTCGCTACTGGGACCGCGGCCCGCAGCACACCCTCTACCTGCCCGGTCCGCTGTTGCGCCGCGGGAGCAACGCATTCCGCGTGCTCGAACTCCACCACGTGCTCAGCCCCCGCATCCTGCTGACCGACACCCCCGATCTCGGCTGAGCGGCTCCACCGAACCGAACCACACGAAGGACAGACGCAATGAGGCGTACTCCCCACCCCAGCACCCCGTCCCGTCCACGCCGGCTGCGGATCGCCGCGCTGGCCGCCGCGATCGGCCTGACCGTGGCCGCCTGCTCCAGCGGCGGTGGCGACGCCACCGCCGACGCCGGGGCGTCCTGCGCGCCGGCCGGCGGCAAGGTGGAACTGTCGTTCTGGTCGTGGGTGCCGGGCATCGACAAGGCCGTCGCCGCCTGGAACGCCGGGCACCCCGACATCCACGTCACCGTCGAGGTGACCCCGCAGGGCAACCAGGGCACGTACAACAAGATGTTCACGGCGTTGAAAGCGAATCAGGCTCCGGATCTCGGCCAGATCGAGTTCGATTCCCTGCCCGGGTTCCGGGTGCAGCAGGGCCTGCGCGACATCGCCGGCTGCCCCGGCGTGGCGGACGCCAAGTCGAAGTTCGTCGACTGGACGTGGACGCAGGCCTCGGTCGGTGGCGACGGTGTCTTCGCGATCCCGCAGGACACCGGCCCGATGGCCCTGTTCTACCGCAAGGACCTCTTCGACAAGTACAAGATCCCGGTGCCGACCACTTGGGACGAGTACGCCCAGGCCGCCAAGACGCTGCATGCCGCCGATCCCGCGTTGACGATCACCCACTTCCCGCAGAAGGACGTCAACTGGTTCGCCGGGCTCGTCTGGCAGGCCGGGGGGCACTGGTTCGCCCAGGACAACCAGCAGTGGAAGGTCAGCCTGACCGACCCGGCCTCGGCCAAGGTCGCCGACTACTGGCAGAACCTGGTGAGCCAAGGGCTGGTGTCGAACCTGCAGGGCTTCTCCGAATCCTGGAACAAGGCCCTGGACTCCGGACAGGTCGCCACCTGGACCGGTGCGGTGTGGGGCGTCGGCACCATCGCGACGGCCGCGCCTTCCACCGCGGGGAAGTGGGCCGTCGCGCCGCTACCGCAGTGGACCAAGGGCGAGCGGCGCTCGGGCAACTGGGGCGGGTCGACAACGGCGGTCCTCGCCGGATCGAAGCACCCGGCCGAAGCCGCGCAGTTCGCGTTGTGGCTCAACACCGATCCGAAGGCCCTCGCCATTCTGCAGACCGAGGGCGGCATCTACCCGGCGACGACCGGAGCCCAGGCCACTGCGCACGCATCGCCGGCGAACACCACCTTCTTCGGCGGGCAGGACGTCGACGCCGTCTTCCGCGAAGCAGGCAAGGGAGTCAGCCAGGACTTCACTTGGGGGCCGTCCATGGAGCAGACCTACGCGCACGTGCGTGACGGCTTCGGCGCCGCTCTGGCGGGCAACGGCACGCTCACGAAGGCCCTCACCGACGCGGGGGCGGCAACCGTCACGGACCTGAAACGCCAATCCATCCCCGTGGCGTCGAACTAAGGGATCCGCTGATGACCGCCGTGACTCCGATCCGTCTCGACACCGATCGGACGGATACCCGCCGGGCACCCCACCAGGGTGCCCGGCGGGGGTACCGCGCCTCCCGCACGGCGTGGCTGCTGCTGGCCCCGTTCCTGATCGGGTTCGTGCTCTTCTACCTGATCCCGGTCATCGTGGCCGTGGTGAAGAGCTTCACCACGGTGACCCGCGCCTCGACCTACGGACGGGCGAGCGAGGTCTTCGCCGGCCTCGGCAACTACACCGCCGCACTGGGAGACAACGGGTTCACCGGCTCGCTGGGCCGGGTGCTGCTGTTCGGCGTGATCCAGATCCCGATCATGCTCGGGCTCGCGCTCGTCTTGGCGCTCGCTCTCGACTCCGCTGTCGTCCGGTTCCGCCGGTTCTTCCGGCTCGCGTTCTTCCTGCCCTACGCCGTACCAGGAGTGATCGCCGCGGTCATGTGGGGCTTCTTCTACGCCCCCAACCTGTCGCCGATCAACCAGGTCCTGGCACCGTTCGGGGTGCAGCCGGACCTGTTGTCCGGCAATGTCATCCTGTACTCGATCGCCAACATCGTCACGTGGGCGTTCACCGGCTACAACATGCTGATCCTCTATTCGTCGCTGCAGGCCATCCCGCCGCAGTTATACGAGGCGGCGCGGCTCGACGGCGCGTCCGGCTGGGCGATCGCGTGGCGGATCAAAGTGCCGATCATCGCGCCTTCGCTCGTGCTGACTGCGGTGTTCTCGATCATCGGCACGTTCCAGCTGTTCACCGAACCCCAGGTCATGGCCGGGGTGTCCACGGCGGTGTCGTCGACGTACACGCCGTCCATGGCGGCCTACGCGCAGATCTCCGCGCAGAACTACGGTCTCGGTGCGGCCATGAGCGTCATCGTCACGATCGTGATCGGCGTGCTGTCCGTCGTCTTCTTCCGCATCACGCGCAATCGAGCCGCCTTATGACCAGATCGGTGTCCACAGTGTCCCGCCGCAGTCGCGAGGCACGACTGTCCGTGGTGCCCACCGCGGCGATGTTCGTCGCCGGCGCCTACTTCCTGCTGCCGGTCTTCTGGCTGGTCGTGTCGTCCACCAAATCGGCCGCGGACCTGTCCTCGACGTTCGGGCTCTGGTTCTCCGACAACCAGCTCGGCCGCAACCTGGACCGGACTCTCAGCTACGGCGACGGTGTCTACCTGCGCTGGCTGGCCAACAGCGCCCTGTATTCGATTGTCGGCGCCGCGGCCGCCACTCTGTTGTCGGCGATGGCGGGCTACGCACTGGCGAAGTTCACCTTCCGCGGCCGCAACGCGACCTTCTCCACCATCCTCGCCGGCGTCCTCGTCCCACCGACCGCGCTGGCCGTGCCGCTGTTTCTCATGCTCGCCGGAGTGGGCCTCACCAACAGCATCTGGTCGGTGCTGCTGCCCAGCATGATCAGCCCGTTCGGGGTCTACCTGGCCCGGGTCTACGCCGCCGCTTCGGTGCCCGACGAGCTGCTCGAGGCCGGTCGCATCGACGGCGCGAGCGACTTGCGAGTGTTCTTCACCATCTCGCTGCGGTTGATGGCGCCCGCGCTGGTGACCGTGTTCCTGTTCCAGTTCGTGGCCATCTGGAACAACTTCCTCCTGCCGCTGATCATGCTGACCAGCGATCGGCTGTATCCGGTCACGCTCGGGCTGTACACGCTGAACACCCAGCTCACCCGCGATCCGGGCCTGAAAAGCATCGTCGTCACCGGTTCCCTGCTGTCCATCATTCCGCTCGTCCTCGCTTTCCTTGCTCTGCAACGCTTCTGGCGCAATGGGCTGGCCGCGGGCAGTGTGAAAGATTGACGAACCCTGGGTAGCGCGTGACCACAGGGCGAAGGGGTCGCCTTGCCGGCCCATGCTGTCGGCGCCGTTGACGAGGATAGAAATGACTGGCATGGACTGGGCCGTCTGGCACCCCACTGTCGATGTGCGTCGGCCGGTCACCGTGGCCGGGTGACCTGCGAGCAGCACTCAGCTCGCGGGTCTGCCCGGGGGCGCACACCGGTGCGGTGACGTTCGAGCGCGGCTGACCGAGAACGAGATCCGGGTGACCATTCAGGTGGCCCTCGGCTCTGCCCCGGACGGGTTCACGGAGAAGCCGTCCGACACGCCCGGCGTCCTGAACCGGCGGTTGTGGGCCGACCTCAGCCGGCTCAAGACCTTCCTCGAACGCAACTGCCAGATCACCGGTGCCTCGCGCGGCGATGCTCCGACAACTCACAGGACACGCTTCAGATGGGAAGCGGACATCGCGGGTGCTTCACGGTAGTGGCCGCTGAGCTGTTCCTACGCGGTGGTGCCGCGGGAGCTGGACGCGTCGTGCAACTGGTGCTGCTCGAGGATAGCCGGCATCCGGTCCTCGACCCAGGTGACGAGGCCGGTGACCAGTTCGGCCGCCTCGTGGCCCCGCGGGGTCAAGCTGTACTCCACGCGAGGCGGAACCTGTGGGTACGCCTCGCGGTGGACGAATCCGTCCCGCTCCAGAGTCCGCAGCGTCTGGGCGAGCATCTTCTCGCTGACCCCGTCGATCCGCTTGCGCAGCTCGCTGAAGCGGTAGGTGCGCTCGCTTAGCGCACTCAGCGCCAGTACGCCCCAGCGGCTGGTGACGTGCTCCAAGACCAAGCGTGCCGGACACGTCCGGTCATAGACGTCGAATCCCGACGTCCGCGATCGAGGCTCCGTCGTCACTCTCATGTCGCCGCCCTAACTTACCTTGAAGTGGGTACTTCCGAAACGAAAGCGTCATCCTTAGCGTAGAAGACGAAGCAAGCATTGCCGATGGCCCCGTTGCGGGAGGACAGGATTTCGTGCACTGCTTCTGTCAATCGACCGGCGGCGGCATCACGGGAGCAGCGAGAGGCTCTTCCGGATCCCCGCGAGCCACCATCGATGGCCGGCCGCGCAGCTGTGCTGTCCAGGCGTTGCCATCACCCGAATGGAGCAGAATGTCCGACCTGGAGCAGAACAAGAACATCGTCGTGGACTACTACCAGACCGCCTTCAAAGGCAACCCGGAGAAGGCGGTCGCCGACCACTTCGGTCCTCGCTACGTCCAGCACAACCCCGACGCGCAGGACGGCCCGGAGGCCTTCATCGGCTTCGTTCGCTACCTGCGCGGCGAGTACCCGGACCTGCGGCTGGACATCAAGCGTGTGATCGCCGAGGGTGACATGGTGGTTACCCACTCCCACCTGGTTCTGGAGCCGGGCAAGCCCGGTCGCGCGCTTGCGGACTACTTCCGTCTGGAAGACGGCAAGGTCGTCGAGCACTGGGATGTCATCCAGGAGGTGCCCTCCAGTTCCGCGAACGACAACAGCATGTTCTGACCATCGCGTCGCAAATGCGGCATCGGCCGACCTCGACGAGGTGGCTCACCGCGCCCTGGTCTTCGGCTTCGCGACCTTGTCCCGCTACGGCTCCATGCTTGCCGGAATCCACTCACGTCGTCCGCGCGCGACTACCCGCCACGACTCGTCAGCTCCCCTCAAGGAGGTGGACTTCGCACTTCCCCAGCTGTCTTCGGCGGTCCAAGACCACTCCGACGCCGGTCACTGGCAGGGCCGGGTCGTGTGGTCGCCGCTGCGGATGACGCGGAACGTGATGGGGCCGCGCGTTGCCGAGCGCCACATCGGCACAGCGGTCGTAGCCGCGGATGGCGGACTGGTTAGGCCAATCCTGGCGGTTCACGGTGTTTACCGCCGCACTCGCGCACCGCGATCCTCGCGCGCTGGCTCGGCGGGTTCGGTTGAGTGAGCCCGAGGTCGTAGGCGAAGATCACAGCCTGGACGCGGTCCCGGGCGCCCAGCTTGGCCAGTACCCGGCCGACGTGGGTCTTGACCGTGGATTCCGACAGCACCAAGCGTTCGGCGATCTCGCCGTTGGTCCACCCGTTGCCGATGGCCACCAGGATTTCCTGCTCGCGTTCGGTCAAGGACAGCCAGCGGGGATCGGTCCGGGACGGCGGATCGGCGCTGCCGGCCGGGAGCCGCTGGGCGTAGGTGTCGAGGAGCCGCCGGGTCAGCGCCGGGGCGATGACGGCGTCGCCGCCCGCGACCGCCCTGATGCCGGCGAGCAGTTCTTCGGGATGGGCGTCCTTGAGGAGGAACCCGCTCGCTCCGGCGCGCAACGCGGCGTGGGCGTACTCGTCCAGGTCGAAGGTGGTCAGGACGAGGACGCGGGACCGGCCGCCGGTGGCGAGGATCTGCCGGGTGGCTTCGATGCCGTCCATGCCGGGCATGCGGATGTCCATGAGGACGACGTCGGGCCGCAGTTCCGCGGTCCGGCGCACGGCTTCGGCGCCGTGCGCGGCTTCGCCGACGACGTCAGTGTCCGGCGTCGCGTCGAGCAGCATCCGGAAGCCGAACCGTTGCAGGGGCTGGTCGTCGACGATGAGGACGGTCGTCACAGCGCACCGCCGGGTGAGACGGGGATCGGGGTGAGGTCCAGGACCGCTTCGACGGCCCACCCACCGCCGGCGGTGGGGCCGACGGTGACTGTGCCGCCGTACAGGGCCGCGCGTTCCCGCATCCCGGCGATCCCGTGCCCTTCCTCGGCGGGTGGCCCGAGCGGTGTGGCGGCATCGGGCGGGCCGGTGTCCTGGACGCGGATGCGCAGCGCCGGGCCCTCGACGGCGATCAGGACGTCGGCCCGGGTGCGCGGGCCGGCGTGCTTGAGCGTGTTGGTGAGTGCCTCCTGGACGATCCGGTAGGTCATCAGCTGTACCCCGCGATCGAGGGTGTCCAGTTCACCGGCGGACCGGAGGAGGATCTCCGGTCCGGCGGCGCGGATCCGCGTGCACAACGCCTCGACGTCGCCGATTCCCGGCTGCGGGGTCAGCTCGGGTGCGTCCGTCTTCTCCCGCAGGACACCCAGCATGCGCCGTAGCTCGCCCAGGGCCTGGCGGCCGGTGTCGCCGACCAGCTCGAGTGCTTGCTTGCTGCGTTCGGGGGTGCGGTCGGCCGCGTAGGCGCCGCCGTCGGCCAGGGTGATGATGACGGACAGGTTGTGGCCGATGATGTCGTGCATCTCGCGGGCCATCCGGGTGCGTTCGGTGACGGCGGCCAGCTTGCTGCGCTGGTCCCGCTCGATCTCGAGCTGCCGCGCGCGGTCGCGCAGGCTCGCCAGCTGGGCCCGGCGGATCCGGACGGCCAGCCCGAGCGCGACGGCCGCGGTGACGGCGGTGAGCAGGAAGAACAGGGCCTCCCAGAAGGACACCGCGCGGGAGACCCGGGCCGCCACGGGGAGCAGGAGCGTGACCACCCCGGCACCCGCCCAGGGCAGGTGCCGCAGCCGGGCGTGCAGGGTGACGCTGTAGAGCGCGACGAGCAGGGCGACGTCGGCGCGCAGGAAGACCCCGAGCGACCACTGGACGACGAACACCGCCGCGGTCAGGGCCAGCGCGACGGAGGGGGCCCGGCGCCGCCAGAAGAGCGGCAGGAGCAGCCCGGCCTGCAGCGCCAGCGTGCCGGCCGCCGGCAGGTGGGTGAACGTGAGCAGCAGCTCCTCGGGACCGTGCCCGTCGTCGGTGCCCGGGACCAGGTCCGGCACGCAGAACAGCAGGAACAGCGCGGCGATCACCGCCAGGTCCAGGACCCACGGGTGGCGCCGGTCCCACCGCCGCAACCGCTGACCGTACGCCGTCAGGCGCGCGACCAGCGGGGATCCGGTCCACGACGGCGTCGCGGCTTGGTCGTCGTGCACGGGTCTCACCTGCTCATCGTCGCGGAAAACCGCCGGCGCGGCACCAAGGCCGCACCGGCGGTGAGGCGTCAGGCGTCGGACCGCGCCAGCCGGTAGGCGGCGCCGCCCAGCGCGAGGACCGTCCAGCCGACGAAGACCAGCATCCCGGCGGCAGGCGCCAGCGTGGTGGCGTCGTGGGTCAGCGCGAACATCGCCTGCCCCGCGTCGCTGGGCAGGTACGGGCTGATGTCGCCCTGCCACGACTTCGGCAGCAGCGAGATCAGGCCCGGGATCAGCATCAGCGCGGCGACGAGGACCGAGATGCCACCGGCGACCGAGCGCAGGAGCGCGCCGAGCGCCACCCCGATCACGCCGACCAGGCCCAGGTAGAGCCCGGTGCCCAGCAGGCTGCGCAGCACGCCCGGGTCCGACAGCGACATCGCCGCGGGCGTCCCGGCCACGATGGCGTTGCCGAAGACGAAGGCGAGGAACGCCCCGACCGTGCCGACGAGCAGCGCGACGACGCCGAACACGGCCGACTTGGACCACAGCACCGGCAGCCGGCGCGGGACCCCGGTCAGCGTCGAGCGGATCATGCCGGTGGAGTACTCGCCGGCGGTCACGAGCACGCCGAGCACACCCAGCGCCAGCTGCGCGAAGTTCGTACCGAAGAGCGACAGGCTCAGCGCGGTGGCGTCGGCGAAGTCCGGGTCCAGGGGCTGGCCGGAGCCGATGTTCGACTTGTACCGCGCGGCGGAGATCAGCCCGAAGGCGACCAGGAACACCAGGCCGAGGCCCAGGGTGATCCAGGTGGAGCGCAGGGACCACAGTTTCGTCCACTCCGAGCGCAGGACGTGGCGCCCGGTGACCCGGTAGACCGGGCGGGTGGTGCGGGTGGGAGCTTCCGGGGTCAAGGTGGTGGTCATGCCGCCCTCCCGAGCGCGTCGATGCCGGTGGTGACGCCGTGGTACTCGACGGCGTCGCGGGTCAGGTCCATGAAGGCCTCCTCGAGGGAGACCGTCCGGGCGGACAGCTCGAACAGGGCGATGCCGTGTTCGGCGGCCTTGGTGCCGATGGCGCGCGCCGAGAGGCCCTTCACCTGCAGCTCTTCGGAACCGGTGCGGCCCGCGATCTCGACGCCGGGACCGGCCAGGACTTCGCGCAGGCGTGCGGGGTCCGCGGTGGCCACCTGGACGGTGTCGCCGCCGGCGTCGCGGATGAGGTCGTGCACGGTGGTGTCGGCGAGCAGGCGGCCCCGGCCGACGACGATGAGGTGCTCCGCGACCAGCGCCATCTCGCTCATCAGGTGCGAGGAGACGAACACGGTGCGGCCGTCGGCGGCGAGCCCGCTGAGCAGGGTGCGGATCCAGAGGACGCCCTCGGGGTCCAGGCCGTTGACCGGCTCGTCGAGCATGATCGTGGCCGGGTCGCCGAGCAGGGCCGCGGCGATCCCGAGCCGCTGGCCCATGCCGAGGGAGAAGCTCCCGGCGCGCTTCTTCGCCACCGACTGCAGCCCGGCCAGCTCGATCACCTCGTCGACCCGCCGTCGCGGGATGCCGTGGGTCTGGGCCTGAGCGAGCAGGTGGTCGAACGCCGAACGTCCGCTGTGGACGGACTTCGCTTCGAGCAGGACCCCGACCTCCTGCAGCGGCGAGGTGTGCTCGGCGTAGCGGCGGCCGTTGACCTTGACCGAGCCGCTGGTCGGGGCGTCCAGTCCGACGATCATCCGCATCGTGGTGGACTTGCCCGCGCCGTTGGGCCCCAGGAACCCGGTGACGGTGCCCGGCCGGACAGTGAAGTCCAGGTGGTCGACCGCCGTCTTCTCCCCGTACCGCTTGGTCAGCTGGTGTGCCTCGATCATCGTTCATCCCCTGGATCCGCGGACCGGTCGCCCCGGCCCGTTCCCTCGCAACGGTAGGAAGAGAATCGAGCCGCGACGTGGTACCGCGGGAGGCAATCCGGCGCGGCGAGTAGTACCGCGGTACGACAGCGCCGCGCCGCCGGCTGTCCGGCGTCAGGCACCGAACCGGCGTTGCCGGCCCGCGTAGTTGCGCAGGGCGCGGAGGAAGTCGATCTCGTGGAAGGCCGGCCAGTAGGCGTCGCAGAAGTGCAGTTCGGCGTAGGCGCCTTGCCAGAGCAGGAAGTTGGACAGGCGCTGCTCGCCGCTCGTGCGGATGATCAGGTCGGGTTCCGGGTGCTCCGGCGCGTAGAGGTGGGCGGCGACGTCGTCGACGGTCAGGGTGTCCGCGACGTCGGCGAGTGTGCTGCCCGAGGTCGCGCGCTCGATGAGGAGGTCGCGGAGGCCGTCGACGATCTCCTGGCGGCCGCCGTACCCGATCGCCAGGGTGACGTGGGCGCCGGTCGGGCAGTCCCGGGTGGCTTCGGCGGCGTGTTTCAGCGCGTGTGCCGTGCCGGCGGGCAGCAGGTCGATCGCGCCGGCCACGTGGACCTGCCAGTGTGCGCCCGGCCGGGCCAGCCGGTCGGTGGCGAGCCGTTCGACGACGTCCATCAGGAACGCCACCTCGCCGTCGGCGCGGTTGGTCAGGTTTTCCGTGGAGCACAGGAAAACCGTGACGTAGCGGATGCCCAGGGACTCGCACCAGGACAGCACGCGTTCGGCGTGCTCGGCGCCGTACTGGTGGCCGAGGCTGGGGTTGGCCATGCCTTGTTGCCGGGCCCAGCGCCGGTTGCCGTCCATGATCAGCCCGACGTGGTCCGGCAGGTCCGTGCCGGTGAGCTGCATGCGCAGGCGCCGGGTGTACAGGGCGTAGAGGGGCGCGGTGACGCGCATCTTCTCCACCTTTCAGACCGCGGTTTCCGGGGACCGCAAGACCAGCGGGACGGCGAGCAGGCAGAGGCCGAGCGCGGCCGGGGCGGGTGCCGGAGTTGTGATCGCGGCGACCAGCTGCGTCAAGCCGATGGCCGCGGCGGCCGCGCCCAACACCCGGACGCCGAGCCGGTAGCGCCGCGCGGGCACCTCCACGCCGACTCCGGCGACGGTCCGGCCGACCTGGATCACGGCCAGGACCCAAGCGCCCCACCAGCACAGGAGCAAGGTGAGGCGGGCAGGCGGGGCGAAGGAACCGCCGCTGCTGTGGACGACGGCGACAACTGCGGCGCCCAGCACGGCCGGTCCGGCGAGGGCGCGCAGGAGCCGTAGCCCGATGGCCATCAGGGTGGCCGGGGCCGGCCGCGGCGCGACGAGGAGCAGGCCGGTGACCACCACAATCGCGCACAGGTCGAGGACCGGGGGAAGGCCGCGGGTGTCCTCGACCGTCAGATGAGCGGCGAACCAGCCGATGCCCGTCACGACCACCGCCATCGCGGCCACCCGGGCCTGGCGCTGGGCGACCGAGCGAGCGGGCCAGACGGCGGGGTGCAGCCACACGTCGGCCGCGCTCGCGAGCAGGTTCGGCCACGACCGGGGGTAGGCCTGGACCTCCGCCGTCAGGTCGGCGCCCCAGCGGTCCCGGAACGCCCGCGGGTAGAGCCGGACCAGCCACTGGGCGACGGTCATGCCGGCCGCACGCCGAGCCGCCGGAGTCCCGCGTCGGCCACCCTGGCCATGGCCCGCAGCTCGCGCTCCAGGACGGTCCGTCCCTGATCGGTGATCTGCACCGGGCGCTGACGCCCTTCCCCGTCGAGGGCTTCGACCAGCCCTTTCGCCTCCAGGCGGGCGAGGGCGCCGTAGAGGCTGCCCGGCCCCAGTCGTTCGCCGGTCAGCTCGTCGATCGCGGTGTTGACGGCGTAGCCGTGCAGCGGTCCGTCGGTCAGCGCGTAGAGCACGAGGATCTGGGCGTCGTTCGGCATCCGCGTCACGCTACTACGCGTCGAGTAGTACGCGCAACGTAGTGATGGGGGGAATCAGTTGGACTGGTGTCCCGCTTGGGCCGATTCGATGGTGCTGTGCAGGTCGGTGACCGAGTCCAGCGCGGTTCCCGCGGACCACGCTGTGATGCCGAAGACCACTGCGGCCGCGAGCAGCGCGACGGGAAGGCGGCGGCGCTGGGCCGTCAGCAACGCCTTGACGCGGCGGGGGACCGGGCCACCGGTCGCGGCGAGCGCGAACGTCGGCCGGGACGGTCCGGCCAGCGCGGCTTTGGCCACGGCGCGGGCGACCACCGTGCGGTCGCCCACCTGCTCGGCGGCGGCCTCGTCGGCCCAGCGCTCCAGAGCGAACCGGGCGGCCGTGCACAGCGGGCGCAGCAACGGGTTCAGCGTGCCGGCCAGCGTGACGGCGACGAGGAAGTGGTGGTGGCGCAGGCGAAGATGGGCGCGCTCGTGGGCGAGCAGGGCGGTGCGTTCGCGCGGGGAGAGGGCGTTGAGCATGCCGCTGGAGATGGCGATCCGGCCGCCGCGGCCGGGTGCGGCGAACGCCACGGGCTCGTCGCCGGGCAGGGTGACCACGCCCGGTTCGCGGCTGTGGTCGTCGAGTTCGCGGGTCAGGTCGCGGATCCAGCGCGTGTAGCCGATGGCGGCCCGGACGAACGCGTCGGCGAGCATGAGGAGCAGCAGCCCGCAGGCGGCCGCCACTGGCAGGTTGATCGGGTCCAGGCCTCGCAGCACCTCGGGTGACCAGTGCCCGGCGCGCGCGACCGCCGGGACGAGCGTCAGGCCGGCGAAGGCTTGCAGGGCCAGGGTGATGGTGCTGCCCGCGGCCGGCACTAGTAGTGCTTTGTTAGGTTTGTTGATGCTTGTTGCGGTGCAACGGTTTCACAGTTTGGCGGCAGGTCAGGCGTGCGCCGGTCCAGGTCGCGAGGAGTAGTTGCAGCTCGCGGATGGCCGTGTAGAGGGTCAGGCCGGCGCAGCCGCTTTTGGGTCGCCTCGCAGCAGGGTGAGAAACAGGTGTGCGGCGGTGACCAGAGTGACGTGGCGATGCCGGCCCTGCCAGGAGCGGCCCTCGAAGTGCTGCGACGGTGTCGCGCTGGGCGGCGGTTCGGGCAACGTCAGACCGAGGTCATGGGCACCGTCAGCCGCGGCGGCGGTGACGGCGCCGTCGTCGGCGATGCGGTAGCCGTAAGTGCCGGCGAGGGCTATGACGGCTGCGGCTCCGGCCGGCGCCTGCCCTTCAGGAGGTTCGTGGCCCAGCGGTAGGCGGTGCGCACCAGGTCCGGTTCCGAGCCTCGCAAGTGGGCCACGACGTCGTTGCCAGACCACAGCATGTGTGCGACGGTGTCGCCGGAGGTCGGGGTCAGGCCGATGGTCCAATGGCGGCCGTCGGCGATGATCGTGCGTTCGGCGTTGTGCCAGTGTACTTCGGGGCCGGTGCTGGTGATCGTCCAGGTGTGCAGTGCGGCGAGGCTGGCGATCGAGGTCGGTGGCATCGGGCCGGGGCCGCTGCGGTCTGGGGGAGATATCAAGGTCAGCCCGCGTGCCGGTAAGCGGTGAGGCGGATCCGCAGGTCACGGACGGAAGCCAGCTCGATCGAGAAGCTGACGACCGGCCGGTAGCCGGGTTGGCCGGTTTCCCGGCCGCACGGCCCGGTCAGGTAGACGAAGCCGTCGTCGTGGTCTTGTCGCGGCCGTGACCACGTCGTCGCGGCCTCGGGGTGGTGGCTGCCCGGCGTGCGGGACCACCAGTAGGCCGGCGTTTTCATGACCTCGCCCAGCGAGGCGATCAGCCCGGACAGGTCCACATCGGACACGCCCAGACCTCGTCCGGCCCACACCCGCGGCAGCGCGCGGGCGGCGGTGTGGTCTTCGACGAGCGGGGCGCAGCTGAAGACGGCCTCGGTTCCCTCGGTGCGGACGGTCCAGCGTTCCATCGCCCGGGTGGGGCAGATGACGGGCATGACGGCTCGCTTCCTCCCCAGGACGTGGCACAGCGCCGTGGTCTGGACTGTGTCGCCCGTGGATTACACCACTACCGGGGCCGGGACTCCGAGCGTCCTGTCGCGTGGCGTGTCCCGGCGAGGTCTCGGTCAGGACCGCCTGAGCCGGCGGAGGACGCCGCGGGCCGCGAGCGGAGCCAGGATCACGACGAGCAGCACCAGCGCGGCCCACCCGCCGAATCCCGGGCTGTCGGCGCCGTGCTGGTAGGCGGCCGGGTCGGCGTCGCGCCAGTTCTTCGAGCCGCCGTTGGCGAGCTCCTCTTCCGGCGTCGCGGTCGCCGTCGCGGTGCCCGCCGAGGACGACGGCCCGGTGGCCGGCGCGACCGTGCCGCCGGGACCGTTGCCCGTCAGCTTCGCGACGCCGCCGAGCTGCTCGAAGGGGTCCGGTGGGCTGCCCGCGCCCGCGCCGAGGTTGCCGTGGAACGTCGGGTTCGCGCAGTTGGCCGCGTTGAGCTGCTTCGCGGGCTTGCCGGTCAGCCGGGCGTTGGCGTTCATCATCTCCTGCGACAGGTTGGGCGGCAGCGGGGAGTAGCCGATCCGTGCCATGTTGACCTGGCCGTCGCACGCGATGTGCTCGAGGAAGCCGGTGATGGTGTCGGTCTTGCCCTGGGCGTCGTAGCCGCCGCGGCAGGTGTCGCGGCCGGTCGTGCACGGCATCATCAGGTACGAGTAGGCCGAGACCGGGTACGTCTTCGGGTCCGGGTTGGTGTAGACGCCGTCGAGCTTCTGGCTCAGGTCCGGCCGCAGGTCGGCCTTGGTGAGCGCGGCGGCGATGTTCTCCGCGAACGGCTGCGTGTACTGGTGCGCCTGGTTCTCCACCCACGCTGTCGGAGCGTTGTAGCGCAGCGCGTAGCTGAACTCGTCGTAGCCGATCGAGAACGGGACGCTGCCCTTGCCGACGGCCTGCGCGATCTGCTCGGAGTCGGCGAACAGCTTGTAGAAGTCGGCGTCGGGACCGCTGTAGGGCAGCTGGATCGGCCGGACGCCGTCGGGCAGCGGGCCGATGCCGGTGCCTTCGTTGCGCTGCACGAACGCCTTGTACGGCCCGGGCGCGGAGTGCGCGACGAAGTCGTAGAACAACGCCGTGGTGCCGGACTGCCCGGTGCGGCCGAGCAGCGTGATCGGCTGGTCCGGTAGGGCTTTCCCGCCGTTGGTGGCGCTGATCGCCGGGTCGTTCCAGCGGGTGATGTCCCGGCTGAAGATCCGGCCGATGACCTCGCGGGTCAGGTGCAGGTAGTCGACCTTGTTGCCGGCTCCGTCGGTGACGTTGTACATCACCGCGACCGCGCCGGCGACGTCCGGGACGTACTGGTAACCGCGCTGCTCGGCCGACTGGCCACCGCCACCGGCCGCGATCAGCGACGTGATCTCGGCTTCGGTGCCGGCGAAGTCGACCGTGCGGTCGCCGTACTGGTTGACGCCGGTGGGGGAGCCACGGGTCGCGTAGTTCACCGGGATGCCGCGCGAGTTGGCGCCGTTCTGCCAGTCCGCCATCGCCGGGCCGACGTAAGTCGAGCCGGAGCCGGTGATCTTGTCGAGCGCGGCGGCCTCCGGTGCGGTGAGCAGCAGCACGCTCAGCACCGTCGACGCGAGCGCGGCGACCTTGCGCATCATCCGAACCTGCCGTTGACGTAGTCGTGGGTGCGTTCGTCCTCCGGCGAGCCGAAGATCTTCGACGTCGGCCCGTGCTCGATCACCCGGCCCGGCTCGTTCTCCGCGGCGAGGAAGAACGCGCAGTGGTCCGAGACGCGCTGGGCCTGCTGCATGTTGTGGGTCACGATGACGACGGTGACCTCGTGGCCGATCTCGGCGATGGTCTGCTCGATCCGGCGGGTGGACGTCGGGTCGAGCGCCGAGCACGGTTCGTCCATCAGCAGCACGTTCGGCTGCACGGCCAGCGAGCGCGCGATGCACAGCCGCTGCTGCTGCCCGCCCGACAGCGCGCCACCCGGGGCGCTCAGCCGGTCGCGGACCTCGCGCCACAGCCCGGCGCGCTGCAAGCTCTGCTCGACCAGGGCGTCCTTGTCGGCGCACTTGACGCCGGCCAGCTTGAGCCCGGCGAGCACGTTGTCGCGGATGGACATCGCGGGGAACGGGTTCGGCTTCTGGAACACCATCCCGATCCGCAGCCGGACGTGCTGGGCGCGGGTGCCGTCGGCGTAGATGTCCGTGCCGTCGAGCATGACCTCGCCGGCCAGGCTCGCCGACGGGACGAGCTCGTGCATCCGGTTGAGGATCCGCAGGAACGTCGACTTGCCGCAGCCCGACGGTCCGATCAGCGCGGTCACCTCGCGCGCGGGCATGTGCAGCGAGACGTCCTCGAGGACCAGGCGGTCGCCGAACCACGCCGCGACCCCGCGCGACTCCAGTTCGGCGGCGCCGGGCGGCGGGCCGCCGGTGAGGCGCACCGCGGGAGCGGGGTCACCGTCCACAGCGTCCATTTCGGACAGTTCGATGGTGGTGTCGGTCACCGGGTCTCCTGGGTCGGTTTCGCGGTCGTCCGCCGGGCCCGGCGCTTGGACCGGTCACGCCCGGCGACGCGGGCGAGGGCGAACAGGGTGAAGATCAGCAGGATCAGCACGAGCGCGCCGACGTAGCCGCGCTGCTGGACGTTCTCCAGCGGCTCCTTGATGTAGCGGTAGACGAACAGCGGCAGGCTTTCCTGCGGGCTGCCGATCGGGTTGGCGTTGAGGAAGACCGCGCCGAACGAGGTGAACAGCAGCGGTGCCGTCTCGCCGGCCACCCGCGCGACGCCGAGGATCACCGCGGTCGTGACGCCCGTCCGTGCGGTCGGCAGGACCACCGACCAGACCGTCCGTGCGCGGCTCGCACCGAGAGCCAGGGACGCCTCGCGCAGGCCGTCGGGCACCAGCCGCAGCACGACGTCGATCGTGCGGGTGACGGTGGGGAGCATGACCATGGTGAGCGCCAGCGTCGCCATCAGCCCGCTGTAGCTGAAGAACCCGACGCCGGCCTGGATGCCGGGGATGATCAGGGCCGCGTAGACGAACAGGCCCGCGACGATCGAGGGCAGCCCGCTCATCGCGTCGACCATGATCCGGACCGGCCGGCGGAAGCGCGACCGGGTCTCGTTGAGGAAGATCGCCGTCAGCAGGCCGAGCGGCACGACCAGGACCAGCGTCAGCGCGGTCTGCTCCAGGGTGCCGACGATCGCGTGCAGGCCACCGGTGGCGGTGACCGGGTCGGTCGGGCCGACGGTCGACATGTCGTGGTCGAAGAAGCTCCACCGCAGGTACGGCGCGCCGTGCACGACGATGTAGCCGAGCAGGAACAGCAGCGGTACCAGCAGCCCCAGCGCACCGGTGACGACGACCGTGGAGACCAGCCGATCGGTGGCCGCGAGCCGGCCCAGCCGGTCCCGGGTGACCAGGTAGAGCATCGCCAGGTACAGCCCATAGGCCACGACGAGGTCGGCGAGCCAGCCGGGCGAGGTCAGCAGCAGGTGCAGGACGAACCACGTCAGCAGCACCGCCGAGACCGCGCAGCCGAGCGCGGCGAAGCGGTCCTGGCGCGTGGTCGGGGAGGTGCGGCGCTTGACCAGCGGCTTCGGCCGGGTGACCGAGCGTTGCAGCGTCGCGGTCATCAGGCGTCCACCCCGGCTCCGGAGCGGCTGCGGGAGATGATCACGGACGCCGTGAAGTTCGTGGCCAGGGTGAAGACGAACAGCACCAGCCCGGCGGCCATCAGCCCGCTCAGGGCCAGCCCGGACGCGCCGGAGTTGTTCGCGATGAAGCCGGAGATCGTCGCGCCGCCGAACTGCAGGACGTGCGTCGCGATCTGCGGAACCTGGGGCAGCAGCAGGGAAACCGCGATGGTCTCGCCGAGCGCGCGGCCCATGCCGAGCATCGACCCGCCGATGATCCCGCCGCGGCCGAACGGCAGCATCACCGTCTTCACCATGCCCCAGCGGGTACTGCCGAGCGCGAGCGCGGCCTCCTTCTCCCCGGGCGGCGTCTGGGCGAAGACTTCGCGGATGACCGACGTCGTGATCGGCAGGACCATCAGCGACACGACCAGCCCGGCGATGAACATCGAGTTGAGGTACAGCGTGTTGTCCTGGTGCGCGAAGGGCGGGAACCAGCCGAAGTTGTCGGTCAGCCACGCCGAGACCGGGACCACCTGCGGCCCGAGGAAACTGAAGCCCCACAGGCCGTAGAGCAGGCTGGGGATCGCCGCCAGCAGGTCGACCAGGCCGGTCAGGAACCCGCGCAACCGCCCGCTCGCGTACTCGGTGATGTACAGCGCGGCGAGGATCGAGAGCGGGACCGCGACGCAGATCGCGATCAGCGCCACGACGACCGTGCCGTAGAGCAGGCCGAGCACCCCGAGTGCGCGGTTGGCGGCGTCGAACTTGACCGTGGTGAAGAAGCCGAAGCCGCTGGCGTCGAACGCCGGACCCGAGCGGTAGACCAGGAAGAACCCGATCACGACGAGGATCGCGAGCATGGCGAGGCCGGCACCCGTGGTCACCCGCCGGAACGCGCGGTCCGCGCGGGAGGGCAGATCGGCGATGGCCCGCCGGACCGGGGACCCGGGAGGCGGCTCGGGCCGGGGGAGCACGACGGTCACTGGTGGCCTTCCTCCGGGGGACGACGGTTCGAGGGCAGCAGGCAGCGCCCCTGCCGCGGCCAGTATGTGCGGGACCCCGCGGGGAAAGGTGTACGTCCGGAAAACGCCCGACGGGACGTACGTGAATCAGTTTCGGGACCGGTGCCCGGTCCATTGACCGTGCCCTCGCGCCTCGGGGAGGTTGGGGCTCGGGCGCGCGCCGGCACGGTGCGCGCCGTCTGTCAGCGTGCCGTGGAAACCGGGGGCCTTCCGTGTCTTTCGTCCTGCTCAGGCGTGTCGGGCTGGTGCTCGCCTGCGGCGTACTGGCCGTGCTGGGAAGCGCTGTCCCGCCGCCGGCCGGCGCTCAGGAGAGCCCGCCCGCGTATTCCCTCAAGACCGTGCCGGCCGACCTTTCGCACGTGCAGGACGGCGATCCGCTGCAGGTGGTCGTCTCCGGCCTGCCCGCCGGGAGCCTGGCCCTGCTCAAGGTCTGCCCCACGCAGCTGCCCGACAACCTGCTGAAGCCGGACTTCTCCAGTGGCGCGCTGGAGTGGGTGCCCGACCACGACTTCGGGTCCCGCGTCCGCGGGTACTGCGCCGAGGAGTTCAGCGACGAACTGACCGGCCAGCGCTCCGGCACGCACAACGTCACCCGGGTCCGCAGCCGCACCAGCGGCGACGTCGCCTTCAGCGTGACCGTCCCTCGTGGACAGTCGAAGCCCGGCTTCGTCGGCTTCGACCCGAAGTACACCAACTTCGACAAGAGCGACAGCTTCCCGTGGGCCGACAACCCGCTCGTGTCGACCGACCCGAACACCGGCACCCAGATCCGGACCCGGTCGTGGACCTACTCGTGCGACGAGAACACGCCGTGTGCGCTGACCCTGGAGATCGTCGGCACCGACGCGACGGGCGTCCCGTTCGACGTCTTCGACAACTCGCGGGTCTTCCGGCCGGCCGCGCCGGGCCTGGCGGTGCGCGGGTGCGGCGGGATCGGGGCGCAGACCCTCAACGCCAGCATGCCGGAGCGGTTCGGGCGGACGGCGGTGGCGTGGAACCAGCTGCTGTGCGGCCCGACCGGCGGCTCCCAGCCGACCACGATCGTCGGCGAGACCGAAGACGCCGGCCTGAAGTCCTTCGACACGGGCGGTTCCGACCTCGCGGTCACCGGCTCCGGGAGCGCGCTGGCCACGCAGACCGTGCGGGCGCGGGAGTACGTCCCGGCCGGGCTGAACGCCGCGGTCGTCGCCGCGGTCGGCTGGTCGCCCACCGACGCCGACGACAACGGCTCCCCGCTGATCTCGCAGGTCACCACCCCGTTCTCGATGACCTTCGACGAACTGGCCCTGATGCTCAGCCACGGCGGCCAGAACCCCGACTCGACCGGCCGCGGCGGCATCTTCCGCGACGACTCGGCGTTCGTCGCCCGGAACCCGGTGCTCGCCAAGATCCAGGCCTCACCGCTGCCGAGTGAGTTCCTGAACCCGGTCGTCCGCGCCGGCGCCGACCCGACCGGGTTGTTCTGGGGCCTGACCGGCGAGGCGGGGATCGGCACCGTGCCGGCCACGATCGGCGGGGTGCTCACCCGCACCGCGCCGGCGTCGTGGAAGTTCCCGGACCTGAAGGAGATCTACGGTGCCGCGGCGGGGAAGTCACCCGGTGCGGTCACCGACCTCGGGGTCCTGGACCCCGGTAAGAACCCACAGCACAACGTCGACGCCAAGGTGGGCCAGCTCGCGGTGCGCAAGGTCGTCGACGGCGTGATGACCGGCACCAGCTCGAGCTGCTTCGGCGGCTGCCTCGATTGGGTCGTCACCGACCTCGCCACGGCCCGCGCGTACGGCTGGACGCCCGTCGCCCTGCCGAACGCGTCCGGGAAGTTCGTCGAACCGACCGAGGCGAGCCTCCAGGCCGCGGCGAGCAGCATGAAGGAAGGCCCGGACGGCACCCTGCAGCCCGGCACCGCCACCGATCCCGCCGCGTACCCGCTGACCTTCGCCGAATACCTCGCCGCCCCGGTCAACCCGCTGGTCGACGCGCAGTGCGCGCCGCTGAAAGCCAAGCAGGAGGAGCTCGCGACCGTGCTGCGGATGGCCCGCAACGGCGGCCAGGGCGCGCTGGCGCCCGGCCTGGCGCCGCTGACGCCGGCCCTGGCCGGGGCGGCCGAGTCCCGGGCGGCCAAGGTCGGGACCGGGACGGCCGCGGGGGCGTGCCAGGAGCGCGACGACGCGAAGAACCCGCCGCCGGCCGGCTCGACGGGCACCGGCGGCGGCGTGACCGCGGCGTCGAACAACCCGGGAGCCACCTCCGGGACGCCGGCCGCGGTCACCGGACCGGCGCCGGCCGCGATACCGACCCCGGCGAGCGTCCTGGCGGCGAAGAACCTCGCCGACTCGGTGGCGATCCCGCCGTTCGCCGGCGCGGGCGTCCTCGGTGCGTTGATTCCGTTGCTGGCGTTGATGGTGCTGACGACGCTGCCGTCGATGACGGCGTACGCGACGGCGGGACGCCCGGCGCCACCCTGGCTTCGCCGGGCCGTCGCGCGTCTCCGCTTCGGCCGTGGCGGTCGGGCATGAGCACGGTGACCGACGTTCCGGCGGAGTCCGAAGAGGACACCCGGCTGCTGGCTTTCAGCCCCGCGTGGATCGCCACGACGGTGTTCGCCTGGCTCGTCACGACGGTGGTCGCGCTGGCGCTGGTCGTCTACGCGCTGGGCCCGATGGTCCAGGCCGGCGACCAGCGCACCGCGCTCGCGACGATCCGCGGCGAGATGGACCGGGCGCTGGGGGCGAGCCAGAGCCTGCTCGGGGCGGCGCTGCCCACCACGCCGGTCGAGTTCGGCGCCCCGGCCGCGGTGCTGGAGATCCCCAAGCTGCGGCTGCGGCAGGTCGTCGTCGAAGGCGTGTCGAGCGCGGAGACGGCGTCCGGCCCCGGGCACGTGCCGGGCACGTCCGGGCCGGGCCAGCCGGGCAACGCGGCGATCGTCGGCCGGTATTCCGGCTACGGCGGGCCGTTCGCGTCACTGGCCCGGCTCGCGCCGGGGGACGAGCTGGTCGTCGCCACGCCTCAGGGCGTCTCGGTGTACCGGGTGCAGAACGTGGTCACGCGCGCGCTGGACGAGGGAGCGGACTACGGCAAGACCCCGGACGACCGCCTGACCCTGGTCACCTCGACGTCGTGGTGGCCGCTGGCCGGCACGCAGGCCACGGTGGTGACGGCCGGGCTCGAGGGCCG
Organism: Amycolatopsis sp. cmx-8-4; assembly: GCF_046548675.1. NCBI lineage: Bacteria > Bacillati > Actinomycetota > Actinomycetes > Pseudonocardiales > Pseudonocardiaceae > Amycolatopsis > Amycolatopsis sp. cmx-8-4. The sequence goes on from NZ_JAEBDZ010000037.1 coordinate 57,350, forward strand.
TCCGTTCCGGCCGACCCCGCAGAACGGCCGCGCCGACGTCCAGGACGGCCGCACCGGCGACCCGGGCGCCTGGGCCGCGCTGGCCCTGGCGTTCGGCGGGTTCGTGGTGGCCGCGGCGGGTGCGACCCTGCTGTACCGCCGCTGGCGCCCGGTGTCGACGTACGTGATCACGGCGCCGATCCTGCTGACGCTGGTGTCGCTGGCCGCCTTGGCGCTGTGGAAGCTGTTCCCGGCCTGGGCTTGACGGCTCGATTCCCGAGGGCCCGGTGCGCGACCGCACCGGGCCCTCGGCGTTACCGGACTCCTCTGCCGCGGCCTGTCGTGAGTGGTAATTCGGGTTAGAACCCGAATTACCACTCACGAGCAGCCCGGCGACCCCCGGCGAGGGGATCGGCCGCGTGGGAGCCGAAAGGGCCCGGCGCCACTCGGCGCCGGGCCCCGTTTTCGGTTACTGCGTCAGGACTTGGTGCAGGTCAGCGTGCCGGTCCCGGTGATCGTCTTGAAGCCGTACTTGACGATCGTCGTGGCGAGCTTGCCGCCGCACAGCGGGCTGGCCGTGGTGGCCGTGTCGGTCGGGTCGAAGCCGACGCCGCGCTTGGCCGCGTTGTACGAACGGCTGCGGGTGTCCAGAACGTGGAAGACCAGGCGCGAACCGAGGAAGCTGTCGGCGAACGCCGGGGCGTAGCTGCCCGCCGAGCCGGACACCGGGGCACCGTCGGAGCCCGCGCCGGTCAGCTTGTTGACGGTGTAGCCGTTGCGCTTGTTGGTCAGCACGGCGTTGCCCTGCGCCACCCAGCTCGCGATCGAGAACGGCGCGATCGCCGCGGACTGGTCGGCCGCCAGGATGCTCGTGGCGTCGTTCTCCTGGAAGCGCTTCACCGTCAGGCCCGAGATCGTCGCCGGGTCGAAGCCGAGAACGGTGCCGGTGAAGAAGCTCAGCGTGCCCGAGCCGAGCTGCGGCAGGTACAGCTTGATCGCCGCGTTCGCGCCGCCGACCTGGTTCCAGTTGGTGATGGTGCCGTTGTAGATGTTGCGCAGCTGGGTGAGCGTGAGCGTCAGCCCCGCGCCCGCACCGGTCGAGGAGGACGACCAGGTGACGCCGTCCCGCGCGAACGCGTAGTACTCGAAGGTCGACGGGTCGGAGGTGGCCCGGCCCGACGACGACCGCGCGATGTCCACGGCGCCGTTGCCGGCGTCCGCCGACGCCTTCAGCGCCGCCTTGCCCGCGCCCGAGCCGTCGGGCGGCAGGTTGCCCGGGTTGGTGTAGGTGATGGCCGGGTTGAAGATGTCGGCCGGGACGGTGAACGAAGCGCTCGCCGCCAGCGTCGGCGGGACGTTGACGAAGTTGTCCGGGTCGGTGTTCCAGGTCCGCGGGAGCTTGTTGGCGTCGGTGAAGACCGCGCCGGTGATGCCGAAGATGGTGTCGGAGCCGACGGCGGCGACGACCTCCGGGTTGCCGTTCGCCGGCGGGACCGCCAGCGCGGTGCCGGTCGTGGCGAGGCAGGCGCCGGCCGCGACGGCCGTCACACCGAGAATACGAGCACGCATCGTGTTAGCACTCTTTCTCTGCTTGTCCCCATTGTGCCGCGGGATCCCGCGGCCTCTTCATCTCCTCCCGGCAGCCTGTCCGGGGGCCCTGTTCCGCGTTCCCGCCCGACGTCATGGTGGTTAAGGTCCGGGAAACAGGCGCGCATCCGGCCTATTCACGCGGAATCGCCGGCGGGGTTCCGGCGGTACTTCTGCCGCCAGTCCACAATGGTTTCGATGTCTTCGATACCCGCGGTCGTGGCGGCCACGCGGAACCGGTCCAGGCCGCGCTGGGCCTCGATCCGCCGGCCGTACGCGTGGGTGGCTTCGGCGACCGGCACTTCGTCCAATCTGAGCAGCCACCGCCAGCGACCCCCGCTGATGTGCCGGAAATCCGTGCTCAGCGAGTTCAGGTGTGCTTTGAGCGCTGCGATGTCCGCGAGGCATTCCGCCGCCCGCGCGCAGTCGGCGACCCCCGCTCCCATCGAGACGTTGTTGCCGCCCAGCAGCCGCCAGCGCAGCGTCCGCTGCTCGGTCTGGACGAGCTGGAATCGCGGTCGGCTGCGCAGCCGCTCCGTGGTGTTCCCCCGTGTCACAGTGTATTCATCGTCGGTGGCCCGGTAATGGGTTACCGCACCGCGTTAAGGCGCGACGGCCGACAGGTGAACAGTTCCGGCACGCATCAGCCGATAGCCCGAATGGCTGCGGGCACATCTCGTGCGTTTTATCGCCGCGGAACAGTTTCCGGCCATTCGTGAAGGACCGACGGCCGGATCCTGAACGGCACGGGAAAACCGGTGTCCGCCGGAAACGCCCGCTCGCCCGCCGCCGACAGCCACCACGTCAGCGCCGGTCCCGGCGCTCGAGAACCATTGGGGACAACCATGAGCCGTTTCATCGCCCGGTTCGCGACGGGTCTCGTCGCCGCGGCGACCGTCCTGACCCTCAGCGCCCTCCCCGCCACCGCCACCACGGCGGCCCCGGCGGCCACGAAGCTCACCGCCCAGGCCGGCAGCACCCGGGTGGACGCCGGCACCCCGGTCACCATCAGCGGCCGGCTCACCAGCGCGGCCAAGCCGGTCGCCGGCGTGACCGTCGGGATCGCCTACTGCACCGACGACTTCTGCGGCGAGTTCGACGCCCAGCCGGTCACCGACGCCAACGGCCGCTACCGGGCGACCGTGACCCCGGTTCGCTCCGGCCACTACCGGGCCGACTTCCTGCCCGCCGACGAAACCCTCGACGCGGCCAGCGCGAGCACGGCCGACATCGTCGTGCTCCAGCCCGCCAAGATCACGTCGTTCACCGCCGCCCGCGGGGCCGACGGCGCGATCACCGCGCAGGGCACCATCGACTTCCCGCGGTTCACCCCGCCCGCGATCCCGGTGAAGATCGAGTACCTGGCCGCGGGCTCGCTGTGCTGGACGACGGCCGCCACGGCCGAAGCGCAGTGGAACGGAAGCGCTTTCGGCTTCTCGGCCACCGCGCAGCTGCGCGGTCCGGGCATCTGGCGCGCTTCCTACGCCGGAGTTCCGGACGAGTTCCACGCGGCGACGAGCGGCTTCGTGCTCGTTCGCTGACGAAAGGGGGCGGCGGTTCCGGCCGTCGCCCCGGCTCAGCCCGGCCGGCCGGCTTCGGGGTGGAGGACGAGGTCGGCTTCCGGGAGCGCGTCGCGGGCTGCCTGCTCCTGAGCTGCCGGGACGCCGTGCAGCTCGATCCGCAGCGGCCCCAGCCGCCGCAGGCGCACCAGGTCCTGCACCGGCTCGGTCGTGGTGAGCGCCAGCCGCCGCAGGGTCGGCAGCGCGGCCAGCTCGTCGACCTCCTCGACGCTCGGGATGCCGGTCGTCGTGACGGCTTCGACCTCGGCCAGCCGGGTGATGCCGCGCAGGTTGCGCTGGTCCGCGCGCACCGCGACCTCCAGCTCACCGACCCGGAGCCCCTCCGGGAGCAGATCCAGGCCCTGGGAGAGCTTCCGGTGCCGCAGGGACAGCCGGGGCAGGAGCGTCCCGTCGAGCGTGCGCAGCGCCGTGATGGCCTCCAGGGAACCGGCGTGCAGCCGAAGGTCGGTGATCCCCATCCCGGCCAGTGCCGACAGGTCGGTGAGCGCGCTGCTGAACCCGGAGATCCACAGCGACCGCAGGCCGTCGCAGTCGACGAGGCCGTCGAGGTGGTCCACCACGTCGTTGGACTTGAGCTCCAAGTGGTGCAGCGCGTGCAGCCGGGGCAGCGGGTGGATGCCGCGGGCCCGGTCGTCGAGCGGGACGTCGCCGACCAGCTGGATCGCCTTGAGGCTGCGCAGGTGGGGCAGCCGCCGCAGGACGTCCCAGCGGTGCACCTCCAGCAGGTAGTCGCCGAACTCGACGTTGGCCAGCGACGTCGCGGCGTACTCCTCGGAGTAGTCGTTGTATCGCCAAGCGCGCAGCAGCTCGTTGATCACCGACCGGCGGTGGGTGCCGCTGAACATCCGGATCTTCTCCCACGACTCCTCGCCGCCGATCAGGGCGAGGGCGCGGATGGCGTGCGCCGCGATCCGGTCGGCGCGCTCGCCGGTGCGCGCGGCCAGCGCGTCGATCTCGCCGGGCCCGGGCAGCAGGTCGATCACGAACGAGCCGGCCTTGGCGAGCATCTCGGCCTCGTCGAACCCGGCCGGCGGGATCAGGCCGCGGACGGCGGCGAGCACGTCGGTGCGGACCTGTTCGGGCTCGATGACGTCGACGTGCCCGAGCGCCGCGGCCGCCAGCAGGACCAGCCGGTCGGCGACCTCTCGGTCGCGGCGGGTGCCGCGCCGGTTCGCCCGGTCCAGCAGCCGGGCGAGCAGGTCGCCGGCCTCACCCGCCCGGGCCTGCGCCGCGACCATGAACACGACTTCGTTGAGCGCGTCGTCGTGGGCGTGCTCGACGACGTAGCCGATTTCGCCCGCCTTGACGAACTCGCCCGCGGCGAGGAAGTCGCGGAAGGTGCGATGCACGAACGCGATCCGGTGGTCGGCCTCGTTCTCCCGCAGCACACCGCTGCGCTCGAGCAGGTGCCGCAGCACCAATTCGGGGTCGACGCCTTGGGACCGCAGGCCGGACATCGCGCGGGCGAAGCGCCGCGTGGCGTCGTCGCGGTGCACCAGCAATTCGGCGTTGCGGACCATCGGCGCGGCGAACCGCTCGAGGAGGATGATCTTCTCCTTGTCCGACATCCGCAGCTCGTCCTCGACCTGGACGCCGCGGCGGGTGTCCCACTCGCCCAGCAGCAGCTGCAGCGCCTTGTCCAGCAGGTCTTTGCGGCTCTGCGGCAGGTACATGTTCTCCCGCCGGTAGAGCGCGCACAGCAGGGAGCACAGCAGCGGGCTCGACACCAGGCCCCGCACGTCCGGCCGGGCCGCGAGCGCCTCGCCGAGCCGTTCCTCGCAGCCGGTCAGCCAGCTCCGCTGCACTTCGTCGGCTTCCAGCGCCCGGGCGGCGGCGTACCAGTGCGCGACGAGCTCGCGCATGCCCCGGCCGCTCAGCGGCAGCAGCTCGTAACGGGGGAGCGGGGCACCGGCCGACGGCCAGTCCTCGTCGACCGCCGACGGGCGGGTGCTGATCACGTACCGGGCCTCGGGATAACCGCGCAGCAGGCCTTCCAGCCAGCGGCGCACAACCTCGCGGCGGGGCTGGAGCACCTCGTCCACGCCGTCGACGAGGACCATCGCCCGGCCGGACCGCAGCAGCCCGCTCACCCAGCCCGCGGGCTTCTCCCCGGCGAGCGCGGGCGCGCTCGCCCGGACGAGGTCCTCGGGCTCCGGCAGCTCGCCCTCGGCGAACTGCCGCAGCGGGACGAAGAACGGCACGACGTCGCGCCACGGGTCGTCGTCCTCGGTCGCGGCGCCGAGCGCGGTGGTCGCGGCCGTGTGGGCCAGCCACTGCAGGAGCGTCGTCTTACCCGCGCCGGCCCCGCCGACCAGCAGGACGTGCCGGTCACCGGCCAGCGCGTGTGCCGCGTCGGTGCCGGTCCCGGTGAGGGCGCCGTCGGCCGGGGAGAGCGAGCGGCGGGCCACCGAGGGCACGGAGTAGAACTCGGCGAACGAGTGCCGGGCGGGGGCGCGGCCCGGGCCGACCTGGAACAGCTCGAACGACGCGAACGAGCCGGCGAGGTAGGACTGGTAGTGCCGTTCGAACGCCTCCGCGGCGGAGCGTGCCTGGCGGTCGGGCTGTTCGCCGAGGTTCGAGACCTGACGCCGCAGCTGCGTGATCTCGCCGGCCATCGTGGCCTGGACCGCGTGCATGACCTCGTCGACAGCGCGGGCGCGCCGCGCGATCCGCCGGCAGCATTCGGTCAGCAGCCGGTCGTAGGCCTCGATCCCGCCTTGCCCCAGAGCGGCGGAGGACAGCGCGCGCCCACCGGCGGCGACGGCGCGCGCTCGCAGCCGGGACTCGTCGGTGAGCACGGCTGGATCGCCGCGGACGAGGCCGCCGACGTCGGCGGTGACCAGGGCGGCGGCGACGGCGTCGAGCGCGGCCTGCCAGTCACCGTCGGACAGCGCGGCGAACTCGACGCGCCGCAGGTCGGCCAGATCTTCTTCGGCGGCGAGCAGCTGCCGTTTCGGGTCACCCAGGGCGCGGAGCCGCCGCTGCTCACCGAGCCGGTCGGCGCCACGCTCGACGGCCCACTGGTGCAGCGCGGAAAACGTCGCGCCGAGAGCACCGACCAAGGCGGACGACAACGGATCGACGGTGACACCCCCCAAAGATGACGAACCCGATGACCCAGTGTATCGAACCCGAACACCGTTCGCCCCGAGCGAACCGCCCTGCCGCGGCCGACGGCTTGCCTCGGAAGCGCTCGTCGTCTCGAAGACCGCGCGCACGATGTCGGCGCGGATTGCCAGGCCTTCTGCACTCTTCAAAGCTGACCCACGTCCCCGCCCCGGCGGTCCGGCCCTGGCAGGAGGCGGGGCCGCGCCGCGTGCGGGCCGCGATCCAAGAACAGTCGGAACGGCCGGCCTGGGCGCTACATCCCGGAGTACGTCAGCCACGCTCGGGAGGCGCTGACCGGAACGACGGTGTTTCGATGGAGCGGCGGGCGAGGTGCTCCACCAGGATCGGGACGTAGCTGCGGATCCTGGCGGCGTCGAATCGGTGGTGGTAGCCGCTGACGCGCTCCGTGAGGTCCGCGGGCGAGATTTCGCTGGGTGGGTAGCGCTTCCGAAGCCGTGCGGCGATCTCGCCGATTTCCGCAGTCTGACGCAGCCGGCCCTCGGTTCCGCTGGGTGGTGCGGAGTGCTCCATCGTCAAGCCGGGTTCGTGGATGCCCATCGTCCTCACTGCCTTCACTGGGAGGCTTCCAGCCTCCCACTCCGGCCCGGGTCCCGACGTGAACAGTGCACGTCGCCGAGCTCCTGTTCCAGGGTGTACCGAGACGTTCCGCGACCAGCGGCCCGGGTTCCGGCAGCCGCGCCGAGCGTGGTCTTCGAGGACGGAGCGGCTGCAGGGCGTTACCACCGCTCGTCGGCTCGTCGCCGCCGACGGGAAGGTCCTTGACGCAAACCGGTGCGACGTCGGTGGTCCGTCACGATGACCCCTGGGCGACGCTGGGCCACCGCCGAGCGTGGTCGGTCATGCCCGTGGACGCGAGGTCGATATGTGCGCGGCCGCGGTGGACTGGGTCGACCGTGTGTGCGCTGAGGGTTCCGGCCCTGCGTTCCGTGGCTCTGAGCCTTCGCGCGATGAGAGGCTGCGTCGCCGAACTGGGTCGGCTGTAGCCTGGGAGATCAGCTGGTTCACCCTACGGCTTGTCGCTCAGCGGTCGGCACTGCACCGGGAACGCCTCCGCGGCGACCGGGTGCCGGCCGGTCACCATCCGGTAGCCCGGCCCGGCAGCGTCGCGACTTTGTCCGTCGCGGCGAACCATCACTCGGTACCGTCGAGGCCGAGCGTGACCCGGAAGGTGTTCGTCCACCACGTCAGCTGCGGGCCGGGGCGGTCCGCCGTTGCCTCGGAGATCCCGGCGCTCCGGCGGAAAGCGGCGCCGTACACGGAATCGAGGGCCAACGCCTGGTGTAGCGCGGCCACGGCCAGCCGGGTATCGGCCAACCGCCGGGGCCGCGATCGCACGGTGTGCAGGACCTGGACCACCGGCTCCAGCATGCCGGTCCCGGAATCTCGCCAGCCGGCCGCGTGCAGCGACACGGCCAGCGCCGCGTAGCCCTGACCGTAGACACCGGCGATGGCCCGGATCAGGGCGCCGACGTCAGCCCGGTCATCGACCCAAGCGCCGACGACCGCCTCGACCGCTTCGCGGATCCTGCGGCCGCCGTGCCGCAAGAGGGCCACCAGAAGCTGCTGCCGGCTGCCGAAGTGGTGCGCGACGCCCGCGTCGGTCATCCCGACCCGCTCGGCCACCGCCCTGACCCCCACCGCTGCCGGGCCGCCGTCGATCAGCAGCTCTTCGGCGGCCTGGAGGATCAGCTGCTGTGCGTGCTCAGCCGGTCTGCGGGTGCGAGGGGGTGCCATGAGTCCGGAACTCTACCTCGACACGGCAAGGCAGGTTCGTTACCTTGACCTATCAAGGTAACGCGGAAGCGAGGTGCCCGATGTCGCGGATCACGCTGGACCGCCCGGACGTGGAGCTGGCTGGCACCCGGGCCGGTGACGGACCCGGCGTGCTGCTGCTGCACGCCGGCGGCGAGCGGCGAGAGGTGTGGCGGCCGATCGCGGAAACCTTGGCCCGTCAAGGCTATCGCTGCACGGCCTACGACCTGCGCGGCCACGGCGACAGCGGCGCGGCCGGCGCCGACGAGCTGGCCGCGCACGCCGGCGACGTCGCCGCGATGATCGCCGCCGAGCCGAACCCGCCCACCGTCGTCGGCGCGTCCCTCGGCGGCCTGGCCACCTTGCTCGCCCTGGGGAAACCGGACCTGGCTCACCGGGTGTCCGGGGTGGTGCTGGTCGACGTGGTCGCCGAGCTGGCCCCCGTCCGGGTGCGCACGTTCCTCGACGGGGTCCGCGACGGCTACGGCGAGCACCCCCTCGTGCGGGACGCGCTGAACCAGGGCCCGCGCCTCGTGGCCGGTGCCGAGCGGCTGGCCGAGCTGCCGACGCTGCTCGTCCTCGCCGAACGGTCCGTCCTCACCGAACAGGACCGGCGGCGGTTCGCCGACCGGGTACCGCACGCCGGTGTCGCATCGGTGCCCGGAACGAGTCACCTGGTGGCCCGTGACGCGCCGGAGCAGCTGACGCGGCTGCTGCTGGACCACTTGAGTTCGCCTCCGGTGCGCCGTCGCCGGATCGACTGGCTGCTGGACGCCGGCGAAGTGAGCGACATCCCGCATCCCGGCGGCACGCTCCGCGCCCACCTCGACCGCACCGCCGACACGCTGGAAGCGTGGGGTGCTCCCGCGTGGCTGGTGGACGCCGGACGGCTCCATGCCGCCCGCGGCACCGACGGGTTCCCGGCCGGCATCCTGGGGCTCACCTCCGCGGCGATCCTGGCCGCCGCGGGAGCCGAGGCCGAGCAGTTCGTCGCCCTTTACGGCCGATGCGACCGCGCCCGCAGCTATCCGACGTTGCACACCGGCAGCCCGAAGATCTTCGACCGCCACACTTTCGAAGCCCTTCACGTCCCGCCGGAGCAGGTCAGGGCGTTCGCCGAATTGACCGCGGCGAACGAACTCGACGTCGTCCGGCACAGCCGATCGATCGCCACCGAGCACGGCCTCGCGTTGTCGCGGCTGTTCACCCGATGGGAACCGCTGCTGTCCGCGGGCGCTCGTGAGGCGTGGTCCGCCATGGCGAAAGCGCTGCCGTCGAGCTGAACACGGCATGAGCTACGGCGCCCCGCCACTCCCGATCCCCACCTCCGGTCGCTCACCGAGGCCGGCGACGACCAGCAGGCCGGGTCGAATCAGCACCTGGGCCGGGAGATCGTCGAGGGCCTGCGCTGGGTGTGGGGGGAAGTGCACGTGCGGGTCACCGTGCTCTGCGCGGTGAGCCTGAACTTCTTCTTCAGCGCCTGCTTCATCGTCGTCATCGTCCTGGCCAAGGACCGGGGGATCTGTTCTGGGTACGTGGTTTGCCGGCTCGGACGATTGCGCGACTGGTCCAGTGGGCGCGCACCTCAGGCGTCTCGGACCGGGCTCCCGCGCCGGCGGCTCATGCGTGAACAGCCGCCGGCGTGGTGCGTGCCGGCATGCGGCGCGACCCGGCCGATCAGCGCGCGCGGAAGGTCGTCGCTGCGAACGGCTCGAATGACGGCCATTGTCCACTCCGGACTCCGTGCCGGCGCCCGATCGGTTTCCGGCGGGCTCTGTTCGGCCCTGCCCGGGTCGGCTTCGATGTGCTCGAAGGCGGACCCAACCGGGTGACGGGTGAACATGCGAGCGCCGTTGGGCACTGCTGCCGGCCCTTCGACGATGGTTCCGCGTGTTCGACGACGACGCCACAGAATTTCATTGATCGAATTCGCATCACGATCGTGTGCGTACCAATGACTGCCCTTTTGGGCGGACGTGCCGCGACTTCGGACGGTAGGTGTAACGAAGAGGTGTGAGGGACGACTCAGCCAATGCTGGGCATTTCAGCAATTCGGGCTGTTATGAACAACAGTGGTGACCAGGGGTGAGGGACGACCATGGGTGGTGCACCTCAGATCTACAGCGCCTACGCGGCGGCGCCGCGATGGGTGATCATCCAGTGGGTGCTGCCCGACGAGGCCACCGCCGTCAACGTCTTCCGAGACCCGCCACCGCCGGCGGGAACGTGGATAGCCGGCTGGATCTCCCGTGACAGCATCACGGACCAGTCCTGCGAACCCAACACGTCATACACCTACAGGGTCTGCGCCTACTACGGCTCGGATGAGGGCGAGTGCTCGACGGTCACGGTTCACACCCCGCCGACGCCGGTCACGCCACCCCCGCCGTCGACGAGGCCCGAGGCGGTCATCAGGCCGCAGGCGTCCATGAACGGGCTGAACACGGTATTTCTCAACTGGGGCGAGATCAACGATCCTCATACCGTGAAGCTCAGGATCTACCGGGACGGGCCGGACGGCAGGCGGTTGCGCTACACCGATTCACCCGAGCCTCAGCCGGGCCCGCCGGACCGCTTCTCCGCGATGTACTGGGACCAGGTCGAGCAGTTGGCGCAGCACTACCGGTACACCTTCACCACCTACAACCGCGATGGTGACTCGACCTCGGTCAGCATTGATTTCCATGTGCCGGGCGCGCCTCCGATTCCGCATTTGCCCAGCTGGTACGAACCCGAGGGTGAAGTGCCACGCGCCGGGATCGGGCTTCCGACGATCGCTGCCGTGTCGTGGGCGCCCGACCGCGTGGACGTGTTCTGGGTGAACGTGCGGAAGCCCGGTGGCACGTTCGCGGGGAGCGGCCCGAACCCGGACCCCGCGCGCATCGAGCACGTGGTCGGGAGGCCGGAAAACTGGGGCGCTCCCACGCACATTCCTCTGCCCAACGCGGCGCAAAGCGTCGCGGCGTCATCAGACCGAGTTGGTGCGTTGGACGTGTTCTACTCAAGCGGTCGCGACCTGTGGCACTTGCACTGGAGCCCGGAAGCCGGGCTGCCGGAGGACTCGAACGACACGGCGTGGGCCGCACCCGTGGAACTCGGCGGTACCGTCGGGTCCGGTCCCACGGCCATCGCCATCAGACCCGGACGAACAGAGGTCTTCTACCGCACGCCGGACGGTATGCTGGGCCGGCGCTGGTTCGCCGACGGGACCTGGCAAGGCGAGCAGAAGATCCAGGCCTCGATCGCCGGCAAACCCAGCGCGCTGTCGCTCAACCCAGCGCACATCGACGTCTACTACCGCACTCCCGCTGGGCACCTCGCCCACCGCACATCACTCGACGACGGGCGCACCTGGCTGGCCGAGGAAGACCTCGGCGGCGCGGTCGGAACCGACCCCAGCGCACTGGCTCTGAGTTCCAAGAGCATCGTCGTGTACTACAACCCGCCTGGCGGTGGCAATCTCCGGCGTCGACCCTGGAGCGACGGCCGCTGGTACGAGGAATACGACGATCACGCGGCCACGACCACCCCGCCGTTCGCGCCCGTTCCGATCCGGGTCGACTTCGGACTCGCCACCGTGTCCACGGCACCCTTCCGGGCTTACATGTTCTGCGGCCACCTGTTGCCACTGATGAGATACCGGCGCTATCGCTAGTGTCGTGCGTCTGAGGTTCGTTGACGGGGTCCGGGCGATGCGCCCCAATGTGGCGTTGGGTGCGTTGGACGCACCGAACGCCACATTGGGTGCGTTGGACGCACCCAACGCCACATTGGGGCGTTTGGGGCCGGGGCGCTCCCGGAAGCATCGCGGCCCGGCTGGGGACGTGAGCTTCGGGGGCGACCCTGGTCTGGCCTCCTGGCCGTCAGGGGACTTGCGACGCGCGACACTAGCAGCCTCGCGGACAACGGAACCGCCGCATCCGGAAACACGAACGTGATGGAGGTACGGCCATGGACCTGCATTGGGGCACCTTTCCGCTGTCGAGAGACATCAACGGGGCACGGCAATCCGCGGTGAACGCACTTCGAGGTGCGGGCCTCGATGTCTGGGCGGCCGACGACACCGAGTATTTCGTGACGGGAGGCAACGACGCAGTGGTCGTCACGATCACGCTGACACCAGTCTCCGCCGAAGTGTGGACAGCAGTCGTCGCCGGCTCGTCGGACGGGACGGCTGAGCGAATGCGCAATCTCGTACGGGATCTTGTGCAAGGAAACGCGCCCGCGCCGATGCCGCACCTGTGAACAGCCGACGCTTACATGACCTCGCTGACCTCGCTGACCTGGCGGCAGGGGCCCGGCCGTCACGACGCTGGTCGAGCGGCAACGGGCCAGGGCCGCGGAGCTTGGGGAGCAGCTGCGCACGGTCGAGCGAAAACGCGGCCGCTACCTGACTCGCTGAGGCATAATCTTCCGGGAGCCGAGCATGGTCCGCAAGGAGGATACGTGGAGCTGTTGCTGTCCGTGCAGGGCGAGGATCCCGTCGCGGACCTGGAAGAGTTGTCCGACTGGCTGTCGCGGGACACCGAGCTGCGGGGCGCAGTCCGGTTCGCCCCCGCTGAGCCCGGGCCGGGTGAGCTGGGGGGCCTGTCGGACTTCCTGGTCACCGCTGTCGGCGCCGGTGGCGCTTTGACCGTGTTGGCCGCGTCGTTGAAGAACTTCCTCAGCTTGCCCCGACGCTCCGACGTCCGGATCGTCATCACCAAGCCGGACGGGCAACGCATCGAGCTCGACGGCAAGCGGATCGGTAACGTCGAGTCAGTGCTCCGTGAGTTGCGCGAGCTGACGGAACCGGACGAATGAGCGGCCGCCCGGTCGATCCCGGCCGGTCTCGGATCCTGCTGGTCGGCACACCGACCTACCGTCACCCGGGGCTGTCCGATCGGCCGGAGGTGGCCAACAACGTCGCGGATCTCGTCGAGGTTCTCACCGATCCTGCCCTGGGCGGGTTCGAGCCGGCCCACTGTGTCGCCGCTCCGGCCGAGGCCGGGATCGCGGAGATCGGTGAGCTGCTGGACGACGCCGCGACCCACGCGACCGACCTCCTGCTCTTCTACTACAGCGGCCACGGCCTGCTCAGTCCCCGAAGCCATGAGCTGTACCTGAGCTTGGCGGGCACGGTTCACGATCGACCGGCGTTCACGGCGCTGCGGTTCGAGGCCGTGCGCGAGGCGTTCCTGCAAAGTCCGGCAAGGAACCGGGTCATGATCGTCGACAGCTGTTTCAGCGGGCGGGCGATCGCGGAGACCCTCGCGGACGACGAGGAAGTCGTCCTGGGTCAATTGGAAGTGGACGGCACCTACACCCTGACCTCCGCGCCGGCCAACAAGACCGCGGTGGTGTTGCCCGGGGAACGGCACACTGCTTTCACCGGACGGTTGCTGAGCCTGCTGCGAGCCGGCACGGCAGAAGCGGGGGAGATGCTCAGCTTCGGTGACATCTACCGACATCTGTACCGCCGCTCGGTGGCCGAGGGGTTGCCGCTGCCCCAGCAGCGAGGCACGGCCACTACGGACCTGCTCGGGTTGATGCGCAACACCCGGCGTGCGCACATGGCCGCGGCCGAGCTGCCGGCCGAGCTTCGTGCGGGCCTGGACAGCCCGTTCTCTCGACTGCGGCTGGCGGCGGTGGCCGAACTGGGCCAGTGGCTGGCCGACTACGACCCGATGCGCGTTCTCGCCGGGCGTCCCGCGCTCGAAGAAGTTGCGGCACGCGACAGTCCGGAGGTGGCCGACGCGGCACGGACACTTCTCAGCCGGCTGCCACCCGCGCGAGTCACCTCACCGGCGTCCGATCCGGCATCAGCTTCGCAAGGCGGCAGCCTTGCGGCCCGTGCGGAGGTGATGCTGCACCAGGCGGAATGGATCTCGACGCGCATCACCGACAGTGCCAAGCGTGACGAGGTGCTCGGGAACGTCGCGAAGACCACCGCGCGCGGCGATCCCGACCTGGCCGAACGCATCGCGGCGCAGATCGCCCACGGCCAGACGCGCGCGGTGGTCCTGAGTGAACTCGGCAGACTGCTCCATTCCACCGATTCTGACCGCGCAGGCCGCTTGTTCGCCGACGCCGAAGCCATTCTGAGACCGACGGCCGGTGACTACTGGGCTGAAAATGCCCTGGCCACGGTGGCGATCACGGTCGCGTCCTGCGATGCCGGTCATGCCGAACGCCTTGTCGCCGCGATCAACGAGGAGAGCCACAAGCACCGGGCGATGCTGGAGATCCTGGAGAACTTGCCGCCGGGGGACACCGAGCTGTTCGACCGCATCGCGCTCACTCTGGAGCGAACGGCCGCGAGCGGCGACAAGAGCGGGACGTACCGCACGCTCTTGCTGCGTTTGCTCGGCAAAGCCGTCGCACAGCGCGATCGCGACCGTGCGGGCCGGCTGTTCACGGAGGTGGAGCGGGGCGTCATGAGCATCGATTGGCAAACCGTCGTGAGGACGAGCAAAACCCCCTACCGTGCCGCACCCGCCGACGTCGAACGGGTCGCGGCGAACTGGATGGGCCTGGAATTGAACCAGCTCGCGCAAGCTGCGGCGCCGACCGACCCCCAGCGTGCGCACCGGGTCGCGGCGATGATCGCCGATCCGGGCAACAAGGCGCAGGCGCTGGCTTGGGTCGCCGGCATCGTGGCCGACGCCGACCCGGCGCTGGCCGAGCTGGCCGGGGCGGAAGCCGAACGGGTCGCGGCAACCCTGCCCCACGACCAGAGCAGGACTCTCTACCTGAGCGAGGTGGTATTTGCGATCGCGTCCAGTGATCCCGAGCGCGCGGAACGCATCGCCGATGAATTCGGAGACGTCGGATGGGCGCTGGGCAATGCCGCGGAGGCTGTGGCAGCACGGGATCCTGATCGCGCCGAACGGATGGCCGCTCGCATCGCCGACCCGGCCGTGAAGACGTCAGCGCTCTGTCGGATCGCGGAGGCGATCGCGCCGAACGATCCCGACCGTGCGGAACATCTCGCGGCCACGCTGAACGACGAACAGCTGAAGGGGCAGGCGCTGAGCAAGGTCGCGGTGGCCGTGGCAGCAGGGAATCCCGACCGCGCGGAACGCATCGCCGCTCGCATCACCGACCCCGAGGCGAAGTCGAAAGCATTGGTGGGGATTGCCCGGGCATGGCTGAATGCCATTCCTCAAGCTCCCCGATCCGGTTGACCGGGGCCGTGGAGGGCCTTCATGCCGCACGCTGCCCGTGATCATGCCGCTGTCGCAGAGCAGCCGGCCGATAGCGTCATAGGCTTCCGCATGCCGGCCATTTCGATGCTCGCCGGTTAGCCGCCTATCTCGTCGACCGCGGCATCAGGTTGCCCCTCGAAGAACTCGACCTCGGTTTTTCCCAGGTTCCGCGAGATGACGGTCCAGTGCTGCTCGCTGAGTATCCGGATCGTGCTGTCGGGCGTGACTGCTGGCGCATGCTGTTCGCTGCAGCGGGCGTCTTCTCGCTCGCAACACCGACCGAGACGAGTTCGAATACGTGGTCGACACTGCTGGATTCGGCCAGCCGCGGTGACCTCGAACCGGGTCATGCCAGGCAGTGCGGGGGCGTCGAGCCCGGGCAGATGCCCGAGGCGGGTCGTGGCGGCCGCGGTGGCGAGGGCTTCGACGGCGGTCTTCGTCAGCTGGATGCGGCGGGTGAGGTCGCCGATGCTCGTGTACCGCCCGTGCGCCTGGCGCTCGGCGGCGATCGCGTCGGCGACGGTCTCGCCGACGGTTCGGACGCCGGCGAGACCGAGGCGGATCGCGACACCGCCGGTGCTGTCCGGTTCGGGTTCGAGGGTGGCGTGGGCGAGACCGGCGTTGAGGTCGGGTTCCCGCACCAGGACGCCGTGGCGGCGGGCGTCGGCGACCAGCGACTGCGGGCTGTAGAACCCCATCGGCTGCGCCCGCAGCAACCCCACGCAGAACGCCGCGCGGTGGAATGCGGCATCAAACGCTACCGAGCCGTCGCCATCTGCGAGCCTGAGCGATTACGCGCAGAATAGAGTATCGAGCGTGGATATCTGCGAACTCCAGTCGGTGCTGCCGTATCTGACCACCAAGTATTGGACCCACTGGACGTGACCTCCACAAATTGGAGACACTTGAGGGTTGTCGGAATAGATCGTCCGCTGTTCTCCGGCGGCGAGAGTGGCGAAGCCGTCGTCATCGTGCTTCAGTGTTCCGGTGGTTTGCAGTCGATAGTCCATATCCCACGCCACGGTCCGCGCGGTCGTCGCTGTGTTGATCAAGCCCAGGTAGCCGAGAACATTGCAACTGTTGCTGTCGCAGTTGTAACGGAAGCACACCTGATAGCGGATCATCCCGTATCCGCTCGTGCCGGAACACTTCGGCGAACTCATTATTCCGTTGGAATCAGATTGCGGCGAGCCGCTTCTCGAAGCAGTAACGCTTTCGGCGGCGGCCACCGACGCGGTGAAGGACATGCCGAGAAGTGCGGTCACGCCGAGGCATAGTGCGGTCAATGTTCGTTTCACGAAGATCCCCTCGATGGTATGTACGTAGCTTCCTTGCGAAGCTACCGATAATGCTTGTTGTCCGCTAGCGGCCGAATGGTGACGTGGGTGGTGTGGCA
This sequence comes from Amycolatopsis sp. cmx-8-4, assembly GCF_046548675.1. Lineage (NCBI taxonomy): Bacteria > Bacillati > Actinomycetota > Actinomycetes > Pseudonocardiales > Pseudonocardiaceae > Amycolatopsis > Amycolatopsis sp. cmx-8-4. The sequence goes on from NZ_JAEBDZ010000037.1 coordinate 73,960, forward strand.
CTTGTCCCGTGCGTAGGCCCGGCTGAATTCGCGCCGGCCGGGCCTACTTTCACCGCACGGTGGTTCCTCCCTTCGAGGGGTCTGGCAGCCGGTCTATCAGTCACAACTGTCGATTGTGCTGTCGAAGGAGACGTACTGGCCGGCGGCGTCCGGCTTTTATGCGCGGGTTGATGGGATCAATCGCCGAACCCGTTGATTATCCAGTTCCCCACGACACCGCCGATGCATCCGAGGGCGGCAGCGGGGATTACCCCGGGAGCGCTGGCCACCCCGGACAGAGCCCCGATGGCAGTGGCGGCGGCGCCTCCGAGGCACGCCTTCGAGGTGTCGGCCTTCAGGCCGGTGGGGTCGATCCGGTTGACGGGGTTGCCGCCGACGTAGGCGTATCGGCTTGCCATGTCGGGCTCCAGGACCAGGCTGATGGGGTCGAGGGCGGTCCAGTTGCCGGTGGTCGGGTCGTGCCACCGGACGCCGTGCTTGAGCCAGCCCGTGGTCTCGTCCAGTAGTCCCTGGGCATAGCGGACGGGGTTGGCCGCGGAGGCTGCGCCGGAAGCGGTGAGTTGCTTTCCGGCGGGGTCGTAGGTGTACGAGGCCGTTACCGCGCCGCTGCTGTCGATCAGGGTGACGGGACTGCTCTGGTTGTCCAGCGCGTAGTAGTGCGTGGTGCCGTCAGGCCGCTGGAAGATGAGCGGCATGCCGGTGGGGTCGGCGTCGACGTAGCTGGTCTGGCCGTTCTTGGTGAACGACTGGAGCATCGGGACACCGTTGGTGTCGTTGCGCCCGTAGACGTAGCTGGTCGTGTTCGCCCCGGTGGTGGTGGAGACGAGTTCGTCCTGGTCGCCGCCGGCCCAGGTGTAGGTGCTCGAGGACGAGCCTTCGGTGTGGGTCGTGGTTTGCCCGGCGGCGTTGTAGGTGAAGGTGCCCTGGGCCGGGTCGGCGGTCCGGTTCCCGGCGGCGTCGTGGCTGTAGCCGGCGTTCGAGATCTGGTTGCCCGCGTTGTAGGTCAGGGTCTGCGTGGTGGTCCCGTCGACCTTCGCGGTCAGCCTGTTGCCGGCCTTGTCGTAGGTGTAGGCGTAGTCGTGACCGCCGTAGTTCGAGACCGCGGTGACCCGGTTGGAGGTGTCGTAGCTGTAGAGCGACACCGCGCCGGAGAGGTTGTCGGTCGACCACTTGATCAACCCGGTGTCGGTGGTGGCCGATGCCGACGGGCACGTTTGCCCGGCGACGCGGGGCGAGTAGCAGAACCCGGTGTCGAACGTCTTGGTCGCGTCGTTGGACGCGCGTGCGGTCCAGGTCCGCGAGATCCGGCCGCTCTTGTCGAAGGTGGTTTTCGTGTGGGCGGCGAAGGTGGTGCGGGCGGGGTTGGTGTTGAACCAGGTGTCGGTGCGCTTGCCGTCGTCGTCGTAGGCGAACGCGGTCTTCTGCCCGTTCGGGGTGGTCATCTCGGTGACCTGGTTCGCCGCGTCGTAGCCGTAGGTGGTGGCGCCGCGGGCGTCGGTCTTCGACGTCAGGTTCCCGGCCTTGTCGTAGCCGTAGGACAGGGTGCCGCCGCCGGAGTTCGCGGTGCGCGAGGTGATCCGGTTCTGCGCGTCGTAGGTGAAGGTCGTCGTGCCCGAGGTGTCGGTGCGGGTGAGGACGTTGCCGGCGCCGTCGTAGGTGAACGCCACGTCGGGGGTGCCGTCGGAGTACTGGATGGTCTTGACGCGGTCGGCGCGGTCGTAGGCGTAGATGGTGCGCAGCCCGCGGCCGTCGCGGACGGCGTGCAGCCGCCCGAACCCGTCGTAGGAGATGGCGATCGCCGCCAGGCCCGAGCCGGCCGGCGGGGCGACGTCGGTGATCTGGTGATCGGCGTTCGCGGTGTAGTCGGTGACGTTGCCGCGCGGGTCGGTGGAGGTGTTGAGGGTGCCGTCGGCGTTGTAGTCGACCTTCGACGTCGCGGTCGCGGCCGTGTTGGCCGAGCTGAGGGGGTTGCCGGCGCCGTCGTAGGTGAACAGCTTGGCGTTGCCCTGCCCGTCGGTGCCACCGGAGGGCAGGTACTTGGCCGCGCCGGTGTTGGCGTAGGTCGCGGTCGCCTTCGCCCCGGTCGGGGCGGTGACGCCGGTCAGCGACTCACCGGCGTTCACGGCCGGGTCGTGCCCGAAGGTGGTCACACCCCCGGTGCCGCTGGTCGAGGTCGCGACGTCGGTGAACGGGGTGTAGGTCTTGGCGCGTCCCCGGCCGAGCGGGTCGGCCACGGACGTCACCAGCTCCTGGGCGTTGAGGAAGCAGTCGGTCTGTGGCCCGTTGGCGGGGATCGTCTCGGTGTTGTTCGGGCTCGCGACCAGCGTCTCGCCGGCCGAGTAGTAGGTGAACCGGGTCGCCGCGCCGCCGGCCGGGTTCTCCTGGGTCACCTTCTTGACGCGGTGCGAGGCGTCGTACTGGATCGCGGTCTGCTTGCCGGCTTCGTTGGTGATCGTGGTCAGGTCACCGGTGGTCGGGTCGTAGCCGAACTGGGTGTCCTTCGACGTCGGGTCGGTGATCTTGGTCAGCTTGCCCGCGGTGTAGGTGTAGGTGGCGCTGCGCGCGGTGCCGTCATCACCGGTCTGGCCGATCGTGGCCAGGGGGCCCGACCAGGTGAGGTTCGCCGTCCGGGCGCCCGCGCCGCCGCGGGTCGAGGTGACCTGGGACAGCTTCCCGGAGGCGTAGGTGAACGCGGACGTCTGGGCGTTGCGGTCCTTGATCGACACCAGTTGCCCGGTCGAGTCGAACGTCGATACCGAGTTGGTGTCGTGGTCGGTGATCGTCCAGCCCGACGCGGTCTTCACCATGACGACCTTGAACCCGGCCGGCGCGGTGTAGGCCGTTGCGCCGGCGGGTTGGAACAGGCCTTCGCGGCCTTCGGGAGCGAGGTAGAGCACGGAGTTGTCGGAGTTGAGGATCACCTTGGTGTCCTGTCCGACTCGCATCGCCCAACCTGCACCCGCTGATCCGGACGGCAGCGCGGCGCCCGAGCCGAGACGCAGGCTGTTGAAGGTCAGTCCGAGCTGAAGATCTTCCTGGATTCCCGGTAACGCCAGTTCGGAGGTGGTGACCAGCAGGTTGCCGGTGCCGACATCGACCGACGCGGACACCTTGTCGGAGATCGGGAACGGGATCCGGGTCGCCGACGGGCGAGCCCCGGTCAAGGTCGGGGTCAGCACCGCGGCGGGACCGGCCTCGGCCGGCGTCACGGCGAGCAAACCGCCGGACAAGAGCACCAACGTGGTTGCGACCACGAGGGTCGGACGACGGCATGACGTTCTTCGCGTGGACAAGCTGACTCCTCGTCGTCAGAGATTCGGCACTCCCATTGCCTCGATCAGGGGAAAGGTCGTGCCTGCGCGATCGGCTCACGCCCGGAGGAGCGGGACGGTTGACGTTCTGGCAGGTGATTCACCCGGATGCTGCACAAGCAGCGTGGCCGCGTCGCGCGCCGTCGAGCAGACCCGTCAACACCTCCTGCGCGCGACGCTTCCTGACCGCTCTGTTCGTGCCGGAGTTCTCTGGCCCCTCCAGTTCTGCCGGTCCTGCCGGTGTGGCAGAGCGCGGTGCGGGCTCGGCCGGCTCTCGCCGAGCTCCCTGTTCCCGGATGGGGAAGCGGCGGCGGGGTGGACTGTTGGGAGGGCGCGATTAGCGCCTACATCGAGGGGCCGACATCGCCGCCAGGACCCGATGGCGGGCGCGGATGACTTCACGCTGTGACTGGGTGGCCAGCAGAGCGAGCGGCGCTCGGTGGTCTCGGTTGCCGAGGTCGACCGGTCCGACGGTTCGGACAGCCACAGCTGGACGCCGTGTCGGGTGCACCAGATGTACAGGGTGGCGAACCGGGTGCCGGGGAAGGCGCGTTCGTACTCGCCGACCACGATCGCATCGACGGCGGGGCTCCGAGGCGGCGATCGCTGTCAGCAGTTGCGCGGCTTGGGGGCGCTGCGACCACGGGGTCCGGCGTGAAGTGCCGGCGTCGAAGTACGGCGGTCGTGTGCACGTTCGTCCGATTGGCGCATCCAGGGCCGGGAGCCAGCTGGCCGTATAACGCCATATGTGAGACTTCAGTCGAGTCGTCGAAGTTCATGCTGGAGCGTGTCATGACGAGACCCGTCGCGAGCGAACCCAGGAACGCGAGGTGCGGCTCACCGGCCAGGATCTCCTGCTCTGGTAGCGCTGAAGTTGGTTGATCGTCACGGACGGTGGGACCCGTCGGATCGCGTCCAGTGGGGAGGGGCTCGCGGGCCCGGTTGCGCTGGAGCGGGCAGGATGTGGTGCGGGGAGTCGTGCTTGTCGGACGCGCGATCCCTTTCCCGGCTCGAGGATTGGACGCGCAATTGGGACGCTCGTCGGTGTTCACCTTCCAGTACATCGCCATCGACACAGAGGCTGGTGTCACGCCGGAAGAGTTCGAGACCTTCGTGCGCGGTGAAGGCGTTCACCTGCCCTTGTACCCGGGGTGGCGGTGGACTCTGCTGCGCGGGTTGCGCGGAGAGCGGACCGGGCAGTACCTGATGTTGTACGAGATCGAGAGCGCCGAGCAGCGCGACCGGTACGTCACGGCCCGGGGTGAGCAGACCGAGCCGGCCCGGCTGTTCTGGGCGCGGCACCCGGAGGCGGAGGGGGTGCTGGCGCGGTGGCGGCGGCTGGGCACGTTCGGTGAGCTGCCGACGTTGTTCACCGACTACCGGCTGCTGGCCGACAATCCGCGGAGCACGGTCACGCCCGGCCCCCGCTACCGCGACCGCCCGGGGGAGGAGCCCGTCGCCCGGGTCGTCGGGATCCACAACCTGGCGTTGCGCGCCGGTGTGACCGAGGAGGTGTTCGACCGCTTCATCGCCGAGAACCACCACCGGATCGACGACTACCCGGACTGGCGGTTCCATGTGCTGAAGGGCGAGCGGGGTAACCGCCTCGACCAGTACGTGATGATGATGGAGATCGCGAGCCTGGATGCGCTGGACGTCTTCTACCCCGAGCCCGACATCGCCACCGGCGAGGCCGCGGAGTTCGCGGCCGCCCACCGCGACACCAAGCAGATGTACGAGGAGTGGAAGCGGCTGGCCTCGTTCTCTGGCTCACCGCAGATCTACACGGACTACCTCGCCGTCGCGGAGAACCCGGCGTAGTCCCGCACGACCGGGGACGGGCCCGGGGATCAGGTGGTGGTGAGGTGGTGGGTGCGGAGCCAGTCGAGCTTGGTGGTGTGTTCTCGGCGCGGGTGGTTTTGTTGAGGATCTCGTAGCGGGCGTCCGGGTGGGTGACGACGGTGGGGTCGGTCAGTCCGGCGTCGCACCTGGGTCGCCTACGCACTGCCTTGCCGTTCACTTTGTGTCAGATCAGCCAGATGGGCGACATCGGCCTGGGCCAGCGTTTGGGGCACAACGAAAGCGCCGAGTCCCTCTCCTACGCCGGTCACCAGAGCCCGTCGCCCGTGGCGTCGGTGAACAGCTCTGCGGTCCTGCGGCAGGACAGCCAGGTCTCAGTCGTTGGCGGGGCAAATCGCGCTCGTCCGGTTCCCGAGCAGGCCGGCCGGCCGGCCGGCCGGAAACAGCTCCTGACAGTCAGGACTCGAGATCGGTCAAGCGGGCGGCGACGTAGTCGGTCCAGTCGTGGCGAGCACGCCGGCTCCACTGCACATCGGTGACAACCTCGATACCCGTGAGGTGCGCGAGAACGGCAGCGGGTAGCTCGACAACGCCGGCGTCGTGATCAATTGCCGACCGGAAGATCATGTGCTCCCAGGGATGCTTCAGGGTTCGCAACGACCGAGCGGGCCTGCGCGGAGGCCTGCTGGCGCCATCAGCTCTGTTCTGATGGGGCTAACTGACAGCGAACCGGTCCTGGCCACTGCACGAGACATCGATGCTCACCGAGACTGGAGTGCCCGGGTGAGAGAATCAAATGCCGTGCTGTGACCGGGTGACCACCTGCGGGTGGACGGGGACGCGTGGGCAGTTGCCCGACTGGAGCGGCGTTCGGCTGGTCAGCGGCGCCGGCCAGGCGTAGCTGGTGCTGCTCACCGTGCTGCTGGCCACACCCGATCTGGAACTCAGCTGAGTGTCGCCGCAGTGCTAGTACGCCGGGTAGCCGGGATACGGGTTGGGTGGAAGTGTCGGCACCTCGATGACCAGGAAGCCGAGCGTCGGCCGAGTCGGCCGACCGGGCAGCCGGACAACTACCACCGGCTGTGGATCATGGTTGTACATCGTGTAAGCGAGCGCCGCGCCCTGCGCTACCGGAGTGGGATGGTAGGCAGTGTCGGCGCTTCGCGCCGCCAGGCCGACCTGGACCTCGGGCCAGCGCTCGTTCCAGACTTCGAAACTCACCACCCCGGGACTCGTCGCGGTCACCAGCACCTGCACGCCGAGCAGGTAGGCGCTGGTACCCACGACTGCGACCGTGGGGATGGTGGCCTTGATCGCGGGCATCAACTGCGAGTCCAACGGCTCGGCCCAGTGGACGGGCACGATGCCGAGGTTGCGGCACAGACGCAGGATGTGGCCGTACCGGACGATGATCGCCCGGTCTCCGTCCAGGACGCCGGTCTCCGCGGCCTCCCGGGCCGCCTGCAGGGTCTTGTAGAGGCCTTCCTGGGACTCCAGGGCGTACCAGCACCCGGCGATGGCGACCTCCGCCAGCAGCCTGCGCTCGAGATCCCCCTGGACCTGGGCAACCGCGCTGGCCTCGATGAACTTCGCCTTCGCGTTCTGAATGGTCTGCCGACGGTCGAAGTATTCCTGCGTGTCCAAGACGTCCTGGAGGTGCCTGCGGCCGGCAGCCATGTATTCGTCGTACTTCCGCAGCGGGATCTTGCCTATCTGGATCCGCAGGTCCCGCAGTTGGTTGTTGATGTCCGCGAAGCCCGAGGTGATTTTGTCCTCGAGTTCCTTGTCGCCGACGTGGTCGATGATCGCCTTGATCACCTCGGACAGCACGGTCACCGCCGCCCCGCCGGGGGCCTTCAACGTGATCGAGCCGATCGCCAGCGCGAGCCATCCCGAGGACTGCCGCGCCGCCGCCTTCTTCTTGGCCATCGCACCCTCCCGTCAGTTGGTCGCGCTGCTAGGGTCCGATGTTGCGCCAGGCGCGGAATCGGGCCTTATCAGCCTAATATCGGTTGCCGATGTTGTTGGTTGCCCTCGGTCCTGATCCCGCTGGCGTCGTCGGCTGATGGAGAGCAGGCGCACAACGCCCGGCATCTCGCGGGCGCCGGCGCAGCCCGCGCTGATGGACGAGGTCACGCCCGCGGCGCTGCGGGAGGCCCTCGAATCCCTGCTGGCCGGCGGCGCACTCCGGAGCGAGATGGCTGACAAACGCGAGCGAACAGCGCTGCCCAGATCCCGGGAGCGGTTTGTCGGCATCGTCTTGAACCTCGCTTGCAACCGATCGCCGTTGATCCGACTTTCGGATGAACGGCGACCGAAACGGTCAGCCAGGGCGACGATACCGGGCGCGTGTCCAATCCGTGCGGTCGCCTAACTGGTGGTTGACGGCTGCCTCGGCGACGCGCCTTGCCGTCTCGGTCGTGAGGCCTTTCTGCGCGGAGACGGTCCACCCAGCTCCTCCGCGGCGAGCAGTGCTGTGATCTGAGCGGTTCGCAGGCTGTGTTCGGCGACCGATTCGGGGTCGCGGACGCCGGCGTGCCACCACCCGGTGCGGTGCTATGCCGCACGTGCGGACCTGCTACGCGACCTCGGTCGCCACGAGGACGCGATCGCGGCCTGCAAGGTCGCGTTGCAGTTCGACCCCAGTCCTGCCGAACGCGCCTTCGGATCGCAGGCGTACCGCCCGACGGTGGTCAGGTGCCCTGCGGGCGGAAGGTGCCCGCAGGGCGCGCCTGTGTTCAGTAGCGCAGCGTGGCGGTGTAGGCCGGTGCGCTTGTCGAGTCGCAGCGGGCGATCACAGTGGCGTCGAGGTGCGTCGGGTCACCAGCAGCATCGAAACTGATGCTGCGGACGGCGAACTCGCCGTAGGTAGTCCCGCAGCCGCGGCCTTCACCCTCGACCCTCAGCCCGGGGGCGGTAGCGGTGGCGCCGGGGTAGCTGGTTGCCCCGGTGTAGTGGCCGGTGTGCAGCCGCTGTCCGCTGGGCGGGCTCAGGTAGACCGCCCAGTACGTGCCGGCGTACGGCCCGCCGTGGCGAGGTTCGAGCACGTTGAAGCGAACGGCCGTGTTGCCCCAGTAGTTCTCCAGCACGAAATCCGCGGTGGCGGGGCTGTAGTGTTCCGCGTTTCCTTGACCGAGGTAGTCGCCGACCTCGCTGGTGTAGTTGTACGTCGGTGAGTCGGTCGCAGCCGATGCCGGTGCGGCCGCGGGCAGAAGCGTGGTGGTGGCGGTCGCTATGAGCGCAGCCGCGCTGGCAAGTCTTCGGTGCGAGCGTCGATGGGTGAAGTTCACGGATTCCCTCCAGGTGACGTGCGATCGTGGGTGGTCGAACGCCTCTGTTCCTACCCGGCTTTCGTGGGGGCCAACCACACTACGAGCACAGAAGGTTCTGGACTCACGCGGAACTCGAAGTTCTTCACGCGGGTTAAGAGCGTGTCTCGTTTGGCGAGTTTCTTGTAGCGGGTGATGGCGGCGCCGAGGTGAGGAAGGCGAGGTAGTGGCGGGGTTTGTGTTCGTAGCGGATGGTCAGGCGCCGGTAGCCGGCCAGTCACGCGATCGTTGGTTCGATGACCCACCGGTGTTTGCCGAGTTTGTCGCTGGATTCGATGCCTTTGCGGGCGATGCGCGGGATGATCCCGCGCCGGCGGAGCCAGGCGCGCAGCGCGGGGATGTCGTAGGCCTTGTCCGCGTGCAGCTTGCCCGGTTTCCGGCGCCGGGGTCCGAGACGGGAGCGGATCGCCGGAATCGCGTTGACCAGAGGCTTGAGTGCGTGGCTGTCGTGGGTGTTGGCCGCGGAGATCCCGACGGTCAGGGGCAGGCCGGCCCGGTCGGACAGGGCGTGGATTTTCGA
>NZ_JAEBDZ010000038.1:0-82379 GCF_046548675.1 Amycolatopsis sp. cmx-8-4
CGGATCTACGAGTTCGAGGTCCACGGCTGAGCCTTCTGCCGCAGCTCGTCGTGAGTGTTCAGGGCGGTTCTAACCGCCCTGAACACTCACGACCGCGACCCCCACTGCTCGCGCGTGATCGCGTACTCGACTTCGCCGTGTTCCGCACCCGGGGCGAGGTCGTGCTCCGGGAACTCGTCGAAGTACGTGCGGATGAACGTCATCCCCAGCTTTTCCATGACGCGCCGCGAGCGCTGGTTCACCGTCATGGTGAACGCCGTGACGCGCTTGACCCCCAGGTCGTCGAAGCCTTTCGCGAGCAGCGCCATCGAGCCTTCGGTGCCGTAGCCCTTGCCCCAGGCCGCTCGGTGCAGCCGGTAGCCCAGTTCGGGTTCGTCGGGCGGGTCCGCCGGCCGCGGGCGGAAGTGGAACCAGCCCAGGAAATCGCCCGTGCTCTTCTCGATCGCGGCCCAGAACCCGTAACCGGGGAACCGCTCGTAGTAGCCGAGGAACGCGGGGAGGTCGAGGGTGACGATCTCCGTGCGATCCGCGGGCCGGCCCCCGTTGAGGTACTTCATCACCGCGGCGTCGTCGTAGAGGTCGAACAGCGCGTCGGCGTCGCTCTCGGTGAACCGGCGCAGGATCAGCCGCTCGGTCTCGAGGAATACGTGCATTCGGGCGATGCTGGCAGGGCCCCCACTGCGCGGCAACGCAATTACGCGGCGGTCGCGAAGACCTCACCCAGTGCTTGCGAACCGGCTTCGGTGAGTAGTGCCGGGACGCGCTGGCCGCACTTGCCCGGGCGGGCCGGCGCGATCAGGCCCAGGCGGGCGAGCCGGTGCACGGTGGACTGGTCGCAGCAGCTCAGGCCGTCGATGAAGAGGTCGGGCTCGCAGCTGCAGCTGATTTCGGCGTGACCCTCGGCCACGGCTCTCAGTGTGGCCCGCTCACGATGGTTCAACGTGGTGATCATGGCGGTGCCTCCTTCCGTCGTCAATCATTAGACGCTTCACCACCGGCAGTTTCCCCTCTCAGCGTGCGAATCCGGGTATTCAGGGGGTGTATTCAGGGGTGATGCGCAGTCTTCGTCCGGGTACCCCTTAGGCCAGTGGTTCCAACGTCGTCTTGCGCAGGTGCCGGAAAATGATCGAAGTGCGGAAGCCGACGATCTCCCGGCGGATCGCGAGGCGGTCGGTGAGGAAGGCGTGCAGCCCGTCGATGTCGGGGGCGGTGACTTCGATCAGGAAATCGTCGCTGCCGGCGGTCACGTAGACCGAAAGCACCTCCGGCAGTTCGGCGATCGAACGCTGGAAGGTGTCGATGACGGCCCGGCTCAGCGGCCGCACCTGCGCCGCGACCAGGGCCCGGACGCCGCGGTTGAGGCTCGCGAGGTCGATGTCGGCGTGGTAGCCGCGGATGACGCCGCGCTCCCGCAGCAGCCGGATCCGTTCGAGGCACGTCGACGGCGCGATGCCGACCTTCCGGGCGATCTCGCGGTTGGTCTGCCGGGCGTCCTCCTGCAGCATGCGCACGATCGCCGAATCAAGTTCGTCCAGCACCGGGACCTCCCGTTGGTAACCGAATTTAGTTCGGCGACATGTCGATATCGCCGATGATCACTCTAACTTCAGTGCTCATGACCGCACATGAGCAGCTCATCGCCCGCCGTGGCCGCCGATCCGGCGTCACCACGATGGTGGCGATCCATTCGAGCGTCCTCGGCCCGGCCGTCGGCGGCTGCCGCCTCAAGGCCTATCCGAGCCTGACCGACGCCGTCGACGACGTCCTGCGCCTGTCGGCGGCGATGACCGCGAAGTGCGCGGTCGCCGGCCTCGGCTTCGGCGGCGCGAAGAGCGTCATCGCGCTGGAGCCCGGCCGGGTGCTCTCTCCGGCGGAACGGCGAGACGTCCTTTTGGACCACGCGGAGCTGATCGCCTCGTTCGACGGCGCGTACCTCGCGGGCCCGGACGTCGGCACCGGCCCGGCCGACATGCAGGTGCTGCGCGAGGTCTCGCCGCACGCGTTCTGCACACCCGAGTCCGCGGGCGGCACGGGCTCGTCCAGCGGCCCGACGGCGATCGGCGTCCTCGCCGCGCTGCGGGCGGCGTCGGGCACACGCTCGATGGCCGGCCGCCGGGTGGTGATCAGCGGCTACGGCGCGGTCGGGGCCCACCTGGCCGCGAGCCTGCGGGCCGCGGGTGCGTCGGTCGTCGTGTCGGACGTCGACCCGGCGAAGCGTGCCGAGGCTCGCGACTTCGAGTGGGTTCCGCCGGAGAAAGCGCTCACCCTGACGGCGGACGTCGTGATCCCGGCGGCGGTGGGCGGCGTGCTGAGCCCGGAGAGCGTGGCCCGGCTCGACACGCCGCTGGTGGTGGGCCCGGCGAACAACCAGCTGACCGACGACGCCGTCGCGGACGCGCTGGCCGCCCGGGGTGTGCTGTGGGTGCCGGACTACGTCGCGAGCGCGGGCGGGATCCTGTACACGCTCTCGCGGGAGGCGGAGGGCCAGGACCACGACGCGGCGCTGGCCCGCGTCGAGTCGATCGAAGGGACGGTCGAAGCCATCCTCGCGGCGGCGCGGTCCCACTCGACGACGCCGTTGCAGGAGGCGGCCGCGCTGGCCGAGCGCCGCCTCACCGCGCCCGGCTCTCGCTGAAGCCGGAGGTCGTGAGGGGCACCTTCAGGGCGGTAAGCGCCGTGAGGGGCACCTTCACGGCCGTGAAGTCGTGAGGGGCACCCTCAGGGACTTGAGCGCCCTGAGGGTGCCCCTCACGGCACGGCGGCCGGGGCGCGCGCGGCTCACCCAGGCTCAGGGGCGCAGGGCGGCCAGCACCTCGGGCGCCGTCGTGAAGTCGCCGAGGCGCACCGGCTTGCGGTCGCCGTGGAAGTCGCTCGAGCCCGTCGCCAGCAGCCCCAGCTCCGCCGCGACCTCTCGCAGCCGGCGTCCGACCTCCGGCGGTTGCTCCGGGTGGTCCGTCTCGACCCCGGTGAGGCCCGCCGCGGCCAACGTCGCCAGCTGAGTGTCCGACACCTCCGCCCGGCGCTTCGACGAGCGTGGGTGGGCCAGCACCGCCGTGCCGCCGGCCGCGCGGACCAGGGCGATCGCGGCCGCTGTGGGCAGGACGTGCTTCGGGACGTCCGCGCGGCCGCCGTCGGCGAGCCAGTCCGGCGTGAACGCGTCGGTCGTCACCCCCGAGGCCACCAGCGCCGCCGCGATGTGGGGGCGGCCCAAGGGGGCGCCAGCGGCGATCGTCTCCACCTGGGCCAGCGTGATCGGTGCGCCCAGCTCGCGGCAGCGGTCCACCATCCGGACCGCGCGGCGGGCGCGGTCGGTGCGGATCAGCTCCAGCTCGGCCGCCAGCGACGCGTCCGCCGGGTCGGCGAAGTAGCCGAGCAGGTGCACCTCGGCGTCGTCGAGGCGGCAGGAGATCTCGACGCCGGGCACCAGCTCGATCCCGGCTTCCGCGGCGGCGGGCGCCGCAAGAGCCAGGCCTGCGAACGTGTCGTGGTCGGTGAGCGCGACCACGGTCAGGCCCGCCCGGGCCGCCAGCCGGGGCAGGTCCGCGGGCGGGGTCGTGCCGTCCGAGGCCGTGCTGTGGGCGTGCAAGTCGATCGTCACACAGCGGATCGTGCCACCGATCGACTTGAATGGGGGCGTGGAGATCCTCACCGACACCGCCACGCTCGCGCTGTACACGACCGACGCCTCCAACTACCGCCACGTGCCCCGGGGCGTCGTGCTGCCGGAGACCGTCGACGACGTCGTCGCCGCGGTCGCCGCCGCCCGCGCCCGGGACCTGCCGGTGATCGCCCGCGGCGGCGGCACCAGCGTCGCCGGGAACGCGTGCGGGCCCGGGCTGGTGATCGACACCTCGCGCCACGTCGGCGGGGTGCTCTCGCTCGACCCGCAGACGCGGCTCGCGCGGGTGCTGCCCGGGACCGTGCTGGACGACCTGCAAGCCGTCGCGGCGCCGCACGGACTGCGGTTCGGCCCGGACCCCTCGACGCACAGCCGCTGCACGATCGGCGGGATGATCGGCAACAACGCGTGCGGCTCGCACTCGGTGGCGTGGGGCCGCACGGCCGACGTCGTGCGCTCGCTGGACGTCCTGCTCTACGACGGCACGCGGCTGCGGCTCGGCCCGGACGAGCCTGCCGAAGGCCGGATCTTCGACGAGCTGCGCGCGCTGGTGCGGGACAACCTGGCCTTGCTGCGCAAGGAACTTTCGCCGTGGCCGCGGCGCGTCTCCGGCTACGGCCTGGAGCACCTGTTGCCCGAGAACGGCTTCGACGTCGCCAAGGCGCTGGTCGGCTCGGAAGGCACATGCGTCACGGTGCTGGAGGCGACGGTCGCGCTGGCCGAGCTGCCGCGGCACCGGGTGCTGGCCGTGCTGGGCTTCCCGTCCGACATCGCGGCGGCCGACGCGGTGCCGTCGATCCTGCCGTGGTCGCCGCTGACCGTCGAAGGCGTCGACGCCGAGCTGGTCGCGATGCTCCCCGGCCGCGGCAACGACCTGCCGCCGGGCGGCGCGTGGCTGTTCGTCGAGCTGGCCGGCGCGGACCCGGCCGAGGCCGCCGGACGCGCCCGCGCGCTGGCCGCGTCGCTGGAGCTGACCGGGTCCGTCGTGCTGGACGACCCGGTCGCGCAGCGCAAGCTGTGGCGGATCCGCGAGGAGGGCGCGGGCCTGGCGACCCGGCTCGCGGACGGCTCGGAGGCGTGGCCGGGCTGGGAGGACGCGGCCGTCCCGCCGGAGCGGCTCGGCGCGTACCTGCGCGAGTTCAAGGACCTCATGCGCGCGCACGGGCGCAAGAGCGTCGTCTACGGCCACTACGGCGAGGGCTGTCTGCACCTGCGGCTGGACTTCGATCTCCTGTCGCAGCAAGGGATCGCCGCGTTCCGGCGGTTCCTGGAGGAGGCCGCGGACCTCGTCGCGGCCCACGGCGGCTCCCTGTCCGGCGAACACGGCGACGGCCAGGCCCGGTCGGAGCTGCTGTCCCGGATGTACAGCCCGGATATGATGGCCGTCTTCGCGCGGTTCAAGGCGATCTTCGACCCGGCCGGGCGGATGAACCCCGGCATCATCGTCGAGCCGCGCAAGGTCGACGCGAACCTGCGCGTGCGCCCGGCGCCACTGTCCCTCGAGGACGTCACGGTGCTCGGCTACCCGGAGGACCGGGGGAGTTTCGGGCAGGCGATGCGCCGCTGCGTCGGCGTGGGGAAGTGCCGCAACACCAGCGGCGGCGGCGTCATGTGCCCGAGTTACCGCGCCACCCGTGAAGAGCAGCACTCGACGCGCGGGCGGGCGCACCTGCTCGCGGAGATGCTCAACGGCGAGGTCATCACGGACGGCTGGCGCTCCGCCGAGGTCCACGACGCGCTCGACTTGTGCTTGTCCTGCAAGGGCTGCCTGTCGGACTGCCCGGTGGACGTCGACATGGCGACGTACAAGGCGGAGTTCCTGCACCAGCACTACCGGCGGCGGCTGCGCCCGGCGGCGCACTACTCGATGGGCTGGCTGCCGCTGTGGCTGCGGGCCAGCGCGCGGGCGCCGCGGCTGGCCAACGCCGTCGGCCGCTCGCCGCGGCTGTCCGGCCTGCTGAAACGGCTGGGCGGGATCGCGCCGGAGCGCGCGCTGCCGGAGTTCGCGCGGAAGCCGTTCACGACGGCGCGGGCGGACCTGCGGCGCCGCGCGTCCGGCGACCGGAAAGTGGTGCTGTGGCCGGATTCGTTCAACAACTACCTGACGCCCTCGGTCCTCGACGCGGCCCACGAGGTGCTGACCGCGGCCGGCTACGACGTCGTGCTGCCCGGCCGCGGTGTCTGTTGTGGACTGACGTGGGTCTCGACCGGCCAGCTCGACGTCGCCCGCCGGGTGCTGCGCCGGACCCTGGACGTGCTGGCGCCCTACCTGGACGCGGGGTACGAGGTCGCCGGGCTGGAGCCGAGCTGCACGGCGCTGTTCCGCGGCGACCTGCCGGCCCTCCTGCCGGACGACGAGCGCGCGTCGCTGCTGGCGTCACGCACGGCCACCTTCGCGGAGCTGCTGGAGCGCGCCCCGATCCCGTTCGCGGCGCTGGACGTCGACGCGATCACCCAGGTCCACTGCCACCAGCACGCGGTCCTCGGCTTCACGGCCGACGAGTCGGCGATGGCGGCGGCGGGCGTCCGCAACACGACGCTCGACTCGGGATGTTGTGGCCTGGCGGGCAACTTCGGCTTCGAGCGCGGCCACTACGACGTCTCGAAGGCGGTGGCGGAGGACCGCATGCTCCCGGCGATCCGCGCGGCATCCCCCGAAACGGTGGTCGTCTCCGACGGCTTCAGCTGCCGGACGCAGATCGCCCAGGAGTCGGGCCGCCAAGCGGTGCACCTGGCGGAGTTGCTGCGGCGCGCGTTGCCCTGACGAGGCGGCACTTTCACGTGAAAGTGCCGCCTTGGTCGAGCGTTATTCGGTGCGCTCCAGCAAGGTCCGGGTGGCGGCCAGCACCAGACGGCAGATGTCTTCCGGGTCGGCGCTGGCCAGGGGTTCCTTCGCGGTGACCTCGCGGACCAGCCCGATGCCCAGCAGCCAGGCCAGCGCGAGATCGGCGCGCAGCTCGGCGTCCGGTGCGTCGGTCAGGCCCGCCAGCGTGCCGGCGTACTCGCGGCCCAGCTCCTGCCGCATCGCGGCCGCGGCGCTGTCGCTGCCCGGCGACCGCAGGTACGTCTCCAGCGTGCGGTTCCGCTCGCCGCCCGGCTCCAGCATGGCGCGCAAGGTCGCGCTGAACAGCCGTTCCGGCGCGTTCGAGGCGATCTGCTCACGCGTGTTCCGCGCGATGACCGCCTCGAACAACGCCTCTTTGCTGCCGAAGTAGCGGAAGAGCAGCGACTGGTTGGCGCCCGCTTCCTTCGCGATGTCCCGCACGGTGGTCCGGTCGAAACCCCGGTCGGCGAACAGGTCCGCGGCGGCGTCGAGCAGCGCCAGGCGCGTCGCGGCGGCGTCCCGCTTCCGGCCTGGCTGTTCGGTCACCGCTGAAGGTTAACCGGCAAACCGGACGCGGGTGCGGTGCGGTCAGGCGTCGGCGAGCCGGATCGCCGCGGCCGGGCAGGACAGCTCCGCCTGGCGCGCCGCGTCCCGCTCACCGGCCGGCGGTTCCTCCGCGAGGAGGACCACCGTGCCGTCGTCTTCGTTCTGGTCGAACGTCTCCGGCGCCAGCAGCACGCACTGGCCCGACGAGACGCACTTCCCGGTGTCGACGCTGATCTTCACGGGGTGCTCCTCACCAGGTGACGGGGACGCGGTCGACGCCGCCCGCGACGCGGTTCACGCGGACGGCGATGTCGTCGAGGCCGACGGCCAGGCGCATGTCCGGGAAGGCGCGGAAGAGGGCGGGGAAGACCGTCCGCAGCTCGGTGCGGGCCAGGTTGGCGCCGATGCAGACGTGCGCGCCGGTGCCGAAGGCGAGGTGGACGTTCGGGGTGCGGCCCGGGTCGAACTCGTCCGGGTCGGCGAACGCCGCGGCGTCGCGGTTGGCCGCGTCGCTGGAGATGAGCACGGCGTCGCCGCGCATGATCCGGGTCCCGGCGACCTCGACGTCCTCGTGCGCGTAGCGCAGCAGGCCGGTGCCGCTGGTGGCGGTCATCCGCAGGATCTCCTCGACGGTCTGGTTCACCTCGCCATCGGGATCGGCCACGAAGCGGTCGCGGCGGGCGGTGTCGGTGAGCAGGAACAGCACGCCCATCGCGATCCGGGTGGACGTCGTCTCGTGGCCGGCGAAGAGCAGCCCGGCGGCGAGCCGGGCGAGGTCGTCGTCGGTGAAGGCCGGGTCGTCGGCCTGGACCGCGACCATGTCGGAGATGACGTCCGGCTGCGGGTTCGAGCGCTTGGCGTCGGCCAGGCCGGTCATGTAGTCCTTGAACTCGGTCATCGCGGCCTGCGCGTCGGCGCCGCCGTCCATCACCGCGATCCGCTCCGACAGGTTTCGGAAGTGCTCGCGGTCGTCGAACGGGACGCCGAGCAGCTCGCAGATCACCAGCACGGGCAAGGGGAACGCGAGCAGCTCGGTCAGGTTGACCGGCTCGCCGGGGTGGGCGTCGTGCGCCGCCCGCATGTCGTCGAGGCAACGGGTGGTCAGCTCCTCGATCCGGTCGCCGAGGGCGCGCATCCGCGGCGCGGAGAACGCGGGCGCCAGCATCCGGCGCATCCGCTTGTGCTCCTGCTCTTCGGTGTCGAAGTCGCCGCTCGGGCCGTCCTGGATCGCGGCGTGGGAGATGCGCGACGCCTGCTCGGGCGCCGGGTGCGACCGGCCGAAACGCTTGTCGCGGAACACTTCCTTGGCTTCCTCGAACGACGTCACCAGCCACGCCGGGTCGCCGGCGGGGGTGAGCACCCGGCTGACCGGGGCCTGCCGCCGGAGCGCTTCGTAGTCCGGCGCGATCGCGAGCGCGTTGGCGCGGGCGAAGGGCAGCCGAGGGGTCTCTTCGGTGGTGGTCATGAAACCGCTCCTCGTTTCAGTTCGGCGAGCCAGGCGCGTTCGGTGTCGAACTGCTCGCAGACGTGCTGCATGGTCGCCCGGCTCCACGGATCGGCCTGCTCGGCGAGCAGCCGGGTCAGCCGGTCGCGCTCGGCCGCGAGCCCGCGGTCGCGGACGTCGATGACGCGGCTCCGCTCGCCTTCGCGCAGCCAGCCGAAGTTCCCCACCCTGGCGAGGAACTCGGCTTCGTTGAGCGCGAGGTCGTCCGGGAAGTCGGCGAGCATGTCGTGCAGCAGCTCCCGCCCGACGTCGGTGACGGTGTAGACGTGCCGCGGCGGTTTGGCCTCCTGTTCCTCCGCGCTGCGGCTCACCGCGCCGGCGTCGACGAAGCGCCGCAGCGTCGGGTACAGCGAGTTGTTCGACAAGGTGTGGCCGGTCGAGGCCTCCACGGCCTTGCGCAGCTCGTAACCGTGCATCGGCTCGCGGGCCAGTCTCGACAGCAGCAGGATCTCGATCCACACCTAGGTCACCGTAACCTAGGTTTCCGTGACTCGGCAATGGCTCGTGGTGACAACCGGCCGGAAACTTTCCGTCGTCCGGGGCGGCGCCGCGACCTGGCAGGATCGCGGCATGGAACGTGTGACCGGCATCGGTGGGTACTTCCTCCGCGCGGCGGATCCGGCGGCGCTCGGCGCCTGGTACCGGGAGAAGCTCGGCCTCGACACCGACGAGCACGGAGCCTGGCAGCAGGAGGCGGGCACCACGGTCTTCGCGCCGTTCGAGGCGGACACCGACTACTTCGGCGCGCGCTCCCAGCACACGATGCTCAACTTCCGGGTCCGCGACCTCGACGCCATGCTGGCGCAGCTGCGCGACCTCGGCGCCGACGTCGCGGCCGAGGCCCAGGAGTTCGACGGCGTCGGCAAGTTCGGCTGGGTCACCGACCCCGAGGGCAACCGCGTCGAACTCTGGCAGCCCGCCGGCTGAGCCGCCCGCGGTGTACGCAGCGTGGTCGCCGGAACGCTCGACGTGAGCCCCGAAGCTGTGTAGCGTTTGCAAGCGGTTGCTTACAAACGAGACCACGGGGGTTCCCGCATGACCACCACGCACACCGCGGCGCTCGCGTACCCGTTCAACGAGGAGGCCGGGCTCGACCTGAACGAGGCCTACGCCGCCGCCCGTGACGCGGACGGCATGGTGCGGGTCAAGATGACCTACGGCGAGCCCGCCTGGCTGGCCACGCGCTACGCCGACGCCCGGCTCGTGCTGGGGGACCGCCGCTTCTCACGGGCGATGGAGAAGGAGAAGGACGCTCCTCGCCGCTCGCCCGTGCAGCGCGACGGCGGCATCCTGCAGATGGACCCGCCCGACCACACGCGGCTGCGGACGCTCGTCGCGAAGGCGTTCACCATGCGCCGCGTCGAGCTGCTCCGGCCGCGCGTCGCCCGGCTCGCGGCCGAGCTGATCGCCGACATGAAGGCCGCCGGGGCGACCGCGGACCTCGTCGACGCCTACGCGCTGCCGATCCCGGTCGCCGTGATCTGCGAGCTGCTCGGCGTCCCGGTCGCGGACCGGCCGAAGTTCCGCGTCTGGAGCGACGCCGCGCTGTCCACCAGCGGGCTGACGCCCGAGGAGTTCGAGCGCAACCGCGAGGAGCTGCGCGACTACATGCGCGGCCTGATCGCCGAACACCGCTCGGCGCCGCAGGACGACCTGATGACGGCGTTGATCGAGGCCCGCGACACCCGCGACCGGCTGACCGAGCTGGAGCTGGTGGACCTGTGCGTCGGCATCCTCGTCGCCGGCCACGAGACCACCGCGAGCCAGATCCCCAACTTCGTCTACGCGCTGCTGGACCAGCCCGGGCAGTGGAAGCGGTTGCGGGAGGACCCGGACCTGATCCCGGCCGCGGTCGAGGAGCTGCTGCGGTTCGTGCCGCTGGGCGCCGGCGCCGGGTTCGCGCGCTACGCCACCGAGGACATCGAGGTCGGCGGCGTGCTCGTGCGGGCGGGCGAGCCGGTGCTGGTGGCGGTCGGCGCGGCCAACCGCGACCGCCTGCAGTTCGACGACGCGGACCGGCTGCGCTTCGACCGCGGCGACAACCACCACCTCGGCTTCGGTCACGGCGTCCACCACTGCCTCGGCGCGCCGCTCGCGCGCCTCGAGCTGCAGGAGGCGCTCCGCGCGTTGGTCACCGAGCTGCCCGGGCTGCACCTCGCGGGCGATATCGTGTGGAAGACGCAGATGCTCGTCCGCGGACCGCGGTCGATGCCGATCGGCTGGTGATTCGGAAGGTGACCATGAGCTGGCACGTGGAGGTCGACGAACACACCTGCATCGGATCGGGGATGTGCGCGTCCCTGATGCCCGAGGTGTTCGCCCTGGACGGTGCCGTCGCGCGCACGGTCACGAGCGAGGTCGACGCGGACGAGACGGTGCTCGACGCCGCCGACTCGTGCCCGGCGATGGCGATCCTGGTGACCGACGGCGGCCGCGAGATCGGCCCGCGTCCCTAGGGAACGTAGCGGCCGTTTTCGGTGACCACGGCGGTGATCAGTGCCGCCGGGGTGACGTCGAACGCGGGGTTGAACACCTCGGCGCCCGGCGGAGTGATGCCGGTACCGGCGTATTCGGTGAGCTCGCGGGCGTCGCGTTCCTCGATGGTGATGCCCGTGCCGTCCGCGAGTGAACTGTCCACTGTGGACGACGGCGCGACGACGACGAACGGCACTCCGTGGTGTGCGGCGGCGATGGCCAGGCCGTAGGTGCCGATCTTGTTGGCCACGTCGCCGTTCGCGGCGATCCGGTCGGCGCCGACGAGCACGCAGTCGACCATCCCGCGGGCCATCGCCGCGGCGGCCGCGCCGTCCGGCTGGACGCGGTAGGGCACGCCGGCCTGCGCCAGCTCCCACGCCGTCAGCCGGGCGCCCTGCAGCAGCGGGCGCGTCTCGTCGACGAGCACCTCCTCGACGAGCCCGCGCTCGTGCAGGTGCCAGACGACGCCGAGCGCGCTGCCCCACCCGACGGTCGCGAGCCGGCCGGCGTTGCAGTGGCTGAGCAGCCGCAGCGGCCGGCGCGGGCACGCGGCCAGCACGATCTCGGCGGCGTGCGCGGACGCCGTCCGGTTGAGTTCTTCGTCCTCGGTCAGCAGGGCTCGCGCTTCGGCGAGGACGGCGTCGGCCCCCTGGTCGAGCTTGGCCAGCGCGCGTTCTACCCCCCACCGCAGGTTGACGGCGGTGGGCCGGGCGGCCGCGACCAGCTCGGCGTCGGCCCGGACGTCGCCGCCGTGCTGGGCCGCGAGCGCGACGCCGAGCGCACCGGCACCGCCGAGCGCGGGCGCGCCGCGGACGGCGAGCCGCTTGATGGCGTCGACCAGCTCGCCGACCGTGCGCAGCTCCAGCAGCCGGTAGTCGCCGGGCAGCGCGGTCTGGTCGATGATGACGATCGCGCCGTCCGCCCAGTCGATGGTCCTGCGCACGCGCCCTCCCGAAATCCGGTTGCCCGCCCGGAGATGATGCGGGTCGTGACCATTCAACGGCAGAACCCGCCCGGCCTGCACGCGACGCCGGGCTACCACCACGTGACGGTGGCCGCGGCGGGCCGCACGGTGTACCTGGCGGGCCAGTGCCCGCTGGCCGCGGACGGCAAGGTCGTCGACGGAGACGTGCTGGCCCAGACCGATCAGGTGGTCGCCAACACCCTGGCCGCGCTGGCCTTCGCGGGCGCGACCCCGCAGGACGTGGTCCGCACGGTGATCTACGTGGTCACGGCCGACCGCGCGACGCTGTCGGCGGTCTGGGACCGCCTGACGGAGTCGCCGCTCGGCGCGGCCTTCACCACGGCGAGCACGTTGCTGGGGGTGGCGCAGCTCGGGTACCCGGACCAGCTGGTGGAACTGGACGTCACGGCGGCGCTCGCCTGAGCACGCCCGGCCTTCGGCGGGGCGGCCGAATGGCCTTCGGCCGCCCCGCTCGCTCAGCGCGATCCAGCGGACCCGGCTCCGTCCGAGCCGACTCCGTCCGAGCCGACTCAGCCCGAACCGGTCCGCTCGCCTGCGTCCGGCCCGCGATTCCCGGCCCTGCCGGGTTCAGAGTCCGGCCATCAGGTCCGTCTCCGTGATGCCCGGCCCCTGGCCCGCGCGGATGTACCACTCCGTGCCGAACGCGAAGGCGAACGCCTCGTCCGGCATGGCCAGCATGAACATGTCCTCGCTGATCTGGCTCGGGTGGGCGCGCATCGCCGCGCGCTTGGCGTCGACGTACTTCGAGACGTCCACCGCCGCCGTGATCTCGGCCTCGGGCTTGCCGAACTCGACGTTCTCCGGCGGGTTCGGCCGGGCCTCCGGCGGCATCAGGCCCTCCTCGACCGCCGCGTCGAAGCCGCGCTGCATGAACTCGCGGTTGAACGTCGCCTGGAAGACGCGGGGCGTGCCGGCCAGCTCGGCCGCGCGGACGCCGACGCGGTGGACCTGGATGTGGTCGGGGTGACCGTAATCGCCGTTGTCGTCGTAGACCGTCAGCACGCTCGCCGACTCCTCGCGCAGGATCGCCGCGAGCTGGACGGCGGCCGCTTCGACGTCGGCTTGCCAGAAGCACGCCGGATCGTCGTTCGTCGCTTCGCCCATCATCCCGGAGTCGCGGTAGCCGAGGAACTCGACGCGTTCCACGCCGAGGATCTTCGCGGCCGCGTGCGCCTCCTGGACGCGGCGGTCCTCGAGCTTTTCGCCCTCGGCGAGGAATCCGTCGGGTACTTCGCCGACCTCGCCGCGCGTCGCGACGACCAGCACGACGCGGTGGCCGTCCTCGACGGCCTTGCGCATGACGCCGGCGGTGCGCAGGCACTCGTCGTCGGGATGGGCGTGGAAGGTGACCAGTGTTGCCATGAAACCGACGCTACCGGCAACCCCCGACAAATTCCGCGCGGACCGCTAAGGTCCGCGGTCGTGGACGGCGAGAAGCGCATGCTGCTGAGGTACCTGCACGCCCAGCGGGCCGCCGTCCTGGCGATCCTCGACGGACTGGGGGAGCCCGCGCTGACGACCCCGGTCCTGCCGTCCGGCTGGACCCCGCTGGGCATGGTGGAGCACCTCGGGTACGCCGAGCGGTTCTGGTTCCAGGAGATCGTCACCGGCACCGCCGGCCCGGTCGCCTGGCCGGACGACGACCACGCGCCGCTGACCACCCCGCGTGCCCCGGACGTCGTTTTCGCCTTCTACCGCGAACAATGCCGCCGGTCCGACGAGATCTTCGCCGCGACGCCGCTCGACACGCCGTCGAAGGGACGGTTTCCCGACCTGCCCGAGGCGGAGATCGCCGACCTGCGCGGGGTCGTGCTGCACGTGATCGAGGAGACGGCCCGGCACGCCGGCCAGCTGGACGTCGTGCGCGAGCTGATCGACGGCCGCACCGGGCTCGGTCCGCGTTAGTTCAGCTGTTCCTTCGAGCACCACCAGGTCGACCGGCCGCCGACCGTGCCGTGCGCCATCTCCGCGCCGCAGCGGGGGCAGTGGTCGCCGGCGCGGCGGTGCCCGATGATCTCGCCGGTGTGCACCCCGCCGTGCTTGATCGCGGCGCGCAACGCCTTCTTCAGTGCCTTGTGGAGCTCGGTGAGCTCGTCGCCGGTCAGGCCGTCCACCGGCCGCGACGGGCTCAGCGCGGCCTGCCACAGGGTTTCGTCGGCCAGCAGGTTGCCGATCCCGGCCACCACGGACTGGTCGAGCAGCCGTGCCTTCAGCGGCGCCCGGCCGCGGCCGACGCGCTCCCGGAAGTCCGCCCGTGAGATCTCGCCGGCGTCGGGGCCCAGCGCGTCGAGATCGGGGTCGAGCCGCACCCGGCCCAGCCGTCGCGTGTCGAACAGGAGCAGCTGTTCGCCGTCGGTGAAGGTGATCCCGAACCGGAACCACTCGGGTTTCTCCACGCGGCCGCTGAGCTGCTCCGGGCCGAGCGGCCCGCGCTCGTCGCCGAGCCGCAGCTGGCCGGCCATCCCCAGGTGCAGGCCGAGGTTCGGGCCCGGCTGCCCGTCGCCGCCCTCGGTTTCGCACCACAGTGTCTTGCCGCGCCGGCGCGCGGCGGTCAGCCGCCCGCCGGTCAGCGCGGCGGCGATCTCGCCGGGCGGGTGCGGGCGGCAGACCCAGTCGTCGTGGTCGTCGACGTCACGGATCTTGCGGCCGAGCGCGCCGATGAGGACCTGACGGGCGAGCTCGACCTCGGGGAGTTCCGGCACGCCGCCCAGTCTGCCTCAGCTCAGCCGGGTCGGCCGAGCCACTCGTCCAGCAAGGTGCGTTCGGCGGCGGTCAGCTTCGACAGTCCCGGCACGACGGCGCCGGGCGCCGGTGCGTCGCCGAGGATCGCGTGCAGCACGGCCTGGTAAATGGTGTCGGCGAGCCCGGGCTCCCGGTCGTCCGGCGGCACGGCCAGCAGCGTGAGCACGGCGCCGGTGCCGGCGGCGTGGATCACCTCGACGGCACGGCGTTCGGTGACCCGCAGGCGCCCGGTCGCCGCGACGCGCCGGACGCGGGCGCGCAGGACCTCCAGCCCGGCGGCCGCGGCGCCGCCGGACGTCCGCCGCGGGTCGATCAGCAGGCCGAACAACGCCGCGTTGGCGAGGCCGAAGGCGATGTGCGCGTCCCAGCCGGCGCGCAGGTCGGCTACGGGATCGGCCGTCTCGTCGATTTTCTTCCCGGTGACGTAGGTGCTGAAGACGTGCTCGGCGACGACGTCGAGCAGGGCGTCCTTGTCCGCGAAGAACCGGTAGATGGCCGGCGGTTGCAGGCCGGCCGCCTGCGCGACGGCGCGGATCGTGACCGCGGCCACGCCCTGTTCGCGCAGGAGCCGCGCCGCGACCTCGACGATGTTCGTGCGCGTCTCGCCCCGGACCGTCCTCATGGTTTCGATGATAACGCATCTGTGGTATCCATGATGCTAACGTCGTTACTATCAACGTTAGCGAGAGGTGGACCATGATCGTCATCACCGGTGGGACCGGCAAGCTCGGTTCCCGGATCGTCGAGCGGCTGCGCGAGCGCGTCCCGGCCGAGCGGATCGGCGTCAGCGTGCGCGACGTCGGCCGCGCCGGAGACCTCGGCGTGCGTGTGCGGCGCGGCGACTTCGGCGACCCGCAGTCCCTCGCGGAGGCTTTCGAGGGCGCCACGCAGGTGCTCATCGTTTCGGCGAACGAGACGGGCGGGAAGGCGGTCCAGAGCCACGTCACGGCGATCGAGGCCGCCCGGGACGCGGGTGCGGAGCGCATCCTCTACACGAGCCACCAGGGCGCGGCCGACGATTCGCTGTTCGCGCCGATGCCCGACCACGCGGCGACGGAGGCGTACCTGGCCAAGACGGGTACGCCGTTCACCGTGCTGCGCAACGGTTTCTACGCGAGCACGGTGCCCCAGCTGCTCGGCGCGGCACTGGAAACCGGCGAGCTGATCGCCCCGGCGGACGGCCCGGTGTCCTGGACCGCGCACGCCGACCTGGCCGAGGCGGCGGCGATCATCCTGGCGTCCGACGGCTCCTTCGAGGGCCCGACGCCGCCGTTGACCGCCCCGGTCGCGCTGGACCTCACGGACGTCGCACGCATCCTCTCGGAGCTGACGGGCCGCACGATCCGGCGAGTGGTGGCGGACGACGAGGAGTGGGTGCAGTCGCTGACCGGCCACGGCGTCCCGGCACCGCAGGCGCGGATGCTGCTGGGCATGTTCCACGCGTCGCGCCGCGGCGAGTTCGCGACGGTGGACCCGGAGCTGGAGCGGCTGCTCGGTCGTCCGGCGACGTCGATGCGGTCGGTGCTGGAGGAGGCCATCGCCGGGTCGGCGTAACAAAGTGACGCCCGGCGCGACCATCGGAGCATGACGGCGTTCGTGCAGTTTCCGCACCCGGGGGCGGAACACTGCCCGGACAGCGACGACATGCCCTGGAACGTCGGTCGTCACGGGCGCAAGTTCCTCATCTCGGACGGTCGTTACGTCGGCGCCGACGGCCGTTGCCGGGAGGGTGAAGTGGTCTTCTGGGGTGAGTGGGAGCCCCCGTCGCACGTGGAGCGCCGTTGGTCGCGGGACGGGCGGTTGCCTCGGGTGCTGCACCGGCCGTACTGGGTTCACGGGAGTGGGCAGAACACCGATCCGTGGGTGTTCGGTGATCGGATGCGCTACAGCAACTGCAAACAGGCCCTCGGCGACGCACGTAAGGCCACCTCGATGCAGGCGCTGTCGCCGGGATCGGTGATCTGCTTCGGATCGAGCCTCGACCACGAGTTCTGCGTCGACACGGTGTTCGTCGTCGCGGAGTCCAAGCCGTGGACGCCGGCACAGTCTGCCGACCTCGACGAGGACGAGGCGTTCATGGCCTGCACCGCCGAGCCGATGGCCGCCGGGGCCGATGCCCACACGAGGTTCACCCTCTACCGCGCGGCGACGATCGAGAACCCCGTCCACGACATGTACAGCTTCGTGCCGGCCAAGCCGGCTGACGGCGAGGGATCACCGTTCGTCCGGCCCGCGCTCGACATGCCCGGACTGATCAACCCGGCCAGTTGGCAGAGCACCCGCGGTTCGAAGCAGCCGCTTGCCGAAGCCGAAGTGCGAAGCGCCTGGAACACCGTCCGCGAGCAGGTCTTCCAGGCCGGCCTGGTCCTGGCCACCCACCTCAAGACCCCCGACCGGTCCGCGAACGCGCCAGAGCCCGAAGCAGTCAGCGGCGGCTGCTCGCCGGTAAATGAGTTGGACTGTTGAAGCCGAGCCGGTACCTTCACCAAAGACCGTGTACTGCCTGAGGAGGTGAGCCCCGTGAACGTATTGCCGTGGGTGCTCCCTCCCCGAGTCACGGCCGGGTGGTCGGCGTAGGTGTCGCCGGGAGCGTCCTGACTCTCCCGAAAGGCAGCACCTCATGCACTTCACCGCAGAAACTTCTTCGAACGGCGTTCTCGAACGCGACTTCACCGTGGGCGACGTCCCCGGTGTCCTCTGGTCACCCGCCGCGGGTGGCGAGCACCTTCCCCTGGTCCTGATGGGCCACGGCGGCGGCACGCACAAGAAGGCCCCCGCCATGACCGGCCGGGCCGAGCGGATCGTGGCCGGTTGCGGGTTCGCCGTCGCCGTTCTCGACGCGCCCGGGCACGGCGACCGGCCGCGCACCGCCCATGACGAGCGGGAGATTGCCGTCATGCAGGCGGCGATGGCCGCCGGCGAGCCCGTCGGACCGATCGTCGTCCGGTACAACGCGCACCTGGCGGAGCAGGCCGTCCCCGAATGGCGGGCGACGCTCGACGCGCTCCAGGACGCCGGTTTCGACGGGCCGGTCGGCTACTTCGGCCTCAACATGGGTACCGCGATCGGGGTGCCGTTGACGGCGGCCGACCCCCGGATCGCCGCCGCCGTCTTCGGGCTCTTCTGGCCCGAACCCCTTGCGGAGACGGCGAAACGCATCACGATCCCGATCGAGTTCGCGCTCCAGTGGGACGACGAGCACATCCCGCGCGAAGCCGGCCTCGCGTTGTTCGACGCCTTCGGTTCGAAGGAGAAGTCGTTGCACGCCAACGCGGGCGCGCACAAGGAGCTGCCGCGGTTCGAGGCCGACAGCGCCGTCCGGTTCTTCGCCCGGCACCTCGGCGGTGCCCGATGAACCCGCCGGACACGCACGAGAAGACGGTCGTCACCCGGGTCGCGGAGCGGCATTGGCACGCGCTGGAAGACGACCTCGTCGTCGGCCGCGGCGAGGCGTCCCGGCGGCCCGACGGGCGGGTCTTCCTCAGCGTCGACGCCTGGCACGGCGTCGTCTTCGACCACCTCGCCGAGGCCATGCTGCGCGATCTGCCACGGCCGCTGTACACCGTGGTCGACGAGGCCGACCTCGACCTGACTACCGACTGGTTGCGCGCCGGCTTCTCGATCCGCCGTCGCGAGTGGGAGTACGTCGTGCCCACCGGCGCCGACCCGGCACCGGCGCCGGCCGGCGTGACCATGATCGGCGTCGGCGATGCGGCGGCGGAGCCGTTAAAAGAGCTGGATCGCGTGATCCGCGACGAGGTCGAGGCCACGATCGGCTGGCAGGAGATGCCGGCCGAGGTGCGGTCCGTGCTGGACCCGTCGCGGTACGCGGTGGCGGCGCGGGCCGGCGACTACGTCGGCATGGTGCGGGTCGTGCCGCTCCGGCAGCCGCGGATCGGGCTGATCGCCGTTCGCGCCGATCTGCGACGCCGGGGCATCGCGCGGGCGCTGCTCGCCTACGCGCTGGGTGCGCTGCACCGCTCCGGCGTCGCCACGGTGTCGGCCGAGGTCAACGAAGCCAACGCGGCCGCCACGGCGTTGGTCGAGGGCACCGGCGCCCGGCGGGCGAGCAGCAACCTCGAGCTGGTGATCCGCTGATGGCGAAGACCGGCAGCATCGAAATCGAGGGCACGGTCGTGGAGTGCCTGCGCAACGCCACTTTCCGGGTGGAGCTGGAAAACGGGCACAAGGTGCTCGCGCACATCAGCGGGAAGATCCGGCGGAACTACATCAAGATCCTGCCGTACGACCGGGTGCTGGTGGAGCTCAGCCCGTACGACCTGAGCCGCGGCCGGATCCTGTTCCGCTACCGGAGCTGAACGCCCGCCGGTAGGCACCCGGCGTCGTGCCGACCAGGGTGCGGAAGCGGCGGCGGAGGTTGACCGCGGAGGTCAGGCCGACGCGCGCCGCGACCGCCTCCACCGGCAGATCGGTCTCCTCGAGCAGGGTGCGGGCCTCGGCGACCCGGCGCGACAGCAGCCAGGCGCCGGGGCTCGTGCCCAGCTGCTCGGCGAAGCGCCGGGCCAGCGTGCGCGGCGAGACGCTCAGGTGCGCGGCCAGGTCGCCCACGGACAACGACGTCCCGAGGCGCGCGCCGGCCCACTCGAGGAGGCCGTCCAGGGCGTCCGCGGGCGGGGCCGGCGGCGCGTACTGCGCCTGGCCGCCGTCGCGGTGCGGCGGCATCACCATGTGCCGCGCGACGAGCGCCGCGTGCGCGGCCCCGTGGTCCTGCCGGACGAGGTGCAGGCACAGGTCGATCCCCGCGCCCGCACCGGCGCTCGTCGCGACGTCGCCGTGGTCGACGTAAAGCGCGTCGGCTTCGACCCGCACAGCGGGGAACTCCCGCTGCAGCTGGGCGGCGCGCTGCCAGTGCGTCGTGGCCGAGCGGCCGTCCAGCAGCCCGGTGCGGGCGAGCGCGAACACGCCGGAGCAGATCGTGACGAGCCGCGCGCCCCGGGCGTGGGCCCGCAGCAGAGCGCGGCGCACGCGGGCGGGGAGCGGCGCCTCGACCGGCGCCCAGCCCGGGATGATCACCGTGTCCGCGGCCGCGAGCGCCGAAAGCCCCAGCGGCACGGACATCGTGTACCCGGCCGACGTCGGCACCGGGCCGGGCGTCTCGGCGCAGACGTCGAACTCGTAGTGCCGCGGCACGCCGGTCCGCGGCGTGCCGAAGACCTCGGCGGCGCAGCCGAGCTCGAAGGTCGACTGCACCGGCCGGACCAGGGCCACCACACGATGCATGGCAGAAAAGTACCCCAAGGTGTCTTTGTCGACACTGTCCCCGCGCCACCCGGGCGCGGCACGGTGGGGACATGCACCCCGAGATCCTCGCCCAGCCGGGCTACACCGCTGTCTCCGTCGAGGAAGCCCCCGTCCGGGAACTGTTCCCCGGGATCCGTCACCGTCCGTTGTGGACGGACCCGGCCGGCGCGCACGCCGGCGTGCTGGAGATGGACCCGGGCACGTCGTGGCCGCGCCGCGACGTCCACGAGCCCGGCCCGGAAGAGGTCTACGTCGTCGCGGGCACCTTCAACGACGGCGCCCGCGACTACCCGGCCGGGACGTTCCTGCACGCGCCGGCCGGCTCGTGGCACGTGCCCGCGACGGCCACCGGCTGCACGCTGTTCCTCTTCTACCCGCAGGGCTGAGGATCGAGGCTCTCCTCGGGCGACGGGACTTCGTCGCCGGCCGGCGGGGTCTCGACGTCGTCGTCCTCGGACAGCTCGGCGAGCCGGGCGAGCAGGTAGTGGTGGCACATCAGGACTTGGCGGCCATCGAGGCGGCTTCCCAGGTGAAGCCGTCGGGGTCGGTGAGGGGCGCGTCGCCGCCGACGACGGCGATCCGGTGCGAGCCCCGGCCCTCGGGGGAGACTCCGGCGTCCTTCGCGAGGGCCTTGTGCCGGTAGAGCCCCAGCTTGACGCCGGTGGTCGCGAACTCGACGTACATGCGGCCGAAGCTCTTCCCGACGGCGAGGCCGTGGTCGGCGTAGAACTTCTTGCTCGCCACGATGTCGGCGACGCCGAGCAGGAGCGCGACGTCGTCGACCTGCTTGGTGGCGGGGCCGGTGTCCTTCTTCGCGGAGGTCGCGACCTTCCAGATGGTGCCGTCCGGGGCCTGGACGACGCCGCCGTAGCCCCACATCGACTTCGCGGCGGGCTTGAGCGTCGTGGCTCCGGCTTCGAGGGCGGCGTCGATCAGGGCGTCGACGTTGGCCGGCTGGGACACGATGAGCGACAGGGTGAACCCGCGGAAGCCGGTGCTGGGGGCCTCGGAAGCCCGCAGGCGAAGCCGGTCGCCCAGCCCGAAGGCGGCGGCGTAGAAGCGTTCGGCGGCGGCGGTGTCGGCCACCTCGAGGGTGATGTTTTCGATGGAGGTCATGGCGGTAACGCTAGGCGTGACCCGGTGACCAGGGCTTCTCGATTCCTGATCGGTCTGGGGCGGGTCCGCGCGTAGGGTGGCGCTGCTGTTCCTCCTTCGCAGAGAGAGCGTCACATGGACTTGAAGCTGTCCGGCAAGATCGCCGTCGTCACCGGAGCCAGCAAGGGCATCGGGCTGGCCATCACCCGCGCCCTGGTCGCCGAGGGCGTCCACGTCGTGGCCGGCGCCCGCACGGTCCCGCCCGAGCTGCCCGGCGTCCGGGTCGTCCAGGGCGACCTCACCACCCCGGAGGGACCCGCGCAGCTGATCGACGCCGCGATCGCCGAGTTCGGCGGGCTGGACATCCTGGTCAACAACGTCGGCGGGGTCACGCCGCGCACCGGCGGCTTCCTGTCCGTCACGGACGACGACTGGCTCACGGCCCTGACGATCAACTTCCTCGCCGCGGTCCGCACGACCCGCGCGGCTGTCCCGCACCTGCTCGAACGGGGCGCGGGCAGCATCGTCACGATCGCGTCGGTCAACGCGACGCTGCCGGATCCGCTCGTCATCGACTACAGCGCGGCCAAGGCGGCGTTGCTCAGCTTCTGCAAGTCGCTGTCGAAGGAACTGGGGCCGCAGGGAATCCGGGTGAACACGATCAGCCCGGGCCCGGTGAGCACGGGCCTCTGGCTGGGCGACGCGGGAGTCGCGGCCACGGTCGGCCAGGCGAAGGGCCTGGACCCGGACGCGGTGGCCAAGCAAGCGGCGGGCGACGCGGTGACGGGCCGGTTCACCCAGCCGGAGGAGGTCGCGGACCTGGTGCTGCTGCTGGCCGGAGGCCGAGCGGCGAACGTGACGGGCACGGACATCCTCATCGACGGCGGGATGACACCGACTCTGTGATTCCGGGCGCGGAGTTCAGCCTCGTTCCGGCCACTTGAGCCAGACGAGGGCCGCGGTGCTCAGCACGACTGCGACGGTGTCGATGCGGGGTCAGTACTCGTTCTTGATGACGAAGTAGGAGCCGCGGATGGTGCCGGCCAGTTTGGACTTCTGGCGGGCGAACTTGAACGCTCCGAGCTCCTCCGGGATCTCCATCCCGTCCGACAGCTTGAACCCGACCGCGCGCTTCCCGCCGTCCTCGAGGGTGTACATCACGTTGATCGACAGGCCGCTTTCGTAGAAGACGTACGCCATCCGGATGTTCTCGACCTGGAACCCGGTCGCCTCGAGCGGGGGCGAGGCGATGACGATGCCGCGTTCTTCCTCGAGGATCCGGGTCACCCAGTCGATGGACTGCCGGGCGTCGCTCGCGGGCTCGACCGTGAAGGTGTGGTCGTACTTGTTCTTGAAGTAGCGGGCCTCGTTCGCCCGCAGGCCGGCGAGGGCCGCCGCGACCGGTGACGATTCCAGGCCGGCCGTCGATACGGTGGCGAAGTCCACGGTGTGGGGCATGGCGGATCCTCCGGGTGGTGTCGGGCGGTGAGCTGCCACCGCCGGCCGGGCTCAGCGTAAGCGAAGCCGGCGCCCGGCGCGCACGGTCGTGGGTACCGCTGGCTTCCCCGGCGGACTCGTCCTAAGTTCGAGCAGCGAGCCGAGCATGGAGGCGTGATGGCCGAACGGACCAAGTACATCCTGGACGAAGCCGATCTCCCGACCCAGTGGTACAACGTCATCTCCGATCTTCCCGAGCCGCCGCCCCCGCCGTTGCACCCCGGCACCCGTGAGCCGGTCGGGCCGGCCGATCTCGCTCCGCTCTTCCCGCAGGCGCTCATCGAGCAGGAGGTGACGACCGAGCGCTATGTCGACATTCCCGAAGAGGTGCTCGAGGTCTACCGGCTCTGGCGGCCGTCGCCGCTGTTCCGCGCCCGCCGGCTCGAGAAGGCGCTCGGGACGCCGGCGCGGATCTACTACAAGTACGAGGGCGTCAGCCCGGTCGGCTCCCACAAGCCGAACACCGCGGTGCCGCAGGCGTTCTACAACGCGCAGGAGGGTGTCACCCGGCTGACCACCGAGACCGGCGCCGGCCAGTGGGGCAGCGCGCTCGCGTTCGCCTGCGCCCAGTTCGGCCTCGAATGCGAGGTCTGGCAGGTCCGGGCGTCCTACGACCAGAAGCCCTACCGCAAGCTGATGATGGAGACGTTCGGCGCGACCGTCCACCCCAGCCCGTCCGAGCTGACCGAGTCCGGCCGGGCGATCCTCAAGCAGCACCCCGATTCGACCGGCAGCCTCGGCATCGCCATCAGCGAGGCGGTCGAGCAGGCGGCGCAGGACCCGGACACGCGGTACGCGCTGGGCAGCGTCCTCAACCACGTGCTGCTGCACCAGACGATCATCGGCGAAGAGGCGCTGCGGCAGTTCCAGCTGGCCGGCGACACCCCGGACCTGCTGGTCGGCTGCACCGGCGGCGGCTCGAACTTCGGCGGGCTGGCGTTCCCGTTCCTGCGGGAGAAGCTGGCCGGCCGGATGGACCCGGTGATCCGCGCGGTCGAGCCGGCCGCGTGCCCGTCGCTGACGCGCGGCAGGTACGCCTACGACTTCGGTGACACCGCCGGGCTGACGCCGTTGCTCAAGATGCACACCCTCGGCCACGACTTCATCCCGGACCCGATCCACGCGGGCGGCCTGCGCTACCACGGGATGTCGCCGCTGATCTCGCACATCCACGAACTCGGCCTGATCGAGGCGATCGCCATCGGGCAGCAGGAGTGCTTCTCCGCCGGCGTCCGCTTCGCCCGGTCCGAGGGCATCATCCCGGCCCCGGAGCCGACGCACGCGCTCGCCGCGTGCATCCAGGAAGCGTTGCGGTGCAAGGAAACCGGCGAGGAGAAGGTGATCCTCACGGCGCTGTGCGGGCACGCGCACCTGGACCTGCCGGCCTACGGCGCGTACCTGGCGGGGGACATGGTCGACAACGAGCTGTCCGACGCGGTCCTGGCGCAATCCCTGGCCACGCTGCCTTGACGTCCGGTGGGGCCTCGCCCGCGCGAGGCCCCACATCGGGCTCAGACGGTGAGGGCGACCTTGCCCCGGAGGTGACCGCCTTCCAGGAGCCGGTGCGCGTCGGCGACGCGCTCGAACGGGAACGTTTCCTGCACGTGGACCCGGAGCTTGCCCTGGTCGACGAGGTCGACGAGACCGCGCAGGGCGACCGGATCGGGTTCGACCGCGATGCCGCTGAAGCGCATTCCGGCCGCTTCGAACTTCGCGATAAGCTGCGCATCCTCGTCGGCGACCGCCGTCACCAGGTGGCCGCCCGGCCGGAGCACGCCGAGCGACCGCAGGGCGGTGTCACCGCCGATCGTGTCGAGCACGACGTCGACGTCGCGGACGACCTCGGCGAAGTCGACCACCGTGTAGTCGATCACCTCGTCGGCGCCGAACTCCTCGACGAACGCCCGCTTGCTCCCGCTCGCGGTCGTGATCACGTGCGCGCCGAGCGCTTTCGCGAGCTGGATCGCGACGTGGCCGACCCCGCCGCCACCGCCGTGGACCAGGACGCGGTCGCCCTCGGTCACGTGGCCGAGGTCGACGAGGCCCTGCCACGCCGTCAGCCCGGCGACCGGCAGTGCCGCCGCCTCGACGTGCGAGAGCGACGCCGGCTTGCGCACCAGGTGCAACGCCGGAGCGGCCACGACCTCGGCGTACGCGTTGGCCGCCCGCGGGAACAGCGGCATCCCGAACACCTCGTCGCCGGGCCGGAACCGCCACGTGTGCGCCTGCTCGACCACGCCGCTGATGTCCCAGCCGAGGACGAACGGCGGCCGGCCGAGCAAGGGGAACTCGCCGGCGCGCAGGCGGGCCTCCAGGGGGTTCAGCCCGATCGCCGCGACGCGGACGAGGACCTCGGTCGGCAGGGCCCGGGGCGCGGGCGCGTCGACGACGGTGAGCACTTCGGGACCGCCGAGCGTTTGCTGGGTGATGATTCGCATGACGCCCAGGCTAGGTTTCCCATAGGAACCCGCAGGTACCTTAGGTGTCATGAGCGGTTTCGGTCCCGGTGATCCCTTTCTCGCCGACTGCCCGGCACGCCTGGCGCTCGAGCTGATCGCCGACAAGTGGACGGCGGTCGTGCTCTACGGCCTCAGCGAGGGCCCGGTGCGCCACGGCGACCTGGTCGAGCTGATCGGCGGCATCTCCCGCAAGGTGCTCACCCAGACGCTCCGGCGGCTGGAGGCGCACGGACTCGTCCGCCGCCACGCCTACGCCGAGGTGCCGCCCCGCGTCGAGTACGAGCTCACCCCGCTCGGGGCGACGCTGATCGAGCCGATCCACATGCTGACGGAGTGGGCGCGGGCGCACGGCGACGCGGTGCTCGACGCGCTCGACACCGCGCCCGAGCGGACTGAATTGTCCTCTTAGGACGAATCGGCGTTTCGGCGTTTCGGCGTGAAAGTGCTGTCGCCGGGCCGGGCTCAGAGCACGTCGGGGACTTCGGGCCGGGCCAGCTCGCTGCGGGTGTCGGCCAGGACGACCTGGTCGCGGCCGGCTTCCTTCGCCGCGAACACGGCGTCGTCGGCCGCTTGCAGCAGGATCGTGTAGTCCGTGGCCGTCTCCGGGTACACCGCCGCGCCGATCGACGCCGTCAGGCCGGTGATCACCTCGGGCTTGCCCGGGCGGACCACCGGGACCTTCACCTCGATCCGCGCGATCGCCGCGCGGATGCGGTCGGCGACGGCCACGATCTCCGTGGTCGTCGTGCCCGGGAGCAGGACCACGAACTCGTCACCGCCGAAGCGCCCGACGTAGTCGCCGCCCCGCACCGAGTTCTGGACGACCGCCGCGATCGCGCGCAGCACCTCGTCGCCCGCCAGGTGGCCGTTGCCGTCGTCGATGGCCTTGAAGTGGTCGATGTCGATCATCAGCACGCCCGCGGTCGACGACAGCTCGGCCGCGCGCGCCAGCTCGTTGCGCGCCAGCTGCACCCAGAACTCCGGCGCCAGCAGCGAAGTCTTCGAATCCGTGCGCGCGGCGGCCTGGAATTGCGGCAGCAGCAGGCCGATGTGCAGCGCCACCGGCGTCACCATGAGCACGGGCAGCAGCCACGGCCGGACCGTCATGACCAGCGCGATGCCGCAGCCGACGCCGACCGCGGCGAGCACGATCAGCACGTCGGACGGGTTGCCGAACGCCTGCCGCGGCGGCTTGCCCGGGTTGCTCATCACGATCGCGAGGATCACCAGCACGTAGTTGAGTCCGAAGTAGACGATTCCCGAGGCGAGCAGCGCGGTCATCCCGCCGAAACCGTCGAGGTAGGGGATGTACGGCGCCACGTGCCCGCCCGTGCCGACGGTCAGCACCACGCCGGCGGCCGTGCAGGCCAGGATTACCGTGGCGCCGGAGAACACTTTCCGGTGAACCACGCCACGCCTCTTGTAGACGCGAACCCACGAATGGGCGTAACTGACGACGATCACCACGGTGGCCAGTGGCGGTGGCAGCAGGAGGAGCCCGGCGAAGATCCAGATCGACTGCAGGTGCATGTGCGGCCGGCCGTCGGCGGCGAGCTCGCGGATGCGCTCGATGCGTTGCGCCGCTTCGAGGTGCACGATTTCGCCGGCCAGGATGAGGCCGCACCAGAGCATGGCTTGACCGCTGATCGGCACGAGGCCGGCGGTCGCCAGGATCGCGACCAGGGCGAGCGCGTCGACCACGAGGACATAGCCGAACACCGGAGTGGGCAGCTTCCACATGGCCCACGTACGGATACCCGATCGTGGACGTTCTGAGCTGGGCTTACGCCCTTGGGACCCGGAGAATCCCACGGAACGCCCCTCTTTCCAGGACGGAACTCTTCGCGGAATCGTCACTGTAATCGAATGAACGCGGTGTGTCATTAGGCTGGTCGGGCTACCGTCCGATTACGCACCGTACAAGATCGCCCCACATTCGTACACCACAAGGAGAAATCATGTCGCACTTCCTGTCCAACGCCAACATCGTCCCGTCCCGCCGTCGCGCGCAGCGGCCGACCGACTGGACGCGGCAGCTGCCGACCGACTGGACCCGCGCCATCCCGACGGACTGGACCACGCGTCAGATGCCGACCGACTGGACCGCGCGCGAACTGCCGACCGACTGGACCGCGCACCAGATCCCGACCGACTGGGCCAATGCCGACACCGACGTCGACGTCGCACCACTGCCCGCGTGCCCGACCGACTGGACCACCCGCACCGGTCAGCGCCCGACCGACTGGACGCGGTTCTGAGAACCGGCACCCGGTGACGGGACCCACTGGGGACCGGTCACCGGGTCCGGACCGCCCGGCTCGCGGCCGGGTGGCCCGGAAAGCTCGGCTTGTCGGGTACCCGTGTTGGCCGTTCCGGTCAGCGTGTTGGCGCTTCCGGTCACCGTGTTGGCCGCTGGCGTGCGTTCGGTCGTTCGCGAACGGCCAACTTGGTGACCGGAGTGGCCAACACGCTGACCGGAGTGGCCAACACGGCATTGTCGGGCAAGCGCAGCGGCTCAGGACGGCTCGGTTGCCGGCTGGGCCTGGCGCCAGAGCCGGGCCGCGCCGACCGCCGCGAGCACGCCCAGGGCCCCGGCCGCGGCGACGACGCCGTGCGGGGCCGCCCGCTCGGCCGCGAGCCCGGCGAGCACCACGCCCAGGCCCTGCGAGACCCGCAACGCCGTCAGCGCGAAGCCGAACGCTTGCGCGCGTTGGGCTTCCGGTGTCAGCTGGACGAACGTCGTGTTGGCGATGAGGTTGTACGAACTGGCGATCCCGGACAGCGTGAGCAGCGCGAGCGTCGCTTCGAGGTCCGGCCGCAGCGCGCAGCCCAGCAGGGCCGCGCACGCCAGCACGGCGAGCGGCCCGAGCAACCGCGCGCGCCGCTCCGGTGGCACGCGGGACAGCGCGGCCATGCCCACGACGTTGCCCAGCGCGTACGCCCCGAGCAGCAGCCCGACGACCACCGCGCCGCCGCCCAGCTCGGCCGCGTACGGCGCCGCGATGGCCTCGCCCGCGATGTAACTGCCGGACACGCAGCCCAGCGCCACCAGTGCGAGCCGTCGCGGGTCGCCGACGACCACCGTCCAGCCCGCGCGGACGTGCCGCCACCAGCGGACGCCGGGTTCGGCGCGTGGCGGGCGCGGGCGCACGCCGATGGCCAGCACCACCGCCGACGCCGCGAAGCTGACCGCGTCGGCCAGCAGCGCCCCGGCGGTGCCGAGCCCGGCGACGAGCAGCCCGCCGAGCGCGAACCCGGCGACCTGCCCGGCCTGCACCAGGATCATCAGCAAACCCATGCCGGGCACGAACGTCTCGGCCGGCAGCACCTGCGGCATCAGCGCGGCTCGCGCGGAGTTCCACACCGGGTTGAACAGCTGGACGCCGACGAGCAGCGCCGCGACCGCGGGCAGCGGCAAGCCGGGCCAGGCCATCGCCGTCACCGCGACCGCGCGCACGACGTCGGCGACGACCATCACCCGCCGCGGCGGGTAGCGGTCGGCGAGGCCGGACAGCAGCGGGCCGCCGACGAGGTCGGGCAGGAACGTCAGCGCGTAGGTCAGTGCGGCCCAGCCGGGCGAGTTCGTGCGGTCGTACACCAGGATCGACAGCGCGACGCGCGCGAGCTGGTCACCGGTGACGGAGACCAGCTGGGCGCCGAACAGCGCCCGGAACTCCGGTACCGCGAGGACGTCCCGGAACCCTGCCGCACGTGCCGTCATGGCGCCCCCGGTGACTCGCGGAAGCACTCAGCGTACCGGCGCGGACGCAGCCGGTGAACGGCCGTTAGGAGGGGTCGCAGGTGATTTTCGGTTGCGGGTTGTAGCGGACGGTCCGCGTCGAGCGGCTGACCTCGCGGCCGGACGAAGCGTCCTTGAGCACGCGGGTGTCGGTCGTGGTGAACCCCGGCGCGCCGTTGGAGGCGTGGCAGTTCTCCGCCGGTCCCGGCTTGGTCTGCGGGTCGGTCGGGTTGGACCGGCTGCCCGGGATCGACTCGACGGTGTAGCGCTTGGTGCCCCACAGCTTCACGGTGATCGACGACGGCGTCCAGATCGTCTGGATCGCGATGCCGGTCGCCGAGTCGTTCGTGAACTTGATGTCGATGACGCTGGCCCCGTTGGGGTTCTGGAACACCGTCGCCTCGCGCGCGGCGGGGTAGCGGCTGATGTAGTAGCTGTGTTCCTTGTGGCCGGCGTCTTTCATGCCCGAGAAGTAGGACGCGTTGTACAGCGTCGTCGCGAACTGCGAGATGCCGCCGCCGACCTCACGCGCCGGGGCGCCGTTCTCGATCACGCCGGCCTCGACGTACCCCTGCGGCTTGCCGCGCGGGCCGGTGAACCCGTTGAGGCTGAAGGTTTCGCCCGGCTTGACGATGGCGCCGTTGACCTTCTGCGCCACCACGCGGATGTTCGTGCCGGAGTCGGCCGCGAAGCCGTTCGTGGTGAACTCGCCGACGACCTCCTTGACGCCGAGCTGGTTCGCCTGCTCGGTGGTCACCTTGGCCGGGCTGTCCTTGTAGATCGCCGGGACCTCGCGGCCGTCGGTCTTCTTCAGCACCTCGGGCAGCGGCTTGAGGCTCGGGTCCCAGTCGATCGCCCGGCCGTCGGTCGACGGGTCCACGGTTGGCTTGCCGCCTTCGAAGACGATGGTCGCCTCCTTGCCCTCCTTCTCGGTGGACTTCAGCTGCGGCCCGGCGGCTTCGGCGATCTTGGCGTTGTCGATCTTCGGCGTCAGCCCGCCGCCCTCGGCGGGCTCGAAGCTCAGCGCCGCGGCGATCGCGGCCGGCTTCACGGTGGCGTTCTTGCCGTCGCCCTTGACGACGAGCGGGCCCGAAACGGCGGGCTTCGCGAACTGCTCCAGCGCGGCCTGGACGCCTTCGGGCGTGGTGCGGACCGGTGTGCTCGCGACCGGCAGGGCGAGGGTCTCGCCGCGGGCCCACTTCTCGACGACGGCGGCCTTCGCGGCCTCGACGTCGAGCTTCTGCCCGGGCTTCGGCGCGACGGCGACCGGGTTCGTGCCGTCGAACTTCACGGTGCCCTCGGTGGGCTCGCGGTCGACCTGGCCGCGGAGGCTGTCGAGCGCGGCGGCGAGCTCGGTCTCGTCGGCGTGGCTGACGACGCCGACCTCACGGCCGGAGAACAGCGACGCGAGGCGGGTGAACGGGTTCAGCGGCTGCTCGCCGGCCTGGTCCAGGGTCTGCGTCCAGTCGAGGCGCAGCCCGGCCAGAGTGGGTGACAGGCTGCCCTGGACGTCGCCGGCCGTCACAGCCAGCGGACGGGTGAGCCGCGGCTCGATCTGCCCGCGCAGCTGCTGCTCGGCGGTGGCGCGGTCCATGCCGCCGACGTCGACCCCGGCGACGGTCACGCCGCGCGGGACGCTGCCCTGGCTGACCATCAGGTCGACGCCGTAGACCACGACGAGCAGCCCGAAGACGCCACCGGCGATCCAGCCGGCCTTGCGCAGGCTCTTCGGCCGGTTCGCCGGAGCTTCGGGTTCCGGTTCGGGTTCGGTGTCGGGGCGGACGACCGGCAGGACGTCCGTCTGCTCACCGTGTGACTCGGGCCAGCGCGGTTCGTACGGCAACTCTCCACCCCTTCAACGCGGCGCCCGATCGCGCCGGTGACGAGGTCAGCGTACGTGGCACCCGGACAAGCCGTACGACTCGCCCTAACGGGGGATGAACCGGTCACGGTAGGGGTACGCGAGGCAACCTTCAGCGTGCGTCGGGCTCCGGGTTGTGGCCCGCGCGGGCCAGGAAGTCGAAGTCGCAGCCTTCGTCGGCCTGGGTGATGTGCTCGGCGTAGAGCGCTCCGTAACCGCGCTCGAACGGGGGCGCCGGGCGAGTCCACGCGGCGCGACGCCGGGCCAGCTCCTCATCGGACACCTCCAGCCGCAGGACCCGTGCGGGGACGTCCAGCGTGATCGGGTCGCCGTCGCGGACCAGGGCCAGCGGGCCGCCCACGTGGGACTCGGGCGCCACGTGCAGCACGCACGCGCCGTAGCTCGTCCCGCTCATCCGGGCGTCCGAAATCCGGACCATGTCGCGGACCCCGGCCTCAAGCAGGTGCGAGGGGATCGGCAGCATCCCGTACTCCGGCATCCCGGGGCCGCCGAGCGGGCCCGAGCCGCGCAGCACCAGCACCGAGTCCGCCGTGATCGCCGGGTTCTCGATCCGCTTCTTCAGGTCGCGGTAGTTCTCGAAGACCACCGCCGGGCCGGTGTGGGTCAGCAGGTGCGGCTCGGCGGCGAGGTGCTTGATCACCGCGCCCGACGGCGCCAGGTTGCCGTGCAGGACCGCGACCCCGCCCTCGGCCGCCACCGGGTTGTCGCGCGGCCGGATGACGTCGTCGCTGTGCACCGACGCCGCGGCCAGGTTGTCGCCGAGCGACCGGCCGGTGACCGTGAGGCGGTCGGTGTGCAGCAGGTCGGTCAGCCGCGACAGCAGCCCGGGCAGGCCGCCCGCGTAGTAGAAGTCCTCCATCAGCCAGTCACCGCCCGGGCGGATGTTGGCCAGCACCGGCACGTGCCGCGCGATGGCGTCGAAATCGCTCAGGCTCAACGGGATCCCGCTGCGCCCGGCCATCGCGATCAGGTGGATCACGGCGTTGGTCGAGCCACCCAGGGCGAGCACGGTGGTGATCGCGTCCGCGTACGCGCGCTTGTCGAGGACCTGCCCGATGCGCAGGTCCTCCCAGACCATGCCGACGATCCGCGCGCCGCTCGCCGCGGCCATCCGGTGGTGGGCCGAGTCGACGGCCGGGATCGACGCCGCGCCCGGCAGCGTCATGCCGAGCACCTCGGCCGCCGACGTCATGGTCGACGCCGTGCCCATCGTCATGCAGTGGCCGGGCGACCGGGCGAGCCCGCGCTCCAGTTCGGACATCTCGGCGTCGCCGATCCGGCCGGCGCGCTTCTCGTCCCAGTACTTCCACATGTCGGTGCCGCTGCCGAGGACTTCGTTCCGCCAGTGCCCGCGCAGCATCGGCCCGGCCGGGACGAAGATGGCGGGCAGGCCCGCGCTCGCCGCGCCCATCAGCAGCGCCGGGGTGGACTTGTCGCAGCCGCCCATCAGCACCGCGCCGTCGATCGGGTAGGACCGCAGGATCTCCTCGGTCTCCATGGCGAGGAGGTTGCGGTAGAGCATCGGGGTCGGCTTCTGGTAGGTCTCCGAAAGCGTCGCCACCGGGAACTCCAGCGGGAACCCGCCGGCCTGCCACACCCCGCGTTTGACCTGCTCGGCGCGTTCGCGCAGGTGCATGTGGCACGGGTTGATGTCGCTCCACGTGTTGAGGATGCCGATCACCGGCTTGCCGAGGTGCTCCTCCGGGTTGTACCCGAGCTGACGGCTGCGGGCGCGGTGGCTGAAGTCGCGCAGGTCGTCGCCGCCGTACCACCGGTGGCTGCGGAGCTCCTCGGGCTTCTTTCGGGGACTCGGGTTCATGCCGTCCAGTATGGCATCTGATATATGATCCTGGGGGGCTGGTTGAATGGGCTCCGACACGACCGAGGGAGCCACGCCATGACCGGGACGTTCAGCCTGCCCGCATCCCGGACCGAAGTGGTCCTGGAGGAGATCCGCCGTGGCATCCTCACGCGCGAGCTGCTCCCCGGCCAGGCGCTGGTCGAAGCCGAGCTGGCCGCGCGGCTGGGCGTGTCCAAGACGCCGGTGCGCGAGGCGCTCAAGGTGCTGTCCAACTCGGGCCTGGTGACGTTCAGCCCGTACAAGGGCGCGTCGGTCTGCGTGGTCGACGCCGACCTGGCCCGGTCCGTCTACGACGTGCGGATGGTGCTCGAGCCCGAAGCCGTCCGGCGCACGGTCGAGCGGCGCGACGCCGACCTGCTGGAAGACGCCGCGGACGCGCTGAAGGAGGCGTCGGCGGCGATCGCGGACAAGGACCAGGTCGCGCTGAGCCTGCTCAACCGCCGGTTCCACCGCGCGCTCTACCGCGGCTGCGGCAACCCGCTGCTGGTCTCGATCCTGGATGACCTCAAGGACCGCGCGGCCCTGATCAGCGTCGTCGGCTGGGAGGCCAACCCCAGCTGGAAGAAGGAGTGGACCGAGCACCGGGCCGTGCTGGCCGCGGCCAAGAAGGGCGACGCCGAGGGCGCGGCCGCGCTGCTGCGCGACCACATCGGCGGGTTCCTGGAACGGATCCTGAAGGCCATCGAGTGAAGCTTCTCCTCATCTCCGACACCCACCTCCCGGGCCGCGCACGGGTACTGCCCGAGCAGGTCTGGCGGGAGGTCGAGGCCGCCGACGTCGTCGTGCACGCGGGCGACTGGGTCGACGTCACCCTCCTCGACGAGCTGGAAGCGCGCAGCACGCGCCTGATCGGCGTTTACGGCAACAACGACGGGCCGGAACTGCGCGAGCGGCTGCCGGAGATCGCCCGCGCCGACCTCGACGGCGTCCGCCTGGCCGTCATCCACGAGACGGGTGCGAAACAGGGCCGCGAGCAGCGGTGCGACGCGCAGTTCCCGGACACCGACGTCCTCGTGTTCGGCCACAGCCACATCCCGTGGGACACGGTCGCGCCGTCCGGCCTGCGCCTGCTCAACCCGGGCTCGCCCACCGACCGCCGCCGTCAGCCGTTCTGCACCTACCAGACGGCCCGGATCTCGGAAGGTGCGCTGACGGACGTCGAGCTGCACGAACTGCCCCCGAGGGGGTAGGAAGGTCCCATGGAT
This sequence comes from Amycolatopsis sp. cmx-8-4, assembly GCF_046548675.1. Taxonomy (NCBI): domain Bacteria; kingdom Bacillati; phylum Actinomycetota; class Actinomycetes; order Pseudonocardiales; family Pseudonocardiaceae; genus Amycolatopsis; species Amycolatopsis sp. cmx-8-4. The sequence goes on from NZ_JAEBDZ010000038.1 coordinate 33,696, forward strand.
CCGGCGTGGGCGTTGCGGGAGATCGCGTTCCAGCTCGAACGCGCGGGGGAGCCGAGCTACCGGGTGCGGGCGTTCCGCAACGCGGCCGCCACCGTCGACAAGACCGACGCCGAGCGGCTGGCTTCGATGGCCGGGAACGGCACGCTCACCGCGTTGCCCGGGATCGGGAAGGCCACCGCGGGTGTCATCGAGGACGCGCTGGCCGGCCGTGATCCGGCCTACCGCGAGAAGATCGTCGAGGCGAAGCTGCCCGACGGCGAACCGCTGCGGTCCGCGCTGAAGGGCGACTGCCACACCCACTCCGACTGGTCGGACGGCGGCAGCTCGATCGGCGAGATGGCCGTCGCGGGCCGGGAGGTCGGGCACGAGTGGATGGTCCTGACCGACCACTCGCCGCGGCTGACCGTCGCGAACGGGCTGTCGCCGGAGCGGCTGCGGACGCAGATGCAGATCGTGGCGAAGGCCAACGAGCTGATGGCGCCGTTCCGGCTGCTGCAGGGCATCGAGGTCGACATCCTCGACGACGGCGCGCTCGACCAGGAGGAAGAGCTGCTCGGGCAGCTCGACTTCGTCGTCGCGAGCGTGCACTCGAAGCTGCGGATGCCGGCGCGGGACATGACCCGGCGGATGCTCGCCGCGGTGCGGAACCCGCACGTCCGGGTGCTGGGGCACTGCACCGGCCGGCTCGTCGTCGGCCGCGGCCGGCCGGAGTCGGAGTTCGACGCCAAGGCCGTGTTCACCGCGTGCCGCGAAAACGGCGTCGCGGTGGAGATCAACTCGCGGCCCGAACGCCTCGACCCGCCGATGAAGCTGCTGCGCCTGGCCGCGGAGCTCGGCTGCGAGTTCGCCATCGACAGCGACGCGCACGCCCCCGGCCAGCTCGACTGGCAGGGTTACGGCTGCGAGCGGGCGATCAAGGCCGGGATCGGGCCCGAGCGGATCATCAACACCCGGTCGGTGGACGAGCTGCTCAGCCGCTGACCGAGATGTCGGCGACCGGGTGCCGCGCCGGGTCGAGCCAGCGCATCACGGCGTCGAGGTCGGCACCCGGGATCGAGACGCAGCCCGCGGTCGGCTTCCCGTTCGAGACGTGCAGGAAGAACGCGGACCCGGCGCCCGGCACCGCGGGCGAGCGGTTGTAGTCGAGGACGACGGCGTGGTCGTAGACCGGGCCCGCTTTGCCGAGATCCTCACCGGCGGCCTCGTTGAACGGGCACGTGCCGGGAACGCAGGAGAAGTGCGTGTTGTAGTACGGGGACTTCACATCGGACACCCACCAGTCCGACGTCGTGACCTGCCGGTACGGCAGCCGGGTCCCGTTGTTCGGCTGGATCCCGAAGGCCTCGGTCAGCTTCCACACGCCGGCCGGGGTGTGCGACGTCGCTTCGCTGGCCTGGCCGACGCCGTCCTTGCCGACGAACGCGCTGACCGGACCGTAGGCCCTGGACCAGCCGGTTCCGGTGCGCTGCCAGGCGGTGAGCACGGCGGTGGTCGCGCTCGCCGAGTCCGCGACGACGGTGACGACCTGGCCCGCGTCGCCGCGGAAGGACAGCGGGACCGCGTCGGCGGGGGTGGCGGCGGTGCTGGTCAGCAACGTGGCCGCGACCAGTGCGGCCACGACCAGCGTGGCGCCGAGGAATCTCCTGCCCATGCCGGAGACCCTAGCGGCGCCACGCGGGTCGCGCACCTACGTCAGTTGATGGTGTAGGAGTCCCCGTAGACCTTCCACTTCAGCGGGGTGTGCAGGTCGAAGTTGCCCGCGTTGAGGAACGTCACCTGCTCGGTGTCGATGCGTGAGGTGTCGGAGTGCGCTTCTTCCTCGTTCATGACGATCTTGCGGGCGGCGAAGAACGCCTTGAGGTAGGTCGCCTCGTCGCCACCCTGTGACGGCGGCTTCGCCTTCTTGATCGCGGCCGAGCGGATGCCGCCGAAGCTGCTGTGGTCGGTGCCGGGGCCGTGCATGACGATGGCGTCGTAGTACGCGAACTGACCGAGGTTGCTGAGGCCGTCCGTCTTGCCCTGGCTCACCGCGGGGTTGAAGTAGACGCGGTCGCGCTCGTTGTTCTGCGCGGTCTGGAACGCGGTGGTGGCCGCGGCCGACTTCCACGCGCTCTCGAACGCCGAGCCGAGCCCGCTGTGCGAGTCGGTGCCGTTCACCTTCTTCAGCGCGGGAAGGTACTTCGCGAGCGGGTTGTTCGGGACGGCGTCGGTGTAGGCCTGGACGAGCTCGAGCATGTCGCCGGTGCCGGAGCAGAAACCGATGATGCCGGCGGTGTACCCGCGGCCGTCACCGATGTCCTCGATGTACTTGTACTGCGCTTTCCAGTCCAGGGAGGAGTTTTCCGCGCTGGAGACCAGCTTCATCGCGATCTCCTTCTTGGCCGCGACGGAGAGGTCGCCGACGGCTTTGACCGCACTGACCGAGGCGGCGCTCGGTGCGGGGGCGGCCGAGGAGAGCGCGGGCGTGGTGATCACGAGGGCCGCGACGGAGGCCGCGCCGAGCGCGCCGATCAGGACCGGCCGCAACTTCTTGCTCATGGGGGAAAACCCTTTCCGCGGGAACGTGCCGTGGGGGATCACGGCGTCTCGGGCATGGCGGACAGCACCCGGAATTCGACGGCCTTCGGCTGCCGGAAACGGGATACTGGGTGGTGCTGCGGCGTAGCGCCACGGTAGCGAAGGGTCAGCACCGCCACAAGGGGGGACGAAGTTGTTTGCAAATAGGGAAAAAAGCCCGGGGAAAGCAGACGATTTCGGTGTGGTCAGCGGGCGCCGGCGAAGATGCGGATGACGTCCGGCAGCACGTTCACCGGGATCGTCGGGTCGATCGCCCGCTGCACGCCCAGGCCGATCCCCAGGCTGAGCAGGGCCGTGGCGGCGTCGTCGGCCGACATCGGGAGCGTGATCCCGAACCGCTCCGCGTAGCCCGAGAGCAGGCCCGCGATCGTGTCGCGGATGGTCTTGTCCCGCGCGGCCAGCTCGGCCCGCACGTGCGGGTTGCGCCGGGCGTTCGTGGCGAACTCGACCTCCAGGGCCGTCCACGCCTCGTCGCCGATGCTGCGTTCGGCCCACGCCTGGAACGCCGTCAGCAGGTCTTCCATCCCCTCGGCGCCGACCAGCGCCCCGGCGATCGCCTCGACCTGCTCGTCGTGGATCCGGTCGAGCACGGCGAGGCAGAGCTCGTCCTTGTTGCGGAAGTTCGAGTACACCGCGCCCTTCGAGTACCCGGCCTCGTCGGCGACCTTCTCCAGCGACGTCACCGAATAGCCGTCACGCAGGAACAGCTCCCGGGCGGTCTCGATGAGCTGTTCGCGGGTGCGCGCCTGGCTTTCCGCGCGGGTGAGTCGGGCCATGCCGCCACTGTAGCGAGTCGCGGAATCGGGGTACCAACAGTATCGAGATACTGTTAGTCTCCGAAAATGGAACAACGCGACTTCGCGGTCCTCGTCGTCGGTGCCGGGGCGTCGGGCCTGGGCGCCGCCGTCCGTCTCGGCCAGGCCGGGGTCGACGACCTCGCCGTGCTGGAGAAGGCGGCCGAGCTCGGCGGGACCTGGCGCGACAACACCTATCCCGGCTGCGCCTGCGACGTGCCGTCCGCGCTCTACTCGTACTCCTTCGCCCCCAATCCCGGGTGGACGCGCGCGTTCGCCGGTCAGGCCGAGATCAAGACCTACCTGCGTGAGACGGCTTCGCGGTTCGGGGTCACCTCGAAGATCCGCTTCGGCGTCGAGGTGACGCGCGCGCAGTGGAACGCCCGTGAGGCGCGCTGGGAACTGGAGACGTCCCGGGGCCCTTACACCGCGAGGATCCTGGTCGCCGGCACCGGGCCGTGGCACGAGCCGCTGATCCCGGACCTGCCCGGCCTCGGCACCTTCCCGGGCGCGGTCTTCCACTCCGCGCGCTGGAACCACGGCTACGACCTCGCGGGCCGGCGGGTCGCGGTGATCGGCACCGGCGCGTCCGCGGTCCAGTTCGTTCCGGAGATCGTGCCCGACGTCGAGCGGCTGCACCTGTTCCAGCGCACCGCGCAGTGGGTGCTGCCCAAGCCGGACCACCACGTCCCGGGTGTCGAACGGGTGCTGCTGCGGCGGTTCCCTTTGCTGCAGAACGCGTTGCGCCGCGTCGAATACGGCGCCATGGAGACGCTCGGGTTCGGCTTCCGGCACCCGTGGCTGCTGCGGCAGGTCCAGAAACTCGGGCTCGCGCACTTGCGGCTCGCGGTGCGGGACCCGGTGCTGCGCCGGAAACTTACGCCGGACTACACCCTCGGCTGCAAGCGGCTGCTGATGTCGAACACGTACTACCGCGCGCTCACGAAGTCCACAGTGGACGTCCACGCGACGGCTGTCTCGTCGGTTTCCGGAAACCGGGTGGTGGGCGTGGACGGCTCCACGGCGGAGGTCGACGCGATCATCTTCGGCACCGGCTTCCACATCCTCGACATGCCGGTGTCGGCCCGGGTGTTCGACGACGCCGGCCGCAGCCTCGACAACCACTGGAAGGGCAGCCCTTCGGCGTACCGCGGGACGACGGTGGCCGGGTTCCCGAACCTGTACCTGCTGCTGGGCCCGAGCCTCGGCACCGGCCACACGTCGGCGTTCATGATCCTGGAGGCCCAGCTGCGGCACACGGTCGCGGCGGTGACGCGCACGCTGCGCTCGGACTGGGCGTCGGTGTCGGTGCGGCCCGAGGCGCAGGCGGCGTTCAACGCCGAGGTCCAGGCGGCCCTGCCGGGCACGGTCTACCAGTCGGGCGGCTGTTCGAGCTACTACACGGACGTCAACGGCCGCAACAGCTTCAGCTGGCCGTTCTCCACGAGCCGGCTGCGGTCACAGGTGGGCTCGTTCGACGAAAAGGACTATGAGATCACGCCGGCCCACGCTGTTCGGTAGCCGGTCGTGAGTGTTTAGGGCGGTTAGAACCGCCCTAAACACTCACGACCGTCAGTCCCACTCCCAGACCATGCCGTAGACGCCCGGCTGCGCGTCCAGCACGGCGATGTGGCTGGTCAGGCTTGGGCCGACCGGGAGTTCGGGCTCGCCGACGACGTCCGAGGAGCCGTCGCGGGGGCGGTGGTAGCGGTAGCAGCGCACCGGCACCGCCGCCGGGTCGAAGTGCGCCTGCAGCACCAGCTGCCGGGCCGGGGCGCGGATGCCGAACTGCAGGTAGCTCGTCTCCGGCGGCTCGCCGTCGTAACCGAAGCCGAAGTCGAAGACGTACGTCTCGCCGGCGCGCAGCGGGTAGTCGAACCGCAGCTCCACGGCCAGCAGCTCGGACGACGGGTCGCGGCGGATCCGGCCGGGGCGGCAGCAGCGCGCCGACCGCAGCGCCGGGTGGTGGGCGCCGCCGGTCTGCGGCCGGAAGAACGACACCCAGCGGTCGACGCCGTCCTCGCGGCTGGTCACCACCATCTCGGTGCGGACCGACCCCTCGGTGCGGTCCGCGGTCAGCGTCGCCCGCTGGTGCACCGACGCGATCGCGAGCCGCGCGTTGCCGTCGAGGTCGATGCCGTCACAGGAGCCCAGCTCGGTCGGCTCGGCGCCGAGCGCGCTGGCCAGGCTGACGCCGCCGGGAAACGGCTCGGCCCGGCGGGCGCGCGGGCGGGCCGGCGTCACCAGCGCGGTGAGGGCGTCGGCGGGCAGGCCGAGACAGCCTTCCGCGACCCGCACGGCGTGCAGTGAACGTCCCCCTTCAGGGTGACGGCGGCCGCGTCGCCAATAGCTCAGCGTCGCCAGGCTGACCTGGGCGCCGCGGATCGCCATCCGCCGCTGCAGGCCCTCCAGGCTCAGCCCGCGATGCCGGATCACCAGGTCGAAGGCCACGTCGAACGGCCCTTCGCGGACGGCCGCGGCCGCCTCGGCGGGCAGGTCCGCGTCGGCCGGTTCGAGCGCACTCGCCTCCATGCTCACCTCCGATCGGGTAAGCATGAGTACTCGGCGCAGCCGACGCAACGAGGCCTGCCACCAAAGTAGGGGGCAGGCCTCGCCGGTCACCGAGCGCGGATCAGCTCACGGTGAGCGCGGTGTCGTCGACGACGAACGATGTCTGCAGCGACTGGTCCTCGATCCCGGCGAACTTGAGCGTCACCGTCTGGCCGGCGTAGGACGACAGGTCGATCGTCTTCTGCGCGTAGGCCGAGTTGCGGTCGAGGTTCGAGTACGTGGCCACCGCCGTCGAGCCGGCGAACACGACGAGCTTGTCGTAGACGACGTTCTCGGTCTCGGCGGTCCCGACGCGCAACCAGAAGGTCAGGCTCGCGTGGCAGCCCGCGGGGATGGCCACCGACTGCGTCAGCGTGTCGGTGTGGGTCACGCCCTGGCCGCCGAGCCACGACGCGTAGCCGCCCGAGCGCGCCGGCGCCCGGCTGCCCCACTGGCCGATGGTGGTGTTCGGGTCGGACCACGACGTCTTGCCCGACTCGAAGCCCGGGTTCAGCAGCTTCTGGCCGGTGCAGTCGCCCGGCGGCGGCGTGGTCGTCGGCGGCGTCGTGGTGGGGGGCGTGGTCGTCGGGGGCGTGGTGGTCGGGGTCGAGTCGGTGCACGTCGGGTCGCCCGACTGCGCCGGCACGCTGACCGCGTTCCAAGCCGCCTTCACGGCGTTGAACTCGGTGCAGCTGTTCGGGTACAGGTTCTTCGCGGCCTGCAGTGTCCACGTGCGGTAGCGCACGTACGAGCTGCCGGACGTCTTCAGCTGGACGGCGCCGTGCATGATGTTGATCGCCTTGCGGATGCCCAGGCCGGCCACGGTGGTGCTGTTGCAGGTCGGGCTGGTCGGCTGGCCGTTCGCCGGGTTGCTGCCCTCGGCGAGCAGGTAGAACCAGTGGTCGCCGGGCCCGGCCGCCTTGTGCACCTCCGCGTTCGGGGTGGAGCTGGAGTAGCAGTTCGGGTCGCCGACCTTCGACGGGTCGTACATGTAGCGGATCGCGCCGGTGCCGACCAGGTTGACCTCTTCGCCGATCGCGTAGTCCGGCGGGTCGTACTGCGACGGCTCGTTCGCGTAGAACTCCGTCGCCGTGCCGAAGGTGTCGGCGATGAACTCCTGCGTGCCGCCGCCGGAGAAGCCGCCGGAGCCGGAGTAGTCGTCGACGCCGTGGCCCATCTCGTGGCCCAGGATGTCGAGCGAGCCGACCCATTCGCCGCTCGGGTTGTGCCCGAGGTTCACGTACGCCGGGCGCGAGTTGTAGTAGTAAGCGTTTTCGTCGTCGAGGCCGACGCGGATCTTCCAGGCGCCGCCGTTGCCGGTGAAGCCGTTGCGGCCCACCCATTCCGAGAGCATCTTCTTCTCGGTCTGGGTGACGAACAGCGCGTCCGCGCAGCCGGTCTCGATGTTCGTGCCGGTGCCGTTGCCCCAGCTGTCGTCGGTCCCGGTGAGGATCGAGTCGCTGCTGTAGTTGCGGCAGTCCAGGTTGGGCGTGTTCGGGTCGGCCATCGAGTACGTGCTGCCGGACTTCGTGGTGTTCAGCGGCAGCGGGGCCGGCCCGTTCCACTTGCCGGTGCCGGTGCCCGCGGCGACGTGCTGCACGGTCCGCAGCACCCGGCCGTCCACGGCGTCGACGTAGACGCTCAGGCTGCTCGGCTCACCGTGGTCGTCCGTGCCTTCGACGTTGCTCTCGTAGGCGAGGCGGCCACTGCCGTCGGCGACGACGACGAGCTTCCCGCCGGGCAGGCCCTTCGGCCCGCGGACCTGCTTGGCGGCGACGGCGTCCGCCTGGGCCGCGGTGAGCTTGGCGCCGCGGACGTTCAGGTCGCCGAGGGGCTGCTGCTGGGCGACGGAGGTGGTCTTCACGGTGCCCGCGGAGTCGGTGGCGATGACCAGGTCGCCGCCGATCACGGGCAGGCCGTCGTAGGTCCGGTCGTAGACGACGTAGGACAGGCCGGACGCGGACCGCACATCCCGCTGGACGAACTTGTCGTGCGACCCGGCGAACAGGGCGGCCGGGCGGGCGCCGACCAGGCCGGCCGCCGCGGTGGTGGCGTTGGCCTGGGCCTGCGCGGCGGACACCGCCGGGGGTGGCGTGGGGTCGGGCTGCGCGGGCGCGGCGACGGCGATGCCGACCACGACCATGCCCGCCGCCGTCGCCCCGCCGAGCGCGGCGAACCGTTGGGGCAATCTCATGACGCTCCTCGGGAAAACTGGGGGAAAGGGGAGGTTCCGCCCAAAGTCGATGCAGAACCCGACAGACGCTAATCGCGTGCCGGGAGCGGCAGAAGATCCATCACACCCGCAAAGTTTCACGCCACGGCCCTGTGAAACCGCGTGAAAACTTCGGTCGCGGCACAGATCGCCGCGCCGCGCACCCCTCGTGTGATCCAGTTCATTTCCCGGACGAGGTGATTTGTCTCATTCATCCCCCGCGCGGGGCAAAACGATCACCAAGCCTGGTGCGTTAGGCCATTCGGCCCAATGCTGAAGGTGTTACCGCGCAGTAACTCTCCGTTGAACACAGTGGCGAAAGGACTTTCCATGGGTATCTCGGACATCGTCTACGCGGCCGCCGACATCGCCTACTTCGCGATCCACAACGTCGGCCACCTGGTCCACCTGCTGGTGGGCTGACCGGGGTTCCTCGGTGGACGGCCCGCTTGGGGCCGTCCACTGAGGACGGTCAGAGCGTCTCGAAGCGGATCCCCGCCTTGGTGAGCCGGTCGATCAGCGCGTCGCCCATCGCGGCCGCCGTGGTCACCTGGCCGGCCGTCTCCGGGAGGTCGTCGGTCGCCAGGCACAGCGCCGACTCCGCGAGCATCTTCGCCGTCTCGTCGTAACCCGGGTCGCCGCCGGACACCTCGGTCACCACGCGCCGGCCGCCGCCCTCGCCGACGAACCGCACCGAGAACCACGACCGCGCCCGGCGCTCGGGGCTCGGTCCGTTGCCGGGCGCCAGCAGCCGGGACAGCGCCCGCCGGGCCGGCGGGACCTGCGCGGCGGCGAACAGCGCGCCGACGCCGGCCGCGCCGCCCGCCAGCACCGGCAGGTGCTTGACCGCGGCGAAGTGCCGGTAGGTGAAGTCCGGGCCGTAGCGCTCGACCGCGGCCGCGGACCGGCGGACGATCTCGGGGTCGATCGTCGGCAGCGGTACCGCCCACCAGCCCGCGCCGGCCACCCGGTGCGGCCGGCCGAGCGGGGCCCGCGCGAACCGGCCCGCCGGCCGCGGCTCGGCGGCCGCGCGCTCGCGAGCCGCCCGCGCCCCGGCCGGCATCCGGGACATCACGGTCAGCGCGCTGAGGAACGTGCCGCCCGACGGCATCCCGCTCGCCCGCACGTAACCGTCGACGCGCAGCGGCACGCCCTCGGGCAGCTGCCGCACGGTGAACCAGGCGCCGAGGTCGTGCGGGATCGAGTCGAACCCGCACGCGTGCACCAGCCGCGCGCCGGTCTCGCGCGCGCGTCGATCGTGCTTCAGGTACATGAGGTCGGCGAACTCGGGCTCGCCGGTCAGGTCGACGTAGTCGGTGCCCGCCTCGGCGCACGCCGCGACCAGCGGCTCACCCTGGTTCAGGTACGGCCCGACCGTCGTGATCACGACCTTCGTGGCCTCGGCGACGGCGCGCAGCGACGCCGGGTCGCCCGAGTCGGCGACGAGCAGGTCGAGCGTCGCGAACCGGTCGTCGATCTCCGCGAGCTTCGCGCGTACGGCCTCGAGCTTGCCGCGGTTGCGCCCGGCCAGCGCCCAGCGCAGGTCCGCGGGCGCGTGGCGGGCCAGGTACCCGGCGGTGAGGCCGCCAGTGAAGCCGGTGGCGCCGAACAGGACCACGTCGTGCGCGCGCATGTCTCCTCCAGGGGACGTCGACGGCTGACGCGCCCAGGTTACTCGCCGGTCACTTGCGGTCGCCGGTGTAGACGACGGCCGCCGCCACGGCTTCCACCGCGGTGATCACGTCGGCGATGCGGCGCGGCAGCGACTCGTGGGTGTCGGCCATCCAGGCCCGCACCTGCGCCCGGCCGAGCTCCGGTTCGCACAGGTCGGAGACCCCCGCGGTCCACGCGAGCAGCGCCAGGCACGCCGAGTGCGGGTCGGGCCGCTCGACGCCGAACACCGCCGACCGGGCCTTGCTGCGCGCGGCCGTCGAGACGAGCAGGTCCGCGGGCGGGTAGCGGTGCGTGCGGCGCAACAGCACCCGATCCGGGGCCCGGCGCACGAGCCCGAGCGAGACGAGGTTGTCGGCGGTGATCGAGGGCAGCGTCGTGCGGAGGTGGTCGATCCAGTCGCGCACGCCGTACGCGGCGGATTCGGTGAGGATTTCGGAAAAGATCCGGTCCATGGTCGGAACTCCCGGCGGCCGCCGGGAGATCGGCCGGACTTTGCGGTCCTGGACGGTGATCCGGTCGGCGAACAACAGGTCGCACAACACCGCGCCGGCGAGCCCGATGCCGAGCGACGTCCGGCCGAGCACCGCGCGCCCGGTGAACTCGTCGTGCCCGAGGAAGAAGAACGAATCGACCAAGGTGAGCCGGCGCATGACGGAAATGGGCCCCCTGGGCTGTCGACGGGAAGGATCCCGAAGATAGCGGTAGGGCTTCCGGCGGTTTCCGGCGCCACGGGTGTTTTACCCCGATCGGCCGTACCGCGGGCGGGGGCGCTGCCCCTACTCTGTGGACCGCCGCCAAGATCAGCTACGGCTCGAACGGCGCGGGGGCAATGGGGCGCGCCCGGCGGCACCACGGGTTTTCCAAGCAGTGGGAAAGGTTCATGCGCACGCACACGCCGGAACGGCGCGGCCTCGGCACCCGGCGCCTCGGTGCCGTTCAGATAGTGTTCTTCGTGGTCGCGGCGGCGGGCCCGCTCTACGCGATCGCCGGCGGGGTTTCGGCGACCTACGCTGTGACAGGCAGTATCGGCGTGCCACTTTCGTTCGTGGTGCTGGCTCCGGTGCTCGCGTTGTTCGCCGCCGGGTACGCCGCGATGAGCCGCTACATCACGAACGCCGGCGCGTTCTACCCGTACGTCGCCCACGGAATCGGGAAATCGGCGGGCACCGGCGTCGCCTACGTCACAGTGGTCGCCTACAGCTCGATCCAGCTCGGGATCTACGGCATCTTCGGCCTTTCCGTTTCGACGTGGCTCGCCGCACTGTTCGGCGTGCACGTGCCGTGGTGGCTGATCGCGCTGCTGATGGTGCTGGTCGTCGGCGCGGCCGGAGTGCTGCGGATCGACCTCAACGCCAAGGTGCTCGGTGTCGCGCTGGCGCTGGAGGTCGCGGTGCTGGTGGTGGCGGACATCGGGATGTTCGCGCACCCGGCCGGCGGCCAAGTCTCGCTGACGCCGCTTTCGCCGTCGAGCCTGTTCACGACGGGTGTCGGCGCGGTCTTCGCCTTTTCCATCGCGGTTTTCCTCGGTTTCGAAGGCGCCGCGACCTACGGCGAGGAATGCCGCGACCCGAGCCGGACGGTCGGCCGGGCGACCTACATCGCGATCGGCCTGACCGCCGTGCTGTTCGTCGTTTCCTCGCTCGGAATGGCGGTCGCGACCGGGCCGGACCACATCGTGGAACGGGCCGTCGCCGAAGGGCCGGGACTGCTGTTCGGGCTGGCCGGGGAACACCTCGGTCCGGTGTTTTCCCACGTGGCCTACGTCCTGTTCCTGACGAGCCAATGCGCCGCGATGGTGAGTTTCCACAACGCGGTCGGACGGTATTTCTTCGCGCTCGGCCGGGACGGGCTGCTGCCCGTCGGGTTCAGCCGCACGAGCATGCGCACCGGCGCCCCGATCGGCGGCTCGCTGGTCCAGACGACGATCGCGTTCGTCGTCGTCGCGGTGTTCGCGCTGGCCGGCCGCGACCCGTTCACCGACCTGTTCACCTGGACCGGCGTCACGGCCTCGACCGGCGTCACGATCATCATGATCGCGGTTTCGCTGTCGGTGGTCGGCTTCTTCCGGCGTCATCCGGGGGCGGAGACGCGCTGGCGGCGCCTGATCGCGCCGCTGCTGGCCACGCTGGCACTGAGCGTGATCCTGGTGCTCATCGTCGCCCACTTCGACGTCCTGCTCGGGCCGGCGGGCGCGAACCCGCTGCTGCGCTGGGGCCTGCCGGGGCTGCTGGTGCTGGCCGGGCTGGTCGGCTTCCTGCGGGGCGAGTCGCTGCGCACCCTGCGCCCGGACGTCTACGCCGGGATCGGCGGGCCGGTCCGCGAGGCCGAGGAGCCGGTCAGCCGATGAGCGACGTCCGGGCCGCCGATCCGTCCGAAGTGGACGTCGTCATCGGCATCCTCGTCGCCGCGTTCCAGGACGACCCGATGAGCCGCTGGGTCTTCCCGGGCGACGACCGCCGCCGCACCCGCGCCCACCCGGCGTTCTTCCGCGCGCTCGCCGAGTTCGGTTTCGCGGCCGGGAGCGTCGATCTGACCACCGACCACTCGGCCGCGGTGATCTGGACCCCCGCCGGCGGGGACGGCGACCTCATGATCCCCGGGCTCGACGACGACGAGCTGCACCGGCTGGGTGCGCTGCTCGGGCTGATGGCCGCCCGCGAGCCGCGTGAACCGCACTGGCACGCGCAGTTCATCGGCGTCCGGCCGGGCCGGCAGCGGGAAGGCGTCGGCGCGCGGCTGCTCCGCCACGGCCTCGACCGCTACGACGCCGTGGGCGCGCCGACCTACCTCGAAGCCAGCTCGCCGGACAGCACACGGCTCTACCGGCGGCTCGGGTTCGCCGACCACGGCCCCGCGTTCTCGCCACCCGGCGGCCCGCCCATGCAGCCGATGCGGCGTCCTCCCGCCTGAGGCACGGGGGCGTTACCGGCGAGTACAGTGCGCGTTCGAACGCGAGGAGGCAGACGTGACCGAACGCTTCGGCAGCTACCAGAACGAGCTCTACCTGCAGGGACTCGGTGGTCAGCTGCCGCCGTGCTCGACCGACGCGACGAAGCTCGAAGCGTCGGCGCGCGAGGTCATGGCGCCCGGGCCGTTCTCCTACGTCGCGGGCGCGGCCGGCTCCGGCGCCACCGCGCGGGCCAACCGCGAGGCGTTCGACCGCTGGCGCGTCGTGCCGCGGATGCTGACCGGTGCCACCGACCGCGACCTGGCGACCACGGTGCTCGGCACCCGGCTGCCCGCGCCGGTGGCCGTCGCGCCCGTCGGCGTCCAGTCGATCGTGCACTCCGGCGCCGAGTCGGCCACGGCGCGGGCCGCGGCCTCGGTCGGCCTGCCGTTCATCCTCTCCACGGCGTCGTCGACCGGCATCGAGGACGTCGCCGCGGCCAACGGCGACGGCCCGCGCTGGTTCCAGCTGTACTGGCCCGGCGACCCGGACGTCTGCGCGAGCCTGCTGGCGCGGGCGAAGGCGGCCGGCTACACGGCGCTGGTCGTCACCCTCGACACCTGGACGCTGGCCTGGCGACCGTCCGATCTGGACCAGGGCTACCTGCCGTTCCTCAAGGGCGAGGGGCTCGCCGTCGCGTTCACCGACCCGGTGTTCCGCGGCCTGCTGGAGAAGACGCCGGAGGAGGACTCGGGCACGGCGATCCTGCGCTGGCTCGGCATGATCACCGGCGCCGACCGGACCTGGGACCAGCTGCCGTTCCTGCGCGAGCACTGGGACGGCCCGATCGTGCTCAAGGGCATCCAGCACGTCGCCGACGCGCGCCGCGCCGCCGAGGCCGGGATGGACGGCATCGTCGTCTCCAACCACGGCGGCCGCCAGGTCGACGGCGCGATCGGCGCGCTGGAGGCGTTGCCCGGCATCGTCGCGGCGGTCGGCGACCGGCTGGAGGTGCTGTTCGACTCCGGGATCCGCACCGGCGCGGACGTCCTCAAGGCGATCGCCCTCGGCGCCCGCGCGGTGCTGGTGGGCCGCCCGTGGGTCTACGGCCTGGCGCACGCGGGCGAGGACGGCGTGCGGCACGTGCTGCGGAGCTTGCTGGCCGACTTCGACCTGACGATGGGACTTTCCGGCCACCGGACGCTCGCCGACCTGGGCCCGGACTCGCTCCAGCGGACGTGAGGTAACAAATCGGGAAACCCGGGGACAGGGTCCGGACCGGTCGTTATCGTTCGAGTCCCATCGCGGGCCGTCGGGGGCGGTCTGCTCCCGTTTTCCTTGCCCGTTGGGGGTTTTCCATGTCTTCCATCATGATGCGGATCGGCATCCTGTTTGCCGTCCTCGGCTTCGGCACGTTCGTCCTCGAGCAGTTCGACATGGAGTTCCGGCTGCTCTCGTGGGCCGACGACATGCAGCCCACGTTCGGGATCGTGCTGGGCCTCGTCGGCGTCGCGCTGATCGTCGTCTCGCTGGTGCTCAACCGGTCCAAGGCCGCGCCGCAGCCGCAGCAGCAGTTCGCGCAGCAGCCGCCGGCGCCGGGCGCCCCGCAGGGCTACCCGGGCCAGCCGCAGCAGCAGTTCCCCGGCCAGGCCCCGCAGCAGCAGCCGTACGCCCAGCAGCAGCAGTACCCGCAGCAGCCCGGCCAGCCCGGCTGACCCCGAACGCCCCAATGTGGCGTTGGGTGCGTTGGACGCACCGAACGCCACATTGGGTGCGTTGAGCGCACCCAACGCCACATTGGGGCGCTGGTCGCGGGTGGGCCCGGTCACGCCGCGGGGATATTCAGGAGCCCGCCTCGTCACGCACGGCTATCCTTGGCCCGAGTATGTCCACACCATCCCCGTTCGAAGCGCTGCGTGCGCGCCTGCCCGAGCTGATGCCGCGCGACGAGCACCGGCTGCGCAGGCGGCTCGACGGTGCCCGCAAGGCCCGCGACCGCGACTCCGCTCTCGCCAGGATCGCCGCCGACGTCGACGCCGCCGAGCTGCGCCTGCTGTCGCGCCGCGAGAGCGTGCCCAAGATCGAATACCCCGAAGAGCTGCCGGTCAGCAGGCTCAAGGACGAGATCGGCGCGGCCATCGCCGCGCACCAGGTCGTGATCGTCGCGGGGGAGACCGGCTCGGGCAAGACCACCCAGCTGCCCAAGATCTGCCTCGAGCTGGGCCGCGGCGTCCGCGGCCAGATCGGGCACACGCAGCCGCGCCGGCTGGCCGCGCGCACGGTCGCCGACCGGATCGCGAGCGAGCTCAAGACCGAGCTGGGCGACACCGTCGGCTACAAGGTGCGGTTCACCGACCAGTCCGGGCAGGACACGCTGGTCAAGCTGATGACCGACGGCATCCTGCTGGCCGAGATCCAGACCGACCGGGCGCTGCGCCAGTACGACACGCTGATCATCGACGAGGCCCACGAGCGCAGCCTCAACATCGACTTCATCCTCGGCTACCTCAAGCAGCTGCTCCCGCGGCGTCCCGACCTCAAGGTGATCATCACCTCGGCGACCATCGACCCGGAGCGGTTCTCGAAGCACTTCGACAACGCGCCGATCGTCGAGGTCTCCGGCCGCACGTACCCCGTCGAGGTCCGCTACCGGCCGCTCGTCGACCCCGAAGACCCCGAGGGTGACGACGAGCGCGACCAGACCCAAGGCATCCTCGAAGCCGTCGAAGAGCTGTGCGCCGAGGGCCCGGGCGACGTGCTGGTGTTCCTCTCCGGCGAGCGCGAGATCCGCGACACGGCGGACGTGCTCAACCGCGCCGACCTGCGCGGCACCGAGGTCCTGCCGCTGTACGCGCGGCTGTCGGCGGCCGACCAGCACCGGGTGTTCCAGCAGCACACCGGGCGCCGGGTCGTGCTCGCGACGAACGTCGCCGAGACGTCGCTGACCGTGCCGGGCATCAAGTACGTCGTCGACCCGGGCACCGCGCGGATCTCGCGCTACAGCCACCGCACCAAGGTGCAGCGGCTGCCGATCGAGCCGGTGTCGCAGGCGTCGGCGAACCAGCGCAAGGGCCGCTGCGGCCGGACGTCGGACGGCATCTGCATCCGGCTCTACTCCGAAGACGACTTCGAGGCGCGGCCCGAGTTCACCGACCCGGAGATCCTGCGGACCAACCTGGCCTCGGTCATCCTGCAGATGACGTCGCTGGGGCTGGGCGACATCGCCGCGTTCCCGTTCGTCGAGCCGCCGGACCGCCGTCAGGTCACCGACGGCATCGGCCTGCTCCAGGAGCTGGGCGCGTTCGACAGCGAAGCCGCCGGCAACAGCGACCGGCGGCTCACCGAGACCGGCCGCAAGCTCGCACAGCTGCCGGTGGACCCGCGGATGGGCCGGATGGTCCTGGAAGCCGCCCAGAACGGCTGCGTCCGCGAAGTGATGATCATCGCGGCCGCACTGTCCATCCAGGACCCGCGCGAGCGGCCGTCGGAGAAGCAGCAGCAGGCCGACCAGCAGCACGCGCGGTTCGCGGACCCGACGTCGGACTTCCTGGCCTACCTGAACCTGTGGGAGTACGTCGCCGAGCAGCAGAAGGCGTTGTCCAGCAACCAGTTCCGCCGGCTGTGCCGCAACGAGTACCTGAACTACCTGCGCGTGCGCGAGTGGCAGGACATCTTCAGCCAGCTCCGTCAGCTGGCCAAGCCGCTCGGCATCTCGCTGAACACGAACACCGACGCGGTCGACCCGCAGAAGGTGCACACGTCGCTGATCGCCGGGCTGCTCTCGCACATCGGGCTCAAGGACCCGGCGAAGGGCGACTACCTGGGCGCGCGCGGCGCCCGGTTCGGCGTGTTCCCCGGTTCGGCGCTGTTCAAGAAGCAGCCGCGCTGGGTGATGTCGGCCGAGCTGGTCGAGACGTCCCGGCTGTGGGCGCGGGTCAACGCGCGCATCGAGCCGGAGTGGGTCGAGCCGCTGGCGCAGCACGTCGTCAAGCGCAACTACTCCGAGCCGCACTGGGAACGCAAGCAGGGCGCGGTGATCGCGATCGAGAAGGTGACGCTCTACGGCGTCCCGCTGATCGCCGACCGGCGCGTCAACTACGGCCGGATCGACCCCGAGATGTCGCGGGCGCTGTTCATCCGGCACGCGCTGGTCGAGGGCGACTGGCAGACGCGCCACCACTTCTTCGCCGAGAACCGGGCGCTGCTGGAAGAGGTCGAGGACCTCGAGAACCGCGCGCGGCGCCGCGACATCCTGGTCGACGACCAGACGCTGTACGAGTTCTACGATTCCCGCGTGCCCGCGGACGTCGTCTCGGTGCGGCACTTCGACACGTGGTGGAAGAAGACCCGCCACGAGCAGCCGGACCTGCTGTCGTTCGAGAAGTCGATGCTCATCAACGAGACCGCGGGCGGCGTCCGCGAGGGCGACTACCCCGACTCGTGGACGCAGGGCACGCAGGTCTTCACGCTGACCTACCAGTTCGAGCCGGGCGCGGACGCCGACGGCGTCACCGTGCACATCCCGCTGCCGGTGCTGAACCAGGTCACCGAGGACGGCTTCGACTGGCAGGTGCCGGGATTGCGTACGGAACTGGTGACGCAGCTGATCAAGTCGTTGCCGAAGGCGGTGCGCCGCAACTTCGTCCCGGCGCCCGACACGGCGAATTACGTCCTTTCGCGAGTGTCCCCTTCGGACGGTCCGCTGCTGGAGGTGCTCGGCCGCGAGCTGCGTGCGTTGCGCGGTATCACGATCCCGTTCTCCGACTGGGACCTTTCTTCGGTGCCGGACCACCTGAAGGTGACGTTCCGGGTGGTGGACGAGCGCGGCAAGCGCGTGGCCGAGGGCAAGGACATCTCGCTGCTGCGGCTCAAGCTGGCGCCGAAGGTCCGGGAGACCATCTCGAAGGCGGCCAACAGCTTGGAGAAGGCGGGCCTGACGAAACCGTCGTTCGGTTCACTGCCAAGGGTTTTCGCCTCGACCCAGCGCGGCCACGACGTCAAGGCGTACCCGGCGCTGGTCGACGAGGGCGCGACGGTGGCGGTCCGGATGCTGGACACACCGGCCCAGCAGGAACACGCGATGTGGGCGGGTACGCGGCGGATGCTGCGGCTCAACCTGAGCTCGCCGATGAAGTTCATCACGCGGTCGCTGTCCAACTCCTCGAAGCTGGTGCTGAACCGCAACCCGCACGGCAGCGTCGCGGCGCTGCTGGAGGACTGCGTCGACTGCGCGGTGGACGCCCTGATGGCCACCGCGGGCGGCCCGGCGTTCGACGAAGCCGGGTTCGCGTCGCTGCTGGAGAAGGTCCGGGCCGGCCTGCACCAGACGGTGCTGGAGGTCCTGACCGAGGTGGAGAAGATCTTGCGCGCGGCGAACGACGTCGAGGTGGCGTTGCCCTCGACCCGCGGCCCGGCGGAGTCCCTGGCGGACGTGCGCGCGCAGCTGTCGTCGCTGGTGTACCCCGGCTTCGTGACGGCGACGGGCGCGTCCCGGCTGCGCAACGTCGTCCGCTACCTGCAAGGGATCTCGCGCCGCCTGGAGAAGCTGGTGTCGGAACCGACCCGCGACCTGCAGCGGACGGCGGACATCGCCTGGATCACGACGGAGTACCGCGAGGCGGTCGCGTCCCTCCCGCCGGGCACGTCGTCCCCGGCGCTGGACGAGGTCCGCTGGATGATCGAGGAGCTGCGGGTCTCGTTCTTCGCCCAGACTCTGGGCACCGCCCACCCAGTCTCGCTGAAGCGGATCACGAAGGCCTTGGACGACGCCCTGGCCTGACGCCGTGTCGACCCTCCAATCACGAGTGATGCGTCCCCAATCACGCGTGTTACGCCCCCAATCACGCGAGATCCGTTTCTGATCACGCGAGATGCGCGCCGGATCACGCGAGATCGGTTTCTGACCAGGTCATTTGGCGATCAGGGTCGCGGTGGCCACACACGCGGAAAGCATTCCGGCGAAGGCGGAGAAGGTTGCAGCCTGCCCGCCGACGCCGCTGAACACCCGCCGCCCCAGTTTGCCCCAATACTGCTGCCGGACGGCCATCTTGATCTTCTGCCACTTATGGTGTCGGACGTGGCAGCCGAGCAGGATGCCGTAGGCGTTGTTGCGGCACAAACCACCGTCGCGGTTCTCGGCACAGCACCACATCGGTGCTTGGAACAAGCTGTAGAGCACCACGAAACCGGAGAGGATGGCGATCACGCCGGGACCGATCGACGGCAGGAACCACAGCCAGATCACCGAGGCCAGGAGCAGATAACCCCATAAACTTCCCAGCAGTCGTCTGGTTGATTTCTTCGCCATATGCTCCGAACGTAGTCAGTAGGGTTCGGTGTGCGACAGGGCTGGCTGGTTGATGTACTACCACCCGGTCGGAGTCGCGTGTTCACTGGCTGCACACTCCGCTGCGCCGACCGGAGGTTTCGCAGTGCTCCTTGTGGTCTCTGATTTCTGAAGTATCTCGTGTGACTGAAGGGGCATTATTTCGCGTCGGCGTAGGTGTCGACCGGGGCTATGTGCATCGGGAAGCGGACCGGGCACGCCTCGCCGAACAGCATGGTCGCCGCCTCCGTGATGCTGTCCATGATGGACGTGGTGACCTCCGGCGCCAGGTCGGCCGGCGTGTGGACGATCACCTCGTCGTGCTGGAAGAACACCAGGTGCGCCGGTGACGGCAAGCGGCGGCGCAAGGTCGCCAGCATCACCGCCGTCATGTCCGCCGCGCTCGCCTGGACGACGAAGTTGCGCGTGAACCGGCCCCAGCCGCGCGACGCCCGGCGGGCCTTCAGCTCCGCCGCTTCGTCCGACGCCAGGCCGCCGGTCAGGGCACGCCAGGCCGCGGAGGGGGCCGGCGAGGTGCGGCCCAGCCGGGACCGGACGCGCTCGCCGCGCTCGCCCGCTTGGGCCGCGTGCTCCACATAGGACACCGCGTCCGGGAACCGCTGCCGCAGGAGCGCCAGCAACGGCCCCGCTTCGCCGGACGTGCCGCCGTACATCGCCGACAGCATCGCGATCTTCGCGCGCGCCCGGTCGTCGCGGTCGTCGTCCGGTGACAAGGGGACCCAGCGGGCGCCCGAGAACAGCGCCTCGCCCAGCCGCGCGTACAGGTCCGTCGCCGCCGCGACGTCGGCCAGGCGGCGGTCGCCCGACAACGCCGTCAGCACCCTCGGCTCCAGCTGCGCGGCGTCGGCCACCACCAGCTTCCAGCCCGGGTCCGCGCGGACGCACGTGCGCAGCACCTTCGGGATCTGCAACGCCCCGCCGCCACGGCTGGCCCACCGCCCGGACACCACCCCGCCGACGACGTAGTGCGGGCGGAACCGGCCGTCGGTGACCCACTCCTCGAGCCACGTCCAGCCGTTCGCCGTGTAGAGCCGCGACAGCTCCTTGTACTCCAGCAGCGGCCCGACCGCCGGGTGGTCGATCCCCTTCAGGAAGTACTTCCGCGCGGACGGTATCTCGATCCCGGCCCGGGCCAGCGCCCGCACGACGCTCGGCGGCGAGTCCGGGTTGACCGCGCGCCCGCCGAACGCCTCGGTGATCTTCGCCGCCAGCTCCACCAGCACCTTCGGCCGGTGCCCGGCCGGCACGCGGGGACCCAGCCGCGAGACCAGCAGCGTCTCGTGCAGGTCCGCGCGCCAGGGGAGGCCGTCGGCCGCCATCTCCACCGCGGCCAGCGCGCTCGCCGACTCCGCGGCCAGCAGCAGCCGGAACCGGTCCGGGTGCTCGACCGCCGCGGCCCGCCGGTCCTGCTCCGCGAGGACGCGCTGGACCGCCGTGACGACCGTCACGCCGTCGGGCAGCGTCGGTGTTCGCGTGTCGAACAGCGTCGGCTGAGCCAGCTCGACGGTCGCCGAATCCGACGGCGGCTCCTCACCGTTCGCCCTGGCCCAGGCCGCGCGCAGGCTCCGCGACTGCCCCTCCTGACCCGCGTGCGCCAGCAGCAGCCCCTCCGCCAGCGAGAGGTCGTGACAACGCCGCAGCCGCACCCCGGCCGCCACCAGCACGGGGTAGGTGACCTCGACGGACGGGAACACCCACCGCGGATCGAGCGCAGCTTCCAGCTCCCGGGCCAGCGCCGCGAAACCCGCCTCGTCCAGGCCGGTCACGGTCGAGGACGGCGAGTGCACGGTGAAGCTCCCGTCCTCCTCCTGCCCCGCGATCACCTGCACGGACTCATTGTGCCGACCACCACCGACAGTTTCGGAGCGAGTGCGTCTGGTGCGGGGGCGACGGGCTTGGTTTACTGTCCAGTAGCCCCCATACCGCCGGTACGTCGTGCCGTCGGCGTGGGTCTCTTCCCGCAGCAACGGAGGTGCCCGGATGAGTCTGGTCGCGCTCGCCACGCAGGTGGCGGACAAGGTGGCCGAGACGGCGCGCAGTGTCGACGTGATGCGGCGGGCCGGGCTGGTGCCCTTTCCCCGCGTCGACGAAGGCCTCCGGTCCCTGGTCGCGATCCGCAAGTACGGGCCGTTCGCCGGCGCCAACCACATCTCCGCGCGCCGCGACCCGACCGCCGTCGGCATCGTCGACGAGGTCGGCCCGCTCACCTACAAGCAGCTCGACGACCAGTCGAACGCGCTGGCCCGGGCCTGGTCGGAGCGCGGGATCAAGCCCGGCCAGGTCGTCGCCGCGCTGTGTCGCGACCACCGCGGCCTCGTGCTCACGATGGCCGCGGCCGGCAAGCTCGGCGTCCGCCTGCTGCTGATGAACACCGGCTTCGCCAAGCCGCAGCTGGCCGACGTCGCGAAGCGCGAGAACGTCACCGCGCTGGTGTACGACCAGGAGTTCACCGGCCTGCTCGACGCCATCCCGGAGAACGTCGACCGCTACCTGGCCTGGGTCGACGAGGGCAGCGACCTGTCCGACCGGGACGTCCCGGTGCTCGCCGAGATCATCGCCAGCACCGACGACCGGCCGTGGCCCGCGCCCGCCAAGCCGGGCGGGTTCGTGCTGCTCACCAGCGGCACCACCGGGACGCCGAAGGGCGCGCCGCGGCCGCACACCTCGGCGCTGGCCTCGGCGCAGTTTCTCGACCGGATCCCGCTGCGCGCCAACGAAGCCACCTACATGGGCGCGCCGCTGTTCCACGGCACCGGGCTGTCGCAGTTCATCCTGTCCTTCGCGCTCGGCTCGACGGTCGTGATGCGCCGCAAGTTCAGTCCCGAAGAGACACTGCGGGGGGTGGCCGAGCACAAGTGCACCGCGCTGGTGCTCGTGCCGACCATGCTGCAGCGCATCGTCGACCTGCCGAAGGACGTCCTCGGCAAGTACGACACGTCGTCGCTGCGGATCGTCTTCGTCGCCGGCTCGGCGCTGTCGCCGGACCTCGGCAACCGCGCGAACGAGGCGTTCGGCCCGGTCGTGCACAACCTGTACGGCTCGACCGAGGTCGCCGTGGCCACCGTCGCGACGCCGGAGGACTGGGTGAAGGCCCCGGGCACGGTCGGCCGCGCGCCGGTCGGCTGCAAAGTCGCGCTGTACGACGAAAAGGGCGGCCGGGTCACCGAGCCGCACGTCACCGGCCGCGTGTTCGTGGGCAGTGGCCTCAGCTTCGGCGGTTACACCGACGGCCGCCACAAGGAGATCATCGACGGCCTGCTCTCCAGCGGCGACGTCGGCCACTTCGACGAGGACGGCCTCCTGTTCATCGACGGCCGCGACGACGAGATGATCGTCTCCGGCGGCGAGAACGTGTTCCCGATCGAGGTGGAGAACCTCCTGGTCGAGCGCGAGGACGTCCTGGAGGCGGCGGTGATCGGCGTCGAGGACCCCGAGTTCGGCCAGCGGCTCAAGGCGTTCGTCGTCCTGGCCGACGGCGCGGACCTCGACGTCGACGCGGTCCGCGACTACGTCAAGGCGAACCTGGCGCGCTACAAGGTACCCCGCGACGTCGAGTTCCTCGACGAGCTGCCGCGCAACGCGACCGGGAAGGTGTTGCGCACCAAGCTTTCCTGAGCCGCTACTCCCAGTCGATGCCGAAGACGCCGGGGCCGAAGTCGAGGGCCACGGCGTGCACGCCGTCCGCGCCGTCCAGCTTCAGCGGGCGGCGTGACATCGAGCCGGCGTTGTCGTTGCGCGAGTACTGCCAGCAGTGGCCGGGCGCGGTGCCCGGCGCGAACCGGACCTCCAGCAGGTATTCGCGCACCGGGCGGCGGAACTCGCGGTAGTGGGTGTTGCGGCACTCCGGGTACGGCGGCCCGCTGTTGGTCAGCGTGTACTCGATCAGGTGCGTCTCGCCGCGGTCGATCGGCTGGTCGAAGACGAGCTCGGCGACGACGAGGCCGTGCTTCTCGTCGACCTCGGCGCGCCCGACCCGGCAGTTGCGCACCGCGTGCAGCTCCGGCGGCTCGGCGGCCGGGTCGTCCTGGGTGTAGACCAGCAGCCAGCGGTCCAGGCCGTCGGTGCCGGCCTGGAAGACCGCGCGGGCGGTCACCGAGCGCTGGCCGCCGTCCTCGGCGATCTCGCAGAGGTCGTGCAGCCCGACCATCTTCAGCGGGTGCTGGCGCTCGAGCGCGTCCGGCGCCCCGACCTTGGCGAGCATCGGCAGCAGCACCTCGCGCGGGAACGACATGGGCTCGCCGCCGGCCTGGCGCTTCCCGGCGCCGCCACGGGGGCGTGGCGGGGGCAGCAGGCCGAGCAGGGACCCGGCGGGCACGTCGAGGATTTCTTCGAGGCTGCGTACCGCCGACAGGGAGCTCTGCCGCTCCGGCTGTCTTTTGCCGGACTGCCAATAACTGAGCGCGGTGACGCTGACGACGACGCCGCGGGCTCGCAGCCGGGCCTGGATGCGGTCGAGGGAGAGCCCGCTGCTGGCGATGGCCGCGCGCAGCCGGGTGGCGAACGCGGTGCGTTCACCTTCCTGACCGCCGCTCACCACGTGGTCCGCCGTGCTGCCCGCCATTGCCGATCCGACCCGCCCCGTGCCGTCCCCCGACGATCCCCGACACGGTGCACGTTAGCAGGATTCCGGGCATGATCCGCGTCCCTCTTCACGGGGGTGCTCGATCGCTCCGGACGTGCGTCCACTCGGGCGAACGGGCTAGTACTGGCAACTGTGAACCATTGCCCCGGCCTGGGCGGACGCGCTTGTATGACTTGCCTGCGCCGGTGGCTCCGCCTCCCCTCACGGCCCACCCGGGCGCAGGCGAACCGGCCGCGTGAGCGGTTCCGGCTCCGGTTCACCCGGCCGCGTTGTGCGACCGGCCGGTGTGGCCGCGCGATGACCGGTGGCCCGGCGACGCCCCCAGCGCCGGGCCACCGGTCTTATTACCACCGGGTAGCATCCGGTCCATGACGCTCCGGAAGAACATCCTGATCACGGGCGCGAGCAGCGGCTTGGGCGAGGGCATGGCCCGGCAGTTCGCGGCGAAGGGACGCAACCTCGCGTTGTGCGCCCGGCGCACGGAGCGCCTCGAAAAACTCGCCGCCGAGCTCATGGCGGCCCACCCCGGGATCAAGGTCGCGACGCGCACCCTGGACGTCACCGACCACGACAGCGTCTTCCGCGTCTTCGAGGAGTTCCGCGCCGAGCTGGGGTCCCTCGACCGGGTGATTGTGAACGCCGGGCTCGGGAAGGGGCAGCCGGTCGGCAAGGGCCGGTTCGACGCCAACCGCCAGACCCTCGAAGTCAACTTCGTCGCGGCCGCCGCGCAGATCGAAGCGGCCGCCGGGATCTTCCGCGAGCAGGGCTCCGGGCACATCGCCGTCGTCTCGTCGTTCAGCGCGATCCGCGGCCTGCCCGGCAACCTCACCGCGTACGCCGCGTCGAAGGCGGGCATCTCGACCTTCGTCGACGGCACCCGCGCGGAGCTGAAGCGCAAGGGCATCGCCGTCACCGACATCCGGCCGGGCTACATCGAGTCCGAGATGAACGACCGGATCGGCCGGAACCCGTTGCTGGCCAAGGCCGACGCCGGGGCCCGCGCGCTGGTGAAGGCGATCGAGGCCGAGGGCTCGCGGGCGTACGTCCCGGCGTGGCCTTGGGTGCCGCTCAGCCTCGCCATGCGCGTCGTGCCGGTCTGGATCCTGCGGAAGTTCGCGTGAGCATCAACAGCACCGACAGCACGGTCGACGTCCGCGCCGAGGACGTCTTCGACGCCGCAGCGGCGCACGAGTGGCTGGCGGTCCGCGTCGAAGGCCTCGGCGCCGAGCCGCCGCGGGTCCGGCAGTTCCCCGGCGGCGCGTCGAACCTCACCTACCTGCTGACCTACCCCGACCGGGAGCTGATCCTGCGCCGCCCGCCGGCCGGGCACAAAGCCGCGTCGGCGCACGACATGCGGCGCGAGTACCGCGTGCAGCACGCGCTCAAGCCGGTGTTCCCGTACGTGCCGAAGATGCTCGCCTTCGGCGACGACCCGGCCGTGCTCGGCGGCGACTTCTACGTGATGGAGAAGCTCGACGGCCTGATCCTGCGCGGCGACCTCCCCGAGGGCATGACGCTCACGCCGGAGCAGGCGCGCGAGCTGTCCGGCAAGGTCGTCGACCGGCTGGTCGACCTGCACGCCGTCGACGTCGAGCGCGCCGGGCTGAGCGACCTGGGCAAGGGCGCGGGGTACGTCGAGCGGCAGATCCGCGGCTGGTCGGACCGGTTCACCGCGGCGCGCACGGACAACGTCGGCGACTTCGCCGAGGTGCGCGCGTGGCTGGCTTCGAACCAGCCCGGCGAGGTGAAGATCTGCCTGATCCACAACGACTACCGCCTCGACAACCTGGTGCTGGACGGCGCGGAGACGCTGAACATCACCGGTGTCCTCGACTGGGAGATGGCGACGCTCGGCGACCCGCTGATGGAGCTGGGCAGCATGCTGGCCTACTGGGTGGAGGCCGGCGACGACGACGTCATGCAGGCCAGCCGCCGCCAGCCGACGCACCTGCCGGGCACGTTCACCCGCGAGGAGTTCGTCGCGCGCTACGCCGGGAAGACCGGGCTGGAGATCGGCGACTGGCGGTTCTACGAGGTCTACGGCCTGTTCCGGCTCGCCGCGGTGCTGCAGCAGCTCTACCGGCGCTACCACGACGGCGCCACGCGCAACCCGGCGTTCAAGGACTTCTGGCAGTTCGTCGGTTACCTCGACTGGCGCTGCCGCGAGATCATCGCGAAGGGGAAGGTCTGAGTGGGCGCGATCTACCTGGTCCGGCACGGACAGGCGTCGTTCGGCGCGGCGGACTACGACGCGCTGTCCCCGCGCGGCTTCGAACAGTCCACTGTGGTCGGTGCGGAACTACTGCGCCGCAACGTCTTCTTCAGTCAGGTCCGGTCCGGCACGCTCGCGCGGCAACGCGACACCGCGGCGACGGCGTTGAAGGTAGTGGGAACCGACGTCCCGGTGGTCGAGGACCCGCGCTGGAACGAGTACGACCACGTCGACATCGGCGTGCACCACGCGGGCGGCGCGCCGCAAGAGGACTCGCGCGCTTACCAGGGCGTGCTGGGCAAGGCGCTGACGTCGTGGATCGAGGCGGGCGCCGACGGGCCGTGCGCGGAGACGTGGCCGGCGTTCCTCGCCCGCTGCCGCGGCGCGCTGGCAGACCTGGTCGCGACGCTGGGCAAGGGGGAGCACGCGGTCGTGTTCACTTCCGGCGGCGTGATCGCCACCGTCTGCGGCGCGCTCCTGGGCACGCCCGAGGTGGGCCTGCTCAGGCTCAACCGCGTCACCGTCAACGGCGGGATCACCAAGCTGGTGTCCGGCCGCGGCGGCGTCACGATGCTGTCGTTCAACGAGCATCCGCACTTCGAAGCGGACGCGGCCCAGCTGCTCACCTACCGGTAGGAGACGTTCGATGCGGTTCGGCGAGGTCACGCTCATCGAGGTCGGCGGCCACGGCCCGGAGGACGTCGTCCTCGACGGCGAGGGCCGGATCTACACCGGCGTCGACGACGGCCGCATCCTGCGGCACACCGCGGACGGCCGCGGCGCGGAAACCATCGCCGACACGGGCGGCCGTCCGCTGGGCCTGGAGCTGTACGGCGACGACGAGCTGCTGATCTGCGACGCGCGGGCCGGTCTGCTGGTGGTGCCGCTGGCCGGCGGCACGCCGAGGACCCTGGCGACGTCGGCGCTGGGCCTGGACTTCGTGTTCTGCAACAACGCGGCCGTGGCTCTTGATGGGACGATCTACTTCACGGACTCGTCGCGCCGCTTCGGCATCGACAACTGGCGCGACGACCTGATCGAGCAGACCGGGGGCGGCCGCCTGCTGCGCCGCACCCCGGACGGCGCGATCGACCTGGTCCTCGACGGCCTCCAGTTCGCCAACGGCGTCGCGCTGGCCCCGGACGAGTCGTTCGTGGCGGTCGCGGAGACGGGCGCCTGCCGGGTGACGCGCGTCCGGCTGAGCGACGGCCACGCCGACGTCCTGATCGACGACCTGCCGGGCTTCCCGGACAACATCTCCACGGGCACGGACGGCCTGATCTGGATCACGCAGGCGTCCCCTCGCGTGGCCGCTCTGGACGTGGTGCGCCGCCTCCCGGCGCCGGTGCGGGCGGGGATCCGCGCGCTCCCGACGTGGCTGCAGCCCCGCCCGGGCCGCGAGGTCGGCGTGCTGGGCGTCGCGGCGGACGGCAAGGTGCACCGCGAGCTGCGCGGCGAGATCGACGGCTTCCACATGCTGGTGGGCGTCCGCGAGTGGCGGGGCCAGCTGTACTTCGGCTCGCTGGAGGACTCCAAGATCGCCGTCACCCGGGTCTGACCGGTCGTGAGTGAGAAACAGTGTTAGAACACTGTTTCTCACTCACGACCGCTTCAGCGGCCGGTCCAGCGGGGTTCGCGGCCCGCCGACCAGGCCGCGTAGAACTCCTTGTGGTCCTTCGCCGTCATCAGCAGCGCCTGGGTCATCGCTTCCAGCTCGATCGCGCTGCCCAGGTCCATGTCCAGCTCGCGGGTCAGCAGCACCTTTGTCGTCGCGTACGCCAACGCCGGGCCGTCCGCCAGGCGGCGGGCCAAAGCGGTGGCGGCGGCGGGCAGGTCCTCATCGGGAACCACCTGTGTGGCCAAGCCGATCTCGGCGGCGCGGGAGGACGACACCTTGTCGCCCAGGATCAGCAGTTCCGTCGCGCGGCCCAAGCCCACCAGGCGCGGCAGGAGGTACGCCGAACCCATGTCCGCGCCCGCCAGGCCGACCTTCGTGAACAGGAACGCGAACTTCGCCGACTGGGCCAGCAGCCGGAAGTCGCTCGCCAGGGCGATCACCGAACCCGCGCCCGCCGCGACGCCGTTGACCGCCGCGATCACCGGCAGCGGGCACTCGCGCAGGGCTTTCACGACCGCGCCCGTCATGCGGGTGAACTCGAGCAGCTCCGCCGTCTCGAACTTCTGCAGCTCGCCGATGATCTCCTCGACGTCGCCGCCGGAGCAGAACCCGCGGCCACGCCCGGTGATCACCAGCACCCGCACGTCCTCGTGCTGCGGCAGTTCGATGATCAGGTCCCGCAGATCGGCGTAGACGTCGAAGGTCAGCGCGTTCAGCTTTTCGGGCCGGTCGAGGGTCACCGTGGCGACGCCGTCGGCCACGGTGAACTCGAAGTGCTCCCACTCCTTCGTGAGCGCCGCGGTCGCGCGGAACGGGCTCATAGCTGGATTCCTCCGCCGTCGAGTACGAGGGTCTGGCCGTTGATCGCGGCGGCCTCGGGGGCCGCCAGGAAGGACACCGCGAACGCCACTTCGCCCGGTTCCAGCAGCCTGCCCAGCGGAGACGCCGCCGCCAACGCCGCCTCGGCGTCCTCGGACGCGCGTCCGGTGTGCTCCTGGATCCGCGCCACCGACGTCGCCGTCATGTCGGTGCGCACGAACGCCGGGCACACCGCGTTCGCTGTGACACCGGTGCCCGCCAGCTCCGCCGCGACCGCCCGCATCAGCCCGGCCGCCGCGTGCTTCGACGCTGTGTAGGCGGCGGTGTAGCGGTAGCCGACGTGCGACGTGGTCGACGCGACCGTGACGATCCGGCCGCGGTCGCGCTCGCGCATCCCGGGCAGCACCGCCCGGGTGCAGAGGAACGCACCCGTCGCGTTGACCTCGATCTGCGCGTTCCAGTCTTCGAGCGTGGTCCGGGAAAGCGTTGCACTGGAAGAGATCCCGGCGTTGTTGACCAGGACGTCCACCGGTCCTGCCGCCGCGAAGTACGCCGAGACGGCGTTCTCGTCGGTGACGTCGCATTCGGTACGGCCCGGCGCCAGCACGGTGTCACCCGCGTCGCGAAACCGCGCGGCGATCGCGGCGCCGATGCCGCGCGTGCCGCCGGTGACCACGACCAGGCGGCTCACGGGCGGGCCGCCAGCGCGCGCCGGTCGAGCTTGCCGTTGGCGGTGCGGGGGAGTTCGGTCACGAAAATCACCTCACGGGGGTATTTGTGCTTGGCCAGGTGGGCTTTCGCGTGGTCCTTCAGCTCGTCGGCAGACGCCGTGGCGCCCGGCGCGAGCACGACGTACGCGCGCGGCAGCACCAGGCCGCCGGCCTCGTGGCCGACGACCGCGCAGTCCGTCACCGCGGCGTGCCCGAGCAGGCAGTCCTCGATCTCGCCGGGCGCGACGAACACGCCGCCGACCTTGAGCAGCGCGTCGGCGCGCCCGTGGTGGCGGAAGAATCCTTCGGAACGGCTGAACAGGTCACCGGACGTCAGCGTGTCGCCGTCGAACGTCTTCGCGGACTTCTCCGCGTCGCCGTAGTACTCCAGTGCGATCGTCGGCCCGGTGACCCGAAGCGGCCCGATTTCGCCGTCGGGCAACGGGTTTCCGAGTTCGTCGACGACCTGCGCGGTGTAACCGGGCACCTCGGTCCCGAGCGTCCCGACCTGAACCGAGCCCGGGCGGTTCGACAGGTAGATGTGGTACGCCTCGGACGACCCGATGCCGTCGATCACCGGCACGCCGAACGCCGCGTCCCACTTCCGGTGCAGCTCCGCGGGCAGCGCCTCACCCGCCGAGGTCGTCAGCCGCAGGCAGCTCAGGTCCTGCTCCGCCGCGGCCGGGTGCGCGATCATCGCGCTCATCATGGTCGGCACGTTCACCAGCACGCTCGGCCGGTAGCGCGCGATCAGCTCGAACATCAGGTCCGCCGTGCTGCGTTCGGGGAACGCGATCCCGGCCGCGCCGACGCCGAACGGGAACAGCGCCACCAGATCGCGCGCGTACCCGAAGAACAGCTTGGGCACGGCCAGGATCCGGTCGTCCTCGCGCAATCCGAGCACCTGGACGGCGTACCGCTCGAAGCTCTCTTTCGCACTCCGCAAGGGATGTACGCACGCCTTGGGCGCACCGGTGCTACCGGTGGTGAACTTCCAGATCCCGACGTCGTCCAGCGTGGTCGGCGCGGCTTCGAGTTCGTCGGACGCGGCGTCGAGCAGTGTCCGGAATGGACGTTCGCCGGGGAGAAGCTCGGCTTCGGGCACGCCGGTGACCAAAAGGTTCCGCGCGCCCGCTTCGCGGAGTGCGGGCAGCGTGACGGCGTCCGCGATGACCGCGACGGCCTCGGTGTAGCCGAGGTAGTACGTGTAGTCCTTGGGCTGCAGGAACGGGTAGACCTCCGCGGTGACCGCGCCGATCTTCTGCGCGCCGTACCAGGTGGCGACGAACTCCTCGCCGTCGCTCAGGGCGAGCAGCACCCGCTGTCCGCTTCGGACACCGGCGTCGCGCAGCACGTTCCCGGCGCGGTTGACCAGCTTCGCCAGCGACGCGTAACCGACTTCCCGCGAGCCGACGAACAACGCGGTCCGGTCCGTTGACGCGTACCGGTCGACGAAGTGCGTGGCGAGGTTGAACGGTTCAGGCACGGGCCAGCTCCCGGATCGCTTCCACCAGCAGATCGGTCAGCACCGAGAAGGTCTCTTCGCCCTCTTCGGCCGTCGCTTCGGCGGGCTTGCCGCAGTAGGCGTCGGCCATCCCCATTTCGACGAAGCCGCCATCGGACGGCGCCGAAGCCAGGCTGACCGGGACGTGCGGCAGCTCCCGCATGACGGCCTGGTCGACCAGCTCGGGCCGGTCGGCCAGCACCAGCGACGTCTCGTACCGCCCGGCGTGGCACTCGCCCGAGCGGAACTCCTCGGTGAGGCGCTGCGCGTGCCGCCGCCGGACCAGGTCCAGCAGCGCGACGTGCCCGGCGTAGGCGAAGTTGAGCGTCTCCACCGCACGCCGCAGCGTGACCAGGTGCGCGGGCTCGAAGTGGTTGTTGACCAGCAGGATCCGCGGCAGGCGCTGGCCGATCAGCGCGGCACCGACGTCCACGAGCAGCGAATGCAGCGTCTTCTCGCCGATGTGGATGCCGCCGGCGAACCCGGCCGCGAACCGCGTCACGCCGTACGGGATCTCGGGGAGGATCAACACCCGGACGTCGTCGTCGGCGGCCAGCCGGGCGGCCGCGCGCTCGCACATCCCGCGGGAGATCAGCGGGTCCGTGCCCAGCGGCGCGTGCGGGCCGTGCGGCTCGACCGCGCCCAGCGGGAGCAGCAGCACCGGGACGCGGTCACCCGACGCGAGCGCGCCGACCTGGCGCGAGCTGAGGTCCGCGAAGTACGTCACGCAAATCAAGCTACACCGCAGCGGCCTGAGGTGTATAGAGTTGCGCCCGTGCCCGTCGACGCCTTCGAAGCCAGCCCCCAGGAGCTGGTCGTGACGTTGCTGGGCAGCTACGTCCACCCGCGCGAGACGCGCCGGGTGTGGTCGGGCGGCCTGGTCGCGGTGCTCGCCGAGCTGGGCTTCTCCGACGGCGCGGCCCGGATCGCGCTCACCCGCCTGGTGCGGCGCGGCCTGCTCACGCGCCACCGCGAGGGCCGTACGGTGCACTACTCGCTGACCCGCCGCACCGTCGCCCTGCTCGCCGACGGCGATCACCGGATCTTCTCCCTCGGCCGCCGCGAGCGCGCCGCCGGCGAGTGGACGGTGCTGTGGCAGAGCATCCCCGAGACCCGCCGCCAGGCCCGCGAACGGCTGGTGCGGCGGCTGCGGTTCCTCGGCTTCGGGCCGTACGCGGACGGCACCTGGATCGCCCCGCACGACCGCGAGGCCGAGGTGCTCGCGCTGCTCGGCGAGCTGGACGTCACCGAGCACGCCGGGCTGCTGCTCGGCCGGCCGTCGGCCGCGCTCGACGTCCGCCGGTTCGCCGGCCGGGCCTGGGACCTCGACGAGCTGGCCGCGCGCTACACGGCGTTCGTCGAGCAGTTCGGCCGTCACGCCGGCGAAGAGCTGGCCGACGCGACCGCGTTCGACGTCCGCACGCGGCTGGTGCACACCTTCCGCGCGTTCCCGTCGCTCGACCCTGAACTGCCCGCCGACCTGGTGCCCGCACCGGATCACCGGGCGGCCGCCGTCGAGCTGTTCCACGATCTGTACACCGCGCTGGCCCCCGCGGCCCAGCGCCACTTCGACGAGGTGACCAAGGGATGACCGACATCGACGCCAAGACGCAGGAAGCGCTGAGCTACACCTCGTACCTGGCGCTGGACGAGGTGCTGGGTGCCCAGCGGCCGCGTTCCGAAGAGCACGACGAGCTGCTGTTCATCGTGATCCACCAGGTGTACGAACTGTGGTTCAAGCAGATGCTGCACGAAGCGACGTACCTGCAGGAGTGCCTCGAAGCGGGCACGACCGCGCACGCGATCCGCACCGTGCGGCGGATCCTGTCGATCCTCAAGGTCGCCGTCGCGCAGATCGACGTCCTGGAGACCATGACGCCCAGCCAGTTCACCAGCTTCCGCACCCGGCTGGACGCCTCCAGCGGCTTCCAGTCGGCCCAATTCCGGGAGCTGGAGGCCGTGCTCGGGCGCCGCGACGAGCGTGTCTTCGCGCACTACCCCGAAGGCGGCGAGCAGCGCAAGGGCATCGCCGACGCGATGGCGCGGCCGTCGTTGTTCGACTCTTTCCTCGCGTACCTCAAGGCTTCTGGCTACCCGGTCGAGTGTGATCGAGACGTCACTCGACCGGTGGAGCCCTCCCCGGCCCTGCAGGAGATATTGCTGGACATGTACCGCGACGACGGCGGCCCGTCGGTCGTCGCCGAATGTCTGGTGGATCTCGATGAAGGGATGCAGGAGTGGCGCTACCGGCACGTGAAGATGGTCGAACGCACCATCGGCGACAAGACCGGGACAGGGGGCTCATCCGGCGCGACTTACCTGCGTACCACGCTCTTCCAGCCGATGTTCCCGGATCTCTGGGCAGTACGGAGCCGATTGTGACCTCGCTCGACGAAATCCGCGCGGACTCGAACGCCCTGGCCGCGCACTACACGCGGTTCTCGGTGCGGGAACGCCTCCTGCTCTCCGGGCACTCGCACCAGGCCTGGCCCGACGTCGCCGAAGAAGGGCTCCTCGAGTCCTTCGCCGACGCCGCCCGGGACGTCGACCTGAAGTGGGACCGGGCCTTCGCGAAGGCCGACGAGCTGCGCGCGGGCTTCCGCCTGCTGCTCGGCGACCCGCACGGCGAGTACGCGCTCGGCGCGAGCACCCACGACCTGGTGCTGCGGTTCCTGTCCGCGATGGAGCTGCCCCGAAGACCACGGCTGGTGACCACCGAAGGCGAGTTCCACACGCTGCGCCGTCAGCTCGCGCGCCTCGAAGAGGAGGGCGTCGAGGTCGTGCGCGTGCCGGTCGAACCGGTGACGACGCTGGCCGAGCGCGTCGCCGCCGAGGTCGACGACCACACGGCCGCGGTGCTCGTGTCGGCCGTGCTCTTCGAGACGTCCCGGCTGGTCCCGGGCCTCGCGCACCTTGCCGACGTCTGCCGCGACCGCTCGATCGAGCTGGTCGTGGACGCCTACCACGCGCTCGGCGTGGTGCCGTTCCCGCTGCACGACCTGGGCCTGACCAACGCCTGGGTGCTCGGCGGCGGTTACAAGTACCTGCAGCTGGGCGAGGGCAACTGCTTCCTGCGGCTGCCCGCGCACGCCCAGGAGCTGCGGCCGGTGATCACCGGCTGGTACGCCGAGTTCGGCGCGCTCGCCGACGAGCGGCGGCCCGGCGGGGTCGCCTACGCCATGGGCGGCGACCGGTTCGCCGGCGCCACCTACGACCCGGCGAGCCACTATCGCGGCGCCCGCGTCCAGCGGTTCTTCGCCGAGCAGGGCCTCACGCCGGAGTTCCTGCGCGAGGTGTCGCAGCACCAGGTGGGCCTGCTCGCCGACGTCTTCGACAAGCTCGCGCTGCCCGAGGGTGTCGTCACCCGCGACCGCGAGACGCCGCTCGGCCTGCTCGGCGGCTTCCTCTCGCTGCGGTGCGCCGACGCCGGTGCGCTGCAGGCCGCGCTCGCCGCGCAGGGCGTCCGCACCGACAGCCGAGGGCCGTACCTGCGCTTCGGCCCGGCGCCGTACCTCTCCGACACGCAGCTGGAGACGGCGATGGGCACGCTCGGCGCGGTGGTGCGCGGCTGAGATTACCGGTCCGTATCGCGGGACCTGTACTGGTCCGGCGAGCGGCGGCGATCTAGGTTGGTGCCGGGAACCCGCGGGCGGACGACCTCCGCGCCCGGTCCCGCCAACCATCGAAGCGCGTCCCGGCCACGAACCGGACGCGGGAGACAAAGGAGTCACCACCGTGACCGAAGGAGTGTTCGCCCGGAGCTCCGGGCACGAACAGGTCGTGTACTGCCACGACGAAGCCAGTGGCCTGAAGGCCATCATCGGCATCTACTCCACGGCGCTCGGTCCCGCACTGGGCGGGACGCGCTTCCACCCCTACGCCACCGAAGCCGACGCGCTCGACGACGTGCTCGCGCTGTCCAAGGGCATGGCGTACAAGAACGCGCTGGCCGGGCTCGACCTCGGCGGCGGCAAGGCCGTCATCCTCGGCGACCCGAAGACGCTCAAGTCCGAAGCGCTGCTGCGCGCGTACGGGCGCTTCGTGCAGTCCCTGGGCGGCCGCTACATCACCGCTTGCGACGTGGGCACGTACGTGCACGACATGGACGTCGTGGCGCGCGAGTCCCGTTTCGTCACCGGCCGTTCGCCCGAGGACGGCGGCGCCGGCGACTCGTCCGTGCTGACCGCGTTCGGCGTCTTCCAGGGCATGCGGGCCTCGGCCGAGCACCTCTGGGGCAGCCCGGACCTGGCCGGCAAGCGCGTCGGCGTGGCCGGCGTCGGCAAGGTCGGGTACATCCTCGTCGGGCACCTGGTCGAGGCCGGGGCGCAGGTGACGATCACCGACGTCTACGCGCCGGCCATCGAGCGCACCCTGGCGCTGTACCCGGACGTCAAGGCCGTGTCCGATGTGGACACCCTGCTGCGCGCCGAGCTGGACGTCTTCGCGCCGTGCGCGCTCGGCGGCGTGCTGAACGACGACACCGTGCCGGTGCTGGGCGCGCGCATCGTGTGCGGCGCGGCCAACAACCAGCTCGCGCACGCGGGCGTCGACAAGCAGCTCGCCGACCGCGGCGTGCTGTACGCGCCGGACTACCTGGTCAACGCCGGCGGCGTGATCCAGGTCGACGACGAGCGCCACGGGTTCGACTTCGCGCGCGCCAAGCGCAAGACCACGGCGATCTTCGACACGACGAAGGCCGTGTTCGCGCTGGCCGACGCCGACGGCGTGCCCCCGGCGACGGCGGCCGACCGGCTCGCCGAGCGGCGGATGGCGGAGGTCGGCCGGCTGCGGTCCATCATGACCGTGTGAGTCTTTCCTCTCTGTTCGAGGCGGTGGGCGTGCGGGGTTTCCTGCACGTCCGCCGGCTCGGTTCCGCCTCCGAGGTCTGCTGCGACGCCGACGCGCCGGTCGTCCTGGCGTCGGTGGTGAAGGTGGCGCTGGCGTTCGAGTTCGCCCGCCAGGTCGAGGCGGGCCTGCTCGACCCGGCGGACCGCGTGCGCGCCACGGCCGCGGATCGCCTGGGCGGCAGCGGCTCGTCGGGCTTCGCCGACGACGTCGAGTACAGCCTGCGCGACGCGGCCCTGCTGGCCCTGTCGGTGTCCGACAACACCGCCGCGGACCTGCTGTTCGACCGCGTCGGCGTGGAGAACGTCCGGTCGCTGCTGGCCGAGCTGGGCCTGACCCGCACGAGGATCATCGGCGCCCCGCGCGACCTGCTGCGCACGATCATCGAGGACACGTCGGCGGGCGTTCCGCTGCGAGCCCTGGATCCGCTACGCACCACGGCGAGCACCCCGCGGGAGATGACCGGCCTGCTGTCGGCGATCTGGAGCGACGACGTCGCCGGAGCCCAGGTCCGCGAGTGGCTTTCGGCGCAGGTCAGCTGGCACCGCCTCACGGCGGGGTTCCCACCGGAGGTAGCGGTGGCGACCAAGACGGGCACGATGCCGGGCATCCGCAACGAGATCGGCATCGCGACGTACCCGGACGGCACCTCGTACGCGATCGCGGTGTTCACGGTGGGCGGCGCGGAAACCTTGCGCCGCCCGGACATCGACCGAGCCATCGGCGACGCGGCCCGGGCCGCGGTCGATCAACTGCGCTCGTGAGTGTTTAGGGCGGTTAGAACCGCCCTAAACACTCACGACGTGGTGGGGGGCCGCCCGAGCCGGTCAGCCGCGGTCGTGAGTGTTCAGGGCGAACCTGCTTTTGGTGACCAGCCGGTTCCGGCAGGCAGTCTGCGGTTGCCGAGGCGTTGCGGCTGGGGGGTCGTGAGTGTTTAGGAGGGTTCTAACCCTCCTAAACACTCACGACCGGTACCGGTGTGGCGCGTGTGACTTCTGGTGCGGGGGGCCTGGGTCGGCTGATGCCGGGCCTGCTCGACGCGGACCAGCGGTCGGCGGGCTGTTGTCCACAGTTTCGTCGTGATGTGGACAACCTGGCTGCCCAGCGGCTTTCCGAGCGGTCTCGTGGGGGCCGCCGATAGGATCGGACAGGGGACGCCCGCCCCAGGGATGAGCGAGGATCCCGGCGAAGTCGCCATACCGCCCGGGTCGGCTCACGGTGCCAGGGCTGGATGAGGCGCGGCCCGCAGCCCGGCCGAGATCCCAGCGCCTGGATGACCTTTCAGGACCTCCGAGGTCCCGTGTAGGTCATTCGATACAGCGTCCCGCCGGCTGAGTACCGCCGGGGATGGGCGGGGGGCACGCCGCCGTCAGCCGCGCTCGTAGAAGACGTCCCACGGACGGGCGCCGCTCGGATCCGGGGGCACGATCCGTGAAACCCCGTCGTCCCGCAGCACCCCCGCCGCGATCTCCGCGAGCGTCGCCGCCTGCGGGTGCGGGCTCGACGATGGCCAGGCGAACGCCATCCGCGCGTCCAGCTGCTCCTTCAGCGGCCGCCAGACCACGCGTGGTTCCTTGCGCGCGGTCGGTTCGAACGCGACGCCGTGCCCGGCCAGGACCAGGCCCAGCGCGAACTCCGGGTTGCGCGCGTGCCGGACGGCCGCCGGGCGGAAGCCGTGCTCCCAGCAGGTGCGCAGCAGCGCGTCGTAACTGCCGGGCGCCGCCGCGCGCGGGGCGTGCACCAAGCCTTCGCCCGCCAGGTCGGCCAGCGCCAGCGACGAAGAGCGGGCCAGCGGCGAGTCGCGGGGGAGGAGCACGCCCAGGGGCGTGTCGATCGCGGGGCCGAGGTCGAGCCCGACGACGTCGACCGGCAGCTGCAGCAGCCCCGCGTCGAGTTCGCGGTCGGCCAGCAGCCGGGTCTGTTCGGCGGTGGTCAGCTCCTGCAGGTCGAGGCGGATGCCGGGACACCGCTCGGCGAACGCCGTGAGGATCGCGGCCAGCACCCGGCCCGGCAGCTCCGGCGGCACGCCCGCGCGCAGGGCGTCCAGCTCGCCGCGCTCGGCCTTCGCGACCAGCGACGTCATCCGCTCCCAGCGCGCGAGGAGGTCCCGGGCCTCGGTCCGCAGCACCTCGCCGGCCTCGGTCAGCGTGACGCGGCGGCCGCGGTCGAACAGCTTCGCGCCCAGCTCGGCTTCGAGGCGTTTGACGCGCTGGCTCAGCGGCGGCTGCGCGATACCGAGCCGGTCGGCGGCGTGCCCGAAGTGCAGTTCCTCGGCGACGACGAGGAAGTACCGCAGCGAACGGAGGTGGTCCACGCTGCGATGATAGCTGTTTACATATCGACATGCCGACGGATCGATCTTGGACAACGGCGCCGGACCCGTGATCGGGTGGCCGCCATGAACACAGGACTCAGCAGACGCGGGCTGTTCGGCGCGGGCGCGGCGGCGGCCACGATCCTCGCCGGGGTGCCGGCCGCTTCGGCAGCCACCAGGAGGACGTCGCGGATGACGTTGCGGTGGTGGGGGAACAACAGCTGGGAGATCCGCGTGCCGGGCTCGACCGGCACGAAGACGATCCTCATCGACCCGTGGCTGACCCGGTTCAAGACCGGGACGTACACGCCGGCGGGCGCGGACCCGAAGACGCCGCTGTCGGTGAACGAGGCGCTGATCGACGGCTACCTCGACCGCGGCGAGCTGCGTGCGGACCACATCCTCGTCACCCACGGCCATTACGACCACCTCACCGACGTCCCCTACCTGGCGAAACGCACCGGCGCGACGGTCTTCGGCACCGAGACCCATTTGAGTCTCATGGTCGCCCTCGGCGCCCCGGAGGACCAGCTCGCGATCGCGAGCGGCGGTGAGGACCTGACCTTCGACGGCTACTCGATCCGGATCTTCCGGTCCCTGCACTCGGCGACCGGCGCCCGGGCGCGGGTGCCGTTCCCCGGCTCGCGCCCGCTGTCCCGCCGTAACAAGCCGAAGGTCATCGAGGACCTCTACGAGGGCGGCACGCTGGCCTACCAGGTGACGGGCGGCGGCGCGAGCGTCCTGGACTTCGGCGGCTCGAACTACGTCGAGTCCGAGCTGGTCGGTCTGCGCCCGGACGTCGTCCTGGTCCCGGCGGGCGGCGCGAAGGTGTTGCAGTACGTGCCCCGCCTGCTGCGCACCCTGGGCCACCCGCGCTACGTGGCCCCCACGCACTGGGACGACTTCGACCTCCCGCTGGGCCAGGCGAAGGACCCCAACGGCGGCCTGGAGATCCTGCGCAAGGCGGTGTCGGCGGCGAGCCCGGGGAGTGCGTTCGTGGTGCTGGACCACCTGGGCTCGTTCACGCCGTGAGCTGCTCCCCGAAGACGTGCCTGCGGAGGTACGGGCTACGGAAGGCGCCCCGCGGGTCGAGTTCCTCGGCCAGCGCCCGGAACCGCGGCAGCTCCGGGTAGCGCTCGGCGGCCCACCCGTCGCCGTGGAACACCTTCCCCCAGTGCGGCCGGGCGCCGAAGGGGGCCAGCCGCTCCTGGATCAGCGGCAGCAGCGCCGCGACCGCGTCCGGCTTCGGCTGCCAGGTGAAGTGGATGCCTACGCGGTCCCCGCCGTGGCACGGGCTCAGCCACAGGTCGTCGCCGGCGACCGTGCGGATCTCGGACACGTGCAGGGCCGTGGCCAGCTGCTCGCCGAGCGCGCGGATCTCGGTCAGCGCGGCGACGGCGTCCGCGCGGGGCACGAAGAACTCCGACTGCAGCTCTTCGCCGATACTGGGCACGGAGTCCAGCCGGAAGTGCGGCAGCCGGTGGTGCCAGGGCCCCGGCACGCCCCAGTCGGTGAAGTTCGCGCCCGGCGGCGAAGTCATCCGCGTCCCGCCGTGGAACTCGATCGGCCCGGGCACGCTCGAGCCCGGGGCGACACGGCGTTTGAGCAGGACCAGGCCCGCGGTCTCGCCGACCCAGGGGGTGAACAGGCTCACGCTGTAGCCGGCGGCCTGCAGCTCGTCGAAGCCGTCGAGCACCGACGACCACGGGATCGCCACGAACCCGTCCTGCTGCACCGAGAACGACGGCACGAGGTCGAGGGTCACCCGCGTGACGACGCCGAGCGCGCCGAGGCCGACCACCAGGCCGGGGAAGACGTCCGGGTCCTGTTCGCGGCTGTAGCGGCGCAGCGTGCCGTCGGCGGTGACCAGTTCGAGGCCGGAGACGGCCGCCGAGAGGTTGCGGACCCGCTCGCCGGACCCGTGGGTGGCGGTGGCGACGCTGCCGGCGACCGTGCAGTGCGGCAGCGACGCGAGGTTCTCCAGGGCGAACCCGGCTTCGTCGACGGCCTCGACGAGGTCGCCGTACCGGGTCGCCGCGCCGACGGTGACCGTGGCCGCGGCGGCGTCGACGACCGTGGGGACGTCGAGGCCGGCCAGGTCGACCAGGACACCGCCGGGGAAGTCCGCGACGTCGTTGAAGGAGTGCCGGGTCCCCAGCGCCTTGACCTTCGGCGCGTCCGCCACCAGCTTCCGGAGCTCGTCGACGCTGCCCGGCCGGGCGATCCGGTCCGCGCCGAAGTGGTGGTTGCCCGCCCAGTTCTTCATCCCCGCACGGTATCGAGGGCGCGTGCGGGGCGGTGCCGCCCGGATCGAAGACACGGGAAACCCCTGAACACGCCGAAGGCCCCCACCGCGAGCGATGGGGGCCTTCGGCAGGGAGATCTCAGCCGCTCTTGCGCCGGAACGTGCGCTTGTTCGCCGCCGGGCCGTGGGCGTGCTGGTTCTTGCCGCCACCGCTCTCGTTCGACGCACCGGAGCGCGCGTGCGCCTGCTTGCGCTCCAGCGCCTCGCGGAACTTGCGCTTGACGTCGTCCTCCTCCTCGCCGCTGGGCGAGGGATTCGGTTCACTCATGCTTACCTCCGGAACTGACGACGTGTGACCACTCCAGCCTGGCAGTGGCCGGAGCGAATGGCGAGTCGATTAGGTCACGCCGTCACCGTTTGGGCGTCGGTACTCCGCCGAACTGCACCGACTTGCGGGTCAGGGGACGGCCACAATGGTCGCACAGGAGCATCGGCCGCAGCCGGTTGCCGCATTCGACGTGGTTCAGCGTGATGTCGGGCTCCTGGCCGGTGACCTCGAACCCGCGCGACCACTCGGCGATGAATGCCAGTGCCGGGAAGAAGGCCAGGCCCTTGGCCGTCATCCGGTAGTCACGCGCGTCCGTGCGCGTGGCCGCCGTGCCCGTGCGCAGCACGCCGACCTCGACGAGCTTGCTCAGCCGGGCCGACAGCACGCTCGGCCCGATACCCAGCTCGCGTTCGAACTCCGAGAAGTGCCGCGCGCCGAGCAGCGCCGACACCAGCAGCCCGGTCGACCAGCGGTCGCCGAGCAGTTCCATCGTGTCCGGGAAGAACATCAGCGGGTCGCCGGCCAGGCCTTCGGCGTCCTTGCGGCGGAAGCGCTTGGACGCCGTCGCGGCGGCGACGCCGGTGCTGTCGAGGCGTTCGGCGCGGACGTCGCGCGCGTCCACCCGGCGGCCGCAGGCGCCGCACCCGAGGGGCGCTGATGTAGTCAGCTCGCAGTCGAGGTGGATCAGCGTCGGCAGCACCTCGCGGCGGCCGTCGACCCACTCGCGCTCCCAGGCCCAGATGGAGATCAGCAGCGGCCACAGCTCGAGGCCGCGCTCGGTGAGCCGGTACTCGTGCCGGGTCCGGCGGGCGTCCCGGTACGGCACGCGCACGAGCATGCCCGCGTCCACCATGTCCCGCAGGCGCCCGGACAGCGCGGTCGGGGAGATGCCCAGCCGCAGGCGCAGCTCTTCGTACCGCCGGAAGCGCAGGAACAGGCTCTGCAGGATCAGCAGCGTCCACTGGTCGCCGACGACCTCGAGCGCTCTGCGAAGAGGATCCCCCGCAGGTCGCACGCGCTGTGCAGTCGCTTCCGTCACGTGTGTTCCCCCTTGTTACTTCGTCGCCGAGCGTACACCTGGCTACAGGAAAAGAAGCCTATTGACACCTGGCTACACAAATCATAGTCTCGTCTCCATCAGCCAGCGCGGTGAGCCCGAGAACCAGGGAGAAGCCCGATGACCAGCACCTCCGAACAGCCGCTGATGGTGGCCCGGACGGCGGACGGCGACGAGGCCAACCCCTACCTCCTGGGCGTCTACGCCCCGGTCGGCACCGAGATCGACGCGGCGGACTTGCAGGTCATCGGCGAGATCCCGAAGGACCTCAACGGCGTCTACCTGCGCAACGGCCCCAACCCGCGGTTCGCCCCGGAAGGCCGCTACCACTGGTTCGACGGCGACGGCATGATTCACGCCGTCCACCTGGAGAACGGCAAGGCCCGCTACCGCAACCGCTGGGTCCGCACCAAGGCCTTCGAGGCCGAGTCCGAGGCCGGCAAGGGCCTCTGGACCGGCGTCATGGAGAACCCGAAGGGCAACCCCTTCGGCAACGGCCACGGCCTGGGGCTGAAGGACAACGCCAACACCGACGTCGTCTTCCACCGCGGCCGCATCCTCGCCACCTGGTACCTGTGCGGCTCGCCGTACGGCGTCGACCCGCTCTCCCTGGAGACGCTGGGCGCCGAGGACTTCCTCGGCACGCTGGTCGGCGACATGATGGCCCACCCCAAGGTGGACGAGGCCACCGGCGAGCTGTTCTGGTTCGACTACGGCCCGCGCCCGCCCTACCTGCGCTACGGCGTCATCAGCGCGGACGGCCAGGTCGTGAAGACCACCGAGATCGAGCTGCCCGGCCCGCGGCTGCCGCACGACATGGCCATCACCGAGCACTACGCGGTGCTGATGGACCTGCCGCTGGTCCAGGACCTCCAGGCCGCGAAGCAGGGCCGCCACAAGCTGCACTTCGACCGCTCGATGCCGAGCCGGTTCGGGGTCATGCCACGCTACGGGGAAGGTAGCCAGATCCGCTGGTTCGAGGCCGGCCCGTGCTACATCTACCACGTCGTCAACGCCTGGGAAGAGGGCGACGAAGTCGTCCTCGACGTCTGCCGCGTGAGCAAGCCGCAGCCCAGGGCCGACGCGCACACGCCGCTGGCGAAGATGCTCTCCTACCTGCGGCTCGACGCCCAGCTGCACCGCTACCGCTTCAACATGCGGACCGGCGCGTGCACGGAGACGCCGCTCGACGACGCCAACACCGAGTTCCCGACCGTCGACGCCCGGGGCGTCGGCACGCGGAACCGGTACTCCTACACGGTGCACATCTCGCCCGAGTCGACGCTGAAGTTCGACGGGCTCGTGCGCTACGACAATCTTGCCGGCTCCAAGACCGAATACCGGTTCGGTCCCGGTCGGTGGGGCAGTGAGGCGCCCTTCGCACCCCGCGATGGCGCATCCGTCGACTCGGCGGACGGTTATCTGGTGACGTTCGTGCAGGACGAGCGTGAGGGACGCTCGGAACTGGACATCTTCGACGCCGCCGATCTCGCTGCCGGACCCGTGGCCAGGGTCCTGCTACCCCAGCGGGTTCCACTCGGATTCCACGCGACGTGGGTCCGGGCGGACCAGCTGGACAGCCTCCGCGCATGAGATGCCATCGAGAGGGTCGTGCCCGGGATCTCCGGGCACGGGGATGGTGGAGTGCGGAGACGATCGACCGGCTCGTGAAGGAGCGGGTCAGTGCCGACCCGGAGGGTCTCGCGCTGGTCGATCCACCGAACACCACCGCACTGGTCGGACGCGACCCGGTGCGGTGGACCTGGAACCGGCTCGACGAACGTGTCGACGTCCTGGCCGCGTTCCTGCTCGCCAGAGGGGTGCGAGCAGGAGACGTCGTGGCCGTGCAGCTGCCGAACTGCTCGGCCCTGGTCCAGGCGTTCCTCGCGATCGTGCGGATCGGCGCGATCGTCACCCCGTTCCCGGTGTCCTACCGGGAGCACGAGATGGGCCCGATGTGCCGGCGCACCGGGGCCGTCGGGGTGATCACCGCATCCAGATACGGCGAGCACGAGCTCGCCGGGGCGGCCCTTGGGCTGGGCGTTGCGGCGCCGTCGGTCCGGTTCGTCGTCGCCCGGGGGGACGACGAACCGGCCGGCGCGCTGGCCTGGCCCGAAGAACCACTGTCCACGGCGGACAAGTCCGCTTTGGACGAATACCTGTCCACACTCGACATCGACGTCAACGACTGCGTGACGATCTGCTGGACGTCCGGTACCGAAGCCGAGCCCAGGGCGGTCCCGCGCTGTCACGGCGACTGGCTCGCCACCGCGGGCGGCTGCGCGCAGGCCGCCGGCCTCACGAGCGACGACGTCCTGCTGTCGCCGTTCCCGATGACGAACATGGCCGGCATCGGCGGGATGTTCCTGCCGTGGCTGCAGACCGGCGCGGTGTTCGTGCCGCACCACCCGTTCGACCTGCCCGTGTTCCTCGGCCAGCTCGCGGCCGAGCGCGTCACGTACACGCTCGCGCCGCCCGCGTTGCTGACCATGTTGCTGCACAACGAGAAGATCCTGTCCGGAGTGGACCTCTCGGCGCTGCGGCAGATCGGCTCCGGCTCGGCGCCGCTCTCGCCGTGGCTGGTCCGCACCTGGGCCGAGCGGCACGGGATCGACATCATCAACTTCTTCGGCTCCAACGAGGGCACCGCGCTGCTGTCCGGGCCGATCGACCTGCCGGACCCGGATCAGCGCGCGAGTTTCTTCCCGAACTACGCCGCCGACGTCACCTGGTCGACCCCGGTTGCCGGCTGGACGTCGGTGCGGC
Source organism: Amycolatopsis sp. cmx-8-4 (assembly GCF_046548675.1). Classification (NCBI taxonomy): domain Bacteria; kingdom Bacillati; phylum Actinomycetota; class Actinomycetes; order Pseudonocardiales; family Pseudonocardiaceae; genus Amycolatopsis; species Amycolatopsis sp. cmx-8-4. The sequence goes on from NZ_JAEBDZ010000038.1 coordinate 77,736, forward strand.
TGCACGACCCGGTGAGCGGTGAGCACGTGACCGAACCCGGTCAGCCCGGCGTGCTGCACATCGCCGGGCCGACGGTCTTCGCCGGGTACCTGACGCAGCTGGGGGAGCCGCTCGACACGTCGGCCTTCGACGACGACGGGCACTTCCGCACCGGCGACGTCTTCGAGATCGCCGGCGAGCGCGGCGAGTTCCTGCGCTACGTCGACCGCGCGAAGGACCTGGTCATCCGGGGCGGGATGAACATCTCGCCCGCCGAGGTCGAGGGCCTGCTGGCCGGGCACCCGGACGTCGCGGACGTCGGCGTCGTCGGCGTGCCCGACGAGGTGATGGGCGAACGCGTGTGCGCGGTCGTCGTGCCGGTGGAGCGCAAGCCGTCGCTCGAGGACCTGGTGGCCTACTTGCGCGAGCGGAAGGTCGCCGCGTTCAAGCTGCCGGAACGCCTGGAGTACGCGGAGGCCTTGCCCCGCAACCCGGTGGGGAAGATCCTGAAACGGCAGCTGCGGGAGAGTCTGGAGTGAGGCCATGACGGTGTTCGTGCTGGGCGGGGCGCAGACCGACTTCGCGCGCAACTTCGCGAAGGAGGGGCGCGGGATCTTCGAGATGTTCGCCGAGGTCGTGCCCGCGGCGCTCGCCGACGCCGGCGTGTCGGCGGCGGACGTCGGTGTCGCGCACGTCGGCAACCTCGCCGCGGAGCTGTTCACCGGGCAGGCCCAGCTCGGGGGCCTGCTGGTGGCGGCCGTCCCGGAGCTCGACGGCGTGCCCAGCACCCGGCACGAAGCCGCGTGCGCGTCCGGCAGCACGGCGGTGCTCGCCGCCTGCGCCGACCTCGAGTCCGGGCGCTACGACCTCGCGCTCGTCGTCGGCGTCGAGCTGATGCGCAACACCGACGGGCAGCGCGCGGCCGAGTACCTCGGGTCCGCCGCGTGGGCCGGGCACGAAGCCGTCGCCGCGAAGTTCCCGTGGCCCGCGCTGTTCGCCGACGTCGCCACCGCCTACGACGCGCGCTACGGCCTCGATCCCGCACACCTCGGGCAGTTCGCCGAGCACGCTTTCGCTCGTGCGGCGCGGAATCCGCTCGCGCAGGCCCGCGACTGGCAGTTCCCGGCCGGCGCGTTCGGCGCCGACGACGAGCTGAACCCGGTCATCGAGGGCAGCCTGCGCAAGCAGGACTGCGGCCGGATCACCGACGGCGCCGCGGCGGTCCTGCTGGCTTCGCCGGCGTTCGCGCAGCGCCTGGGCGGTGACTTCCCGCGCATCGCCGGGTTCGGCCACCGCACCGCGCACATCGGGCTCACCGAGAAGCTCGCCACTGGCGGCGAGTACCTGTTCCCGCAGCTGCGCGGCGCCGTCGTCGACGCCTACCGGCGCGCGGACGTGCCCGGGCCGGACGCGCTCGACGTCGTCGAGCTGCACGACTGCTTCACGATCACCGGGCTCGTCGCGCTGGAGCACCTCGGCGTCGCCCCGCCGGGTGACGGTGGCCAGTTCATCGCCGACGGCGGCCTCGACACGGCCGGGATCAACCCGAGCGGCGGCCTGCTCGGGCTCGGCCACCCGGTCGGCGCCACCGGCGTCCGCATGCTGCACGACGCCGCGCGCCAGGTGACCGGCACCGCGGGCGAGACCCAGGTCGACGGCGCGCGGACGGCGTTGACGCTCAACGTCGGCGGGTCGTTCACCACGGTCGTCACGACCATCGTGACGCGATGACGGCGTCGGTGCTGCTGACCGTGCGGACACCGCGCGGCAAGGCGTCCCCGCGTGGCGGGCTGGCCTCGGTGCCGCCGTTGTCGCTGGTCACTTCGCTGCTGGACGCGCTGGTCGCGCGCGGCCTCGATCCCGCGGTGGTCGACCAGGTGATCCTGGGGTGCGCGTCGCAGACCGGCGAGCAGGGCGCGAACCTGGCGCGGACGGCGGTGCTGGCGGCGGACTGGCCGGTGTCGGTGGCCGGGATGACGGTCAACCGGTTCTGCTCGTCCGGTTTGGACGCCGTCGCGGTGGGCGCGGCGCTGATCCGCGCGGGCGAAGCGGAAGTCGTGGTGGCGGGCGGCGTCGAGTCCGTTTCGCGCGTCCCGATGTTCACCGACGGCGGTCCACTGTGGACCGAAGAGCGGTTCGGCGCGGGCAACATGGGCGTCGCGGCCGACCTGGTGGCCGCCGACGAGGGCTTCACGCGCCCGGAACTGGACGCCTACGGACTCCGGACGCAGCAGCTCGCCGCCGCGGCCTGGAAAGACGGCCGGTACGAGGAGTCGCTCGTCCCGGTCGCCGGGCTGGCGCACGACGAACACGTCCGGCCGACGACGTCCGCCGAAGCCCTGGCCGAGCTGCCGTCGTCGTTCGGCGGCCTGCACACGCGCGGGACGTCGCCCTCGCTGGCCGACGGCGCCGGGCTGGTGCTGCTGGCTTCTCCCGAGGCGGCTTCGCGGCTGGGGCTGGCGCCGCGGGCGAACGTCCTGGGTTCGGTGACCGCGGGCAGCGACCCGATCCGGATGCTGCTGTCGGGACAGCTGGCCTTCTCGCGGCTGCTGGACCGGCACGGCGTGCGTCCGTCCGAAGTGGACGTCGTCGAGTTCGCCGAGGCGTTCGCCGCGCTGTGCCTGAAGATCCGGCGTGATCTCGGCTTCGGCGACGACGTCTTCAACGTGAACGGCGGCACCATCGCGATGGGCCACGCGTTCGGCGCCACCGGGGCGATCCTGCTGGCAGGCTGCGTCGACGAGCTGACCCGCCGCGGCGGGCGTTACGGTGTCACGGCGGTCAGCGGCGCCGCCGGATCGGGGACGGCGGTACTCGTGGAGCGTGCGGCGTGAGGCTTTCGGTGTCGTTGGGGTTGTGGCAGGACAGGCCGCCGGAAGAGGCGCTGGAGACGGCGCGCGCGGCGGAGGCCGCCGGGTACCCGGAACTCTGGATCGGCGAGATGGCGACGTGGGACGCGTTCGCCTTGGGCACAGCGATCGGCGCGGCGACGTCGCTTTCCCTGACCTTCGGGCCGCTCGCGGTGACGGTCCGGGACCCGGCGACGATCGCGATGGGCGTCGCGTCGGTCGCGGCCCTGACCGGCCGCGAGACCGGCGTCGCGCTCGGGACGTCCAGCGACGTCGTGGTCCGCGGCTGGCACGGCCGGTCCCGCGACCGCGCGGCGACGGCGCTGGAGGAGTCCGCGGTGGCCGTCCGGCAGCTCCTCGACGGGGCCAAGTCCGCTGTGGACGGCTCGGTCGTCGGCTCGCGGGGCTACCGGCTGCGGCTGCCCGCGCCGAAGTCGCCGCTGACGATCGCGGCGTTCGGCCCGCGCGCGCTGGACGTCGCGGCCCGGCACGCCGACCGGATGGTGGTCAACCTGGTCAGCCCGGCCGCCGCGGCCGCCCTGGTGCAGGGTCTGCATGCGGCTGCTTCGCGGGCCGGAACCACGCCGCCGCCGGTGGCCGCGTGGGTCGTCGGGGCGCTGGAGCCGTCGCCGGCCGCGATCGAGCAGCTGCGCCGGGGCGTCGTCGGCTACCTGGCGGCGCCGGGCTACGCGGACATGTTCCGCGCGGAGGGCTTCGGCGACCTGGTCGGCTTCGCGCGCACCCGGCCGCACCCGCGCGAGCTGCTCGCGGCGGTCCCGGTGGAAGCGATCGCGGCGGTCGGCCTGCTCGGCTCCCGCGACGACATCGCGCGCAAGATCGCCGACTTCGCCGCGGCGGGTGTCGACGAGCTGGCGATCGTGCCCGCGACCAGCGACGAGGACCCCGGCGGCGCCCGAACTCTCGCCGCGTGTCGAATCGGCGTGAGCTCGTTCGACGCAGAGGTATGACAGAGCCGATCAAGACCAAGAACCTCGACCAGTACGGGTCCGCCGCGCTCGCGTGGAGCCGGGCCCGCGACATCCTCGCCGCCGACACCCCCACGGCCGACCTGACGTTCTTCGTGGGGACGGTGCGCCCCGACGGGCGGCCGCACGCGGCCGGCGTCGGCGCCGTGTGGGTCGACGACGCGCTGTACTTCAAGGCCGGCCCGGGCACCCGCCGAGCCCGCAACCTGGCGGCGAACCCGGCGTGCACCGTGTCGGTGCGGCTGCGCGGCCTGGACCTCACCCTGGAGGGCGAAGCCGTCCAGGTCACGGACCCGGCCGTCGTGGAGCGAGTGGCGGCGGTCTACCGCGAAGGCGGCTGGCCGGCCACCGCGGACGGCGCCGCCCTGACCGCGCCGTACAGCGCCCCGAGCGCCGGACCCGCGCCCTGGCCCCTGTACCGCCTCTCTTTGCACCGGGCCATCGGCCTGGCCTCGGCCGAACCCCACGGCGCAACCCGCTGGGACTTCGCAACCTGACCCCAGCCGCCACCCCAGTCGCACCGCCCCACCCCAGCCGAGCCCACCCGCCGGCCCCTCGCCCCCCAGGTACGCGACCCGACCGCTTGGGTACGCAACCCGACCCTCCAGGTACGTGTGTCGACCTCCCAATCACGCGTGTCGACCTCTGAATCACGCGAGTCGACGCTCCCGTCACAGCGCTCCGGCCTTCGCAGCGGGACCTGCGGGACTGTTCCAAGATCGGTGTTTCCGGTCCGACACGCCGGGCCAAGGTCCGGCGGGATGGGCACTGTGAGTGATGACATCGGACCTTGTGAGTCCACGTAAGCGTGAGTCCAAGCCGGCGCGGGA